>NZ_CABPUX010000007.1:0-1070 GCF_902460715.1 Campylobacter concisus | reverse complement strand
TCGGTGTGTTGCTAGGTCCGTTTATGCTAGTTATCATTTTAACTCCCCCTTACGCCTTTATATCAACATCTCTTTTTATACCAAGCATATCTACTAGATATTTTCCAGCTGGGTTTTCGTTTAGCTCTTTTACTAAATTTAAAGGCGGCATGCTAAATTTTAAAAAGCTATCCATAAAGTCTTTGCTCTTTTTGCCATCTTTATCTATCTCACCAAAGAGTAGCTTTAGCATTTTTAGATTATGCTCCATCATCTTTTTAAATGATAGTTCGTCTTCTTGGTCGCTAAATTTATCAAGGCTTTGTCTGTGTCTCACATAATCTTGCATATAATCAGGCAGCATAGAGACAGCACCATCATCTGCTTTTGAGAAATTTACCCCATAAGCCATTTGCCACATAGCGTTAAAGGCATTAAATGACCTTTGAAATTCTTTTGTGTTGATGTTTTTATCATAGCCGCCATATTTGCCTATCGCAGTGGTTTCGCCCTCCTATATGTCTAGGTTGTGATTTAGCACGCCAGCTATAAGACCACCTTTAGTTATGGAGCCATCTTTGTTAGTGTATTTTTCTCCGTGTGGATCCATAAATATACCAATGACCGTGTTTTCTTTACCGCCATTTGCGTTGTTAAAGATGTATGTTACGTTTTTTGGATGTATCTGCTTATCTGCCGCAATAGACAAAGAGCCATTGTAAAAGAGCGTGCTTATGGTCTTTGTTGGCGTATGCACAAAGCTATCTTCTACCGCAGAATACTCACTAGCACTAGCATATCTTTGATCTACTTGCAGACTTTGACGATCATAAGAAAAGCCTTGAGGGAAATTTCTTATCTCATCTAAGCTAAAGCTATCTTTTGAATTTAGCGTGTCTTCGCCAACTACTTGTGAGAGGATTTTGTAGGCATTATTTACGGTTTTTAGTATATCGATGCTGTCAAAAACCCTTTGCATATAGTCAGGCTGCGTCGCTATCCTGACTAATGACTCCAGCGTGCTTGAGTGAATTTTATAATCACTTGGTATGCCAGCTTGTTTATTAAACTCATCTGTAAAGTAACCATCC
>NZ_CABPUX010000006.1:0-1203 GCF_902460715.1 Campylobacter concisus | reverse complement strand
CCCTTAAATTTAGAGCAGAACATAAAGGTATCAACCAAAGTTGCCACCAACCAAACCAGCTCTTTAGTTTTAGGCTACAAGGTAGATAAGGATGGCTACTTTACAGATGAGTTTAATAAGCAAGCTGGCATCCCAAGTGACTATAAAATTCACTCAAGCACGCTGGAGTCGTTAGTAAGGATAGAGACGCAGTCTGACTATATGCAAAGGACTTTTGACAGCATCGATATACTAAAAACCGTAAATAATGCCTACAAAATCCTCTCCCAAGTAGTTGGCGAAGACACACTAAACTCAAAAGATAGCTTTAGCTTAGACGAGATAAGAAATTTCCCTCAAGGCTTTTCTTATAACCGCCAAAGTATGCAAGTAACTAAAATCCATAACTCCATTCATGAATTTGGCTCGGCTGCGGCTGATTTTAACGGCAAAGAGTCAAATAAGCAGATGATAAGCACGCTTTTTTTCAACCCAAGCTTTAATGGTGGAGATGGCAGGCAGCCACTAAAGCCAACAACAGATATCTTTAACAATAACAATGGCGGCAAAGAGAGTGTAGGCAGTGGTGTTTTTATCGATCCGCATGGAGAGAAATACACTAATAAAGACGGCTCAATAACTAAAGGCGGACTTATAGCAGCCGTTATAAACAACAACCTTGATGTAAGAGAGGGCGAGACAACCGCAAAAGGCAAAAGAGAAGGCTACGATAAGAGCATAGATAGCAAAGAATTTAATAGGGCATTTGAGCTGTTTGATCTAATGGGCGAGATGAAATTTGGACCTGGCTTTATAAATGCTACTGATAACGATATAGCTGGCATGCCTAAATATATGCAAGATCATATTAGGTCTAAAAGAGACTTTGTCTATATCGACTTACAAAGTGGCTTTGTCAGCACTCCTGAAGATAGACGTAGGGGATATGAAGAAGACGAACTATCATTTAAAAAGATGATGGAGCATAATCTAAAAATGCTAAAGCTACTCTTTGGTGAGATAGATAAAGATGGCAAAAAGAGCAAAGACTTTATGGATAGCTTTTTAAAATTTAGCATGCCGCCTTTAAATTTAGTAAAAGAGCTAAACGAAAACCCAGCTGGAAAATATCTAGTAGATATGCTTGGTATAAAAAGAGATGTTGATATAAAGGCGTAAGGGGGAGTTAAAATGATAACTAGCATAAACGGACCTAGCAACACA
>NZ_CABPUX010000005.1:0-1214 GCF_902460715.1 Campylobacter concisus | reverse complement strand
TTTAGCTAATATATCTTTTATTTAACACTGCCCGTGACTATACAGACGAGGAAACGCCTTGCTCCATCTCGAACCAAGAAGCTAAGCTCGTCCTGGCTGATGATACTCTCCCTTACTGGGATGTTGGAAAAGTAGGTCGTTGCGGGCTTTGTTTTTATCTGCTTTAATTCTTATATTTTAATCCTAGTTTTTATTAGTGTTTATTTCTATTTAAGTATAAAACATTGGTTTTTATTTTTTTAATTAGGTTTTATTGATTAAATGTAGTAAATTTTTTATATTTGTTTTTATGTTATTGGGTTATTCATCTTTATGTAGTGCTTATTTTTATAATTTTTATTTGAAATATATTATTTATCTATTGTTTACTTTATTACTTTTTAGCTGGTGTGGTTAAAAATGTAATACGTATAGATCCTTTATAGTTATTAAATAAAAATGTTTTTATTAAATAGTAAAAATATAGGTAGGGTAAATTTATGTTATAAGGTTAAAAGCCTACTAAAAGCACTATTTGATGACGCAAAATTTTAATCCAATACAAAAGACATAATAGATGCATGACTAAAAACACCAAAGCAGGTGGTGGTATAGCTATAAGTATTGGTGACAAGAGCTAGAGCACGAGACAGCTAAAAGAGCATAAGCTAGATATGGAGTTATGCTATCTTTGGCCTTGGCTGTGACGCCTGATGTTAAAAGGAGTGTCTTTAAAGCACTAAACTGTTAGAACGGATGCGGGAGCTGACGAAATGGCAGGCTTGTTTTTATCTCTTGAGTAAAGGTGTGGCTGTATTGGTTGGTAGGTGGTAGTGGTGTTGTATTTTTTCAACTTTGGCGGACTGGAGAGTATTCTATCTTAGATAATTTCTTAACGGTTTTGATGCTTGTTTTTGTTAAAATTTTAATCACTGATAATTACTAACCAACTATAAGTAAGTATAAATATTTTAAAGCCTTTTATTTGAATGTGTTATCTTAATATTTTGGACGCAGGCAGAACTACAAAAGATGTCTTTGTTGGGATGATCTAAAGCCAGCTATCAATGAGTTAAATTTAAACATTATTTCTACCGCCAGTTAAATACTAAAGTTTGCTAGCAAATGATTGAAATTTACTATTGTTAAATCAATAATTCACATAGTTTTAGACTATCTGACTCAAATTCGTCTTAGATGTATTAATATAAAAATATAATTTAGTATTAATATAC
>NZ_CABPUX010000004.1:0-10615 GCF_902460715.1 Campylobacter concisus | reverse complement strand
GCGATACCAACTGGAAGTGCCACAAGAGCGGTGATGGCCAGTGACATAAGGTTGAAAATTTACAAATTGGGAGCTCAAAATGGAATTTCTAATTTTGACGCTATTTCTGATTAGTGGGCTTATCTTATACATAAAGCCACAAATGAAGAAAATAGCAACGTCCTGTATGGCTTTGGGGTGCGTAATACTAGTTGCACTAGAATTTTACGTAAATTTATGGGTAGTCTTGCCAATAGGCAACTTTTAGGAGGGCAAGATGCAAACAAAACAAAACGAAATCCCAGCAAACGAACAAGGCTTTTTCAACCTTATGTCACTGGCCATCACCGCTCTTGTGGCACTTCCAGTTGGTATCGCCTGCTTAGTACTTGGCTTTGGGCTAGGTGATAACCCTTGCGTAATGTGCTGGGCCGAGAGGATCACGATGATAGCTATCAGCCTAATAGCGCTTTTTATCATCAGGTACGGACTAAAGCCTGGCTATCTAGCAGCACTTTTACTAATGGCTTGCTGGGGCATATTTAATGGCTTTATCCACTACAGCCTAGATGGAACATTTGGCGGCTATCTTGACATCAAACAAGGTTTTGGCCTTGAAATTTTAGGTGCCCACACTCAGTTTTGGGTTATGGTTGTTGATTTTTGTGTGATCATATTTTTAGCTTTTATATTTTTGTTTAGCAAAAATTTGGGCCTTATAATGCAAAAAAGCTCAAATGGCGAATACGGCGACTTTCTAAGCTACTTGCCACTTGGCAAATTTGCAAATTTAGTCTTTATCGTGATCATCCTTGCAAACTGCGTTCAAGCCTTTATAGCTTCTGGTCCGCCACCATATCTAGGATCTAGCACACCACCAAGAATGAGTATCGATCCTTCAAAATGGTTCTGGGAGAAAGACCACTGGGATAGCTCGCTTGATTTTAGATTTGACTGGAACCCTGAGCTTCCAGACCTAGCACAGTAAGGAGTAAAAGATGAAAAAACTAATATTTTTTATCGCATTAGTAAGCCTTGCTTTTGGGTTTAACTTTGACATGGATAGTAAAAATGGAGCGATCCAAAACACAAAAGAGCTAGGTCTTAAAGATACGCTCACTCTAAATTTGCAAAATGATAATGCAATAACTGGAGCCGACTACGATGAGAGCAAAAAGCACTTTGCCATTGTCTCAAACGACAATGAATTTTACATCGCAGATGAGAATTTAAAGCCTCTAAGTTATGCTAAGCACGACCGTCATTTTATAATGGAGATGGAGGCAACAGTCGGGGCTACTTGGTATAAAAAAGAGCTTGGCATGATAAGTTACAACAAAACTTTTGTATTTTATGAGCCAGCTAGCAACCTTAGTAAAGACGAGCAAAATAGCCAGTGGAGGCACCTATTAGCTGGATATGACGCGTGGAAGCTAAATGACCTTGGTAACAAGGGTAGATTTTCTACCATTAGATCAAAACAGCAGTATGTCTTGGGCTGGGACTACTTAGAAAGCGAGAATAAATTTTTCACAGCTAGCGTGCCAAATGACGTTAGAGACTACTGGAGTGTGGCTATATTTGATGGTGATGACAAGATGATCTTAGAAGAATTTATGCCAAAAGCAGGAGCAAATTTAGAGCTAAAAGAAGGTAGAAATTTAAACAATTATTACATTACTGGTGTTGATGTGGAGCCTGGTGCGCTCTATCTTTTAAGCAAAAATTTCTCAACTATTTTAAAGTTAAATTTAACCACCAAAGAGATAGACGAGGCATTTAGTTTTAGTGGGGTAAATAACCCAAGAGCATTAGCGATCAAAGATAATAAATTTTACATCTTCTCACGAGAAGGCAAAGAGAATAAAGTTTTTATCTTTGAGATGAAATAGCTATCAAATTTAAGGAGAAAACATGCAAAGACGTTCTTTCCTAAAAGGCACGGGAGCAGCTCTAGCAGCAGCTGGAACAGCTCCTAGCCTATTTGGTATGGAGCAATTTGAGGTGGATTTTAACCCAAAATCCTACAAGAACGAGGAAAATGTAGAGTACCACTACCTAACCTGTCCTAGAAACTGCCGTGATGCCTGTTCGATGATCGCTGAGATCAAAGACGGCAAAATGGTAAGCATAAAAGGCGATCCAAAGCACCCACTAACGCAAGGCACAGTCTGCGTCAAAGGTCACACCTATGCCATGCACCTATATAATGCCGACCGCATCATGCACCCTATGAAAAGAGTCGGTAAAAAAGGCGAAGGAAAATGGGAGAAGATAAGCTGGGATCAAGCCTTAAAAGAGATAGCTGCAAAGCTAACTGAGATAAAAGAGAAATTTGGCGGCGAAGCCTTGACCGAGTTTGTCTACTCTGGCAACGAAGGACATATCTCAAAAACTATCGCACCGGGAAATTTCTTTGAAAAATATGGAGCCACAAGACTTGTTAGAAACCCTTGTGACTGGCCAAGATACGCGGGCACTCCTAGCGTTATAGGTACTGACTTCTCAAAAGATGCACTTGAGATCGACGAGAGTGATATGTACATTAGCTGGGGATCAAACGAAGCTTACACAGCCGTACACTGGATAAGATTTGCTCACCGTGTTAAAAAAAGAGGTGGAAAGATCATCGTTATAAATACGATAAGAATTCCACTAGCAAACCAAGCTGATATGTTTATCCAGCTAAAACCATCTAGTGACCCTGCATTTTGTCTAGCGGTCTGTAAATTTTTAATAGAAGAAGATCTATATGATCATGAATTTGTAGAAAAATATACCACTGGCTTTGAAGATCTAGTACACGAGTGCTCACTCTATACCTATGGCGAGCTATCTGAGATGTGCGGAGCAAGTGTAGATCAGATCAAAGTCTTTGCTAGAGAGTACGCTCACGCAAAAGCACCAGCTATCATGCACGGCGACGGCGGACAAAGACACTTTAACGGAGCAAGACTTGTTCGTGCGGTTACATTTTTACCTGTTTTAACTGGCGCCTTGACAAAGCTTGGTGGCGGACTATTTTGGGCATACGTACATGTAAAAGGCTGCTTTAATTTCGACAACTGCATGCCAGACCTATCTCCAAAAGATAAAGATGGCAAAAAGATAGAAAGACAGCAAGTAAGCTATATAGAATTTGGTAAAGGCATACAAAAAGAAAATCCAACATATCTTGATAAGCCTATAAACACGGTCATTAAGGCATGCATCAACTACAACTCAAATTTAATGGTAACAGCGCCAAATACAAATTTGATCAAAAAACGCATAATGGACGATGACTTCTTCTTAGTTGTCCTTGATCCATATGATATCGATACTTGCGACTATGCTGACTATGTGCTACCTGGTGTTACATTTATGGAGAGTGAGGATATCCAAAACGACCAAATTTCTGGATATGTTTGCTACAACGCTCAAAGTGTAAAACCTCTTGGCGAAGCTAAGACAAATTTAGAGTTCTTCAACGCTCTTGCAAAAGCTATGGGCTATACAGAAGAGTGCTTTAACTGGGATAGCGAAACAGTTTGCAGACGCTTTTTGGATACAGAATTTGCCAAAAAACAAAACATCACCTATGAAAAACTAAAATCAGTCGGCTGGATCAAGCCATTTAGAACGCCTGAAACTATGAAGGATCAGTTACCATACTACCCTTATGCACCAAAAGACAAACTAGTCTTTGGCACAAAGAGTGGAAAATGCGAGCTTTACTCACAAACCTTTAAAGACGCAGGATATCATCCGGTAATAGACCTTGAAACTGACTGGGACTACTATGAAAAGAGCAATAAATTTGGAAAAGACTATCTCAAAAAATATCCGCTTTATTTCATGACGCCAGGTACTCAGCTCCAAGATAACTCAAACTGGGGCAATATGCCTTATATCTTAAAAAGGGTTATCGTTAAGGGTAATGCTGAGCTATTTATGACACGTGAAGATATGCAAGCCCGCGGTATCAAAAACGGAGATACAGTTGAGGCAACAAACGAAAAGGGAACAGCTGTCTTTACAGCAGTCGAGACAAATCAAATGAACCCAGGCATAGTATATGCGTGGAACAACATCTGGGTAAAAGTGACAAAATCAAGAACTGGGGCAAATATACTTTGCTCTGATGGCGTTAGTGACCTAGGAAATGGCTCAACCTATACAGCTAGCTTTTGCGAAGTAAAAAAAGCAGCTAAACAAGAGATGTAAAGGAGTCTAAGATGAAAAGAAAACAAGGATTTTTATTTGATTATAACTTTTGTATAGGCTGTAAGGCTTGTGAAATTTCATGTCAAGTCTATCACAACCAAGATCCAGATATAAACTGGAGACATGTTGATGGTCTTATGATACATGAAGATGGCATAGAAAAAGAGATCTTTATAACTCACTCTTGCCATCACTGCGACGAGCCAGCCTGTATGGATGTCTGTCCAGTTGGAGCATATATCAAGCTAGAAAATGGTGTCGTACAGCCACTTCATGATAAGTGCATAGGCTGTGGATACTGCTTGATGGCTTGCCCTTACGGCTCTATCACAAAAGGCAAAGATGGCAAAGCTCAAAAGTGCAACCTCTGTGCCGAAAAACTTGAGCGCGGCGAAGAACCAGCTTGTGTGGCTGGCTGTCCGTGTGGAGTACTAAAGCTAGTTGATAGCAACGTCAGCGATAGTGCTGGTATGCAAAAAGAGATGCCAGGCTTTAAACACTTCTTTACCAAGCCAAACATCCGCTTTTATCCAAGAATGAAGCGAAATGAATTCATACATTAAAGAGTAAAAGATGGATAAGGTCAAAGAAAAGCTTAGCGTTAGCCTTAGTGTTGAAGACTTTTTAAGGCGATTTTTCTTAGTGGAGCTTAGAGAGCAAAATTTAGATGAGCTCATAAGCCTCAGCCTTAATTTTAGTGATAAATTTAAAAATCACGACTTCATACTTTGGCTAAATAAGTGCAAAGATGATCTAAATTTGCTAGATGAGCTAAGATATGAATTTAACAGACTTTTTGTAGGGCCAAGACACCCAAAGGCCGAGCCATACGAGTCGGTTTATTTTGATTATAAAACGATGTTTGGCGAAAAGACCATGCAGGTGCGAAGCTTTTATGAGAGCTCTGGTCTAAAGCTTAGTAAAGAGCAGTTTGATAAATTTCCAGATGATTTCATCGGATACGAGCTGCAATACCTTTACTTTCTAAGTTTCAATGCCTTACAAGCAGACAAAAAAGAGAAGATGGATGAAATTTTACATAAAAAATATGACTTCATCCGCACTCATCCGTTTGAGTGGTTTTATAAATTTAGCTCTCGCTGTAAGGAAGCTACAAATTTAGAAGCTTATGCGAGCTTTGCTGATTTTTTAAATTTATATCTTGAAAACGAGATAGAGCAGTCAAGAGCTCTTCTAACTTTTAAGAGTTAAAGGATAGATAATGGAACAAACAACTTGGGGATGGCTCATAGTCATATATCTGTTTTTGGGTGGTTTAGGTGCTGGGACATTTTTGTGCTCGGCTTTAGCCTACAAAGGCTTTTTGGGCAAGCTTGATGAGAAATTTTACAAATTTGGATTTTTGCTAGCGCCAGTAGCGGTCATAGTTGGAACTTTACTTTTGCTATTTGACCTAGCACCAAGTGCGGCGATCAATCCAGCTAAGATCATAGGCCTTTACACAAGACCAGTTTCTATAATGAGTATCGGCACATATCTTCTAACATTTTTTATAATAGTTAGCGTGCTCGTGCTTTTACAAGTTAAAAAAGGTGGCAAAATTTGCGATATGATGCTTAGTTTTGGCTCGCTACTTGCAATTGGAGTGATGGGTTATACTGGACTACTTTTATATGTTGTAAAAGCGATCCCACTATGGGCAAGCATATGGCTACCGATACTATTTACTATCTCAGCCATATCAACAGGTCTTAGCGCAAACGCTATATCTGTGCTAAGTGGTGGTGGCGTTTTGAGCCACGAGTCGCATAAATTTCACACTATTTTAGTGGCGCTTGAAATTTTTGCCCTCTTGATGCTATTTGCAAGCGTTAGAAACGAAGCTGCTGGCATGGCTAGCATAACCAAAATAGTATCAGGCTCTCTAGCACCGATGTTTTGGATAGGTTTTATAGTGCTTGGTCTTGCACTGCCATTAATTGGCGGCAGTAAATTTATGCTACAAAGATGTGGCGTAACAAAAGACGGAGCAGTATGCGGATGTGGCGAAGGCATCAAAAGCTGCGTATATAATGAATATGGTGTTTTAATCGGCGGTTTTTGCCTAAGAGCATTTATCGTGCTCGGCGCGGTTTATATATTTTAGTTTCTCCCTTTTTCTGATATTGGTCGGATGAAAGTCCGACCTTTTAAAAATGCAATTTTAGATGGATTGCTAAAAGCGACGTAGCATTAAGCGACTCTTGATTTTAAATAGACCACCTGAAAATTATTGATAAGCTATTTTTATTTATAAATTACTCTAATTTTTTCAGCGAAACTTTCTGATATATGGAACTCACTAGATTTAATATGTTTTAACGCTTGAAATGGCTTACCTGATTTGCCGCAATTATATCCAAGCTCCTGCTCAATATCGTTTACAAGCTCTACAGATAAGCCTAGTTCATTATTTATTTCATCTAAAATTGCTTTGGTTGCAGAATCTGCCGCACCTATTGCTTGCTCTGATTTATTTTCTTGATGATCTTTGTCATATACCGAAACGTATGGAATCTTAAATTTATTCATTAACTTAATGTATAAAGGAATATTTTGTTTTGAACCACAATCGATAACAGTATAACTATGCTTAAACACTCCCAACTTATCTGCCAATGCAGGAAGAATCACTTTATCAGTTTGTCCTTCAACTAAAATAACTTTTTCAGCAAAAAATAATTCACCTCTATCTGGATTAATCCAATAAGACAAATTCCATTCATTCTTTTGGTTTCCATCAAATAGATCCTCCTCGCATTGAGTTACTTTACTACCATATTGCTCATTTTCTTTCTTAATAATGTAAATAGATTTATATTTATCAATACTAATAAGATTACTCGAATGCGTACATAAGATGACTTGATTTCCACTAGTAGATAATTCAACAAAACTGTCAAATAAAGATCTTTGTGCTTGTGGATGTAGATATAATTCAGGCTCTTCAAAAATAAAATAGCGAGATTTTGAAACTTTTCGATTTGTTGTTTCAGAATCCTGATTAGATTGCAACTGGCGTTTTGCGATTAACTGAATTAATGCAATTGTTACTGCACGTTGTAAACCATGCCCTTTACGAGCAATATCCGTGCGTGTGCCATCATTAATCCATACTGAAGCATTCGATTTTAGAACAGAATCGATATCTGGAATATTCAATTCAATATCAAAATAAGCATTCCAAGATAATAATTCCTTTGATAATTCATTCTCTAAATCAGATAATTGCTTTGGTCTTTCTGTATTCTCAACTCCATTAATGTATTTACTGAATTTAGAGAATAAATTAGCTAATTGTTGTTTTGTTCCTTGCCAATCTTCATTATGCTGAGACATAGTTTCCACGACTTCTCCCAGTAATTTACCGAAAACGCTGGTATCTTTTGATGCGAAGTCATCCGCAGCATTTTTTATTGCAGGCAAGAAATAAACTTCCCCAAAAATCCCTTTTGCAACAGATTTAAGCCCCATAAAATTTGTTTCTTCCAGTTCGTAGCTAAAAGTTAGATTTCTAATATTTGATTGAATATACTTTTGTTGTGCTTCTATTATCTGTTGTTTACTTAATCTTCCAGCAGGTGGTAAATATTGGTAAAAGGGTAAGCTGCTAGCAGTTTCACGACTCGTATAATTTCCTGCATTTTCTTCTTTTAAATAATCTTCCAAACAAGTTTGTATCCATCCTTTGTATTCAAAACTTCCTCCTAAATAAGCTACTTTTCTAACTTTAATTGTTTCTTGTTGGGTTACATATTTCTCAAAAGTTTTCTTGTCTTGATCATCAAGCTCAGAAAACTCAATATCCACAAAAAGTTCTTCTGCTCCTTGGAAAAAATCTAAGTCTTGATGTTTAATTTCGCCAAAAAAGAATAGAATAGCTGATAATAAATTAGATTTACCATGATTATTTTGTCCAATAATAATCATCAAATCTTGTGTCATAACTTTAAGCTCTTTAATAGAGCGCCAATTTTTTATTTCAAGTGTTTTAATTTTCATATTTACTCCTCAATTTCAAATTATACAAACACTATCTCCCTCATTATGTCCCACCAACATATCCTATTTTTCTGAATAACTGAAGGAATGGCAAATTTCTGTCAACTAGCAAACTTTGCTGCGCCCGCTAAATTTAGGCCCCAGAACAATAGCATCTCTTGGGAAAGCTTATTTTGACATCGTCTTTTGGGATTTTTATAGTCTTTTTAACACCTGCTTTTTTGTCTGCGTTTAGCGCTCGGGCGATCTCGCCTGTTTTCATCAGCTCCAAGTTTAGTGACAGTTTTAGAATTTGCCCTTTCCTTTTGCCTCTTTTGGGTTAAATTTACTGTGACATTATAGCGAATGGGGTCTTAAGAGTTTAGTAAAAATAAAAACATCAAAAATTGCTTTATAGTTTTTGGTGAGTATGTGAATATAAATTTAACAGAAAGTAAAAATAAGATTTAAGCCGCCAAAGACGGCTTAAATTTTATCTCTCAAAAATAAAAATTTTATTCACACCGTCCTCTCTGGACGCGACGTAGAATTTACCCTCTTTAATAGCGAGCGCATGGGCATCGCTCGCGCCTTCAAAGCCATAAACCTCCACGATCTTTCTGCTACGTGGATCGAGCTTTAGGATGCTTGAATATTGCTTAGATAACAAGTATACAAACTCGCCATTTACGTCCATTCCTGTGATATAGTAGTCATTTATCTCCCTGCCCTCTTTTATACCAAGACTCTCATCAAAGCTAGGAATAAATTCTGTAGACAAAAGGTTATCGCTATCACTAAAACTAGAAATACTCCAACTTTGCTTTATGTCATCTGGCACGCTTGCTATAAAAAATTCGCCGTAGAAGTCAGAGTGATCCCAAGAGAGAATATACTGCTGTTTTGCACGAACTGTGTAGTATCGGTCCTTAAAATCAAGGCTAAATTTATCATAGCCATCATGCAAATATCTCCACGCCTTATTTGCATCATCCTTGCTTTGATCTGGCATAAATTTGAAAAATTCATACGTTTTGTTATAGCTAATCAGCCCGAGAGAACCTTTAAAAAAGCTTGCACCAACCGTATCTTCCATCTGTATGATCCAATCAGGCGTGCTTCTTAGATAGCTTTTTATCTGATCTAAATTTTCATCCATAGAGTAAAGCTCAAATTTGAGTGTGCCGACCAAAAAACTTTTGCTCTCCTCATCATAGTCAAGACCTGTAACTGGATTGCTATTGTTTAGTTTTAGCTCTATTTGTCCAGCTTTTTTTAGTGGAGTTAGATTTGTAACTGCACCATTTGCTGCATTTAGATCAAATTCTCCACCAAATGCCAAGCAAGTGCAAAGTGCTATTAAATTTAAAATTTTCATTCCATATCCTTACTTTGGTAAATTTGGTAGTTTTGGATTCCAGCTTTCGCGAAAATCCATCTCATGTTCATTCCAGTGATCAAACTCCCAAAACCATTTAGAAGGATCAGCGCTCATGCGAGAAGGCGTAGCCGATGCTAGATATGGTGGTGGTCCAGCTGTTATAAAAGCTTGAATGCAGTTAAATGCCATAATGACCACAAAAACAGCCACAGCTATCTTTCCCAATAAGAAATTTGGTAAAACAACTCCGTATGCGTTTTCTTCGCTATTTTGCATGATCTTACCAACATTTTTACCAAGCATCAAAATAACACCTAAAAAGATAATGACACAAAAGTGTACTACAACAACCCAAAACTGCGTATGAGCGCCTAAAATTTCAAGCCCAAAACCTTGCTTTATATCAAGATATCCTCCGCCTGTGCCATCTAAACTATAGTGTAAAAAGCCATCATATAGCCCAAGGCACGACAAAAAGAGGATTGCGACTAGATACTTAACCTTAAAGCCGTAACGTACAACGATAAGCGCCATAAAAGAGATCGCCACCATACAAAATCTCTCATGCCAACACATGATACAAGGGCTATCGCCCATGCCAAATCCAAGTATCAGACACGCAATACCAACAGGAAGTGCGACCAAAGCGAGGGCAGCAGCTGCAAAGAGATTGAAAAATCTCTTTTCGTCACCACCCCAGCTTGCAAATTTTTTATTATTCATTGCCTGCCCCTAAAAATTTCCCATTGGCACAACGGCAAATTTATTTACCCATGCCATCATTACAATAAGCACAACTATTCCAGCAATGCCAAACCCCATTGCCATCTGCTTTTTATCCGGCCTAAACAATAAAAATAAACCAGCGATAAAAAACATCAAAACCATTAAAAATTCCATTTTTTATCCTTTCTATGAAATTTAATATTTATTAAAATATACTACCTGATTTATAATTTTAATCTTAAAGTATATTTTTTTATTATTATAAATATATTTTTTACTTAATATTTACAGGCATAAAACGTATTTGTCTAAAAAATTTAGTATATTAATACTAAATTATAT
>NZ_CABPUX010000003.1:272727-274705 GCF_902460715.1 Campylobacter concisus | reverse complement strand
TCTATGAAGATGATAAACTTACTAAAGAGCTAAAGAGTGAAGATAGTACAAATAAGAGATATCAAATTTACATAGATGAAGCAAATTCCGCAAACAATCAAAACCCAAGCAACACAAACCAAACAGGTCAAACAAAGATAAACCAAGATACCAAGTATGGTATCAACCTACTAAGCAAAGATAATATGAATAGCTTTATAAACTCTTTTAATGAGTCAAAGAGTATAACAAGAGTAGATAAGGGTATGTGGGTGGATGGGGATAAGGAAGCAAATGTTTTAATAGAGATCAAAGACTATCCTTTTACGCTAAGTATGCTAAAGCAGGTATTTACCAATATAAAAACAAATCAAGAATATATCTTGCAAGAGATGGTAGATGAGCTCAATAGAAGAGATGACGAAGATGGAATTCAAATGTATGTAAAATATAAGCTTGATACTAGAAATAGATTAGAGCATTTTTTTGGGCAAGCCTATAAAGAAGTTGGAGGAAATAGACTTCAATTAAGCGAGAATATATTATATAAAAACGCAGATAGACTTAGAGCTGTTTTTAGAAGCAAATTTAAAGAAAATCCAAATAAAGCAGACGAGCTTATTGCTATTAAAGAAGAGGATAGACCTAAAGCCATAGCCAACTATGTTTATAGCGATAAAAATGGCAATCAAGGTGGAGATGATGGTTGGAATTTCATAGGCAGGGGCTTTTTTCATTTAACAGGAAGAAGCGGATATTCAAATTTTAATAATTATATTAATAAAAATTTTAATACTGAAGATAATATGGTAGAAAATCCAACTTTAGTAGCTGAATATGGAAAATATGCGATAATGAGTGCTGCATGGTTTTGGTTTTCTAACAATCTATACAAAATAGCAGATGAGAGTAAAAAAGACTCAAATAACGAAAATGTAGTGGATAAAATAACTGATGTTATTAATAAAAGGACCGACGACCAAAGCAAAAAAGACAGAAAAGAAAACTACACAAGGATTAGAAATGCTAAAATTTTTCAAATTTTTAAATAGTGCATTTTTATTAATATTATTGCTGGCTTGTAATGGCATGGGAAAAGATGAAATACCAAATTTTAAATACAAAGACGCATCTAATTATTATTTTAAAATAGGCAATGATGACTATTCTGTAAAAATTTTACGTGATTATAATGAAGACAATCTAGGTCGGGCAATAGATATAAAAGAGTGCGCCATTATTCACAAAGACAAGATAAAAAAATGGAGTTTTTGTTATGACGATATGTCTATGTGGAGCGTTACGGCCAATGGCAATATAATTGAGTTTAAAGGCGGAACACAAGATAGAGACGGAAACATAGTAGATTTTTATATACTTTTTAAAAATTTAGCCTCAGAATTTTATTTGTATGAGTACTTTTGGAAATTTGGATATATAGATGAAACTACAAACGATGAAAAATTTAATAAAATAGAAAACTACTACACAAATCATGGTAAAAAGAATAGACTTTATATAAATCAAATCACTCCAAAAATTCTTAATGACATAAGAAAAAACTTTTATAAAAATAAGCAGTAATTTAGGTAATTTGAGTAACGTATTTAAAGGTAAATATATTTAAATAAGTAGAATATTGTGATGAAATTTAAAATTATATTACTAGCCCTAATTGCTAGTTTAAATTTAAGCGCTTTTGAGCCTTTAAGCTCTGAAAATGCTATCAATAAATTTAGTAATGATTTTTACCAAAGTTTATAAAAAAAGATGAGGACTATAATAATTAATAGTCAAACAAAAGACAAAAACGGCAAAGAGCACAAAGAAGACGTCACTCACTTAGAATTTATGCAAAAAGACGAAGAGAGATCAAACGGCACCGCTTCAAAGTGCGAGGAGCTATTTAAGCCATTTGCCGATAAGCTAAATTCTCTTTTAGCCTCCCAAACATCAAATAAATTTAGTACCGAAAATATCTACTGCGTAAATTTAACCT
>NZ_CABPUX010000003.1:142058-271227 GCF_902460715.1 Campylobacter concisus | reverse complement strand
CTTACTAAAGAGCTAAAGAGTGAAGATAGTACAAATAAGAGATATCAAATTTACATAGATGAAGCAAATTCCGCAAACAATCAAAACCCAAGCAACACAAACCAAACAGGTCAAACAAAGATAAACCAAGATACCAAGTATGGTATCAACCTACTAAGCAAAGATAATATGAATAGCTTTATAAACTCTTTTAATGAGTCAAAGAGTATAACAAGAGTAGATAAGGGTATGTGGGTGGATGGGGATAGGGAAGCCTTAGTCAAGATAGAGATAGGAAATGAGATAGTCTTTCCACTAAAAATCAAGCCTTTAAATGATAAAGGTATGGAATTTGACTGGACACTTATGATAGGCGATACAGGAGAGAGTCAGGCTATATTTAATTGGGATAGACCTGGTGGCAGAAAGCATGCTGCAAGAGATCTATATGCAGACAGGATAGCTAGAACAAATGCAAATGAATTAGCTTTTACATCAAATGTAGAGATAGTATCTATAGCTGATGGCGAAGTAATAAAAGCTGGTCCTTTTTACTATAAAACCAATCATATAACGATACAATACGACACAGTAGAATTTGGTAGCTTCATAATTAGATATGGAGAGGTCGATCCTTCAAGAGTAAAAGTAAAAGTAGGTGACAAGGTGAGAAAAGGTCAGGTTATAGGATATGCAGGATTTATGATCAATAATGGAAAGCATCCAGGAATAATTAAAAACGAGATAGTAACTATGCTTCACTTTGAGTACTTTACAAATGGAGCCAACACAAAAGATGCCTTTACCGTCACAAATGATCCAAATAATAAATTTAAAAGGCGTAAAGACTTAGCAGATCCTATAGAGATACTAAAAGAGGGATATAAAAACACGTTTGGAGAGATACTATGAAAAATACATTTTTAAAAATAGTCTTAGCTTTACTTGTAGCTGTAAATTTATCATTTGCGACAGATGACTATGATAATAGTTGGGAGAAAAAGGCAGTACCTAAAAAGTTTTTAAATAAAGATTGTAAAAAGCTTGTGAAGAAAATTTGGATTGAAACTAAGTTTACTTATTACGAAAACACCATATTAGATGTATGGAAAGATTATGTTTTAATGCTATTTTTTCCGCCTAAGCCAGAGTTAAAAGATATAGAGCGTATGAAAAACACAAGATATATAACCCACGATGCAAATAACTATTCTTATGACTTTGATTTTAAATGGATAAATAAAAATACTCTTTTGGTTCAACTATTTGATACAAGCCCTGAAAATAGCTGTGAGTTATGGCTATTTGAGGAAAAAAATAGCAATGTAGATGTCTATAAATTTACATCAAGATATTTACCTGATTAATAAATTTATAAAGGACTAAGATATGAAATTTAAAACTATATTATTATTAAGCTTTCTAATAAGCTTAAATTTAAGTGCTTTTGAGCCTATGAACCCTAGTATAGCTACCAAAAAAGCTAGTGATGATTATAAACAGGTTGATACCTTGGTATGGTGTGACGCAGACTATGGCAGTGACTTTATTGATCCTAGCTTTAAATGCTATGACGATAGTGGCAAGTATAAATTTAAAAAGTATTCTTTAGAAGATTTAATATGCCAGTCAGACTATAACTCTTTTAGAGATAACTACTTTGCTGATCTTTATAATCTAATCGTAAAAGAAAAACCAAATTTAAAGGTTCAAGCCGAAAAGATAAATAGGGATAGAATAAAAAACAGTAAGAAAAAGTGCATAGCACGTAGTTATAAAAAATTTGAGGTAAATTGCAACGATACTGATGTTATGTCAAATACTATTCACTGCATAAAATCACACTATAGAAGCTATACTGCTAAACTAGCTTTACTTCTTTATAAAAACGACAAAGAGCTATTTAAGAGAATTTACGGCGAAGACTATGAGAAATTTAAAGAGGTCTTTGAAGATACTTTAAAGTATGTGCCTATACTTTACTCAGAAGTAGAGCTAAATGGTATTAAAAATACAGATGATAAGCCTTATGCTGAGTTTTTAAGAAAGTATGATGACTATACCGGCAATTATGGTAATTATAAAATCCATGATCTAATTTATATAGTCTTAGTCCAATACTCCCTAATAGATAAAAATGGTCACTTAGTTTTGCCAGAGAATAGAAAAGAGGAGTAGTGTGCCTACTCTTCATAACTTCCCCCTACCCTCATCTAAAGATGAATATCTAAATTTCAACATTCTAAATTTCGCTAAGGAGAATAACTTTACCCTTAGAGATGATAAAGACTCAGCTATGTTTGATATGAAGCTTCGTCTAGCTCTTGGTAATAATGTAGTACCTACATCAACATCTAGCTCAAGCCTTGCTCTAACACTAGATAATCTCATCATTGAAAACGAAAAAGGTGAAGCTAGTGATATAGATAAGGTATATCTTCACCACTGCGGTGATAAGAGTATATATGAGAGCAGCTCTTTAGTTAAAAATAAAGACTCAGATATCAAAAACTCATATACAGCTACATTTAATATCCCTATAGACGGCGTTTTAAAAGAATACGAATTTGGTTTTGAGTATCCGTGATTTTAATATAGTTTTATAAAAGATAAAATAACCTACAAATAGTCTAAATACTCACCAAACAAGGATGAGTTTAAAGGTATTACTTTGACGTAAAACAATGATAATATCTGGCGCATCTTGCTACAATCCCCACAAAATAAGACCTTAACTATACATATTTTATAAATTTATCCGATATGGCTTAGAATACAACGAGGAAAAGATGAAAGATAAAAAGCTGATCATAAAAGACATTCAGGGCGAAATTTACGTCATAAGCCAAGATGGAAGCATAAAAATGCTAAAAGATGGCGATGAGATTTACGCTGGTGAGAAAATTTTTACTAAAAATTTAGACGCCAAGATCACTTTAGAAGATGGCAAGCAGGTAAATTTAAGCGCTCATCAAAGCATAAATTTAGATGAAATTTTAAAAATTTCAGCAAAAAAAGCACAGGAGCAAAGCGATCACTCTAACGGCTTTGGCGCGAGCGAGGGTATATCTTTGAGCATGGCTAGTTTTGCTACAAGCGGACATAGCGCAAATATCCATCAAATTTACAACCAACACAGATCTTTAGAGCCAAACATAAGTAGCGCCCAGCCAAGAGAGTTAAAAAGCGTCTCAGGTGCTTCTAGCATGCTGGTAGAAAAAAGTAGCACCGCTGTGGAGCCAAAAGAAGAGCCATTTATAGATACCATAAATGTGTTAAACGTCACAAACAGAGGGCTGGATGCAGATATCTGGCTTTATGACTCAGCTAGAAACCATGGACGAGGTCTTGATTATTATAATTTGGAGCGAAGCAAAAGCATACTAAAAGAGTGGAGCGCAAGCCATCACGTAAGTGCGACAAGCACATTTAACGACTTGCGTTATGCAACTGGTAATCAATACATGCCACCTTTTTCATCAGAAGACCTAAATGTAAAAGTACGTAACCGCACTCCATCAGACATAGAGCTTGCTAGGATAGGACGAGACCCAAATGTAAATTACACCAAAGATAGAATCGATAGAGGTTTTGACCCAAATGTTGAACCACCTAATAAAAATGGTCACTATAAATTATTCGAGTCCAAAATCACCGCAGATGGAGTAATGGTCAGCATGGATGGCTGGATATTTATAAAAAACCGTAGTGCTATCGACAAGTTTTATTATGAAACAAAGCAACAAAGGCAAAGTATTAAGTTTGAATTTGATGGTAGAGAAATTTCATGGCAGCCATTTGCAACAGCAACTAGAAATGGTGGCATAGATGAAGGCAGTGCCATACAGAGCGAAAGTACAAATAGCCTAAATTTAACAAATGATTATGGATTTTATAAAATACATATAGAAGTATCCGATGAGAGATATAGTTATATGTTTAGAGTGCATCCAGATAGCACTTTTAGTAGAATTATTTCAAATGACCCTGATATAAAACTAGTCAGCAACGCTTATATGGAGGCTCTTGCTCAAAAAGGCCTTGTAACAAAAGAGAGCGATACCTTCTATAAGGCAAAAGAAATAAATGGTACGAAATTCGGCGACAATCCAAATGACTTTGATAAAGAATTTAAGCTAACATTTGACGGCACAAAAGACGTTGGCAGCAACCTTGATGACAAATTTATCTTTAACTCACACGATATCGACGCAAAAGGTGGCATAGATACGCTACTTTTTACCCAAAACGTGGATCTAACAAAGATAAGTGAGCTAGATAAGCGCCTTGAGAGCTTTGAGCGCATCGAGCTTGATGACACAAAGGCTGTGAAGCTAAAGCTAAATGGGCAAAACATAAGCGACATGATAGACTCCAACCCTACCAAAGGGCCTGATGGCTTAGAGAGTCTAAACACCATCCTTAAAATTTCAGGCGATAGTGACGACGTGGTGCAGCTCGTTGGAAATTTCATAAAAGCTACAAGCGCCGAGGTAGCTGCGCTAAATGCAAAAAATAGCGTAATCGGAGCTGGTTATAACAAACTCAATGAAGTTGGGGGCGAAGCGGTCAATCAAGTCTATAAAGGCGAAAACAACGCTGGACAGACATTTTTTGTCGAGATAGATAAAAACGTGCAAGTCGAGGTGATGTAGTAAATTTACAAGAGCTAAAGACCTCATCCCAAAAAAGCCACCAAACTATATAAATTTTAAGAGATTTTCCGATATTACAATACACACATTTTACAGGGATGAAAAAATGCCAAATTTTGACGCCATAAGGATCGGCGTTATCAAAAAGATCAAGGGTGAAGCCATCGCCATAGGCAGGGACGGCACTATGAGGGTGCTGCACAAAGGCGATGAAATTTACCTTGGTGACGATATAAAAACGAGCGAAAACTCAAACCTTACCATTGTTTTTGATGACGGCGAAAAGGCTTATGTCGGCTTTAGCTCGGTATTTCACACTATAAATGTCTTTGCTGAGCATAAGGGCGAGCTAGTCATCCCAAAAAATGCAAACATCCTTGAAAATCATAAAGAACACGCAAATGACGATGATCAAATCTCCCATCAAGAGCTATCTTCTCACGGCTCATCATCACACAACTTCGCCTCTGCTGGCAGTGGTGGCATCAAATTTGAACTAGGCGGCCACTACTCAAATATCTACGACTTCTACACGGGTTTGCGCGCTCTTGAAGCTAGGCATGACGAGGTCAAATGGCCAGTTGGCGAGGCTAAGATCGGCGGGGTCTCTTATGCTGGATTTGGCGCCCAAAACCTAAATTTTACACCTCCAGAGCCAAACATCGTGCTAAATTTCAACCTCACAAGCGACACTGGCGAGAAAAAGGGCTTTTTAGGAGGAGCGCAGCTAAACTCACTACCAAAAACTCCTGATGGCAAGAAAATCATCACAAGCATAGACGCCCATATCCCAGACGTTGCTAAAAATGGCGACATCATCACGATAAAGACAAACATGAAAGGCGGTGGCAAAACTAGCAACTACAAAGTAAATACGATAACAAACGAGCTAATCCCAGTTGATAGCACCGGCACGCCCACTGGAGCGCCTCCTATACCTATCGTAAATGGCAAAGCAGAGATCACTGGAGTTGAAATTTTAAACCATGGCAAAACGACCGTGACAAGCTCATACACCACTGGTGGCAGAACATTTACCGCGCCGCCAACTGCCTATGAGCTAAACGACACGCCAGCCATCTCAAAAGTGACAGCCACGCTTGATCTTGATAAAAATGGCGACGGCGTGATAGATGCGACCGAGCTAGGATATGGCAGTGGCACGCAAACTAGCGGTATGAAATTTGTAGTGCCTGATGAGCTTAGCACCGGAGATAAGATCACGTTTAAGCTAAATGAACCGGGCAAACCACCAGTTGAGAAGAAATTTACGCTAGATAAAGAAAATGGCACAGCAACTGACGAGGACGGCAACACATATACATTTACGACCGATGAAAATGGCGCGGTTAGCTTTAGCGTGCCAAATATCGCAAACATCACGGCAGGAAGCAGCATAGAAACTGGCGTAGTTGATAAATTTGGCAACGTATCAGCCACAAGCACTACGCCAAGCAGCAGCGTAAGCGACACAGTCAAAGTGACGCTAACAGCTGATAAAAATGGCGATGGACTGATAAGTAGCGACGAGATAGGTGACGGCACTTCAAAGATTGAGATAAATTTACCTCGCACTATAAAGCCAAAAGAGAGCGTCACTATAAACATAGGTGGCTCGCCAAAAGAATTTGTAGTAAGCGACGATGGCACAAGCGTCTATGATAAAAATAACCCAAGCGTAGTAGTGCCAATAGTTAATGCTAAATTTGAAGTGCCAGGTGTAAGCGTGCCAGTGACACCTAGCTCAAGTGTATCTATAAGCACAACGGTTAATGACGAGCATGGCACGCCAAAACCAAATGGCTCAAGCAGCCAAACAACCCCAAGTGTAGTAGTAACTCCACCTCCAAAATCAGCCAAGATAAGCTTTGCAGACGATAAGCCAGGATCAGATGGAAAACCTGATGGAAGGCTTGATACTTCAGAAAATAGATACGATACTGGCGATCCAACTAAAACAGATGCCTACATCAAAATTCCAAGTATCATAAAAGAAGGCGATAAGATAGCCATCGATGTCACCAACCCAGACGGCAGTAAAACGCACAAGGTTTATACATACACTAACGGCAAGATAATCGCCCCTGATCACAATGAAGTGCCGCTAAATGATGGTAAATTTAAAATCACAGTGCCAATAGAGCATGGCAAAACCACAAGCATAACGACGACCATGATGGATAAAGCTGGCAACAAAGGCGAGAGCGATACAAACGAGATAAAATTTAATGCTAGTCCGGTGGCAAAATTTGTAAAAGATTTGGACGGAGATGGACTTATAGATGACACTGGACCAGTAGCTGTTACAAGCTCAGATGTAAAAGTCTATGTCCCAAGCGGTACCCAGCCAGGCGATACGCTAAAGATCAGCATACTTGATCCAAATACAAATAAACAATCAACCGTAAGCTATGTCTTAGATGACGATGGCGTACATATGATAAACAAGAAAAATCCAAGCGATATCAAAGTGATAAACGAAGGAGCTATCACTATACCAGATGTACCGGTAAGTAGCAAACGTCCGACTTTAGTCGATGCGACCCTTATAAAAGATGATGGAAGTGCCATTTCTGGTACTTCAAGTGGCAGGCTATTTGCCTTTGGTGTGCTTGACTATATAGACGATGTAAAACTTGTTACAAAGATAGATAATGCTGATATCCACTCCGCAAAATACCTAAACGAAGAGGACTACGAGCACATCATCTCGACAAGCCAGTATGAGTCAAATCTGGCCCAAAAGATAAACTACAACATCGCTCTTACGAATGACGAACAGCCATACATTAAATTTGGTATAAATAAGCCCGATACCACAAGCGACGGCAAAGGCTACGTGCTAATCGAGATAAAAGACGAAAACGCAAATGTAAGCGACAGCTTTATAGCCAAGATCGAAAACAACACCGTCATAGCAGACTTTGAAAAGGTTGGCAAAAAGCTAGATAGAACTCACCACATCATAGACGCCACCTACGTGGGAACTGACGGCGTGCCTCAAAGAGATGATAATCTAACTATCACAGTCGATCTTGACTCAAAGCCTGACAAGCTAATAGAATCTGACTTTGATAATATAAAAAACGGCTCTGGCAACTACGCTATAAATTTTAGCGGTAAAGGCGAAGCTGCAAACAATCCACACGATGAAAAATCAAAAGATGTAGAGGTCATAGACGCTGAGACATCTGAGAAGACGACACTGACACTTGATAGAAATTTAAGCTACTCTGGAAGCTTTAATGTAGCACAAAACACTGGCAGCAAAAACTACATCGTTGAAAGACTAGATGATGCAGGAAATTTAGCCGTTCAAACCGTGACTATGGTGGCAAACAAAGGCCTTGATGTTGATATGTGGTTTTATGATTGTACGAATAAAGAATTTATAAATAAATTTATGTATCCTGGACCATTCTTGCCAGTAGATAGTGCAAATTTATTTTTTGTAAAACATCACTATAAAGAGTGGATGGAGTGGGCTGGTGTTAGTGCAACTACTACGTTTGATGAAGTCTCCTTTAGGGGAGGAAAAGATTATAAATTAAGCTGGACTAGACCATCAGCGGGAGAGTTAAACACAAATGATATGGCAAGAGTAGGACACTCCCCTTTGGCAAGCGATACAGACCACACTAATACCCACTACAATGTAAATCACTCAGGTAATTACACCTTACTAGAAGCCGAGACAGTAGGAACAGACCTTGTCATGCATATGAGTGGATGGATATATATACAAGAAGATGGTGAGTACCACGTAAGAGCAGACCGCTTTCAAGACTATGTACATATGGAGCTTGGAAACTATAAAATAGATGCGCCATGGTGGAGAGGACAACCAGAAGATGCCTCTGGTAATACACTTTGGTCTACAACAGAAGTTAATAGAGTGGGTGATACTGTTTTGGGACACCCTAAAGTCATAACATTAAAAAAAGGCTTTTACAAGCTAAATATCGACTATATAGACCAAAGAACAGATGTGGATCTCGATATACAGATAAGAAAACATAAAAATCCGATATATACAGATGCTGACTATAAAAATATTGGCTCACAAGGAAGTGGCACACATCTTTTTAGTAATAGCTATATAAAAGCTTTGGAAGATAAAGGATACGTTAGTAGTGCTGATGCAAATGGCTATAGAAAAGCACTAAATGGTTATGGAAATGACCCAGATGATTTTAATAGAGTAATGCACTTAAAACACAATACAAATACTCTTGAAGGAAGTAATCTAAATGATGTCTTTATCTATAATGGCAAGAGTATAGATGCAAAAGGTGGTGTAGATAAGCTGATATTTGTTGAAGATACAAAACTAGAAAAAGTAGGTAATTTAAATGATACTTTAAAAAGTTTTGAACGTTTGCAACTAGGTACTGAAACCCAAGCTGTCTCAATATCACTAAATACTAAAAACGTTCTTGATATCATAGACTCAAAAGAGACCACCATAACCATTGGCTCAGGAAGTGGCAGAAAAAAGATACAAGATACGCAAAATATGAATACTGTCTTAAAAATCTCAGGCGATGATGAAGATGGCGTTAAGCTAATAAGTGATGGAAATAATAAATTTGAACTAGCTACTGATAAAGAAGTAACTATGCTTAACTGGAAACATAGTCAAGCCATAGGAGATGAATTTAACAAAGTAGAAGTCACAGCTGATAGCGGCAGTAAAACATATCATGATCATAAAAACGTAATAAATGATGCCAGCGGAAATACTACGATACTTAAAATAGACCATGCAGTAAATCAAGTCTATAAAGGCACATACACTGATGGAGCTAGCACAAAAACATTTTTCGTCGAGATAGATAAAAATATCAAGATCACTCACGAGGGAGATGATCAAGACAATACATTTACCTACGAAGGCAACAAGATAGATGCAAAAGGTGGCGTTGATACGCTCATCTTTACTGAAAATATCGATCTTAGCAGAGTGGATGATCTAAACGATAAACTAAAAAGCTTTGAAATTTTACAGCTTGGTAGCAAGAGCGCTCAGGCGGTCTCGATAGGACTGGATGCCAAAAGCGTGCTTGATATCATCGACTCACAAGTAACAGATGGTGGTCTAAAAAGCGTAAATACCGTGCTAAAGATCAAAGGCGATAATAATGACAAAGTGGCGCTAGAGGGCAAAGGCACTATCTTCACGCAAGCAACAGATGGCGAAGTAGCAGCACTAAATTTAAAACATAGTGCTTTAGGCGATACGCACAACCAAGTAGCAGTTGATGGTAGCGGACATGCTGTAAATCAAGTCTATAAAGGCACTTATGGCAGCGGAGGTAGCACACAAACATTTTTTATCGAGATAGATAAAGATGTAAGTGTAGTAAATTTGGTGCATTAAATTTAATTTTGTCAGGCTAAAAATTTATAGTTTTATATTTAAATTTCTTAAAAACAAAAGCTTCTTGTAGATTTTTAAACTTAGTTTAAATATTTAAAATGTATAATCCAATTTCTTTTATCAAGGTGGTTGGATAGCTCAGTCGGTAGAGCAGCAGACTGAAAATCTGCGTGTCGGCAGTTCGATTCTGCCTCTAACCACCATTTCTTTTTAATAAAATTTTTCATGAACGTGGACAGATGGGTGAGCGGCTGAAACCACACCCCTGCTAAGGGTGCAGCTCTTAATCGGGGCTCGAGGGTTCAAATCCCTCTCTGTCCGCCACCAATACAATATTTTTCTTTCCAACTTCCCCAAATTTCGGTGTTTTAACTGCATTTATTAGCAGATATTTTTGTCTTAAATTTCAGACAAATCAGCTTTGTTACAGAAAATTTGCACTTTTGTTACAGAAACTAGGATCATTCTATGAGCTCTAGATTGATCACTAAGGTTTCTAATAGACCAAATTTTTACTTTTTTGATACTGCTCTTAAAGATGGCAAAAAGCTAACTGTTAAATTTTGCCTTTTCACAAAAAATCTAGATGAGGCGGTAAGACTAGCAAATTCTATAAAAGCTGCAGCCAACGAAGCTCTTGCTAAAAAGATAACCACAACGCATGCAAACTCTAAAAGCCTAAGAGCCTTGATAAACATCAAAAGGCAAAATGAGCGGTGCATTAAACAAAATGGCATATTTTTAGATGTTAGCGAATATAAAGAGCTCTCACAAGATGTGATAGCTAAATTTTATAATCTAGTAGCTCCAGAAGAAAAGCTTAAAAACGAGCTCAAAACATTATTGGATGCACCTTTAAATCCAAAAGAAACCTCGCCGCTATCTTTTGAATCGGTAGCCAAAAGATATGTGCAAACAGAGTGTTTAAAGCTAAAATCTAGCGATAAAACCAAGGGCTATTATGTTAAGACTGGCAAGCTCTTGGATGAGTTTTTTAAAGATCATCAAGGTAAAGAGTTTAGCTACGGCGATGCTGAAAACTTCCAAACAACTCTAGCAAACAAAAAGCTTAATAAAAAGACCATCAACAACTACACATCTTACTCAAAAAGGCTCTTTGACTATGCCATAAAGATGGGCAAGCTAACAACCAATCCTTTTAAAATGCTTACATCTTTTAAAATTTCAGCTGATGAGAAGTCTCCGAAAGATAACTTTAGCCTAGATGAACTAAAAATAGTTTTTGATACAAAAAGGCTTGATCTACGAAACTATATGATGTTTGCTCTTCATACTGGGCTAAGGCTTAATGAAATTTGGCAACTTGATAGCAAAAGTGCAGGCGAAGAAGATGGCATAAAATTTATAAATGTTAAGACTGCCAAGCAAAAAGGCGGCGTTAGCAAATATAGGCAAATTCCGCTACATAAGAATATTGAGCATTTGGGTGATTTAAAGTGGCTAGAGCAAATCAAGAAAGGAAAAGAGAGTAGTGATTATTTTGGAAAGCGCCTAAATCGGCATATCCACAAATCTATCCCAAGTGCAAATGTTAGTTTTCACAGACTGCGTGGCAATTTCGCAAAAGCCATTAAAGACTATTGTTTGGAAAATTCTCTAGCAGATCTTACTTCCGTTCTTTTGGGACATAGCACAGACCTAGCAACTGATACATATGCAAAAGGAGTGTCCTTGAAGGCTAAAAAAGAGGCATTAAAGGGGCTCGATGACTATCATTTACTAATTATTTAAAAATACCTATTTTGAAAAGTATAATTAACAATATAGAAATTTTAACATAGGAGAAGTCGATGATTTTAATGAATTAAATCATCTAGCAATAAAGTTTCATTATCAAAATGATCCAAAACTACTATCTGATGATATAAATTATTGCCTTGGAAAGGGGTATGAAAGAGCCACAAGTGATAAGGGTAAAAACTACTGGTTAAAAATATGTTGTCATCTTTTTAATCTATTTCCATACTCTGTCCATTTGTTTGGAACTAAAAAGTTTAAATATATAATGGACGAGCGATTTGATGCCTTAAATTCAAGGACTGATACTACCCAAAGACCTGCCGTCCCAATAGATGATGATCTGCCTGTAGAGGAGTTAATAAATATTTTTTGTCCAGCTGCACCAGAGAAAAAACCAGCCCATAAGAAAAAGAATGCTAAAGAAATTCCTAGTGGCAATACAGTAGAGGTAAAAGGTGGGCTTATTGTTTTTGGTACTTTTATACCACATTATATCGTGTCAGAGATATTAAACTATAACGAAAAGAAAAAGAAAACCAAAATAAAGCCAATCAAACCTAACAAAGATTCATTAAATATATCAACAATCAAAGATTTAGTTGAAAATTACATAGAATGTGTTGGATCAAGGCAAAAGTTTAGCGAAAGCACAAAAAAAGAATACAGATTTGTATCAAAACTACTTCAAGAATTTCTTGATAGTAAAAGCATTGGGATAAATGATATAAATTTAATTGTAGCTGAAAATTTTCAAGATAGTCTTTTAAATTCTAAAGATGGAACACAGAAACGTGGCGAAAAAAGAGTGAATAATATAGTTGGCTTTCTTTCAAAAATTTTTGAAAGAGCTGTAAATTTAGGCCTTATTGAAACTAATTATTTTAGCATGATATCACTTGTACGTTTTCGCATTAATAAAAAAACTACTAAGCGAAATTTTACTGTGGATGAATTAGGATTATTATTTTCAGGACAACATGGTATCGAAAAAGAAATATTAGACTATTTTCGGTTCAAACTACATGTTGGACTTCGTATGGAAGAATTCTTTAGATTAAATGAAAATAGTTTCATAACAGAGACAATAGATGAGCAAGCATATAATTGTGTCATTATAGATACAGCAAAAGGCAAATACAGTAGTGAATCCAAAAGAGTAATTGTCCTACATGAAAATATCAAAGACTTACATAATTATAAATGGGTTAAAGCCATAAAAGAAAAATACCCTACAATAAAGTCTTTTAATAAGAAAGTCAATGGTTGCATAAAAAAAGTTATAAGTGATAAAAAAGTTAGCGATCATCGCTTGAGAGGCAACTTTGCTAAGAAATTAGTAGAATACGATCGTATAAACAACATAAGTGGCTCCATTGTAAATGCTGCAGATGAATTAGGTCACAATATAAATAAAAACAATAGAAAGAATCTTGAACAATATAACGACCTAATTAAGGAAATGTTGGGCTACAATCTCTCCGACGCTCTTGACATATACGCCAAGTCTGACTTTTTGAAGCTTAAACAAAGAATCATAAAAGCATTTGATGAATATTCAGGTATTTTCAAATACTTAGATATACCAAGTAATAAAATACCCCATATTAAATCAAATAAAAATAATAAAAAGGATAAGAAATGATAACAATTTATAATAACGAACTTTTGTTCAGACCCGCTTACTCAGACGAACTTTATATATTTGATGATCCGTTTGAGACTATTAATGATTGGCTTGATGCGACGATCATGGGCTTAAAACAAGAATGCCCTTTTGTTTTAAGCGGTTCATCTCTTGGTAAATTTACTACAGGAACGAGTGATTTCACAATAGGTGGCGAACAAGGCGAGGCATGGACTTACCAAAATGTATTAGATTTTTGTAAAGAGCTATACGATGAAGTCTTTAAGATCAGGGGCAAGCTAGTTGGGCTCTTTTGTCAGTCCATAGGTTGCACAGACAAAGAGGAATTTGATGAAATTTATCAAAAATTCAATAAAAAACTTAATGAGTTTAAAAAAATTCTAGACAAGTTTAAAATACAACAAGGCTTAGATATGCAATATGGCTTCAAGCAGTCCATGCCTTCTTATATTTATTAAAGCAATGCTTATTTTTAAGAATGAGCTTAGTAAAAGTTAAATAGAATTATTCACTTTGAATAATTATATTCTTTAAAAATAAAAAAAGGAAAGTAGTATGGAGACTAAATTTTGTCCATTTTGTGGTGAGACAATTAACAAAGATGCTATTAAATGCAGATTTTGTGGTAGCTTCTTAAATGAGGAAGCCAAAAATCAAGCAAGAGAACAAATGAATAGCCAAAAAAATATGGCGAATAATTTCCCATATCAAAACCAAGCAAATAGTAATGAAATTCCGCTTGGTTTTATAAAAACGTGGGATGGAAAAATAATCCTAAAACCACAAGGTTTTAACTTTTGGGCATTTTTGTTTGGGCCTTTATACTATACTGGATATGATAACCTGCTATATATATTTCTAACAACTATATCAACAGTTTTATTATACTTCTTAATCGGTATAGGCGTAAAAAATGATAGTATAGAAATGATTAATATTGTTTCTATAGTTTATACAATAGGTTTGCTTGTGACGCAAATCATAGCGGGTGCAATAGCAAATAATGTTCTTCCAGTAAAAACAGTTAAATTTAATTATGGCTGGGCAATTGGTGCATTTTTAGTATTGCTTATTGCACAATTGATATCTCTAAGACTATTTTTTTAGTAGGATTTGAGCATGAACAACAATCTAGTCAAATGTCCTTTTTGTGCTGAAGAAATAGAAAATGATTTGGAATTTTGTCCAATCTGCGATACACAACTAAAAACGCAGTGCCCTTTTTGTAAAGAAGAAGTAAAGACAAATGCCACCAAGTGCAGATTTTGTGGTGAAACCTTGCACTTTATGCCAAAAACCAAAAAAGAGATCATTAAAGAGCAAGAAGAGAGTGAAAGAAAAAGGCTGCGAAAGTTAGAAGAAGAAGCAAGAGAGGAGCAGCTAAGAAAAGAAAAAGAAGAAGAGGCGATTCGCTTGAGAGAGCAAAGACAGCGTGAGCTAGAAGAAGCTAGACTTGCTGAGGAAGCCAAAAAAAGAGAAAACAAAGAGCAACTAAAAAAGCACATAAAAAAATACAAATTTATATATGCTATATCTATTTTTATACTTGCTGTTGCGGTAGCCTCTGCATTTATATTCTTAGGAAATCCAAGCAGATATGAAATTTATAGCTTAGAAAATGAATGCGAAAATCAAAATAGTGATAGTTGTATGAAGTTGGCATACTTTTATAACAAGGAGCATGACACTGCAGCAAAGCTGTATGCAGACAAAGCGATAAGTCTTCTAAAAGAGAAGTGCAAATCTGACCCTAAAGCCTGCTATCAACTAGGCCTGCTTTATGAACATGGCGACTATCAAACTAGTAGTTTTACTTTAGAGAAGATAAAAAATATAGATTATAAAGAGGCTTATGAATACTACAAAACATCTTGCAAATCAGATAATACGCAAGCTTGCGATAAGCAAAAAGCACTTGAAGACGATGCAAAAATTGCTTGCGAGATAGGGATAAGCGATGGCTGCATAAAACTGGCTAAAGATTATGAACAAAAAAACGACCTAGAGCATGCAAACGAGATCTATACAAAGCTTTGCAACAATAATAACAAAGAAGCTTGCAAGGCTTTAGCTGGCAATCTACTAAAAGGTAATCCCTCTGAAAAAAATATAAAAGTAGCTTATGAGATATATAAAAAAGTTGATGTCTCTAAAGCAAATACAGTTTTTAACGGCGAACATGGATGCCTTCTAAACAATAGTCTTGCTTGCTTTGAAATGGGATTAGAATATAACAGCAATGGTGATTATAAGAAGGCAAATGAATATTTTGAGATGGGGTGTAATTTAGGAGATGGCGGATCTTGCTCTCATTTAGGTGTTAATTACCAAATGGGAAATGGGGTCTTGGCAGATATAAATAAAGCAAAAGAGTTTTACCAAAAAGCTTGTGATCTTAAAGATGGTTTGACTTGCAAAAGCCTGGCCAATCTATATAGGCTTGAAAAAAATATAGATAGTGCTGCCATAAATTATGAAAAAGCTTGTAATCTTGATATGGCTGAATCATGTGGGTATGCAAGCGAACTTTTTAAGGATGACGCAAACTCTTTTAAAGATCTAAAAAAAGCTATCGAATTTGCTAAAAAAGGGTGCGATCTAAAAGATGGCAAGAGCTGCTTTATCCTTGGTGCTAGATACGGAGAAGGTGATGGTATAAAAAAGGATCTTAAAGAGGCCAATAAATACTATCAAAAAGCTTGCGATCTAAATAACGGTGCTGATGGATGTGCAAGTCTTGGTTATAACTATAAATATGGCTATGGGATAACTAAAGATCTAACTTTGGCCAATAAATATAATAAAAAAGCTTGCGACGCAGGAAGTGGTAGAGGTTGTAACTATCTTGGCGTAAACTATAGAGATGGGGTTGGCTTTGAAAAAAATATGCAAACCGCATACTCTTATTTCAGAAAATCTTGTTATGACTACAACTATGCTAGGGGATGCACAAATTTAGGCGAAATATTATGCATATATGGCAATTATACCAATGCAAAACAAGAGGCACAAGATGCGCTAAATAAAGCATACTATGAACTTGGTGACAAGAAAGCACTAGATATACTTAATAAATATTTTAGCTACTAAAAACTCATGGGAATTTCCCATGAGTAAATTTACATCTTATAAAACCCCCTGCCAGAGATCTTCATCTTCGTCTTTTGACTCTTTTGCTTCTTGAACTAAAACGTTTAGTCTTTTAAGTAGCGCATCAAGTTTTTGATTTAGCACTGGCACTTCAGACTTCTTTTTTGTCACTATGTCTTGCTTTATGAGCAAAGAGCGCCTTTTAAATAGCTGCTCGTTATATACCAAAATTTCATTATCCCCAAGAGTTACATTAGTAAAACTACTACCGATGCCAAGCTCTTTTTGGTAGCTTAGCTCAGCCTTTAAAAGATCATTTTCATCTATAAATATAGGCGAGGCCTTATAAATTTTACCATCGTGGTAATACTCAAATTTTTTTAACTTGCTAAAGTCTTTATCCTCTCCACTGGCGTATTGTCTGACCGAGTTTTTAAAGAAGTATTGATTGGTTAAATTTCCCACCAGCTCTTTATATCTTGAGTCGCTACCAAGGCTACTTTTTAGCACGTCTTCGTTTTGAAAGGCGAGTATGAGTTCGACCCTAGCCTCTCTTAGCACGTCAGCGTGCAGGTCCGTTGATGGATTTAGCACACGCTGCGCTTCATCTATAAAGATACTAACTGGCACCTTCTCTTCGTTTGCTATGCGTTGCGCCATATTTGAAAGGGTGGAATTTAGCATAAGCTCAACCGCACTATCCTTTAGCCCCTGAGAATTTACAACGACTATCTTTCCTTCATTTAGTAGCTTGCTTATGCTATTGCCATGATAGTTTAGCATCTCATCGTCAGCTATGCTTTGCAAGGCAAAAAGCATAAATGTGTAGTTTGAGAAAAGCCTTGCTTTTTGTGACTCTTCATCATTTCTTATACCTTCATACTCCTTAAAAGCTTGTATGAAATTTTCAGATTTTTCATTAAACTCGCCTAATGCCCAAATTTTCTCATTTAAAGAGCTAACCAAATGTCTTTTGCTTATACCTTTTGCAAATGCCGTTTCGCTTTTTACATGATCATCTACCAGCTTAACTAAGGCATAAAATTTTTTAAAGTCGCCTAGCTGCTGGGTTGATTTGCATAAATTTGCAAAGCTTGGCTTTATATCTTTTGCTCTATTTTCTATATATGGGGTGCAAAAACCTTGCTCCGTAAGGTCACATATCGCCTTCATCGTTGAAAGAGACTTTGTAGCGATATTTGCCGCTAAATTTCCCCAAAAAGGATCACGCTTTGTGCCAAATGTCTTTTGAAAGAAATTCATCAATAAACTCTCACTTGCGTCATCCATTATGTTTATTTTGTTTCCCCATGGCACATTTATCATTACGACATCTTTTAGTCTGCCATGCTTATTGGCTAGAAATTTAACCTTTTTATGCTCAACTCCTTTGTAGTCAAAGACAAGCATCCCATGCCCTACTTTTATGCGTTCGTCCATCGCTGGCAGGATCGCTGAAGTGGTCTTACCGCAACCTGTTTGCCCTGTTATCATCGCATGCGTAAAGCTAATAGGTATGCTAAGAGCGTTTGAAGTAGCGACTTGAGCTAGGTCTTTTTTGTTGTTGATTAGTGAAAAAACTGACATATTATTCTCCTTTATTAGTTGGTATTATTTCATTAGCTAGGCCATAAGCGATGGCTGATGATGCGTCTATATAGCAGTCTCTATCGGTGAGCTGTTCTATCTTTGCTATTTTTAGGTTGCTGTTAGCCTTTATCATCTCATTGACTTTTGATTTGATTTTTAAAATTTGATTTGCGATTAGCTCGATGTCGCTTGCCTGACCCGATGCACCGCCAAGAGGCTGATGAAGCATGAGGCTTGAGTTTGGCAACATATAGCGCTTATCTCCGTTTAAAAATATGAGTGCAGACATAGAGGCAGCTAGCCCCACGCAAAATGTATTGATTGGTGATTTTATGGTTTTCATAAAGTCGATTAGTCCAAAGCCATCATATATCGAGCCTCCAGGGCCACTTATATATATGTTTATGTCGCTTTGATCTACGCTGTCAAGATACAAAAGTGTCTTTTGCGTAGTTAGGCAAATTTCTTGATCGATCTGCCCATATAAAAAGATATTTCTATCAGCTAGCAAGCTCATGTGAATGTCGGCGAAATTTAACTTGTCAAACTCTGCCATCTTCTCTCCTTGTTTTGATTTTTGTGAGAGAAGTTTAAGATAGTAGATGAGTCTTTAAATTCCACCTATTGCTTCTAGAGCCGGTGGCTTGGTAGTTTATAAAAGCTCTATGTCGTTTATGTGATGTCCTAAAGCAGTAGTTCTTTTTTCATCGATGAATAAATTTAAGCTCTTACCAAGAAGATCTTCAAAGTAAATTTTAGCTAGCTCTTTAGAGTTTTTATATTTAAACGTAGCATGCACAGCAAGGTATAGTCCGTAGATATCATCTATAAGCCACTGCCTTGCGTATCTATCTTTGTTTAATTCAAAATTTTTGTAAGAAAGATCATTTTTTAGATTATCTAGCTCCTTTTTAAATTTGCTTAATACAAAGATATTTTCATCTTTAAGGGATTTATATATAAGCTCAGGATCTAAAAGCAAGCTATCGTCTAAAGATATTAAGTGCTTTTTAGTAGGGGTGGTTTTTATTTTTATCACATTTTGCTTTATTTTCCAAATTTCATCATAAATTTGATCAAAGTTACCAAAAAATGCGGGTGAAAATATAACCAAGGCATCATCTTCTCTAAAACTTATATATCTATCTTTAAAAATTTCAAGCTCAAAAATTTCTGATCCCATATTGCTAAAAACTAGCGTTTGATTGTCCCTATCTAGCCCCATCACAAAGCCTCTTTTTATGATCAAAACATTCATGCATTTTAAAAATCTCTGAACTTTTGCCTCGTCATAAACATAGCTTAAAAGATAAAGCGGCATACCATCTGGCTGGCTACTTGAAAAGTCTTTGTATTTGCCCTTCCAAAAGTACTCCCCTAGGTTTAAACACATCATTATAAAAGCAGCATCTTGCATATATGTAAATTTTTCATCATCATCTATTGACCTACTTTTAAGAGATTTTACATGCTTTTCTAGGTCATCATTTGGAGCTAGGATGTAACTATTTTTATCATTTATATGCTGTTTTTGGCTCGGTACCAAATTTTGATCTAGCTTTATAAGCGCAAAAAACTCTTCACATACTTTTTTTAGCTTTGTATTTATCTGCTTTCTTTTGCTGTCTATTTTTTCATCAAAATTTTTAATGTAGCTACGAAGTCTTGGCACATTTACTATTAGATCTTCGTCTTTACCACAAACTTTGCAAACTTCATCCATAAATTTTTTAGTCTGTCTGTCTCTTTTTTCGTCAACCATCTTTTTAAGTATAGATAGATCATTTTCTTTACTAAAATCATAAAATTTACCAACAAAAAGAGAGAGTGCATATGTATTTACAAGAGAGTTTAAAATAGGTGTTTGATCTATTTTAAGGTTTTTATCTGGTTGCTTTTTGCTTCTACCATTAAAAAGTTTATATTCGACCTCGAATGACATACTTTATCCTTGTAGTTTTTAATAGACCCGTAGTATTTCAATAAGCTACATCCACCAAAATTCTACCTATATTTTTATTAGTTTTCCAAAAAACAAAGCAAAAATATTTAAGTCATAAATAAATAGTAAAAATTATTCAAATAAATATAAAATTAGGTATAATTATTCACATAGTAAAACTATTAGGAGGAGTTATGGTAAAAAATATAGCATTTACCTTATTTTTATTGCTGATAGGCACCAATGCCAATGCAGCTTTTCTGGAGGCTTTAGTCAATGGTATAGCACAAGACATGAATGAATTTATGGCTCCCAAAAAGAAGCCAGTATGTCGTCCTATTATTACAAACTCAAGATCTATATATGTAAGAGACAGTAATGGTGTGGACTTTAACTATGAATATACATATAAAAGTCTTAGCAGGGATTCAAGCTTATACGTAGAAGACCCATCTAAAACAAAATATCCAAATATACAAAGAATAGCTACCATTAATTGCAGTAATAATATGATGTCAACTTATTTGAGCGTGTGGCATATTGATAAAGCAACAGGTAGAGTTATTTCAGAAAGTAGTCCGATAGCAAGCTACGAAAAGGAGCTAAGAAAACTTCCTTTACTTGACATAAGCGAAGCAGACAATAGAGGCTGGATTTCTGCGGATTTTCGTAGAAACTTTTTTGAAGAAGATTACTCAGTAATATATCTTAAAAACAAAAAGAGGAAAATGAGATGATTAGAAATTTAGCGCTTGCTTTTTTAGCAATATTTTTTTTAAGTGGTTGTGTAACGTCACTAAGCAAAGGTGGCAAAACGCAAAAAACAGATAGATCCGCCAAATCGCAAATAAGTTCTGATAGCGGAATATACTATCATATTTCTTATGGTCCTGAGGTCGATTTTGTGGGAAATGGAAATAAAACTTTTTATTATTACTTAGAAATTTTCCCAGTTAAGACTGATTTTATAAGTCCTTACATTGAAAGAAATGATGAATATACGACACTAGAAAAATGTTATCACAAATTACTCAATGTATCTTCCCAAACCGGAGCGATCCGTGTAAGCAGCAAAGATTATGTCTTGCCAGGTAACCCACAAAGCATAATGCTTTATAAGACTTTAGAATCTAAAAAAAGAATAGAACTTGGTGATTTCTCCGTATGTGACTCGTCTGTCAAATGGAAGAGACTACAAGAGGCCCCTAAAGAGTGGAGTAAATAGGTAAAACAAATTTTATTAAGGAGTAAAAATGAAAAAGGTTACAAGGCTATATGTGATCTAGCAAAATAAAAGTGATTTATGCTACTTTAAGCATTTATATAGTGCCTAAAGTAGCAAATATACTAAATTTAGTTTTGATTGTTTTGCGATTTTAAACGCTCCAACTCTCGTTCTAGCTCCCGTGCTCGCATGCTTTGAATTTGCATTATCTCCAGTCTGACTATATTTGCATCAGGAAAATTTTCTATTGTCTCTTGTCTGCCATTTATGTCCATTATAGTTATTGCATTTTTTGTTATCTCATCTTTTATCGCCATTTCATCTTTTATAGCTCTTTCGTCTTTTTCAGAAACTTTGGCATATAGTATTTCATCTATATTAAAGCTAGTTGGCTTAAATGATTTAATCACTATAACCCTTTGTTGTGTTATAACTATTCCACTTCCTATATAAAAGATAAATGTCTTCATTATATATATGGCATACAAAATAAAAAAAATTGCGCCAGCAGAAAAAGCTAAGATAGGATTGTTAAAAAAATGCTCAACTAAATCTACTATAATTATAGTAAAAAATATTAGTCCAAGTAATATTTTACTAAGGTCCAAGGAACTTGCTTTTAACAAAAATTTTCTTTCTACAAACTCATTAGGGCCAAGGTTAAGACATTTGTTAAAAGATTTTTCATACATACCATAAATAATAAATGAAACTACCAAAAATATTAATATTGTAATTGCAATAGACATTTCTAATCCTTTAGTTATTTATTTATATATTTTCTACCTTCATCTGACAATATATCTTCTATTAAATTATATGGCACCACTTTGAGATCATTATAACCTTGATCTACATACATCTTTCCATTAAATATATACATACTCTGAACTAGACAAGACATACCACAAGTAGTATCTATAATACCTTTTTGGCCCAATAGTCTCTCTAAACTTTCCTTATCAACCGTAAAAAAGTCTTGGATGTCCTTTTCTTTACCATCTTTTATCATCTTTACATCTCTATACTCTCCCTCTGCATTACCAGTAGTATTCATATATCTTAAAGAGTCTTCTATCGCTATGTCTGGTGAAGAGAAGTAAATATTTGTGTGACCTATCATATGTCCATTAGAATTTAAACTACTTTTTCTATAACTATCCAAAACACCATACGGCCCTGTATAACACACATCCATATTTCTAATATCTCCTTCCTCATCCGGTGTAAGCTTAATATCATAGTTTTTTACAAACATAGACTTCAGTTCAAAAACCTTTGTGAGAGGTAAACATTCGTTTTGTGTCTTTACACAATAGCTCGAATCTTGTGGTTTATCTTTATTGTATTGTATTGGTGTTATTACAAGAGCTTTTACTTTATTGCCAGATTCATCTTTTTTGAAGCACTCAATGTTTTTACCATTTTTGGCGCATTCTGCCTTTTGTCCATCTACTATTACCTCACCCATATTGCGGTAGTCGTAACATCCCTCAAAGGCATCCTTCTCATTTCTTTGCGAATCAAAAAAGTTAAAAACAAGCTGAAACGATAAGCTACCGTTAAGAACATAGATTGATTGAACACCTGTGTCTATAATGTATTTGAAATTGCTAGTAGCACCTCTTTCTAATCCATATACCATACTAGCCAAAAAGCATACAATAAATAATGCCTTTTTCATCTAGAACTCCTTTTTCTATAAGTAAAAATTTGCAAGTATATTATTCAATACGAACTTTATTTAATATAAAATTTATTCTAACTACATAGTTTCTAGGTATGGTTGTCTTTATGGCGAGTAGAAGGTGGTTATAAAAGAGAAATATCTCTCATATGTCTTAGCGTTTGCTCTTTGTTTTTCTCTAGAATTTCTATTAGCCTTGATAAGAGTGGCTCTGAAGCATATTGACAAAGATCTATGATGCGACTTATGTTTTGTAAATTTTCATATTCTTTATCATTGTAATTACATTTATTGACCATATCTTTTAAAAAGCTTGAGATATTAAGGTCGTCTATAAAAAGTTCTTGCTCGCTTACTTCAAGGGCTTTTGCTATATAAGGTATAAGCTCAGCCTTGATCTCTCTATTTCCATTGAGATAGTTGTATATAGATGGCAGAGACGGCACTTCGCCTGTGCTTTTTAGCCTAGGCTCAAGATCTATAAATTTTTGGACAAAGTCCTTTTTCTTTAACTTTTTACTTCTTAGGATCGCATTTATTCTTTCATAAATTTGCATTTTACACTCTTTGAAATTGCTCTAAATTTAAGAAGTATAGTTGATAAAAAAATACTATATGAATTAAGTATTCAATAAGAATAATTCTTATATGATTTTTAACCTAATGAATGAATTTCAAATAAGGAGATTGTTATGAAAAAAGTATTTTCAAGTTTGCTAATAGCTAGCTTGCCATTAGCTATGTTTGGGGCTGCGCCTTTTAAGTTAAAGCTATATCAAGACAATCCAGATGATGCTGGTTTTAGTTTTGAGATTACATCGCTTTATGATGGTAGGCTTATTGTTGATTACCCTAACATAGTAGTAAATAAAGGTAAGGCAGGATGTGTAATATATGATGACAAAAAATCAAATAAGGTATTTGATGATTATCTTAGACAACGTGGGGGAGGGAATTCCTTTGCTGGATATTTTGGAGAAATGTTTCAAAATGCATTTCGGTCAAAAGAAGAACGCAAAAATTTTGTTAGACAATTTGGTGTCGAAGAAAATAGCAAGCTTGCATTTGAGTATGGAGATGCTAGAGAATCTTTAATGGTATGCCAAAAAGATAGAATTTTAGAGATAGTTGTCCCAACAAATGTCGGAACATATACCTTTAGTTTTAGATAGGATAAATGATGGCAGTGATGAAAAATATCATAAAAGTTTTAATAATTACAGCTTTTAGTTTAAATTTGCTTCAAGCCAAAGCTACACTTTCCATAGATGGATATATGCCAAAAATGCTTTTTATGAAAGTCAAAGATGGTGGAACTGTCTATGTGGATGATGAAAAAAAAGGTATAACATCGGCAAGCGGTCCGTTGGTCGTTCAAATAGCAGAGGGAGAGCATAATGTAAAGGTATGCTTCCCTAATGAAAAAAATAATATGCTCAGGATATGTGGTGAGCAAAAAGTCTATGTAGCAGATGACACACAGGCAAGCGTAAGTATAAAAGCAGAAAGATCACAAAGTATAACAGATCTAGAAAAGTGTCAAGATGGTGATTTTAAAATTTGTGCTGAGCTAGGTAAGGCTTATTACTATGGCAATGGTGTAACTAAAGATATTAATAAGGCAATACAACTTTACGAAAAAGCTTGTGATGGCGGAATAATGGATGGATGTATTTATTCGGGTATTGCCTATCAAAAAGGAGAAGGAGCAGCCACGGATCTTGGCAAGGCAGTCCAGCTTTACGAAAAAGCTTGCAATGGTAAAAATATGTTTGGTTGTACTTTTTTGGGAGAAGCTTATCAATACGGCAATGGAGTATCTAAAGATCTTTATAAATCTGCACAGCTTTACGAACAAGCGTGTGATAATGAAGAGATGATTGGATGTCTTGATTTAGGTAATGCTTATTACAATGGTAATGGAGTAGCAAAAAATCTTAATAAGGCAGCACAACTTTACCAAAAAGCTTGTGATGGTGGGATAATGAAAGGATGTGCTAATCTAGGTGTTACTTACCAAAATGGCGATGGAGTAACCAAAGATTTTGGTAAGGCAGTACAGCTTTACCAAAAAGCTTGTGATAATGAAGAGATGATTGGATGTCTTAATTTAGGTAATGCCTATTATTTTGGTAATGGAGTAGCAAAAAATCTTAATAAAGCAGCGCAACTTCACCAAAAAGCTTGCGATGGTGGAGAAATGAAAGGATGTCTTTATTTAGGTAATGCTTATCGCAATGGCGATGGAGTAGCAAAAAATCTTAATAAGGCAGCACAACTTTACCAAAAAGCTTGCGATGGTGGAGAAGCAGAAGGATGCTTTAATCTAGGGAGTGCCTATTTCAATGGCGATGGAGTAGCAAGAGATATTGATAAGGCAATGAAACTTTTTCAAAAAGCTTGTGATGGTGGAGATATGGAAGGATGTAATGTGTTGCAAAGATTCAACTGGCTACGAGAATCAAATTAGGTAATACTTATAAGATAGCCTATAAACAAAAACATATATAGCTACTTATAAATTCATAAGTAGCTATATAACTTCAGGTTAGTTAATTTTTAATAAAATCTCTTTTAAACACTCTTTTAAATTTTGAATGCTATCAAAAAATCTTGATAGTAAAATAGCCTCAAGAAAACTGCTTTACTTAATGATAGTTCCATTGGGATCCTCTATGGTATTTCTCGTCCCCTATATTCTAAAATACCAACAAAGATAAATCCAGAATTTACTAATAATAATTAACTAAAAATATATTTCAAAAAGAAACCTAATACTGCAAACGCTATAACACCGCAGGCAAATTTATAATATGACTTGTAAAAACTAATAAAATTTACAAATAAAAAACCTAGAATATACAACAGATCTGCATTGGGGTCTTGACTTTTACGAATATATAGAAATAGCATTGCAAATAATATAATAGAGGCAGTTATAAGTATCTTATGAATTTTGCCAAAATCTTTACTAAAGATATTAAATACATGAAGAAAGGAACCGACTATAAGAGCTCCGCTTATGTATCCTAACTCCAACCCTAGTTGATATTTACAAATGGCATATAAAATTAACCCAGATATGAAAAAAATTAAAGGTTTTTCAAATATTATCAAGATAGTGTCAAAAATTCCTTGAGCGGCATCTGGAAGTTTTTTACCAATTTCCAAATCAGTTTGGGTTACTTTACCAGTCCCTCCACATACAGGACAGTTTTTGTCTGCTCTTATAAATCCATATCCTTGACAATACCTACATTTTATCTCTCTAGTTACCATATAAAACCTATATTTTTAAAATTAGTTATTCTATATAAAATCTTCTTATTCTATTTTTAACTTTATATTTTATGCTTATTTTTACATTAAAAAGCCTCGCAGAGCCCAAAGGTTTAGAGCTATCTAAACCAATTTGGGCAATAAAATGGTTTAGACGAATGATTTTTGCCCAAATACATATAATTACTATAAATAGATATTAAATTTAAAGAGGCAATATGTTTAAAAACCAACAAGCAAACATAACATTTGAGCTAGCTAGTAACCGCACAAATACTCACAATAGTAGAGAAGAAAAACCTGGCTACCTAATGCCAGGATACTATCTAAACGAAAAATATGGGATCTTGAAAAAGCCCGTGAGGCACGTAAGATTAAATAAGCTTAGCTTCGATGACTTATGGCAAAAAAGAAGAGATGAGATGAAGTATGAAGTATCGCATCTTGGCAAGATCAAGCTGATAGATAAGCACAAGGGCAAAAAACCACTAAAACAAAACTGTCACTATGAATGCGTCATAGGACTAAACGAGCATACGCAACTATCAAGCTTACTAAAATCCATAAAAGCTGTAAGCAAAATTTTAAATATTGAACCCATAAATTTATACATTCATAGTGATGAAGGGCACCTTTTGAGAAAGAGCGATAACAAGGAGATATTTCCACTATTTCATGATGAAAATGGCAAACTAGGTGGCACATACATTACAGATAAGGATGGCAGGGCTTATTACATACATATAAAAGAGAGTGTAAATGGTAAGCAATACTATGAAAAAGGGGCTGAACTAGAATATGAAGAGTTTGAACCAATATTTCAAAAGCATGCTCATGTAGAATGGAATAGCTTAGTAAATGGCAGAAACCAAATGCAAAGATTTAAGAAGAATACAACTGATCCGAATTTGGACTATAAAACCGTTTTTAAAATTGTATATAACACAAATGCTGAAATTCTGGGAATGATAAAAGGAGATGGTGGCAGTAAGCATAAGAAACTAAAAGCTTTTAGAGTAGCTAGTGAAAATGATAAGCTTATGAAAAAACTAGAAGAGCTAGAGGCTATCATTGAAAAAGATGAGACATATATAGGGATCATTACTGGATATAGTGAAGAGCAAAAAGTAAAGGTAGAAGAGCTAGAGCATGAAAATCAAACACTAAGAACAAGGCTTAGCGATCAAGAAAGCTTATATAAAGCTCAAGAGACGGAGCTACAAACTACTAAAAATGAGTTTTGCAAGGCTAATCAAGAGCTTATCAAAAAGAATAGTGAAATAGAATTGGCAAGAGAAGAGATAAGGCAAGTAAAAGAAGAAATTTATAATCTAGTCATAACTCATGCAAATACAAATATCAAGCTAAAAAGAGAGCTTGAACACTTTGGTATAGCCTTTCCTGTGGAGATTAAGATGCAAGAGCTAAATAGTAATTTAGAGCTACAGTCTTTATAAATTTAAGCTAATAGTGTATTTCTATGAGTAAGGAGTGAGATTGTGCTTATATATTGCAAGTATTTTTATATAGTCTTGTTCTATACGAAAGACCACCACATACCCTTTAAAGATAAGATCTCTCGTGTCTTCTCTATTGATTGTTTTATTTTTTCTAAATCTGTAAGGCATATAAGAGATGCTTTTTAGCCTTTCTACCAGCTCAATATAAAAAGCCCGAGCAGTCTCAATGCTATCCTTAGAGTAAAAATCTAAAATCGCATCAAGTTGGCTTAAAAAGTCCTTGCTTAAATAAGGAATTTGCTGCATTTAGGCATCGTATTTTTTAAAAAGAGAATTTACATGAGCATTCATTTCGTCCATTGAGACATACTCTAGCTCTCCTTTATCATCCATATCAGAAATCCTCTTTAGATGCTCTTCGTCCTCTTTGCTAAGATAGTTTTGCTGCTCACCATAAGTTTCAAAAATAGCAGCTGGATCTATTTTAAAAAGTAGAGCCTTTATCGCTTCAAGAGTAGTATTATCTGCAGTTGTTTGAATGTTTATCATGGTAGTCATAAAAGTCCTTTTAAATTTGGGTAGATTATAGCACTTTAGAGTCTTTGATTTTATTAAAACAAAAATTTCTATAGCTAAAAATTTTAGAAAAAGTTGTCCTGATAATCGGACAAGTTTTTTATTAAAAATACTCTAAAAGCTCCTTAAAATCATAGAATACTTGTTACAGAGAATTTGGATATTTGTTACAGAAAATCAGCAAAAATAAAGCTTTAAAATATATAATCTTCATATCAATAAAAAGCCGCATATATCGGGCTTTTGAAAGGTTAAAAAGTGATAAAAGTTATAAAATTGGCGGAGTGTCCCTCTCTGTCCGCCACCACTCATAAATAATCACGATTTTTTATCAACTTTTGCAAACATTGAACCGCGATTTTAACGTTATTTTAAAGCCTTTATTCAAAAAATTACAAACTATCACAAACAATGACAAACTATTATTATCATAACTTTTTAGCTGACTATTTGGCTGACTAGCTCAAAAAAGTAGCCAAAACATTTGCCTTAGTCAGCTAAAAGAAAAACAATACCTATGCTCTCATGCCAATTAGTGATCACAGAATTTAAAAGTTAAAGCCAACAAAGCTTTTAGCTGACGCATACAAGCTTTAAAAGTCTAAGAGCCTTGATAGATGTAAAAAATAGAGATAGCACTTCATAGCAATTTTATAAAAACAACCTATTCTTACTATGAGATTTCATCTAAAACAATAGAAAATTTTAGTTAATAAAAGTTGATTTACTATGAAAATTTGAATTAAAATTTCAAGGGCATTGCGCCCTTGAAATTATGATCTAACAGGTGAAAGATAAGGTTTTTCAGAGTGCATAGACATCTCGTTTTGTTGTCTAAATGCTATATACTCTTCTTCGCTTAATTTTTTTATGTTAGCTATAGTGATCTTAAGAGGTGTGATACCTGAGAGTGGGTCGTGGTCTTGTGCGTTTGCAAGCTCGTTACCGTCAGCCTCACTATAGTGGAAAGTCGTAAATATCGTGCTTTCTCTAAGGTCAGGATTTACGCGAAGTTTAGCTGCAATCCTACCACGTTTATTCTCTACCATTGCGTAGCAGCCATCTTCTAGCTCTCTTTCTCTTGCGATATCAGGGCTTACTTCGATTAGCGGACCTTCGATACCAGCACCATACTCTAGTGGTGGGCACTCTCTAGTCATCGTACCTGTATGGTAGTGATAAACTTTTCTACCTGTTGTAAATAAGCAAGGATAGACCTCATCTGGTACTTCGCTCATCGCACCTGAGCCTACTGGATAGCCATCAGGTATATGCATTTTGGCTTTAAATTCAGCCTCCATACTCGCACGCTTATCTTTATCGTCAGCGTAAAGCACTGGAGCTAGGCGGAATTTACCATCAGGTAGCATTGATTTGTGATCGGTATAAAGATCAGGTGTGCCTGGGTGATCTTCATCAGGGCATGGCCAGCTGATGCCACCTAGTTTTTCAAGCCTATAGTAGCTGATACCACCAAAGAATTTAGGCATTAGTTTTCTAAGCTCATCCCAAACCTCTTCTGCACTTAAGAAGTCAAATCCCTCAAGTCCCATAGCTTTTGCGATGTTGCAAACTACTTTCCAGTCAGGCTCTACGCCACCTACTGGTTCGCTTGCTTTTCTAGTTCTTTGAACGCGGCGAGATGTGTTGATAAATGTACCATCTTTTTCGCCCCATCCAGCTGCAGGTAAGACGACATCGGCCTTTTGAGCACTTTCAGTAAAGAATAGATCTTGCACGATAAAGCAGTCTAGGTGGTGCGTAGCATGCACAAAGTGCTCTGTCCAAGGGTCACTCATAACAGGGTTTTCGCCATAAACGTAAAGCACTTTTAGCTCGCCGCTATCCATCTTATCAGGTGCGTATGTTAGTTTAAAGCCAGGCACTGGATTAAGCTCGAAGTGCCAAACTTTGCGAGCTTGCTCTTGTGCATAAGCGCTATTTACTGCACCTGCTGGGATGACGTTAGGTAGTGCGCCCATATCGCATGAGCCTTGAACGTTGTTTTGTCCACGAAGTGGATTTACTCCAGCGCCTTTTTTACCTAAATTTCCTGTTAGGATCGCTAAATTTGAAAGCGAAAATACATTTGATGTACCGTCGCTAAACTGAGTGATACCCATAGTGTAGCAAATAGCAGCACTGCCAGCTTTTGCATACATCCTAGCAGCCTCAGTGATAAGCTCTTTTTTGACGCCAGTCTCACGCTCAAATCTCTCAGGAGTGAAGTCTTTTACGGCTTCTTTTAGGTACTCAAAACCCTCTGCATATTTTTCGATAAATTCACTATCTTGTAAATTTTCAGAGATGATGACATTCATCATTGTGTTTAGTGTTTTGATGTTTGAGCCAACTGGAATTTGCAAGAATATATCGGCTTTTTTAGCCATATCGGTGCGTTTTGGATCCACAACGATCATTTTTGCACCGCGCTCTAAGCCTCTTTGCATCTGCATAGCGATGATAGGGTGGCATTCGCTTGTGTTTGTGCCTATTAGTAAAAATACATCTGTATCAGTCGCAAATTCAACAAGATCGTTTGTCATTGTTCCATTTCCAAGGGTGCTGGCAAGACCTGCCACTGTTGGAGCGTGTCAAAGACGAGCGCAGTGATCTACGTTGTTACTTCCTAAAGCACGAAAGAATTTTTGAAATACATAGTTGTCTTCGTTGTTTGAACGAGCTGAACTAAAGCCCATTATAGAGCTTGGACCATATTTTTCAACGCTATTTTTAAAAGTCTTTCCTAAAAATTCATAAACCTCTTCAAAGCTAACCTCTTCAAGTTTGCCCTCTTTGTTAAACTCTCCGTTTAGTTTTCTCATCATTGGTTTAGTTAAACGTTTTGGAGAATTTACAAATTCCCAACCAAACATACCTTTTAAGCACAACTCGCCATCATTTACATGGTGGTTCTCAGTCGGCTTTGCATCGACTATCCTACCGTTTTCTACGATAAGGTCTATGCCGCAACCAGTTCCGCAATACGGACAGGTTGTTTGAATAATCTTTTGCATAGATTTCCTTTCAAGTAATATTTCTAATAACTCGGTTATTATATACCTTAGAATATAAAATTATTTTTAAAACTAATAATTTTTTTTAATTTTCTTTTAAGTAAATATGCAAAATTTGCATATTTCTTTGACACTGAATTTACGGAGCTTTTTGCCGTTTTTGTCTTATTTTGAATTTGGTTTTTTAGTTTAAGTGATTAAAAATAAATTTAAAAAATATGAAAATTTATAAAAAAATGGGCGATTGCTCGCCCGTTGAATTAGTTTTTGCGTGTGTTTGCGTCTGGAGTGAAAAGTGGCTTATCAAGAAGTTTGAAGTCACCTATAAATTTCTGACCCTCTTCGCTTGTTGCCCATTTTATAAATTTCTCTGCATTTTCGATGTCAGTTTTAGGGCAGTGTTTTGGATTTACTGCTATTAGAGAGTAGAAGTTTTTAAGGTCGTTGTCGCCCTCGTTGATGATGACCATCTCAGGATGACCTTTTTGATTTGCTTCATATTTGATATAAGTACCGCGATCAGTAAATGTAACGCCTTTTTGCTCAGCAGCAGCATTTATCGTAGCTAGCATGCCTTGACCTGTTTGCATATACCAGCTATCTTTTTCAGGGACTTCACCAGCGATCTTTTTCCAGATGCCTTTTTCTTTATTATCTGTGCCTGATTTGTCGCCACGTGAGAAGAATTTGATACCATCTTTTTTGATAAGCTCAAAACTTTGTTTGATATCTTTACCTTTAAATTTATCAGCGATTGATTTATCAGCGATAACGACGAAGTCATTGTACATTACGGCATTTCTTTTTAAGCCAAAGCCTTTTTCTACAAATTCTTTCTCAACTTTTGGTGAGTGAACAAAAAGTATGTCAGCATTGCAGTCTTCGCCAAGCTTTAGAGCCGCACCTGTACCAACAGCTGTCCATTTTATATCAACACCTGTTTTTGCTTTATAAGCTGGATAGATCGCATCAAGTAAGCCAGTGTTATCTGTACTTGTTGTAGTCGCCATGATTAGTTCATTGTCAGCGCCAAACGCCAAAACTGCGGCTGCTAGTGAGCCTAAAATAATCTTTTTCATTTTTCTCCTTTTTAGAAAATGTGGTATTATAGCACATTAAAATAATATGAATAAAAATTTAGGAATAATATTTGGATTTTTTACTTAATGGCTTTGCAGAAGCCTTTAATCTACTTTTAAACGGCAACCTTGAAACATATTCAGCCATCAAGGCTACTCTTTACACATCAAGCGTGTCGATACTTCTTGCTGTTATTGTGGGTTTTCCACTTGGTTTCATGCTTGGCTTTTATGACTTTAGGGGCCGAAAAATTTTACGCCTTTTAAGTGACACGGCTCTTGCCATGCCAACAGTTGCGATCGGTCTTATTTTATACGCATTTATCACTAGAAATGGCCCGCTTGGCAGCTTAAATTTACTCTTTACGCTAAAAGCGGTCATGCTAGGTCAGTTTGTGCTAGCTCTTCCTATCATCATCTCGCTTACCGCAAGCGTGGTTGAAAATATGGACAGAAAGCACTATCTAACTATCCTAAATTTGCGCCTTGCGCCGGCAAAGCTAGTTTGTTGTGTGCTTTACGAGCTGCGCTACGCCCTCATGGTCGTCATCGCCACCGCATACGGCAGGATCGTGGCTGAAGTGGGCGTTGCGATGATGATAGGTGGCAACATCAAGTACTTTACTAGAACGATCACCACAGCCGTTTCGCTTGAGACAAATAAGGGCGAATTTGCCATGGGTATTGCGCTTGCCATGGTTTTGATATTTATCGCATTTTTAGTAAATTTAGCGATCTTTGCGCTCAAAAAACTAGACAAATAGGAGCAAATTTTGATAAAGATAAGAAATTTACACCTAAGCTACGGCAAAAGCGAGATCCTAAATATCCCAAGCCTTGATATAAATACTAAAAAAATAACCGCCCTAATGGGCAGTAATGGCAGTGGCAAAAGCACGCTAATAAGATTACTCTCGCGCCTGCAAAGCCCAGATAGCGGCGAAATTTCACTTTGGGGTGAAAATAGACCAAGCCTTGAAATGCTGCGTAAAATTTGCGTTTTGCTGCCTGAGCCTGCCCTTTTAAAAAGAAATGTTAGAGAAAATTTCAAAGCCATTTTAAAAAGTAGAAATTTACTAAGCGAATTTGAGGAGCGAACCAGCGAAGCACTAGCTCTTGTAGGACTTGATGAGAAATTTTTAGACAAGCGCCACTTTGAGTTAAGCTCGGGGCAAACGCAGCGCATCGCATTTGCACTTGCACTTTCTTTAAGGGTGCCATTTTATCTGCTTGATGAGCCGACAAATAGCGTTGATATCGCCACTTCAAAGCTCTTTAGCAAGGCTATAAATTTGATGCACGAGAAATATGGCTGCGGCTTTGTCATCGCAAGTCACGACGAGAAGTGGCTTAGTATGCTAGCAAACGAGTGCGTGTTTTTACACAAAGGCAGGGTATGCGAGTTTGAATACAAAAATATCTTTGAGATAGAAGGTGGCGTGCTAAGCTTTGGCGACGAAGCAAAGTTAAATTTAGCTTCAAATTTTAAAGACAAAAGCAAGATCACGATCAACCCAAGCAAGATAAAAATTTCTAAAACAAGTGGAGAGGGTCAAATTTCAGGGATATTGCACTCAGCCTCGCTTTACATGGGCGATGAAAAGCTTTTGAAGGTCAAAGTTGGCGACTTTTTGATCAAAATTTTTAGCCACGATGATGAAATTACAAAGATCGGCGAGAGGGTATTTTTAGAATTTGAAGATGGCTCGATGCTCGCTTTAGAGTAAAATTTACTCCCACTATTTAAATTTAGCCCAAATTTAAAAATGGATATCAAAAAATAGCTAAATTTTAATAATCCTTCTAAAAAATCATATCTTACATAACTCCCTAAAAATGGCGTTTTTAAATATGCAATTAAGGCATATTTAAGCTTTTTTTAACTTTTCTAATTTATTTTATTTTAAGCCACATTAATAAGGCAATTAATTGTATAGTTTCGGTGTCGTTAAAAAACTATTTAAGGAAAAAGGTGAGCACAAAAGAGGAATTTGCAGCTGGCAGAAAACTTTACTACGCTACTTTCTCTAAATTCTTCGTATTTAGTGAAGATGAAAAGAGATTTGATGGCCTTAGTAAAATGCTTGATCTCATAGAAGAATACAGCCTAAATGATGAAGTATCACATGCTGTTGCAAAGATAAAAAGTAAAATTAATGAAAAAAATCCAGAGAATTTGATCACCGAATTTGATGACATTTTTCACACTCCGCCAAGTCCGCTTCGAAACTCGCTCTCTTTTTACGATGAGGGTTATGAAGTGGGTCATGCTTGCGCTGATGTGCGTAAAATTTTGGCTAAGACAAACATCAGAAGAGATGAGAGTAAATTTAAAGAGAATGAAGATAACGTGGGCTTTGTCTTTACGCTTATGAACGAGTTTATCGGTAAATTTGACGAGTGCGAAGAGGAGCTTTTTAAAAATATTATAAATCCAAACATTGATGAGTTTATAGAGAATTTATATGAGCATAAAAATAGTGAAATTTACAAGGATGTGGCCGTTTTGCTAAACGAATTTATCGCGTTTGAGCGCGTGGCACTAAACTCACCAAAACCGGTCAAGATAGACCACAAAAAGAGCGATGGTCTTTCAAGATCTGAAAGCATAAGAAGAGAAAAAAATAGGATAAGAAAACTAAGAACGGAGGGTACATATGCAAAATAGACGCGAATTTCTAAAAAAAGTCGGTCTAGTTGGCGCTGTGGCAGCAAGTGGTGCGGTAGCAGCAAATGCTAATGAAAATTTAAAATCAGGAAAGAGTAAAAAGACCGAAGTGCTTTATAAAAGAAGCAAAAACTGGGAACTTTACTACAAACAAGCAAAATAAAATTTGATAGAAATTTAAGAAAGGATGAAAATGTCTGAAGCTAGATTAAACACTACGCCAAACAACATCGGTCGTAGATCGTTTTTAAAAATGGCTGCATTAGCAAGTACTTGTGGCGCGGCTGGCTTTGCAGCAAGCAATGTCACAAGAGAAGCAACAGCTCAAGAGATGGCAAACCCATTTCCAGACTCAAAAATAGTAAAAACTGTCTGCACAGTTTGCTCTGTAGGATGCGGAGTATTAGCAGAGGTAGAAAATGGTGCATGGGTACGTCAAGAAGTAGCACAAGATCACCCAGTAAGTGCTGGTGGTCACTGCTGTAAAGGTGCAGACGTTATCGATATGGTGCGCTCACACTGCCGTGTAAAATATCCGATGAAAAAAGTTGGCGGCAAGTGGCAACGCATCTCTATGACGCAAGCACTTGACGAGATCGGCGCAAAGCTAAAAGCTTACCGCGAGAAAAATCCAGAGCAAGTTATGTTCTTAGGATCAGCAAAAGATAGCAACGAGCAGAGCTACTACATCAGTAAATTCTCTGCGATGTTTGGGACAAACAACCTAGATCACCAAGCAAGAATTTGACATAGCGCAACAGTCGCCGGTGTGGCGAATACGTGGGGTTATGGAGCTATGACAAATCACCTTGGAGATATCCAAAACGCGAAGTCTATCTTTATAATCGGCGCAAATCCAGCGGTAAATCACCCAGTTGGCTTTAGACACTTTTTAAAAGCAAAAGAGAATAATGGCGCAAAGCTGATCGTTGTCGATCCAAGATACACAAGAACTGCAGCAAAGGCTGATTATTTCGCACAAATTCGCCCAGGCACAGACATACCATTTATGTATGGCATGATGAATCTCATCTTTAAAAATGGCTGGGAGGATAAGAAATTTATAGATGAGCGCACATACGGCATCGATGAGATCCGTAAAGAGGCTGCAAAATGGACACCAGAAGTCGTTGAAGATGTGACTGGAGTGCCAGCCGCAACTCTAAAAGAGATCACAGAAATTTATGCTAAAAACCGCCCTGGCTCAGTCGTTTGGGCGATGGGTCTAACTCAGCACACAATAGGCAGCTCAAACACTCGTATAGCTCCGATCTTGCAACTAGTTCTTGGCAACATGGGCGTAAGTGGCGGCGGATGTAACATCCTAAGAGGCCACGACAACGTTCAGGGCGCTAGCGACATGGCAAACGCACCTGATAGCTTGCCTGGATACTATGCTAAAAACGAAGCTACATGGAAATATTTTGCCAAAATGTGGAAAGTAGACTACGAGTGGCTACAAGGCAACTTTGTAAAACCAGAGTGGATGTTTAAGCCTGGATTTACCCTAGCTCGCTGGTGGGCTGGCGTACTTGACGGCAAAAATGGCAATGACCCAGTTGAGAACGCAGGAGATAGCCTAAAAGCACTTGTTGTTATCGGCAATGGTATCACTTCAACAGCACAACAAGCAAAGGTTCAAGAAGGTCTTGACGGACTTGAGCTTTTAGTGCTTATGGATCCATTTGTAAATGATGCTGGCGTTATCACTAACAAAAAAGATGGAGTTTATCTTCTCCCAGCAGCAACTCAATATGAAACTAGCGGCACAGTCGTAGCTACAAACAGAAGTGGTCAATGGAGAAGCCAAGTATGTAAGCCACTTTATGAGAGCATGCCAGATCATGAAGTTTTATTTGAACTAGCTAAACGCATAGGCTTCTATGACGAGCTAACTCGCACCATAAGGGACGCTGATGGCAAGATAGAGTGGCCAGAAGCTGCTACCCGTGAGATAGCAAATATCGTAAAAAGTATCGGACTTACAGGCTGGACACCTGAACGCCTAAAACGCCACCAAGAAAATTGGGATAAATTTGATGAAAAAACACTTATGGGCAAAGAGGGCACTGACGTAGCTGGTGAGTATTACGGCTTGCCATGGCCTTGCTGGACGGAAAAGCACCCTGGTAGTCCAAATTTATATGATATAAGCAAACCAGTAATGCAAGGTGGTATGGGATTTAGAAACCGCTTTGGTTTAGAGCATAACGGCGTTAATCAGCTTGCAGCTGATGGCTCTGCTCCAGAGCAAGGCGCGGTAAATGGCGGATATCCTGAGATAACTAAGAAAAATATCGAGGAGGTTCTTGGCATAAAACTTACAGATGAAGAGCGCGAAAAAATGGGCGCTACATGGGCTACTGATGGCAGTGGCATAATCGCTGAAAAATGTATGCAAAAAGGCATAGCTCCATACGGTAATGCACGTGCTAGAGCGATAGTTTGGACATTTGTTGATCAGATCCCTCAGCATAGAGAGCCGATCCACTCACAGCGTCAAGATCTTGCGCAAAAATATCCAAGCTTTGAGGATAAACCAAATCACTACCGTGTCTATACGAAGTATAAGAGCTTGCAACAAAGTAAGGACTTCTCAAAAGAATTCCCTATCAACCTCATTACAGCTCGTCTCGTAAATTTCAGTGGTGCTGGTATGGAGACGCGTGCTAGTAAGTATCTATCACGCATTACGCCTGAGATGTTTGCCGACATTCACCCAGAGCTAGCGGCTAAACATGGCATTAAAAATTGGGATTTTGTTTGGGTTTATTCACCTGAGGGCACTAAGATCAAGGTTCGCGCAAGGATCGTACCATCAGTCAAGCCTAATATGATCTTCTTACCATTCCACTGGGCTGGATATATGCAAGGTGTTGATATGACTGGAAATTTCCCTGATGGGACAAGACCTTTTGCAGTTGGCGAGAGCGCAAATACCGTAACAAACTACGGATATGACATAGTCACTCAAATTCCAGAAACAAAAGGCGGTCTTTGCCGCATAGAAAGGGCATAATATGAGCGCATTTAACGATAACAATAGACTTAAATTTTACTGCGACACAGATAGATGCATTGATTGCAACGGCTGCGCAGTAGCATGTGATGAAGCTCATGAACTACCTATCGGCGTTAGAAGACGCCGCGTTATAACACTAAATGAAGGTGTGCCCGGCAAAGAAATTTCAACGTCAATCGCATGTATGCACTGCGAAGACGCGCCTTGTTCGCTTGTTTGTCCGGTTGATTGTTTCTACATCAGAGCTGATGGCATCGTGCTTCACGATAAAGATATCTGCATAGGCTGTGGATACTGCTTGTATGCTTGCCCATTTGGTGCGCCACAATTCCCTAAAGATGGTGCGTTTGGCGCAAGAGGCGTAATGGATAAATGCACCATGTGTGCAGGCGGTCCGTTACCAACTAATAGTGAAGAAGAGCGCGAAGTATATGGACAAGATAGAATTTCTGAGGGCAAGGTGCCAGTTTGTGCTGCGATGTGCTCTACAAAAGCTCTACTAGTTGGCGAGTCAGATGTCATCGAAAAAATCTACAATGACAGAGTTGCTGCAAGAGGTTATGGCGAAAAGAACCTAAAACAAACCACTGTTTGGAAGATCGCTTACTACGCTGGCGACAGACTAAAACTAAAAGCGTAAATTTATAGGTGCTTTTTGCACCTATAAAATTTGTTATTTTCTCTAATTTTATACTTTAAGAAATATGCCTATTTTGCATATCAAATTTTAATTATAATAACGTTTATTTCGTATCAAGATGCGTTTAAGCTTTTTGCTTTGTTTAAGCAAGTTTTTACTACAATCCAAAATAAATTTAGCTTTTTGGGCTATCATTTGTGAAAACTTCAAGGAGCAAGATGGAACCGATTTATAAAACGCAGATCATCAAATATAAAGGCGAGCAAAAAGCACGAGTTGATGATATTTTGGTGCGTGAGATCAAGCTTGAAATTTACATAAATGACAAAAAATTTGGTGCTGTTATGGCAACGCCTACAGATCAAAAGGCGCTTGCTGTAGGCTATTTGATCAGCGAAAATGTCATCACAAAGCCAGAAGACATAGCTGAAGTTAGGCTCTCAACCGACGAGCTAAGCGTCTATGTAAGCGCCAAAGTGAATGAAAAACGCTTAGAGCAGTTTGACGAAGAGAAGGTCATAATAAGTGGCTGTGGCAGAAGCTCAACGGCAAATATCGACCCACAGGCGATGGCGGCAAGAGCCGTAAAGAGCGGGGCTAAATTTAACAAAGATATGATCCTTGCTCAAATGAGGGAGTTTTACACGCAGTGCGAGCTTTATGAGATGACTGGCTGCGTGCATACGGCAAAGCTCTTTGTGAGTGAAGATAAATTTTATATAGGCGAGGATATCGCTCAGCACAATACGATCGATAAAGCCGTTGGCAAGGCCGTTTTAGACGGGGCTAATTTAGCAAATTCATTTTTGATGGTGAGTGGCAGGCTTAGCTCAGAGATGGTCGCAAAGGCTGTTATGCACGGGGTGCCAGCGCTTATCTCAAGGACAGCACCGACTAGCCTTGGCGTAGTGATCGCTCGTAAATTCGATCTTACACTTTGTGGATTTGCAAGGGGCGAAAATATCAACATTTATAGCGGCGAAGAGAGAATTTATGAGTAAAAATTTAGAAGAGCTAATAAAACAAACGCTAAATAAAAGTGGCAAACTTGACTGCGGAACGGCTTTTAAGATCGCTAGCAAGCTAGGCATAGAAGTAAGCGAGGTAAGCGACGAGGCAACCAAACTTGGCATCAAGATAGACAACTGCGAGCTTGGACAGTTTGGTGGTTTGGATAAAGACCGCGGTAAATTTACATTGTCACTAAAACTAAAAGAAGTGAGCGACGAAAAGGGCAGAGTTTTTTGCAAAGATGCAAGGGAGATGGCGGCAGCTAATGGCGGACTAAAGACCATGCGCTCGACACTTAGAGACTACGGCTTTGACGTGAAGTACTGTCAGCTAGGCTGTTTTAAGGAAAAGAAAGGCAAAAAGATGAGAGTAAAGACAAAGACTTGGATAGAAAACGACGAGGGCGAGCTTATATTTGGCAAGGGTAAAACCGAAGTTTTAGACGTTATAGCCGAGGTTGGCTCGATATCAAAGGCAGCTGAAATTTTAGGTATGAACTATAAAAAATGCTGGTCGCATCTGCAAATTTTGCAAAAAAATTTAAAAGAAGATCTCTTTACGACCAAGCAAGGCGGCGGAGATAGCGCTGGCACCACGCTAAATGATAGGGCTCATGAGCTCATAAACGCTTATAAACAGCTTCAAAACGACATCGAAGACTATGCAAATAAGCGCTTTAAAGAGCTATTTTTAAAACAAGACGAGAATAAAAACGATAAAAAATAAACCAAATTTTTAAAAGGAGAAAAACATGTATGTAAAACTAAACGACAGGACTTATCTAAACAAAGATAAGATCACTAGAATCAAGATCGATAGCGTTCAAGATGGCATTCGCATCCGTTTTTATGAGGGTGCAAACCAAGTTGCTAAGAGCCAAAGATTTGAGAGTGAAGCAAAAGCTAACGAGTGGTTAGAGAAAAACTTCTTAAACAAATAAACAGACGCGAGTGGGCGCCCTGCCCGCTTGTAACCTCACTTTATACAAAATTTCACTATAATCGCGCTTTTAACCAAAGGGAAAATCGTGCCAACTATAGATGAAGTAAGAAAAAATATCATTTTAAAAGATGGAATTTACTATTTTGACTACACGGCCTCAGGCCTTGCCTACGCGCCTATCGAAGATGAAATTTCAAAATTTTTAAAAACCTACGCAAACACTCACTCAGACAGTAGTTCAAACGCTGTGCTAACGCAAAAACGCTATGAAAACGCAAGGGCTGAGCTAAAGGAGCTTTTAGGACTTGATGATAGCTTTTATCTAATAGCAACAGGTCAAGGTGCAACGGCTGCGATAAAGAAGTTTCAGGAGATAATGGGAATTTATCTGCCGCCAGCAACAAGAGCCTTGATCGGCGAAGCAAATTTAAGAAGCGTAAATTTACCACTCGTGCTTGTTGGGCCCTATGAGCACCACTCAAACGAGATTAGCTTTCGCGAGGGACTTTGCGACTGCGAGCGCACCTTGCTTGATGAAAATGGCGAGATAGACTACGTGATGCTTGAGAGGACGCTAAAACTAAACGCAAAAAGAAAGATCATCGCCTGCTTTAGCGCCGCCTCAAACGTCACAGGCGTAAAAACCGACTACAAAAGAATTTACTCGCTCGTTAAAAAATTTGGCGGAGTGGTGGCATTTGACTGTGCAGCGACCAGCTCGCATGAAATTTTAAACGCCGCATACTTTGATGCAGCCTTTTTCTCGCCTCACAAGCTACTTGGCGGAGTTGGGAGTTGCGGTCTTTTGGCGATCAAAAAAGAGCTTTATACAAGCGATATACCAAGCTTTGCAGGTGGCGGCACCATAGCACTTGCGACGCCATCAAAGCACCTTTTTATAAAAAATGCCGAGCAGCTTGAAGAGGCTGGCACGCCCTATATCTTGGGGCTGGTGCGAGCAAGTCTAGCCTACAACTTGCAAGCAAGTGTCGGAGTAGAAAATATCAAAGCACGCGAAGATGAGCTGGCAAATTTCTTTGAAAAAGAGCTTAGCAGCATCGAAGATATCACCATTTATGGCCCTAAAAATGCAGAAAAACTGCCTATTTTTTCATTTAATGTGCGAGACATTTCACCTTATGACTTTGCCGCAACGCTTAGCAACAACTACGGTATACAAAGCCGCGCTGGTGTGATGTGCGCTGGGCCTTATGCTTTTGATCTGCTGGGGCTTAAAGAGAATAAGATCTTAGAGAAAAAGCCAGGTTTTGTGAGGGTGAGCATGCACTACACGCACACAAAAGAGGACGTGCTCTATCTCATAAACGCTATCAAATCATCGATCAAAAAGCATCGCGAGCTTTGGGGCGAGGAGAAGGCGATGTATGAAATGTTTGGCGGTAAAATTTAGGCTGAGTTTTTGTTTTCGGTTAAATTTAACTATCAAGAAAAGTTAAAAATTTAAATTTAGATTGCCATTTTAAAATGCAAAAACAATTATTATTTTTTGATCTGAATTTGCTCGTTATTTCCATTTAAATTTTAACTGTATCAAATAAAATTTACCATCTTGGATCAAATTTTGCCAGCAGAATTTAAAGCAAATTTGCTGTTTTTATACAAAGTTATATCTGCTCGGTCTTAAAAAATCTAACAAAACACACCGCCATTCTGAGCGGACAAAAAAATATTAAGTATTTTATCTTGCTTTTACATCTAGTTAAATAGAAATTTCTAAAGATTTTTTATGTGATAGCCGTTTAAAATTGGCAACAACTAGTTTTTATGTTGATTAAAAAGAGTTAAAAAATAAATTTTCAATCACTTCTTCAACCACCAACCATAATTTAAATATACTTTAGGAATTTCATCATTATCAACATCTATTCCTAATTTTTCCATTTTGTCAAACCATTTATCTCGTTTTGATTTTGGTAATTTTGTACCACAAAAAGGGCAAAATTTGATTGAAATACTGCTTGTGCCACCATCGTGAACGATAATTCCATATTCATCAAATTTAGGATAATATGAAATAAGCACGTCTGGGCAATCATAAATATTGTTATGAATCTTACAATTTAATTTCGTTGCCTCTTTCATTTGAGAGCAACAGTGTTTTACCTTAACCATTTTTTCTTTATTTGTGCTATTTACATTTTTTCAAATTTTACTTTGAAATTTCATCTTTTATCTTTTGATAAAGCTCCAAAATTTCATCTTTTTTGATGATAAAACTATTTTTATTTGCGATCAAGTAAGCTGAGCTTTGCATGATGTCGCCAGCCACTTTTAGCCCATTTTGCTTCATGGTTGAGCCAGTCTCGACCACATCGACGATCGCATCACTTAGCCCAACAAGTGGTGCTAGCTCGATCGAGCCATAAAGCTTAATGATCTTGACGCCAACAGCAAGCTTGGCAAAGTAGTTTCTAGTGATATTTGGCATCTTAGTAGCGATCCTTAGCTCAGACCTTGAAAAATCAAGCTCATCTTCGTTTTTTATGCCGATGCAGACCTTGCACTTGCCTATTTGCAGATCAAGTAGCCTTACTACATTTGGCTTATGCTCTTCAAGCACATCAAGGCCGACCACGCCGATATCTGCGGCTCCTTCAGTGACGTATGTTGGTATATCTTGGTTGCGAACCATTAAAAATCTAAAATTTCCCTCTTCAAGGATGAGTTTTCTATCCTCAAACATAAAGCTCGAACCAAAAATTTTTCTAAAAATTTCAAGTGTATCTTCTGCGATCCTACCCTTTGGTAAGGCTACTGTTATCATTTTAAAATTTCCTTTTTTTCATCGATTATTTTTTGCATGGCGCGAAAGATCAGCATCTTGTCGCAAATGGCATTTTTAAAAAATTTAGATAAAAAGTCGCCATCTCCGCCAGTAAAATAGACTTTTTTGCTGCCAGCTAGCTTTGAAATGAGCGTGATAATGGGCTTTATGATGCCATAACTCACAGCGTCGCTCGTCTTTTGAGGCAACGCATCGATATCTATTTGCGAATTTAGCGTCACATCAAGGCGTGGCGAGATGCTTTTATAGGCATTTAACATAGTTGCGATGCCTGGCAAGATGTAGCCGCCAAGATGAAGTGAGTTTGCCATTATATCGACGGTTATGGCACTTCCAGCATCTACTATAACGCCATCATTTATCATATAGCAACCTGCTTTTCTATCTACACCAAGACCTTGGTATATCGTGTCTATCTCAAAGTAAGGCTCTAAATTTACAAACATTTCATCCTTATCTATCATGCGCAAAATTTCTTCATTTACACAGATAAAATAGACCTTTTCGTTTGGTTTATAGTTCTTAAATTCACTAACTTTTATGTGTGTGATCTTGCCATTTTGTAAAAAAGAGGCGTTGGTGTTGCCGATATCACACAAAATCATAACAGCTCCAGCCTTCTTCTTTGAAGTAGTTTAGGGATTTTGAGCAAATTTGAGAGTTGTAAAAGATCACACGTTTTTTGATCTTGGTTTGAAATTTCTCTTCAAATTTAGTACAAATTTCATTTATCTCGCTGGCTTCTTTAAGCAAAAGCCTGCTATTTGCACTTCTTAAAAAAACGATCTCGTAGAAATTTTTTGTATCAACACCAAAAAACGCCTCAAGCGAGCGTTTCTTGGTAAATTCGCTAAGCTCAAGCCTTTTTAGATCCCTTAGCAAGATCTTTTTAGCTTCAAAAAGCTCCCAAATTTTTTGGTTCATTGTCCTAGATTAACATACTCGTTATCGTAGTAAAATGCGCCATTGCCCATGAAGCTTTTATCTTTTATCTCGTCGCTAAATTCATAAATTTCAGCTCCGCTAAGGTCTAAATTTGTCTTTATAACATAGCCTGTTTTTTCGATAACATAGAGCTTATTGTTGATGATAGTAGCCGCTGAGAAGATAGCAAATTTGAAATTTACCTTATTTTGCTCTTTTAGCATAAGGTCTGTTCTTACGATCGTGCCATCTTTTTTAAAGATGTAAATTTCATCGTTATGAACTAGCACGTCTTTGATCTCACCGTCATAATAAACTGTCTGGCTTGGGTTGATGACGATTAGTTTTTTGGCTGTTGCTGCGATCAAGTTATCACCCTCAACTCCCAAAAATAGGATATTGTTAAAGAAATTTTCAGAGCTTACGACAACGTCGCGTAAAATTCTACCAGTATCTTTTTGCACGATGTAAATTTTACCATCAAGCGCTGGATAGACGATGAGTGAGCTCATGAAGTAAGGTGCTACAACTCTTGAATCAACCGCTGCGATCTCAGATGAGCTATACTCCATTAGTGTAGTAGCAGTGCTTATATCGATTAGATAGATGTGGTTTGATGCGCTGATAGCTGCAAGCTGGTTTTGATCAAGTGAGGCTGCTACGATCGCAGTTGGAAATTTACCGCTATAAACGCTGTGGCCGCTAGGATCAGTCACGTTTAGGTCGCCATTTATGCTAGCTGAGATGACAAAACCGTTGTTTTCGTTTAAGAAGTTGAAATTTTCAGGCAAAGTAACGCTTTTATTTAGCCCATTTTTAGTGATAATGTTGCCATTATCAAGCGTTGCGCCATTTGCATTTGCTGATTTGATGTAAGAAGGAAGATCTTTTGATAAAGATATCTCACCAGAAGTTTGCGCAGGCTCAAAATATTGTCTTTTTGTGCCGCATCCGCTTAGAACTAAAGCCAAGGCAAAAGCCAAGAATAGTGTAAGTTTTTTCATTATTTTATTCCCTGATAGTGTTTTAAATTTTTAACTAAAGTTTGTAGTTGTGAGTCAAGTGCGATCTTGTTAAATTCGTCGTTTGCCTCTTTGATCTTGTTTTCTTTTAAAAGCTCAAAACCTTTTAAAAGCGCGTTATATTCGCTTAAAATTTGAGTATTTGCATCGCCAGTTTGTGAAAGAATGATATCTTTTACGATCGGATTTATTTTTAAATTTGCAAGCTCGCTAATGCCTTTTGTATCGTTTTTATCAAGCATTTGTCCAAGTGAAAAAAGCGCATATAAGCTTGGCTCTTTCTCCTTTAAAACATTTAAAGCACTTGCGTCATTTGGATTTAAGATAAGCTTTGAATAGGCTAAATTTGCCTCCTCAACTCTGTTGTCGTTTAAAACCTTACTAGCGTAAAATCCAATGACTGCGACGATAGCTGCCACGCATAGCACGATCAGCAAAGTTTTGTATTTCCTAAAAAAACGCTCTCCCTTGATCATACTCTCAAGAAACTGTTCCTGGGCGTCGATCTCTTTTTTTATCTCGGTTAAGTCTTCTTTTATAGCCAACGTTTTTCCTTGCTTTTGAAAAATTTTAATTCGCAGATTTTAGCATAATTAAATTAAAAGTAGCCCAAAATTAAAGCTTGAATGTGATATAATGCCTCAAAATCAATTAAAAGGTTGCTTAATAATGCAAATAGACGACACTCTCTTAAATAAACTAGAAAAACTCTCCGCATTACAAATTAATGATGAAAAGAGAGAAGAGATCAAGAAGCAATTAAGTGAAATCGTATCTTTTGTCGATGTCTTAAACGAGCTCGATCTAAGCAGCGATGAGGCCGTAGTTAGCTCTATAAAAGGTGGCACTCCATTAAGAGAAGATGAGCCACATTTAAGTGACGTTGTCGATGAAATTTTAAAGCACGCCCCTTCACGCGAGGGACACTTCTTTGCCGTGCCAAAGATCATAGAGTAAAATATGGATCTAATCGAACAACTAAGAGCGCAAAGCTCGGACGCTCAAGCCAAAGCACTAGAGAGCAATCTCTCTGGTGACATCCAAACGCTTCTAAAAACCGTTGTTTTCAATAAAGCCAGTGACCTCCACCTAGTCTCAAGGTCTGAGCCTCAGATAAGGATAGATGGCACTTTAAGACCGCTTGAATTTGGCGTGCTAAGTGGCAAAGATATAGAAAATTTATGCTACGCTCTAATCACAGACGCCCAAAAAAGCGAACTTGAAAACAATAAAGAGCTTGACTTTGCCATAGAGCTTCCAAATATCGGTCGCTTTCGTGGTAACTACTACTACACGATGAATGGCGATCTAGCGGCAGCTTTTCGTATCATACCTATCGACATCCCTTCGCTTGATGATCTAAATGCACCACAAATTTTTAAATATATCATCAAACGAGAAAAAGGCCTTATCCTAGTTACTGGACCAACAGGCAGTGGTAAATCAACGACGCTTGCTGCGATGCTTAATGAGATAAATTTAAATTATAGAAAGCACATCATCACCGTTGAAGACCCAGTCGAGTTTGTGCATAACAACAAAAAAGCCCTATTTTCACATAGAAATATCGGCACCGACACGCACTCTTACTCGAAGGCGCTAAAATTTGCACTTCGTGAGGACCCAGATATCATACTAGTAGGCGAGATGAGGGATAGAGAGACGATCTCTACGGCTATTACAGCAGCTGAGACTGGACACCTAGTCTTTGGCACTCTTCACACAAACTCAGCCATACAAACTATAAATAGGATCGTTGATAGCTTCGATGGAAGCGAGCAGCTTCAAGTAAGAAATATGCTTAGCGTTTCGCTAACTGCCGTCATCTCACAAAGTCTGATACCAAAAATAGGCGGCGGAAGATGCGCTGTGCATGAAATTTTGATAAATAATATGGCGATTTCAAACTTGATACGCGAAAACAAAGTGCATCAAATTTACTCTCAAATGCAGCTAAATCAGCAACAAACTGGCATGAGCACGCAGACTCAAGCACTAATGAAAGCGCTAAAAGAGGGCTTGATCACAAAAGAAAACGCGCTAGCCTACTCGACTAGCCAACAAGAACTTCAAAATTTAATAGGAACTGTATGATGGATTTAGTAACTTGGTTTGACATTATCGTCATCGCCCTTGTCCTGATACTTGGTGTAAAAGGCATAATAAACGGGCTTATAAAAGAGACATTTGGGCTTATCGGGCTAATAGGTGGCCTAGTTGTCGCTAGTAGATTTTCAGATGTAGCTGAGAGCTTCATAAGCAAAAATATCTATAAATTTGAAAATCCTTCATTTTTACAATTTGTCGCATTTATCGGACTTTGGCTAGTTTTTTGGCTAGTTTGTCTGCTAGTTGGCAAATTTTTATCAAAGATAGTTTCAGTAAGCGGCCTTGGCTTTTTAGATAGGCTTGGTGGATTTGTCATGGGAAGTGGCAAAATTTTCCTCACATTTTCAGCAGTCGTCGCCGTAATGTCAGGCACTTCGCTAAATAAAATGATCGAACCATACTTCACAAACAGCAAGGTCTATCCGCTCCTACTTGAAACTGGTAGATGGATAACAAATATCGATGTGAAAAACATCAAAAATGAGCTAGATGAGATGGTAGTAAGACCAAAGGATACAAACAAGAGTGATGCATTTATATCAATGGATGCAAATGCGAGCATAAACACCGACACAAACGTCACTAAAGGGGAAGAAAAATGATAGAAAATTTAGAATATGATGCCTTGCTTGAGAAATTTAAAAGAGTTCTTCGCGACAACGGTTTAAAATATACAAAACAGCGTGAAATTTTACTAAAAACGCTTTATAACAACGACGAGCACTTTACGCCAGAGAGGCTATATCTTTTTATAAAAGAGACCTATCCTGAGCTAAATATCGGCATCGCAACTGTTTATAGGACGCTAAATTTGCTAGAAGAATCAGAGATGGTAACATCTATCAGCTTTGGCTCTCAAGGCAAGAAATTTGAGCTTGCCACAAAGCCACACCATGACCACATGATATGCAGAAAGTGCGGCCTTATCATAGAATTTGAAGATCCTATGATAGAAAAAAGGCAGATAAGCATCGCAAAAGAGCATGGCTTTAAACTAACTGGTCACATGATGCAGCTTTATGGAATTTGCGAAAAATGTTCAAAAAATAATATAAAGGGAAAGTAAGGTGATATTTGACAACCAACATGAAATTCAAAGATTAGAAAGCATAGATGAGCTTAGAAATTTAGGTATAAATCCATATCCACATTTTCTTAGAAGAGATATGAATATCTCTAAATTTAGACTTAAATTTAATTATATAAAAGATACAGAAGAGAAAAAAGCAGAGGGGCAGCTAGTTGGCCTTGCAGGTAGGATAAAGCTGATCCGTGACGCTGGTAAAGCGGTCTTTGCAAACATCGAAGACGAAAATGGAAATTTACAAATTTATTTTAGCAACAAGACTCTTGATCCAGAGTGGTTTAAAATCGTTAAAAAATATGTAGAAATAGGCGACATCGTCTATGTTAGAGGCTACGCTTTTATAACAAAAACTGGCGAATTTTCAATGCATGTAAATGAGCTTAGCTTAGCTACAAAATCAATTAGTCCGCTTCCAGAGAAATACCATGGGCTAGTTGATGTTGAGACAAGATACCGCCAAAGATACCTTGATATGATAATGAACCCTGAAGTTAGGGCTGATTTTAAAAAGCGCTCGGTGATTATAAGCACGATTAGAAGATTTTTTGAAGAAAAGGGCTTTTTAGAGGTTGAAACTCCGATGCTTCACCCAATAGCTGGCGGTGCAAATGCAAAACCATTTGTGACATTTCACAACGCTCTTGGAGTTGAGAGATACCTAAGAATCGCACCTGAGCTATATCTAAAACGCCTTGTAGTTGGCGGTTTTGAAGCTGTTTATGAGATGAATAGAAACTTCAGAAACGAGGGTATGGATCTAACTCACAACCCTGAATTTACAAGTATAGAGTTTTACTGGGCATATCACAACTACCACGATCTAATGGGCATCACAGAGGATCTATTTAATGTCATTTTAGAAAAACTTGGCATGGAGAAAATGATAAATTTTGATGGTATGGAAATTGATTTTAGCAAGCCATTTAAACGCATAAGCTATAAAAAAGCCTTAGTTGAGATAGGCGGACTTGCTGAAGATATCGTAAGCGATAAGGCTAAAATTTTAGCAAAACTAAAAGCTGATGGCTTTGAGGCAAACGAGAAGCTCGACCTTGGCCACTTGCAGGCTGAACTCTTTGATAACTACGTAGAGAGTAAGCTAATACACCCAACTTTTGTCATCGACTATCCGATCTCTATAAGCCCACTTTCAAGAAGAAGTGACACAAATCCTGATGTGGCAGAGAGATTTGAGCTATTTATCGCTGGTCGTGAGCTGGCAAATGGCTTTAACGAGCTAAATGATCCAATCGATCAATACAACCGCTTTAAAGCGCAAATAGATGCTAAAAACGCAGGCGATGACGAGGCTCACGAGATGGATGAAGACTATGTAAAAGCCCTAGGATACGGCATGCCACCAGTTGCAGGCGAAGGCATAGGCATCGATAGGCTTGTGATGCTTCTAACAGATAAAAAATCAATCCGCGACGTTGTTCTCTTCCCAGCGATGAGACCACTAAAAACTGAGACAAAGGAGAATGAAAAATGAGTTTGCAAAGCTACGATAAAGAAATTTTTGATCTAGTAAATTTAGAGCTAAAACGCCAGTGCGACCACCTAGAAATGATCGCTAGTGAAAATTTCACTTATCCAGATGTTATGGAGGTGATGGGCTCAATCCTAACAAACAAATACGCCGAAGGCTACCCTGGAAAGAGATATTATGGTGGCTGCGAATTTGTCGATGAGATCGAGCAAATCGCGATCGATAGATGTAAAGAGCTCTTTGGATGTGAATTTGCAAACGTTCAACCAAACTCAGGCTCTCAGGCAAACCAAGGCGTTTATGGTGCTTTGCTTAATCCAGGCGATAAAATTTTAGGTATGGATCTAAGCCACGGCGGACACCTAACTCACGGTGCAAAGGTAAGCAGCTCTGGCAAGATGTATGAGAGCTTTTTCTACGGCGTCGAGCTTGATGGTCGCATAAACTACGATAGAGTTATGGATATCGCAAAGATAGTAAAACCAAAAATGATCGTTTGTGGCGCGAGCGCATATACAAGAGAGATCGAGTTTAAGAAATTTAGAGAGATAGCTGACGCTGTTGGCGCGATACTATTTGCAGACGTTGCCCACATCGCTGGTCTTGTAGTAGCTGGCGAGCATCAAAATCCTTTCCCGCACTGCGACGTCGTAAGCTCAACTACGCATAAAACTCTAAGAGGCCCAAGAGGCGGCATCATCATGACAAACAACGAAGAGTACGCTAAAAAGATAAACTCTTCTATCTTCCCAGGCATCCAGGGCGGACCACTAGTTCACGTCATCGCTGCAAAGGCAGTTGGCTTCAAGCACAACCTTAGCCCTGAGTGGAAAATTTACGCCAAACAAGTAAAAGCAAACGCTAAAAAGCTTGGCGAAGTGCTAATAAGCAGAGGCTTTGATCTAGTAAGTGGTGGCACTGATAACCACCTAATCCTAATGAGCTTTTTAAACCGCGAATTTAGCGGAAAAGACGCTGATATCGCTTTAGGAAATGCTGGCATAACTGTAAATAAAAACACGGTCCCAGGCGAGACAAGAAGTCCGTTTATAACAAGCGGCATACGTGTAGGTAGTCCAGCCCTTACAGCTCGTGGTATGAAAGAGGCTGAGTTTGAGCTAATAGCAAACAAGATCGCTGACGTTCTAAGCGATATCAACAACACCTCTTTACAAGAGAAGACAAAAGCTGAACTAGTTGAGCTTGCTCATAAATTTATAATCTACGATAAAGCGACATTTTGATGCAAAGTATTGATACATCTCTTATAAAGATAATAACGACCCACTACTACATCAAACGTGACACGATCGTCAATAAGATAGAGTACAAGGGTAAAATTTTCTTTGATAAATTTGAAAAGATCAACGAACCACTAACTTATAGTGTCATGAAAGAGCATGAGGAGGGCAAAGCTATAATCGCCCACTCGCTAATTAATGCAAGTGATAAGGTCGAAAATATAGTCTTTGACTACAACGGCAGAACTCCAGATAGGTTTTGGCATAGAGCTCAGCTTCTTTTAAGAGAAGAAGGCTTTATAAATTTCACAGCCTACGAGACCAAGACGCCAGGGCATTTGCACCTTTATGTGCATAAAGGTCACACTACGCTAAATGAAGCTTGCACGCTTGCAAATATGCTAAGCGCAAAACTCTCACAAAAGTTAGCCAAAGAGTGGAGAATGTTTCCTAATCAAGATATGCCAAAAGAATTTAACATCCTAACTTTGCCATATAACCTCTATCAAAAAGAGCGTGGGGCAAGTTGGTCAAAATATATGTAAGGAGAAATAATGGAAAACGAAGAGTTAAAAGATATACTTTTAGAAAAAGATGATGAGGCAAAGGGCGCAAAACTAAAGAAACTTCTTATGTTTATAGCAGCTCTTGTTATACTTTTTTTAATCATCATCGTAGCCATGAAGCTTATAAACTCAAGCGACTCAACACAAGCACAAAATGAAGCCGACTCAAGACTAGTTCTGCCTCCAGTGCCAGCAGAGCAGCCAGTCGATACGCAGGTACCTGCACAAGACACAAATTCAGATGTTAAAAAAGGCGATACACAACTTTTCGAGCAAGTGCCTATCGTGCCTGAAAATAAGCAACAAGATGATTTTGAAGATATGATCAAAAAGCTAAAAGATAAAGAAGGTGCAAAATCAGCTCCTAAAACTGAAGAGCCAAAAGAGGTAGTAAAAGCTGTCGAGCATCCAACTGAAGCACCTAAAAAAGCTGAGGCAAAGGTAGAGGCTCCAGCTAAAAAAGCTGAAACAAAAAGCGAAGCTAAAGTAGAGAAAAAAGTTGAAGCAAAGCCAGCCAAAACTGAGGCAAAAACAGAGAAGAAAGCTGAAACTAAAGCCGAGAAAAAACCTGAAACAAAGGTAGAAAAAAAGGCTGAAACTGCTGCAAAAGCAGAAAAAGTAGAGAAAAAAGCCGAAGCTCCAGCAAAAGCTGAGAGCGTCGCAAAAGGCTCTTATGTTCAAGTATTTGCAACTAGTAAATTTAACCCAAATGCCGACTATATGAAAAAAATAGCAGCCAAAGGCTATAGCTACAAAACTATAAAAGCTGGCGAGCTAACTAAAATTTTAGTTGGTCCATTTGATGAAAAAGGGCTACAAAAAGCTGTAAATGACATAAGAAAAGATGTCAATAAAGACGCTTTTGTCTTTAGAGCAAAATGAAAACCTTCGCAGTTTTTGGAGATCCGATAGCTCACTCGGTATCTCCAAGACTACACAACAAAGCCATTGCCGATCTAGCTCTTGATGCCCTATATACTAGGGTTTTGCTAAAAGATGGCAATGAGCTAATCAATAAATTTAAATCCCTAAAACTAAACGGCGCAAATGTCACACTCCCACATAAAGAATTTGCTCTAAATTTAGCCGATGAGGCCTCAGAAGCAGCACGTAAAATAGGCTCTGCAAACACCTTGGTGCTAAAAAATGAGAAAATTTATGCCTACAACACTGACGCACCTGGCTTTTTAAAAGCGATATCAAATTTCAAAGAGGCAAAAAGCGCCATCATCCTTGGAGCTGGAGGCACAGCAAACGCCCTAGCCTACGCACTTAGATCACAAAACATAGATGTTTGCATACTAAATAGAAGCAAGGCAAGACTTGATAAATTTAAAGATCACTATGAGTGCTTTAGCTGGGATGACTATAAAGAGCATAAATTTGATCTAGTAGTAAATTCAACCTCAGCAGGGCTAAAAGACGATCTTTTGCCAGCACCAAAAGAGATTTTAGATGGCATTTTAAAAAGCGCTAAATTTGCATTTGACGTGATATATGGCAAGCAAACGCCATTTTTAAAAGAGGCTAAAAGGCAAAATTTAGCATGCAAAGACGGAGCTGATATGCTCTTGTATCAAGCGGTTTTAGCGTTAAATTTATTTTATAACAGCACCCTCGATGAGAAAAAGATAGAAATTTCTATGCGAGAGGCTTTGAGTTTATAGGGTTTGCAAGACCATATCGTTTAAAATCAAAATGGATAAATCATCAAGCTTGATAAATAAGGCTCTAAAGTTTAGCGATATAAATTTTAACTCCTTTAGCCACTCTAAAAACTGGATAGGCTTTTTTGAGATAGAGGATGAAAGCTGGGCTTCTGGTGTAGATACCGCGCTAAAGCTTTTTGATAAATATTTTTATAAATTTAAAAATGAAGCATTTGTCATAAGCGCCTTAAACTACGACGATACTAACTTGAGCGATGAAGCGCTTGAGGTAAAAACTTTGCACGATAAATTTAAAAAGTTAGGCATCTTGCAAGAGCCAAATGAGCACTTTGACCTTGGTTTAGATGGTGAGATTTTGCTGCCTGCCATCTGCCTTAGGATAGATACTTTGAAATTTGATGAGATCAAAGATCTAGCTAAACTACTCATGCTCTATACATACTCCTTAAACGAGTGGTGCTTTTTCATCTTTCCAAGTCTAAATTTAGCGCTTTATCCGCATGATGAGAAGGGCTTTGGCTGCACCAGACTAAATGACGATATAAAAAATGGGAGAGAATTTCTGGAATTTTGTAAAAAAGAGAAAAATGCAAAGGTTATTTTAAAAGAGCAAAATACCAACTAAATTTTAAAATCAAACAAAACTAAAAAGCCTCCCTTGCCGAAGCAAAGGAGGAAAATTTTTATTTCTCAAACGCTTTTTGCAAGCTAAATGGAAACGCCTGATAGCCCATAGCATTTGTCATCTTTATCTCGATGCTAGGCTCTTTTGCGCCCCACTCAAACTCATCGATGTGCGGGCTAGGAAGTCCTACTGGGCGACCTTTTGCGATGTCAAACTGCATGCCAGCAACGGCTGAATAGACCATCACGCTATCAAGGTCATCTTGATACTGCGTAAGGCTAGTAACCGAGCTATACCACTCTTTACCGCGCTCTTTGCCATACTCCCAGATCTGCTCAACGGTCTTTTTGTTCTCATCGATCTTATAAACGACCGCACGAGAGTACTTCATGCCAGCGATGGCTGGTTGCTCCATGCCCCTTGTGTCGCCGTTGTCAAAAACACTTAGATAAATTTCACCTTTTTTAGACTTGCTATCTATCCTAAATGCCGTGTGTTGCGTCCATTGCCAGTCAAAGCCACCTTTGTCGCTCTCGTATCCTGGGCATTTTGAGTACTCATCTTCGCAGACGATCTTATTGCCCTTGCTATCAACTGGCTGAAGGAGTTTATCTTTAAATTTATCACTCCAGCCCTTGTGAGCGCCCATGATCCATTTTACTTGTTTATCACGGCCGATCTTGATAACTGCGTCTTGGTGGCGGCTTGAGATGATGATACTATCGTCGCTTGGGTCGTAATCCACGCTATTTACGTGTGCCCAGTTGCGTCCTGGACCTGCTCCTACGATGTCGCCCCATTTATCGTGCGTATCCATAGATTGAAGCTCGTCAGAGCTTGCTGTGTGTCCTGCTTTTTTAGCGTCTATGTTTAAGCAAACTGCGCCTTGATCAAGTGTTTTTAGCACGATATCGCGGTAAGGATCGAGGATCTCATATAGTCTAAAGTCATCAACTACGTTGCCATCTCTGTCAAGCTCAACGATGACGTCGCGCACTGTTCTTACGTTTTTGCCATCAGCCCTTTTGTAGTCGGCATTTGCCACGCGCAAAAAGTAGTGTCCGTTTTGTGCTACGTCCATTGAGTGAGAGAAGTCGTTGTAGCTAGCTGGTAGCTCGCGGTTGAAAATTTCTCTACCCATGATGTCGTATTTTGCGTATCTTTGGCCGTATCCCCAAGTCATCGCGCCGTCGTCATTTTGCTTAAAGCCCATCATAACGCCAGCGTGAAATGGCTGTTTTAGGTCGTAAATTTTACTTGGTTCAAGATACCATCTAACCTCGCCTTTTGTATCAAGGATGAAGTTATTTGGGCTGTAGTTCCACTCGATCGCACCGCCAGCTGGGTTGTTCCAAACGACTTTTGTGCCCTTGCCTGTTTTATTTACAAAGTTATTTACGTAGTAAAGGCGGTTTGCAAATTTAGCACTCGCTGGCTTAGTAACCTCGATCTTGTCAAATAACGCGCCCTTTTGATTTGGCGTGCCAGCGCTCTCTAGGTAGATAGCTGGGGCGTAAATTTTATAGCTCTCTTTTATATGCTCAGTCTTGCCCTTGTAGCTCTTGTCGTACTCGACTTCAACGGTGTTTTGATAGTCAGGATACATGCCAAAAACTGGGATGCCGCCATGTGTGCGAAGATGCTTGTCAGCCACTTTGTAGCTTATCACCTGACCGCCTTGTTTTGGCACGATAGTGACCTTAGCGTTGCTTAGTGTGTAGCCGCCATTTTTGATGACTGCTGTAAGTGGGGCAGTATCGTATGGATTTACCACTACTTCGCCGATCTGCCCAGTGATAGCGTAGTCAAGTTTAGCCCCGCTTGGACCGCCTATCGCAAAAGCGCTCGAGCAAAGCACAGAGGCTAGTGCAACACAACTCAAAGTCTTTTTCATAACATCTCCTTTAGATAAATTTTATAAACTCTACTCATAAAGCTTATAAAATTTAGAAAAAGCCTTGGCAAAAACCAAGGCTTAAATCAGTAAAAGGAATAACAAAAATGATTTGCTTTGTGTGTAATTGTAGTAAATCTTTATAACATAAATTTCACGCTAAGATTAATAATAGCTTAAAATTTAAAAATATATTTAAAATTTATTAAATAGCGTATCGGGCCTCGTTATCTTCGCCATTTATAAGGTCAAATATAATAAAAAATGATGCTAGCAAATTTACCTAGGCTTATTACTACTTTACCTCTCTTAAAAACCTATGTTCTTTAAAAAATTTGCGGAGTGATTTCTGCTCTTTTGGGCCTATTTTGTAGCTTATAAATTTCAAATACCACTTGATATCTTGCTCGCTTATGCCGCGACTTTTAGCGTACTTGGCCAAGATATAGTTTGGGATTTTTACATTTTTTTGCAAAAATTTTGCGACTAGTCTTTTGTAAAACGAGCCATTTTTTACGTAAGAAAATCTACCAAAAACAAAGGGTAAATTTGTCTTTTCGTGCCAAATTTGACCAAGATCAAAAAAGCACTCTTTGCCATCGCTTAAATATGCCTTTAGCGCCCTGTCGCCTATGATCACCTCGCCATTTAGATGAAGTATCTTTGCAAGGGCGTTTGAGCTAGCTGAAGCTGGGTCAAATTTCATATCTGAGTTTTTGCGCACAAGCACGCTTTTTACATCCTTTTTGGCGACTATTCCAAAATTTAGCTTCTTTAAATTTGCCTTTTTGCTAGCTATGCTTGAGATAACCGCAGCGTCGATCTTTCTGGCATTTAGGGCTCTGTTTAGCTTGCTTGGCACGCCCTTTTTAAACTCTATCGCCTTTTTTATCTGAGAGCTTAGTGGGGCTGATTTTAAAAATACGTGAAATGGGAGTAAATTTAGATAATCAATCTTTCCAAATATCATTTTTCATCTTTTACAAGCTTAAATTTAACCATCTCATTTTCGTTGCTAACGTCGCGAAATAGCTGGATTAAGCTCTCTTTTGCGCCATCATCCAAAGCATTTTCGTTTTTTAGCTTTATAAGCGTTGGCTCATTTATCTCACAAAGGCAGTCAAAAAGCGCGTCTAAATTTTTGCCGTAGTACTCTGGCAGGTCAAATTTCTTAGCAAAATACTCATGCATCTTCTCTTTTTCGAGCATCTTTTTGGCGTCTAAACTCACGCTTTTCATTGCATCCTCTTCTCATAAAGCAGGTAAAAATGCTCGTAGTGATCGGGCGTGTAGTAGATAAGCCCGTCGTTTGAGTATAAAATTCTCTCAGCGCCGCGCCTGCCGCCATTATAATTAACATCGCACTCAAACCACTTTCTGCCATCAGCCTCAGGCAGCCTCTTTTCTCTGTTTGAAAATCTATCCCCGCCGATGCTTTTGCCGCCGCTTATCTGCCATAAATTTCCGCTTTTTGCGTCCCAGCCAAGTTCAAGTGCCTCTTTTTTGGTTATGAAATTCTTTGGTAGCTTGTTAAATTTATATATATAAAGAGCGACCTCATCTTTTGAGGTGTATGAGCCGTTTTCTGCGAGGCTCTGGCTCTTTTGCCCCTCTTTATTAAGCTGCTCAAGTAAAATTTGAGCGTTTTTGTTTGCCTCGCCACCCTCTTTTGAAAAAAAGAAGGTGCCAACGATGATAGCAATGACAAAGGCAACTAGAGCTGGCAAAAGTCTTTTGTTCAAATTTTGCCCTTAAAGTGTGTTAAAAACTCTATCACCAGCATCGCCAAGACCTGGAACGATATAGTTTTTCTCGTTTAGTTTCTCATCGATCGATGCCGTATAGACCTCGACGTCTGGGTAAATTTCGCTAAATCTCTTTAGTCCTTCAGGTGCAGCGATGATAGAGATAAATTTGATCTCTTTAACGCCTTTTTCACGCAAGAGCTTAACCGCGTCTATCGCCGTGCCGCCAGTTGCAAACATAGGGTCGATGATGATCGCCATGCGCTCTTTTGCGTCTTTTGGAAGCTTTGCGTAGAAAAACTCAGCCTGCGCTGTCTCCTCGTTTCGCTGAAAGCCCAAAAAGCCCACACTCGCATCTGGGATGATGGTAAAAACGCTATCAAGCATGCCAAGCGCAGCCCTTAAGATAGGGCATATCATCACCTTTGTAGTAAGCCTCTTTGCGTCTGCCAGCGCAACTGGGGTTTGGACTTTGACATCTTTTACCTTTAAATTTCTAGTCGCCTCAAAGATCATAAGATAACTGATCTCATCAACTAGCATGCGAAACTGAAAAGGCTGGGTGTTTTTATCACGTAAGATTGTTAATTTATGCTCGATCAATGGGTGTGAGATGAGCTTCACGTTTTGCATTTTTTGTCCTTAAATTTATAATTTTTGTAAGGTTTGGCATTAAAAAGCCAAATTTAAAAGGGATTTAGCCCAAAGTTGGGCTAAATTTGATTAAAAATCTTTTGCAAGTTTTGCTTTGTAAGCCTCAACATCAAAATCTTTTACTCTCGCTACGCCATCTTCAACTGCAGCTTTTGCAACCGCTGGAGCGACCGCTGTTAGCACACGCTTGTCAAATGGTTTTGGGATGATGTACTCTTTGCCAAATTTTAGCTCACTAACGCCACTTGCTTTTAAAACTTCAGCTGGCACTGGCTCTTTTGCAAGCTGTGCAAGCGCTCTAGCTGCAGCCATTTTCATATTTTCAGTGATCTTTTTAGCCCTAACATCAAGCGCGCCTCTAAAGATAAATGGAAAGCCCAAAACGTTATTTACTTGGTTAGGATAGTCGCTTCTGCCTGTGCCCATCATAACATCATCTCTTACAGCTACGACGTCCTCTGGGAAAATTTCAGGCACTGGGTTTGCCAAAGCAAAGATGATAGGCTCTTTGTTCATCGACACGACCATCTCTTTTGTCACAACGCCAGGCTTTGAAAGACCTAAAAACATATCAGCGCCTTTCATCGCATCAGCTAGTGTCCTATCCTCAGTCTCAAGCGCAAATTCGACCTTCTCTGGAGTTAGGTCTGTTCTTTTTGAGTGGATGACGCCTTTGCTATCTATCATCACGATGTGTTTTGCGCCAAGTGCTTTATACATCTTAGCGCAAGCTATGCCAGCCGCACCTGCGCCACTAACTACGATCTTTATCTTAGATATATCTTTGCCAGAAATTTCCATCGCATTTATAATGCCAGCACTTGTTATCATCGCTGTGCCGTGCTGATCATCGTGCATTACAGGGATATCGACTGCTTCTTGAAGCTTTCTTTCTATCTCAAAGCACTTTGGAGCGCGGATATCTTCTAAATTTATACCGCCAAATGTCGGAGCAAGAGCCTTGCAAATTTCAACGATCTTATCAGGATCATGCTCATCTAGCTCGATGTCAAAGGCATCAACGTTTGCAAATTTCTTAAATAGCACCGCCTTGCCCTCCATAACTGGCTTACCAGCGATAGCGCCGATGTCACCAAGTCCAAGAACAGCCGTGCCATCGGTGATGACAGCTACTAAATTTGCTTTATTTGTATATTTATAAGCTAGTTCATTGTCAGCCTCTATCTCTTTACAAGGCTCAGCAACGCCTGGTGTATAGGCCATTGAAAGGTCTCTTGAAGTCTCGCAAGGTGTCTTTACCCTGATCTCGATCTTACCGCCGATGTGGTAGTTTAGTGCCTCTTCTTTAGTTACATGTGTCATTTCTCTTCCTTTAATAAATTTTGTATTCTGTTTTTGATCTCGTTGCTACCTACTACTTCAAGCACTTCAAAGATACTTGGGCTCACGCTTGAGCCAGTTAGCGCTATCCTTAGGGCCTGAGCTAGGTCTTTTAGTTTTAAGCCATTTTGCTCTAAAAATTTATTAGTTAGCTCCTCGTAGCCCTTTGCGTCAAGGTCGCGGTCTAAAATTTGAGCAAATTTCGCCAAAATTTCTTTGCTATTTTCATTTATAAATTTAGCCCAAGCTTTCTCATCGTAGCTTTTTGGAGCGTTGATGATCGCATTTGCGCTGTTTGCCATTTCGATTAAGGTTTTTGACCTCTCACGGAGTGAATTTAGCAGTAGCTCACCCTTTACCAAAGCCTTAAAATCCACGCCAAACTCGAGCATATCGTGCGCTAGTCTCTCGTAAGGCAAGGTCTTGATGTAGTGAGAATTTAGCCAGTCAAGCTTTTGAGCGTTGTAGGTGCTTGAGCTTTTGTTGATGTCGTTTGGATTGAAGTATTTAAGCATATCCTCGATAGTAAAAATCTCATCATCGCCGTGACTCCAGCCAAGACGAACAAGAAAATTTAAGAGCGCTTCAGGCAAGTAGCCCATCTTTTTATACTCCATAACGTCAGTCGCGCCGTGCCTTTTGCTAAGCTTTTTGCCGTCCTCACCATTTATCATAGCGACGTGATAAAATTTAGGTGTTTTAAAGCCAAGCGCCTCGTAAAGAACGATCTGTTTTGGGGTATTTGAGAGGTGATCATCGCCGCGAATGACGTCTGTTACGCCCATTAGAGCATCATCTATCACAACCGTGAAGTTGTATGTTGGCGTGCCGTCGCTTCTTGCGATGATGAAGTCGTCTAAGATATCTTCAACCTTAAATTTAACCTCGCCCTTTATACCATCATGTATGACGATCTCGCCGCTAAGTGGGGCTTTTATACGGATAACTGGCTCGATGCCAGCTGGAGGCGTGCCTTTAAAGTCTCTATATCTATTATCATATTTTGGGCGCTCTTTTCTAGCCTCTTGGCTGGCTCTAAGCTCCTCAAGCTCCTCTTTGCTCATGTAGCATTTGTAGGCTTTGCCCTCATCAAGCAGCTTTTTAACATACTCTTTATAAATGTCAAATCTCTTTGACTGATAGGTCACTTCGCCGTCGTGATCTAGCTTGCACCAGGCAAATGCCTCTTTTATGGCTTGTGTGGCTTCTTCTGAGTTTCGTTTTAAGTCAGTGTCTTCGATGCGGAGCAAAAATTTTCCATTGTTAGCTCTTGCGTATAAATAATTATAAAGAGCTGTCCTAAGTCCGCCTATGTGTAGGTATCCAGTAGGCGACGGAGCAAATCTAGTAACTATCATTTTGTGCCTTATTTTTATGTTATAATTGCCCAAAATTATATTTACTAAATACTTAAATAAAGGTTTCATTATGAAAAAATTGCTCTTTTTGGCTGTTGGCGTGTTAAGTGCCTTAAATTTATATTCAGCTCAGATGATAAACGGCATCGCAGCTATCGTGGAGAACGAACCTATCACGCTTTACGAGGTTTATAGCTTGAAGGAACAGCTAAAGACAACAGAGCAGGACGCTTTAAATTTGCTTATCAGAGATAGGCTTGAAGATGCGCAGATAAAAAACTTAAATTTAAGCGTGACACCTTTTGAGCTAAACGACAGGATCGAGGCGATCGCAAAGCAAAATGGCATGACAAATTCGCAGTTTAGAAGCTCTATCCAAGCTCAAGGCATGGACTTTTTGGACTTCAAAAACAACTTAGAGCACAAGATGCTTCAAGAAAAGCTCTATAAAAGCATAGCTGCTGAGGCTGGCAAAAACATAAATGAGCAAAAAGCAAAGGCGTATTTTGACGCTAATCCTGACAAATTTAAGGTCTTTAGCACCGCTAGAGTCGTAGTTTATAGAGCAAAAGACCCTGATCTACTTGAAGCTCAAAAGACAAGCCCAAAACTACTAGACGGCGTGCAAACACAAGAGGTGAGTTTGGACTATCAAAGCATAGATCCAAGACTTGCTGCGATCATTTCAAGCACAAATAACGGCGACTACACACAGCCTTTGCAAGGACCTGATAGCTTTGATATGTTTTTAGTAAAAGAGAAGATCGGCTCATACACACCAAGCTTTGCTGATGTAAAAGATAACGTTATAAATGAGCTTTACCAAGGCGAGCAAGAAAAATTAATGAGTGATTACTTCGAAAAACTCCGCGCAAAAGCAAAAATTCAAATCCTAAGATAACTTCAAATTTAGCCACTTTGGTGGCTAAATTTCTCTAAAATTTAAATTTAAAATTTATAAGCAAAAACCTGCAAAAGCAGTCAAATTCAGTTAAACTTTTTTAGTGAAAAATCCAACGTAGATGGCGTAGATAAAGCCTATCACTACGGCATACGGGGCATAAGGTGGATGCCAGCTCCTGAGCTTGCAAGCGCAAAGTTATGACTTATCGCAGCACCTGCGCCCATGCCTAAAACAAAAAACTGAGCTTCAAAGCCAAATTTGTATTGATTTAGCACTAAATTTGTGATGCTTGCAAAAAGGACGATAGAGACTATGCCATAAAACATAGAGAAGTCACGCTCAAAAATTTTACTGATAGCTACCACTGAGCAAAATTTACTTCTTTGCATAAATGCGCCATTTTCACCAAGTTTTAGACCAAATATAAGTGCTGTCAAAAGTAAAAAAGCGATGATCGGTGGCAAAAATCCTATCGCCTTTGCAGTGGTTTCGCTCTATGGCAAAACGTAGCCGTTTTTTGAAAATTTATTCTAAAAAACGCTAGTAGTGGCGACTAAATTTAACTATTTGATAACAAATGAGATTAATGAAAATTTTCTATCAGGTCTTTAAAAACTTCATAAAGTTTATTTACTTCGCTGATGCTGACACGTTCGTTTTTAGCGTGTATGCGGTCGTTTATGACGCCAAATTCTATCGCATCTACGCCAAATTCAGCAAAATGCCTAGCATCGCTCGTGCCACCCTTTGTATTTAAAAGTGGCGTAACACCGGTGATCTTTGTGACAGAGGCCATTAAATTTCTTACGATCTTGCTATCTTTGTTCGTTAAAAATCTCTTTGAGCTTTGCTTTATACTAAGCTCGTAACTAAGCCCATCTAAAACGCTTCTAAGATAGCTCTCGACGTCATTTACATCGGTTAAATTTGAGTTTCTAACGTTAAACATTATGCTAAGCTCGCTTGGCGTGACGTTGCAAACCTGCATGCCGCCACGAATGTCCGTAACCACGATCTTGCTTGGGCTAAAAAACTCGCTCCCCCCGTCCATATCATGGTCAGCTATCTTACTTAAAAGTGGAGCTATTAAATTTACTGGATTTACGCATTTTTCTGGGTATGCTACGTGTCCTTGAACGCCCTTTATCACGATCTTGCCATTTATCGAACCACGTCTGCCGACCTTTATACTATCGCCAAATTTCTTATCACAAGTTGGCTCAGCCACGACGCAAAATTTGGGCAGATCCCCTATCTCACGCAGATACTCAAGTGCCAAAGGTGTGCCATAAGTGCCATCGCCCTCTTCGTCACTTGTTAAGATGAGGCTTAGTTTGCCATCAAATTTTGCATCTTTAGCAGCACAAACAAAGGCAGCCACGCCGCTTTTCATATCCTGCGCACCCCTTGCGTAGATGTAGCCATCTTTTTCTAGCGTGGTAAATGGCTCGCTATCCCAGCCATCGCCTGGTGGCACGACATCGACATGCCCTGCAAAGGCTAGATGCTCGCCATCTCCATAAATTTTAGAAAGTATGAGATTTTTTGTGCCATTTTTTTCTATAAATTTAGCCTCAAAATCAGGCAAAAATTTAGCGATAAACTCCAAGCTGCCTGCATCATCTGGCGTGATAGAGCGAAATTTTAAAAGCTCTTTTAAAAAGCTAACTACCACTAAAACGCCTTTTTAGAAGGAAGTCCCAAGTAAAATCCCTGGAATTCGTCGATGCCTATCTCCTTACAGACGTTAAAGATTTCTTTAGAATGAACATACTCTGCGATCGTTTTTATGCCAAGATCCTTTGCAAATGCCACGATCGCGCTAGCGATGGCGTATGAGTCTTTATTGATATCGATGTCTTTGATGATAGAGCCATCTATCTTCACATAGTCTGGCTTGATCTTTATGATATAAGAGAAATTTGAGTAGCCAGAGCCAAAGTCATCGATCGCTATCATAGCGCCCATGCTCTTTGCTCGCTCGATAAAGACTGAGACGCGCTCAGCACTCTTTAGCTCCTCGTCTTCAACTATCTCAAACACTATCCTACCAGCAACATTGTGCTTGTTTAGCAAATTTAAAACCAGCGCAGAGACGTCGCCATCTATCATATCTCGGCTGCTTAAATTTATAGAAAGAACCAAATTTGGATCCTCTATCAAGTGGTCAAAACACTTCTTGATGAGCTGTTTTTCAAGGTCTGCGTAACGCTTGATACGCTTTGAGATATCTAAAAATACACTTGGCGAGATGACGTCGTCGCGGTCTAAAATTCTTATCAAGCATTCATATTTTATAGGGATCTTTTTCTCGTCAAATATCGGCTGAAAATACGGCACGATGTTATCATTTATCGTAGCGTTTTGGATCAGTTTTGAGCGCTCGATCTGATTTGCGTATTCATCTTTTTGACTTAGTCCTTTAAAGTAGCAAACATAGTCTTTATCAAGCGTCTTAGCTGATTTTAGCGCGATGGTTGCCTTTCTTAAGGTCTGGTCGCTATCAAGCGCAAAGCCTATGGTGTTGTGAATTTCTATATCATCGACCTCTACGCCATTTTCATCTTTTATGCTAAGCATCCTGCCTTTAAAGATATCTAGTAAATTTTCAGCAAGCTCTTCGTATCTGTCGATAAAGTCGTTATTATCTTCAACCAAAGCAAATCTGTCCGCCTCGATACAATAAGCCTTCATATTCTCATTTTTGGCAAATTCTTTGATGAGATTTGCCATCTGTTTTAGTATCTGGTCACACACGTATTTGCCGTAGTAGTCGTTCATCTTGCCAAAATCATCGATATCCATAAGTATCACTTTTGGATATTTATACTCGCTCACATCTTTTATGAGCGCTGCCTTGTTAAAAAGCCCAGTCATCGGATCGATATATAGCTTCTCTTGTAGCTGGGCGATCTTAGTAGTGCTCTCTTCTTTTACTTTTAGATAGTCAAATTTGATGTTTAGATACTTAAATACAAACCAAAGACAGACCGCAAGCCCTAAAAATAGACCAATCGAGCTTAAGATCAAAGTAAGAGTCATATTTTTCATCAGCCACTGAAAATAAAATTGGTCGCTAGTGCCAGTTATCCTTTGATCTATATGCGCTTTATAGCCTAAAATTTAGTCGTTCACGGCGACAAACATACATACTTTGGCGCTATTTTCTGGCAAAATTTCAGCCCAAAAATAATTCTTTTGAAAATCATGCGAGTAGATGTCGCCACAGCTCTTGTCTTCGTAGTCTTTACCAACGAGGTTTTTGTCTGACGATGCCTCTATCTTAAAGCCATTTTTACCATTTTCTTTTAGCAAAAAGACTTCGCCAAAAGCGTTATCGGTTATATAATTTTGAAAATCTAAGACACTAAATTTACTTATATTTTTAAAGTAATTTACATATTGAGATGTTAGATACTCGGTCTTTTTTTTGAGGCCAAAGTTGTTTGTAGAAAGTGCGTTGTTGTATTTATACGAATAGACGATTAAATTTTCAGTTAAGAAAAATGCAAAAAGCAAAACCACGACCAAAGTGACGGTTTTAACCATACTAAAGTGCTTTTTTTGCGATTCGTCACCTGGCATAAAGTTTAAACTTCCTTTCTTAAATTTAAATTTTTCTACTGGATTATATCCAAGCTAAATAAAAATTTTCTTTCATTTTTTAATTAAAAATTTAGCTCAAAGCTTAACGATCTTTGCACCGTATCCGCCTTGATTTGCCGGTGCGTCAAAAAACTCTTTCACGCTTGGATGCTCTTTTAAGAAATTTTTAACAGCAAAGGCGAGCTTGCCAGTGCCGATGCCGTGAAATACGCTAACCTCATCAAATCCCATAACAAGACTATCTGAGATAAATTTATCAAGCTTTGCTATCGCCTCGTCAGCTCTCATACCGTGCAGATCAAGCGAGAGCGAGGCCGTTTTTGGCTTATCGACATTTAGGCTAACGCTGCTTTTTTTAGGCGGCGCCACTTCATTGCCATTTTTTCTTAAAAGTTCGAGTGGCACGCGCAAATTTATGCCATTTGACTCGATCATCGCATCATTTTTTGAGATACTTAAAACCGTGCCTTTGATATTTTCATACTTCACTCTATCGCCTATTTTTAGGCTCTCTCGCTCAGTTTTTTTAGGCTTAACGATGGCAGCTTTTTTCTCATTTGCCACGTTTAGCGCCCTTTGCTTGTCTTTTATCTCTTTGAAATTTATAACAGCTTTTGCCGCATTTATCGCTTCATAATACTCTTTTTCTAGGCGCGAAATAGTCGCATTTAGCTTGATCTCATTTTTCTCTTTTAGCTCTTTTTGCTCCTCAAGCAAGCGCTCTAGCCGCTCCTCTTTTGCCGTGACCTCTTTTATGCCTTCATCAAGCTTGGTTTGTAAATTTAGCGTCTTTGTGATGATCTCGTTTAAATTCTCTTTATCTTCACCATAAATTTTCTTAGCCTGAGCCACTAAATTTTGAGATATGCCGTATCTTGCCGCCGTTTCAAAGGCGTAAGACTTGCCGATCGTGCCCTTTAAAAACTCAAATTTAGGCCTTTGAGCCGCCTCATCGTAAAGTGCCGCCACCAGCTCAACCTCTGGATTTTTAGCTAGCAACATCGCAAGGCGCTTGTGGTGGGTCGTGATGATCATTTTGATATCTTGAGTGATGAGGCGCTCTATCATGACGCCATACAAGCTCGCAGCCTCTTCAAAGTCGGTGCCAAGCTCGATCTCGTCGATACCTATGATGATCGATTTTTTAGTAAAAAGCCTTGCAAAATGCACCATCCTGCCAGCAAAGGTCGAGATGTCGTTTTTCACACTTTGCGGATCTTCTATGATCGCGTCAAATTCTTTAAAAGAGCCGATCGTTGAGCGGTTTGCGTCGATACGCATAGGCAGCAGATACTTTGCAAGCAGCGTGGCTGAGATGATAGATTTTAAAAGCATCGACTTACCGCCAGCATTTACGCCGGTTATTAAAAGCACTTTTTTGCTAAAATCCACGCTCACACTCTTTGGGTTTTTTAGCGCTGGATGGGCAAATTTCTCAAGCTTTATAACGTGTGAGCTATTTGGCAAAACAAACTCATAATCACGCGATCTAGCCAAATTTACACGAGCCTGATACGCATCAAACTGATCAAAAGCGTTATTTATAAATTTCAAAAAGAGTAGGCTCTTGTTCATCTGCAGGCTAAATTTCTTGCAGTGCTCGTAAATGATCTCCTCTTTTCTATCAAGCAGCTCGCTTTGCTCCTTTTTTAGGCGCTCGGTGCTTGCAGGTGCGACGTAGAAGTAGCCGCCTGAGCTTCTAGCGATCACAGTGCCTTTTAGGGCGTGGTTAAAGCCGCCACGCACCAAAAGTGCCTCTTGTGAGTTGATGTAGTGCGTCTGGGTATCGACTAGATAGGGCGTGATGTGCTTTGAGTAGATGAGCTTTTTAAGCTCGGCGTCTATCTGGCGCTTTTTCTCGCTAAAAGCCTGCTTTATCGCAGCAAATCTCTCATCCACGCTGTCGCTAAACTCGCCGTTTTCATCAAAACTGTTTGCCATCTGGCTCATCGCTTCAGGGATTTCAACCTTTGCGATCCACTCACCAAGCCTGCCTTCAAATTTTTGCTTTTTTAGATATGAAAAATACTTAATGATCTTTGCAAACTCGTAAATTTCGCTGATGTGAAGCACCGCTTGCTTACTAAGTCTCATAAGCGCATCATCAAGTTCTTTTATCTCGTCAGGTGCCTTAAAATCATACTTTGAAAGCTCGCTGATGTTTTCAAAGTGGATTTTGCTGTCGCCTTGTAAAAATAGCGGTTTTTGCCTTGCTAAAAAGGAGTTAAATTTATCCAGATACTCGCCCAGATCGAGCTTTGCAAATATATCGTTCATTGCTCGCAGCTCGTTATAGGCACGATGAGACCTGAAAGATCACTAAATTCTCGTTTTGGCAAAAATGACGCCGTGCCAAATTCGTAGTTAAATTTCTCAGCGCTCACGTTGTATTCGCCACATTTTAGTGTTTTACCCTGCTTAAAGTCTGTCACTAGCTTCGAGATGGCGTCCTCGTTTTTGGATAAATTCTCCTCGTAAAAATAGACACAAACAAGGATCGCTACAAGCACCGCGCTAACGAGCGCTTTTATGCTTTTGCTGATCTTTTCATCTTTTATCGCCCAGATCGCTCCAAAAAGCAGCATCACGCCGGCGATTATTATCAAATTTCTTACCATTTTACGCCTTTATACTTTGCGATGAGCTCCTTGTAAAGCTCAGCATGAGGCTTGATCTTTTCTAAAATTTCAGCCCTCACCTCGCTGATATCTTGCTTTTCAACCAGCAAGCAAACGGCTAGATATGGGGCATTTGGCAGCATATCTTTTATCTGGGTGCTATTTAGCTTTTGTGACCTTGCAAGCGCGATCAAGATATCTTTTTTGCCTAAATTTATAAGGCTAGAAATTTCATCCTCGCTTAGCTCTTTTTCTTTTATCTCTTTTAAAATTTCATTTTCATCTTGGGGCTTGAAACTACTTAGATCCATTAATATCCGCCTCTTAGTTGCACGCTGATATCGCCCGCTCCAAAGCCAACTACTATGCCGTCGCTTAGGCGGTTTTTCACGCCAAATTCATCTGTAAATTCTATCCCCTCTTCAACCCTCTCGACCTTGTCTGTAAAGATCGGGTTATACTCGCTAAATTCGCTCTTCATATCAACTTCGATCGGATTTTCTCCAGCTGCATAAACTGGCAAGATGACAAGCTCATCAACGCCCTTAAAGCACTCTTTAAAGCCAGGTAAATTTGTGCTAAGTCTTGTGTAGCGGTGTGGCTGAAATATCGCTGTGACGCTTTTTATACCTAAAATTTTGGCGTATTCAAAGACTGATTTTAGTGTCGCTTTTATCTCTGTTGGATGGTGTGCGTAGTCGTCTATTAGGACGAAATTTTTGTTTGCGCTAAGGATGTCAAAACGCTTTTTGATGCCTTTAAAATTTAGTAAATTTTCTCTTATGTCTTTAAGCGGCGTCTCGTGCATCGCAGCAAGAATGGCCAAAGATGCGTCTATGGCGATGTGCTCGCCCATGCCAAAGGCTTCAAATTTGCCTAAATTTTTAAGGTTAAAGCTGGTATATGGCTGATAGTCTCTCACAACCATCGTTAGCTCGGTGATATCGGTGCTTGGATAAAGCCTGATCGCATCAAGCTTAAGCGTGCTTAAAAACTCGTCCTCAGCGTTTATCACTCTAACCTTCGCGCGCTCCAAAAAGCCCTTGTAGGCTGCGTAAAATTTAGCTAGATCGTAGTCGTAGTGCTCCATGTGCTCTGGCTCTGCGTTTGTGACGATGGCTAGATATGGGTTTGAGTTTAGAAAGCTAGAATCGCTCTCATCAGCCTCAAATACGACGTTGTCGCTTTTGGCGTAGCGCATATTTGAGCCAAACTGCTTTGAAATGGCGCCGATGATGACTGAGCCCTCAATGAGGCTTGCTAGCATCGCTGAAGTCGTACTTTTGCCGTGCGCGCCAGCTACCGCGAAAACGCACTTATCTTCAAGCACGTAAGGCAAAATTTCTTTTCTTGAAAAGCACTTTATGCCCTTTCTTCTGGCCTCCACTAGCTCGATGTTGTCCTCTTTTATCGCAGCTGAATAGACCACGAAGTCTTGGTCTTTTATCGCCTCTTTACAGTGTGGCGTGATGACCTCGATGCCTTCATCTTTTAGCTCTAGTGTCGTCTTGCTCTCTTTGATGTCGCTACCGCTTATCTTGTGGCCTTTTTCGTGTAAAAATCTAGCGATGGCTGAGATGCCGATGCCGCCAATGCCTATGAAATGGACTTTTCTGATCTCGTTGTTTAGCTCTTGCAAATTTTATCCTTAAGTTTTTCGTGATTTTAACAAAAACTACTAAATTTAAGGCTGAAAATGGCTTTTATTTGCTTAAGGCAAAGCTTTCATCTATCAGGTCAAAAACAGTTTTTTGTGAGATTTTGGAGTTTAAATTTACGCTTATCCAGTGCTTTTTATTCATGTGATATGCTTTAAAAATTTGCCGCTCATCAACTAGCACCATGGCTAGATCTGGGCTACATTTTAGATTTAAAACCTCTATCATCTCGTCACTTTCAAGGCCAAGTTTGCTTGCACTTAGCTGCATAAGTAGCGCAAACCACTTCTTGTTTTTCTTGTGACGAAAGACACTAAATTTTGGATATTTTGGGAAAATTTGCTCACCTAAAATGTCAAATTTCTCTTTTATATATTTTTCAATCTCACTTCGTTTCAAATTTCACTCCGAAATTCCTTTGCAAAAGCACTCATTTTCGTGATCGTCGATGACGCCAACGCCTTGTAAAAACGAGTAGATGATCACAGCGCCTACAAATTTAAAGCCGCGCTTTTTCATATCTTTTGAGATGCGCTTAGAGAGCTCGCTACTTGCTGGCATGTCTTTGGCACTTTTTATGTCATTTATGACGCGCTTACCATTTGTAAATTTATAGATGTAGTTATAAAACGAGCCAAACTCGGCACAAAGCTCTAAAAAAGCCTTGGCATTTTTTGGCAGGGAGTAAATTTTAAGTCGGTTTTTGATCGCTCTATCATCACTTAAAAGACTTTGAAGCTTTGTTTCATCGTAGCTAGCGATCTTTTTTGCGTCAAAGCCGTCTAAAATTTGAGCAAGCCCAGCTCTTTTTCGTAGCACATAGTCCCAGCTAAGGCCTGCTTGAAAGCCCTCTAAAATGAGCATTTCAAAAAATTTCTTATCATCTTTTACCGCTCTGCCCCACTCATAGTCGTGATAGCTCCTGCTAAACTCGCTCTTCTCAGCCCAGGCGCAGCGCTTCATCTTTTAAATTTAGCCTCTATCTGCATAAAGCCCCAGGTGCTTCTAGCCTCGCTAAGCTCCTTTTTGCTAAGCTCATCGATCATCATCTCTTCATTTTTGCCAAGCCTGTTTTTGACCTCGCCAAATGGGCTAATGAGCATCGAATCACCATAAAAACTCCACTGCTCGTCCTCGCTCTTGTGGCTCCCTACGCGATTTACGCGGAGCACATAAACGTTGTTTGTAAAGGCTCTAACCTTTAAAAGCTCCTCCCAGCGCGCCTGAGAAAAAAACGTGCAAGCCGTTGGCACAAGCACGATATCGACCTTTTTAGCGCTCATATATGCCCAGCACACGTCAAAATGCGCCTCGAAGCCAAACATGACGCCAACCTTAAATTTATCGTAGGTAAAGATAGGTAAATTTAGCTCTTCGCTTGCGTTGCTAAAAAATTTTGCCTCGTTCCAGTGTACATAAGGCATGAGGATCTGCTGATCGTATAGTTTTACTTGCGTAGGGCTAAATTTAGCTAGGCTCTTAAAAATTTCTTTGCCTTTTAAATTTATGATAGGTGCGATGATGTTTAGATCATACTTTTTTGCCATCGCAAAGAGCGCCTCTTTTTTGCGCTCGCTCTGCTCTTTTATGAGGCTTTTTGGCATACTGGCAAGCTCTTTAAAGAAGCTATTTAGCACGTATTCGCCAAGGACAACCAGCCTTGCGTTTTCATCCGCGCAAATTTTAAGGTAATAATCAAGCCTCGCCTCGCTTAAAGGCTGCGTTGGAAGCTGAAGGGCGCAAATTTTACTCATCATCCACCTGCTTTATGCTAAGTTTTGCGTTTTCTAAAATTTCTCTTGCCTCGTTTAAGAGCTTTTTGCCCTGCTCGTGCAGCTTTATGCTGTTTTCTAAGCTCACATCATCTTTATTTAGATCGTTTAAAATTTTATCAGCAAGGGCTAATTTTTCTTCAAAACTTTGCTCTTTTTGCTCCATTTTCTATCCTTTTAATATATTTTTTATATATCCATCAAATTTTTCTATCTCGACCAAAAAGGCGTCGTGGCCGTAGTTGCTATCTATCTCTACAAAATTTGTCTTTGCGCCTCTGCCCATCTCGCAAAGTGCGTCATAAATTTCTCTCATGCAGCTTGGCGGAAAGAGTAGATCGCCCTTAAATGCGATTAGGTGCAAATTTGCTTTGATCGGCGCAAGGGCATCTTTTAGGCTATCGTAGTGCCTTGTGCAGTCAAAGATATTCATCATCTTTACGATATATAGGTAGCTTAGCGGGTCAAACCTCTTTGGGAAGTTGTAGCCGTTATACTCCATATAGCGATCGACCTGAAAATGCCCAAAAAGATCGTAAAGGCCGTCAGTTTCTACGTAGTTTCGTCCAAATTTTTTATCCATGCTATCAGGGCTTAAAAAGCTGATGTGCCCTGCCATCCTGCCGTAAGCCATACCTTTTAGCCCGTTTTTTCTTATAAATTCCACGTCGTATTCACCGTTTTTGAAATTTTCATCGTTTAAAATGGCTTCGATGGCGATCTTATTAAACGCTATCGCCCAGGGCTTCGTCTGATAGGTGCTTGCAAGCATTATTATATCTTTGGCAAACTCTGGAAACTCGATAGCGTAGCAAAGTGCCTGCATGCCGCCAAGACTGCCGCCGATGACAGCCCTTGCTCTTGTGATGCCAAGCTCGCTAAATAGCCTCATCTGCGCCTTTACCACGTCGCTTATGGCAAGGACAGGGAAATTTAGCCTGTACTCTTTACCGATACTTCTATCCACGCTTAAGGGTGAGGTAGAGCCAAAGCACGAGCCTAGGATATTTACGCAGATGACGTAAAATTTATCGGTATCAACCGCCTTTTTACTGCCTATTAGCCCGTCCCACCAGCCAGCTTTCTCATCGCCTGCGTAGGTGCCAGCAGCGTGGTGCGAGCCAGTTAGAGCGTGGCAGATCACGATAACGTTGCTTTTATCAGCATTTAGCGTGCCGTAAGTCTCGTAAATAAGCTTGAAATTTGATAGCATACGGCCACTCTCAAGATAGAGTGGCTCGTTAAATTTAATAGTTCTAGTTTGCAGGTCTAACACTAATTAACTTTGTAGTTTGGTGCCTCGTGAGTGATAACTACGTCGTGGACGTGGCTCTCTTTTAGTCCTGCGCTTGTTATCTCGACAAATTCAGCTCTTTCTTGAAGAGTTGGGATATCTTTTGCGCCGACATAACCCATAGCGCTTCTTAGGCCGCCTATTAGCTGATGGATCACATCTTTTATGCTGCCAGCAAATGGCACACGGCCTTCGATGCCTTCAGGCACTAGCTTGTCTTGAGCGGTACCCTCTTGGAAGTAGCGGTCAGAGCTGCCCTTTGTCATAGCACCTATTGAGCCCATACCGCGATATACTTTATACTGGCGACCTTGGAATGTTATAAGCTCACCTGGACTCTCCTCACAACCTGCAAGCAAGCTACCTGCCATAACGCAAGCTGCACCTGCTGCAAGGGCTTTTGCCACGTCACCTGAGTATTTTAAACCACCGTCAGCGATAACTGGGATGCCATATTTGGCTGCTTCGCTTGCGCAGTCATCGATAGCTGAAATTTGAGGCACGCCAACGCCAGCAACGATCCTTGTGGTACAAATAGAACCTGGTCCGATGCCCACTTTTATGCCGTCCGCTCCTGCTTCTGCTAGGTCTTTTACGGCTGCTGGATTTGCGATATTACCGGCTACAACATCAACTTTAAAATTTGCTTTTACCTCTTTTAAAGTGTCGATGATACCCTTTGAGTGGCCGTGAGCTGAGTCGATGACGATGACATCTACGCCAGCATCAACTAGCGCTTTAGCGCGGTCTATCTGACCTACGCCAATAGCCGCAGCCACGCGAAGTCTGCCGTAGCTGTCTTTATTTGCATTTGGATACTCTTTGCGTTTTTTTAGATCTTTTATGGTGATAAGTCCGTCAAGTCTGCCGTCTTTATCGACGATAGGTAGCTTCTCAACCCTATTTTGAGAGAAAATTTTCTCCGCATCATCAAGCGTGCAGCCCTTTGGTGCAGTGATAAGCGGTGCTTTTGTCATGCGGTCTTTTACCAAAGTGCTCATATTTGTCTCAAATCTCAAATCGCGGTTTGTTAAAATTCCTATTAGTTTGCGGTCTTTGTCGATGACTGGAACGCCTGAAATATGAAGATCTGACATAAGGCTTAGAGCTTCAGCCACGGTCGCTTCTGGATTTATAAAGATAGGATCGATAATGACGCCACTTTCGCTTTTTTTAACGCGTTTGACCTCTTTTGCTTGGCTTTCGACGTCCATATTTTTGTGGATGACGCCGATACCGCCGAGCCTTGCCATCATGATAGCAGTTCTATGCTCAGTCACCGTATCCATCGCAGCAGAGACGATCGGGATATTTAGCGTGACATTTTTGCTGATCCTGGTTTTTACATCAACTTGCTTTGGCAAAATTTCAGAGTATTGCGGCACAAGAAGCACATCCTCAAATGTTAAAGCTCTCTTTACTATCTTCATATTTTTATCCTTTTATTAAATTTTCTAGGCTCTTAGCACCATTTATCAAGGTCTGTTCGTCCCACGCTTTTGCGATGAGCTGGGCGCTCACGTTTAAATTTTGATCATCTTTGCCAACTGGCACAGAGATAGCTGGTAGGCCTGCTAAATTTACGCTGATCGTGTAAATGTCGCTTAGATAGGCTTGAAGCGGATCGCTGTGTGCTCCAAATTTATAAGCTGTGCTTGGAGCAACTGGCATGAAAATAAGATCGTTTTCTTCTAAAATTTTCTCGTACTGAGCTTTTATATGCGCTCTTGCTTTTTGCGCTTTGATGTAGTAAGCGTCGTAATATCCGCTACTTAGTACAAATGTACCAAGTAAAATTCTTCTTTTTACCTCTTCGCCAAAGCCTTCAGATCGCGAATTTACATATAGCTCTTTTAAATTTTTAGCATCCGCGCGTCTGCCGTATCTCACGCCATCGTAGCGGCTTAAATTTGCACTTGCCTCTGCGGTTGCTATGATGTAGTAGGCAGCAACGTCATATTTTGAGTCTTCAAAATTTGTGTAAGTTACGCTGTGTCCGTGTGATTTTAGCTTCTCGATCGCTAAATTTAAAGCAGCTTTTGTCTGCTCGCTTGCGTTTTCTACGTAGTTTTTGATGACACAAATCTTTAGCTTTTTGTTGCCATCTATCTTGTCGCTCACGCTCACAAACGGCACATCTGCGCTCGTGCTATCTTTTGGATCGTGTCCAGCGATCGCGTCATATAAAATGGCTGCGTCTTCTACGTTTTGAGCGATAGGTCCTATTTGATCAAGGCTGCTTGAGTATGCACCAAGGCCATATCTGCTCACTCTGCCATAAGTTGGCTTAAGTCCTACGCATCCGCAAAATGCCGCTGGCTGGCGGATCGAGCCACCAGTGTCGCTACCAAGTGCTGCTACTGCAAGACCAGCTGCGACTGCTGCTGCCGAGCCACCGCTACTGCCACCTGGGACGTGAGCGTGATTTAGTGGGTTTAGTGTTTTGCCATAAAATGAGCTCTCAGTCGTGCTTCCCATCGCAAATTCATCCATATTTGTGCGGCCAAATGGAGCTAAATTTTTGCTAAGTAGCTTCTCTATAACGGTTGCGTTGTAAGGCGCTACATAGCCTTGTAAAATTTTAGAAGCGCACGTGACACTCCAGCCTTTTACTTGGATGTTGTCTTTTATAGCGATAGGCACGCCCTCGCCTAGTTTTGCGATCTCTAAATTTGCTAGCTGCTCGACATAAGCGCCAAGCTCTTTTTCTTTTATGATCTTCGCCTCAAGCTCGGCTCTTAAATTTTTTATCTCTTCAGCTGAAAATTTCAAAGCTTCTTTTAAAGTTACCACTATTTTTATCCTTTAAATTTATTAACCAAAAATATGCCAAACAAGCTAACAACGACCACCGCAGCGATCGTTGCTATTATGATAGTTGCGCTTACTGGCTCACTCAGCACTTATGACCTCTTCACATCTTGGGCATAGCACATCTTCTTTGCTAGCGTTAAATTTCCAGCATCTTGGGCATTTGTGAAGGTTGCTTGCTATGATCTTAAATTTATCGCCCTCAAGCTCAAACTCAGCTAATGGCTCGCTATCATCATAAGCTCTAACTGAGCTTACCATGTAAAGATCGGCCACTTCGCGCTCGTCGTAGCTTGTGATGTTATGGTTTGTGGTCTCTAGGCTTAGCTCTAGGGTTGATTTTATCTTTTTGTCCTTTTTAAGAACATCCACGATCTCGTTAAATTTCTCCCTGCTGGCAAAAAGCAGCTCATCTTCAAAGCTAAGGTCAAATTTGATTGGCTCATAGACTAGATCAAACGCGTCTTTTGCGTCGCCTTTGATGATCTTTGGAGCGTAGTCCATCACCTCATCAACGGTGTAAGTAAGCGTTGGAGCGATGAGTGGCAAAAGTGCCTTTGTGATGATCGCCATCGCACTTTGAGCTGATCTTCTTCTTGGGGCGTCTTTTGCGTCGCAGTAAAGTCTATCTTTGCAAACGTCAAGATATACGCCGCTAAGATCGGCTGATAGGAAATTTAAAAGGATGTTAAAGCCCTTTGAAAAGTCGTAGTTTCTAAAGCAAGCGCTCGCCTCGTCAAAGACCTTTTTAGCGCGTGCTAGTATCCACTTATCAAGGATATTAAACTCTGTATTTAAGCTCTCAAGATCATTTACGTTTGCTAGTAAAAAGCGGATCGTGTTGCGGATTTTGCGGTATTGCTCGCTTATTTGTTTTAATATATCTTCGCTTATTTTTAGGTCACTTGAGTAATCACTCATGCCAACCCAAAGGCGTAAAATTTCTACGCCATGAGTTTTGGCCACATCTTGTGGAGCGATGACGTTGCCCTTGCTCTTACTCATCTTCTCGCCCTTGGCATCGACAGTAAAGCCGTGAGTTAGTATGCTCTCGTAAGGTGCGTGAGAATTTATGGCTGTGCTTACTAGAAGCGAGCTTTGAAACCAGCCGCGGTGCTGGTCTGAGCCCTCAAGATACATGCTTGCAGGGTATTTGCCAGCGTCGTAGTTGTCGCTTTGTAAGACCGCATGCCACGTCGAGCCGCTATCAAACCAAACGTCAAGGATGTCCATCACTTTTTCTAAATTTTCAGCCTTGTATTTTGAGCCCTTTGGTAAAAGCTCGTCTATGCTTAGCGCCCACCACGCGTCAGCGCCTTTTTCTTTAAAGATAGCCACGATGTGGTCTAAAATTTCACTATCAAATATAACTTCTTTTGTCGCTTTATCTCTGAAAAACGCGATCGGCACGCCCCAGTCACGCTGACGAGAGATGCACCAGTCTGGGCGATTTTCTATCATAGAGCCTATTCTTTTTATGCCCACACTTGGGTAAAATTTAACCTTTTCAAGCTCTTTTAGCGCTGTTTGTCTAAGCGTTTTTCCACCTAGTTTAGCCTCGTCCATAGCTATAAACCACTGCTTTGTGGCTCTATAAATGACAGGCTTGTGCGTTCTCCAGCAAAATGGATAAGAGTGTCTAAATTTAGAGACGCTAAGTAAATTTTTGCCAAGTAGCTCTAAAATTTTCTCATTTGCTTTAAAGATGTGCATGCCGACAAACTCGTCTACCACGTCGCTTCTAAATAGTCCGTGATGTTTTATACTCTCATCGTAGCAGCCACCGTCATCAACTGGCATCAAAATTTCACTAAAGCCATATTTCAAACATACGTAGTAGTCGTCTTCGCCGTGACCTGGAGCTGTATGAACAAGTCCAGTACCCCCATCCATCATGACGTGATCGCCTAGTAAAAATTTAGACTTTCTGCCGTTTAGTGGATTTACCGCGTGAGTGTTTTCAAGCAGGCTTGATTTAAACTCTTTTTTGATCTCGCCCTTGCTTAGGCCGCTTTGCACAACGCTTTCAAGTAGTGGCTTTGCGAATATCAAATTTTCAGCCGTTAGCACATAAATTTCATCTGGTTTTAGGCTTATGGCTTGATTTGTTGGAAGTGTCCAAGGCGTGGTCGTCCAGATGACAGCGCTTGCCTCTTTTACGCCAAGCTTTTCTAGCGCGTCGCTATCAAGCTCAAATGCTACGTAAATAGAGTAGTCCTCTTTCTCCTCGTACTCGACCTCAGCTTCAGCTAGCGCCGATCTAGCTGCCCAGCTCCAATAAACTGGCTTGCTTCTTTCAACCAAAAGCCCCTTTTTAGCGATCTCGCAAAGTGCTTTGTAGATGTCAGCCTCAAACTCAAATTTCATCGTCATGTATGGATTTTCAAAGTCGCCGATGATGCCAAGGCTTTTAAATTCATTTCGCTGAATGTCTATAAATTCTCTCGCATGCTGTCTACAAAGCTCCCTGATCTCGACCTTGCTAAGCTCTTTTTTCTTATCACCAAGCTTTACTTCGACTTGCTGCTCGATCGGCAAGCCGTGGCAGTCCCAGCCTGGCACGTAGCGGACGTTTTCGCCGTAAAAATAGTGCGTTTTTGTGATGATATCTTTTAAAATTTTATTTAACGCGTGGCCGATGTGGAGGTGGCCGTTTGCATACGGAGGGCCGTCGTGGATGTTGAAGTTTTTAACCGCATTTTGGCGATTTTTCTTCATTTTTTCATAAACCTTGCGCTCTTCGTACCATGATTTTAGTCTTTGTGGTTCATTTTGTGGGAGATTTCCGCGCATCGGGAAATTTGTCTCTGGGAGTAAAAGTGTCTCTTTGTAGTCCATTTTTTACCTTGATTTTAAAATTTGCTAATTTTACACCTGTGCTGGTTAAATCACACTGAAAAATAGTATAATGAGGCAAAAAAAGGAGCTTAAAAATGAGACAAAGTATCTTGATAATAGGCGAAGATCTTGAGATAAATAGAGAATTTCTAAACTACATTTTTCAAAGTTACGATGATCATTTTGGCGAGCTTGGAGTGGTCAGTTTTGCTCCAAAAAATAGCAAAGAGCTACCTTTTATCATCGAAAATTTATCAAAAGATTACGACTTTGTAAGCATTTTTGGCTCGGATGAAAATTTTGCCATCGCCGCAAAGATCGTAGCGACGCTAACTGGGGGCTCACTCGAGCTAAAAGATAGCACGACCCTTGCACTTAAAGATAGCTTAGACTACTCTAAAAATAGCTTTTTAGCCAGCCTAAATAACGCCCAGATAAATCTCATAAAAGCTAATCCAAATGAAGAGCTAGGCGAGTTTTTAGTCGAGTATGAGCCTGATTTTAGCTACTTTCATCTAATAGACATCGACGCAGATAGCGCGAAGATCCTTATGCTGCCACTTGCTAAAACTTATGAAGTTGATATCACTCTTGCACAGATCCTGACAAATTTGATACTAGTAAGGGCAAAAAGTAATAAATTTGGCCAGATCGAGAGCTTTTTACAAGGGGTAAAAACGCTATTTTCGCAAAAATTTATCCCGCAAAAAGATGTGATCAAATTTATAGCAAAAAAACTCATGCAAAAGGGGCTTAAAATTTCATTTGCTGAGTCTTGCACGGCTGGACTTGCGGCGGCTAAATTTGCAAGATATGGCGGCATCTCAGCTAGCTTTGATGGCTCTTTGGTGACTTATGCAAATCACATAAAACACGAGTGGCTGGGCGTTGAGGATGAAATTTTAGATACTTACGGAGCCGTGAGCGAGCCTTGCGTAAAAGCGATGGTAAAAGGCACGCTAAGCACGACAAATGCGGACTTTGCGCTTGCAATTAGCGGTATAGCAGGACCGGGCGGTGGCACAGCTAGCAAGCCAGTTGGCACGGTATATGTCGCAGCTGGCGATAGAAACGGCAACATCGAGGTTGAGAGGCTGCTTTTAAAAGGGGAGCGCAACTACGTAAGAGAGCAAAGCGTGCTAAGCGCCTATCTATGTTTGCTTCGCCTAAAAAGCGAGATATTTTTTGCTTAAAATTTATCTTTTTAAAAATTGCACTAAATTTAACAGCGACATTCACAATAAAATATCAAAAATAAAAAGCCAAATTTAGGAGGCTAAAGATGTTTAAAAAGATATTGTTACTCGCCATTAGTGCGTTATTTGCATTTGGCGCTGAGGCACAGGTGGGCGAGATAAAAGCAAGCGACTCGCCCTTTGGTTACGCTAGCATTGGAGCAGAGCAAAATTTTGGCGGATATACCGGCAAAGAGAGCAAAGAAGTCGTCGTAAAGGATAGGCAAGAGCTCGTAAAATACGCTCAAATTGGTGGTTACGTCATCTATGTGGATGGGCTCATAGACCTTAGCGAAGGCAAGATCCCGCAAAATGGCAATAGCGATGGGCTGGATAAATTTATAAGTGAGATTAGCGGTGGCGAGTTTGACACTTATACTAAATTTATGCAGGCTTACGGCGCTTCATGCCATGCAAATTTAGATGGTTCGCAAGATCCAAAGCTAGCAGCGCTTCGCAAAAATTTAGCCAACGAATACAAAAAGCTCATCGTAGTGCCAGTAGCTAGCAATACCACGATAATCGGCCTAGGCGAAAACTCAGGCATAAAAGGTGGCTCACTTTTGCTAAAAAATGTCCAAAATATCGCGATCCGCAACATGCTGATCGAAGATGCTTTTGATCCATTTCCAGATATACAAAAAAATGACGGCTTTAACGCGCAATATGACGGCATTAGCATAGAATCAAGCAAAAACATCTGGGTAGATCACTGCCATTTTAAGGACACTGTTGAGCTTAGCCATGTGCATTTAGCAGGCGGAGAGCTTACAAAATGGCAAACCTATGACGGAGCTGTGCGAGGGGGATAGTGCGGCTATCACGATCTCGCACAACATCTTTGAAAACCACGACAAAACGATGCTAATAGGCTCAAGAGACTCAGACGGCAGCAGCGAAACAAGGACGATAACGGTCGCTCATAACATTTTCGACAACTGCGCGCAACGCCTACCTATGGCACGCAATGCAAAGGTGCACGTCTATAACAACTTTTACGACTCAAAAGATGGCTTTTATGACCAAAAATACGCCATTGGCGTGCGTTTTGGCTCGCTAATATACGCTCAAAACAACTACTTTGCAAAAGGCGTCAAGATAAGCTACAAATGTAACAAAGGCACCATTTTTGAAAGCGGCAACATAGACCTTTCTAAAAAGGGCAGCGTTTGCGAAAAGCTAACTAAGCCGCCATTTGAGCCACCATATAAATTTGAACTTATCCAAGCCTCAAACGTCCAAAACGAGGTAAATAAAAACGCAGGCACAGGCAAACTAGCCGTTATAAAATAAAAACAAAGCCCCGAGCTAGCCAAAACGCTTGGGGTGTGAAAACAAAGCTAAATTTTTATATTTTTGCAAGCCAAAACGCTAGCACATAGCCCATATATCAGCACGCAAAGGCTAACGCTTAGTCCAAAGACGCTAAGAGCGGCGGTCTGGCTAAAAGAGAGTGTGAAAAACGAGATAAAACTCGTGATAAATGCGCAAAATATCCCATAAATTCGCTCTTTTTCGCTAAGGCTCTCATTTAGCGCAAATATCATGTAATCAATCCCCACAGCGCTTGCAAGTATGAGCCCAAAGACGCCAAAAATGCTTAAATTTACGCCAAAAACAGCAAAGATAAAGAGCGTAAGAAGCACGCCAAAGATGATAACGCCCATCACAAGTGCCGAGATAAGCGCACTAAAATAAAACCAAAGCAGTAAAAACGCGACCAGAAGCGCTGCTATTTTTAGCTTTAGTGCAAGCTCTTTTGCCTGAGTTAGGCTCTCATTTAGTGAGCTAGCGAAATTTAGACTAAAAGCGTTGTGGCGCTCTAGCACCTCATCGCTTGCCGCCCCTTTTACAAAGCCACTCACGTAAGCCACACTTGCATTTTCATCAAGGACAAATTTCTTGAAATCCTTCATCGATTTTAAAGCTAAAATTTCACTCACGCTAAGCTCTTTTTCGCTCAAAACCTTTAAAATTTCACTTCGCACTTCATCTTTACTAAAGCCAAATTTCTCATAAATCGCGTAAATTTGCTCATCATCAAGCGCCTTTTTAAAGGCCTCTTTTAGCTCAGCCTGCTCGCTTTTACTTAAAAACATATCGCTTAGCGAGCTCTCATCTTTTATCAAATTTCTCTTTTTTAGCTCATCTAAAAGGCTCTTTTCAACTCCCAAAATGTCGCCTCTTGATCTTGTCACTATCATCGTGTTTTGGTTGTTGCCAGTTAGGCTTAAGATATAAGAAGAGTCCGCTAGCAGGCTCTTTGGCATATTTGAGTAGTCTTTTACGTTTTCACTTTTTGATAAATTTTTAAGATCAAAAACAAGAAAAATAGCTAGCAAAGTAAGCGAGATAGCTAGAAATTTAACCCCCAAATGCCTTGCAACCGCGCCTGAGAGATCACAAAATTTAGTTAAAAACGCGTCAAAAATCTTTGATCTATAAAATTTCACCCCTTCAAAGACTAAAGGCATGAAAAAGTAGCTAGCTAAAAACGCAGCAACTAGCGCAAATGCCGAAAATAGCGCCACTTCTTTAAGCAGCCTAAGATCAGAAAAGGTAAAAGCAAGATAGCCACTAAGTGTGATAAATAGGCCTAGCAAGAAAATTTTTAGCATATTTTTTATGCTGCTAGCCCTGATCGCTTCACCCTCGTTTTTGCTAAGCCAGTGCAAGACGTAGTCAAACATAAGGCCAATTAGGCTCGTGCTTATTAAAATAGTAAGGATGTTTAGCTCATTTAGACAGAGCAAAGTACCTGCAAATGCCACGCTAAAGCCAAATGCAGCGATAAATATCACATAAAAAATTCTCAAATTTCTAAAAGCAAGCATCAAAAATATAGCGGTCAAACTAAGCGAGACCACGCTCATATAAAGGCTCTCGCTCTCGTTTTTTTGCTTTGAAAATGCCTGATAAAGCGCACTTGAATGTACAAAAAGCTCGTTTTGCCCAACTTTTAGCGCATTTAGCTCGTTATAAAAATTTATTAGTCCCTCACTCGAAGCCCCCTTTTTTAGCTCGCCTTTTAGCAAGAAAAAGCTCTTTTTGCCGTCCTTTACCTCAAGCATGAGATCTGCTAAATTTAAGCTCGCGTTGCCATTTTTTGCGCTAAAGCCGCTACTTAGCGAGAAAAAATCATCATTTACATTTAAAAGTCTAAAGCTAAAGCTATTAAAAATTTCCTCCGCTCGCTTTTTAAAAAAGGCGTTTTTATCACTTTTTAAAAGCTCCAGATCAGCCCTACCTAAAAGAGCAATCTTTGAGCGGTTGATGTCACTTTTTATATCATTTAAATTTACGTCAATGTTCACCTCAAAGCTCTTAAAAAGCGAGCTTTTAAGCGCTAGACTTTGTACGTTTTTGGCTAGATCTTTGGAATTTACAAGTACTAAAAAATTTGACGCCATCTCATCTTGCACCTCTTTTAGCACCTTTGCCTCTTTGGCGTCTTTGAAATTTATCAGCGAAAAGATGTCAGTCTGGACGTTTTTTAGGCTCGCAAGCGAATATCCAAGCGAGCACAAAAAAACAAAGATAAAAGCCAAGATCGTGGCTAGTTTTTTCATTTTATACTAAACTCATTTAGCGTTTTATCGCCGCTTATCTCATCAAGCTCGATCTTTTTTACCGCCTTGTCGCCGCTTATCTTTATGGATTTAAAAATTTGTTTAAAGAGTAAATTTTTAGGACTTAGCTCTATGCTCCACTCTTTTAGGCTGCCGCTTGTTTTTATATCAAATTCTTTCCTAAGCTCGTTCTCATCGAGGCTGATGATAGCAAGAAAGAGCTTCTCGTCAAAATTTGCCGTTGTCTTTTCAAGCTTGCCATTTTCGTTTTTAAAAATGCCATCTTTATTTATAAAAACCTTTGAAGTAACAGGCTCAAGCGTATCCCAGTAAAGACCGCCCTTTTCTAGCCTAAACTCGCCCGTGCTTTTTATGCTTTTGTTAAAGCCAGCCAGACTCTTTGTCTGCGTGAAATTTCCGCTTACGCCATCTGTTTTTACTATATTTTTAAGCTCACCCAGCTCGTAGCCAAAGCAAGATATAAAAATGGCTAAAAAAAGAGCTATTTTTCTCATCTTTTCTCCTTTTCATTGTAGGCTTTAAGCACCTTTTTTAGGGCTTCTGGCATCTCAAAGCAAGTTTGCAAGCTCTTCATCTCGATGACAGCTTGGGCTGTATTTGCCTCGCTTAGTTTTTCGCCCTTTTCATTTTCTATAAGGTAGTGAAATTTCAAAAACGTTTCGCACTCGCTAAGCGTCGTCGTGACCTTTATGACGTCGTTAAAAAAGGCTGGGCGTACGTACTTTACGTCAAGCTTCACGATAGGAAAGGCGTAACCATCTTTTTTCATAGCAATGTAGTTGTATCCTAGCTTGTCAAGTAGCTCGCAACGCGCCATTTCTAGGTACTTGACGTAGTTTCCATGCCACATCACCTCCATGCTATCAACGTCAAAAAACGCCACTTTAAACGTACTAACGTGTGAAATTTCCACTCTCATCTCCAAAAATCAAAAAAGTTAAACCACTGCGATGGGTTCTTGCACGCTTTTTCTTCAAGCTGCCTTACATAGCTTTGCACGTATGGCAAGACGCTTGCCTTGCGGTCTCTGCTAAGCTTTATCTCATCAGCGATATCGCTTAGCTCGATGTCAAATTTATCGCCCTTTTTTATGCACCAAAGCGCGCTCACTTTTACTCCTAAAATGCCAGCTAGCAGGTATGGCCCGTAGTTAAATTTAGCCTCCTTGCCAAGGAAGCTAAGCCTTATAAATTTATCTCCATTAAGCGGCGTCCTATCGCCCATTATGCCGATATTTACGCCATCTTCAACCGCCTCTTTTAGCTGCATCATCGCGGCCGCGTCAAGCTTTTCAACGCTTATTAATTTGATCTGACCCTTGCTGATCTGCTCTAAGATTTTATAAAAATTCTCACTACCCTTGCTATAAACCAAGATGATCATGCGAAAATTTGGCGATCTAAGTGAGAGCGCCTTGCAAATTTCTACATTACCAAGATGGCTTGTAAGCACGATCCTACCACGCTTTGAAGCTTCAAACTCATCTTTTATGCTGTTAAATTTACTAAGCTCTAGCTCACTTTCAAGCACGCCATTTTGCCAGATGCGAAATTTATCACATATTGCTATGCCAAAGTCGTAAAAGTTACTAAAAACGCCAGTGGTCGGCTTTTTACCGCTAAATTTCTCTACATTTAAAAGAAATTCTCTTATATTTTCTCTCTCAACTTTTGAAAAGAGATAGTAAAAGCAAACGACGATGATAACGATAGGTTTTATGAGAAATATAGGCAAATTTCTAGTTAAAAATAGGCTAACTCTAAGAAAAAATTCATTCGATCTCTCGCCCTTTTGCCACCATGCGTATTTTTGTCCTTTAAAGGCTTTGCCAAGCAAAAATGGCACTAAAGTAAAAAAATATCTTGCATGCATTAAGCTTATTAGAGCGTTATCTTTTAGCATTTTAAAGTGCGAAACACCGCCAGCTTCGTAGCTCACTTTTAGCGCTATCCACTTGATCTCTACGCCAGATCTCACGGCATTTACCAAGATCTCCATGTCAAATTCCATCCTGTTTGAGCTACTTTGGAGGGTCGCACTCTCAAGCTCTTTTAGAGGATAAATTCTAAAGCCACACATCGCGTCTTTGATGTCAAAATTTAAAGTGTTGATCTTGACCCAAAAATTTGTGATCTTTCTGCCATAAAACCTCGATTTTGGCGCGTCTTCGCCATAAATTGGATCAGCCATTATTAGATCACTTGGATATCTTTTGCTAAGCTCTAAAAACTCCGCTACCTCGCTTATGTCGTGCTGAAAGTCAGCGTCGATCTGAAACGCATGCGTGTAGCCATTTTGCAAAGCGTGTTTAAAGCCATCTTTTAGCGCAGCTCCCTTGCCGCCATTTTGCGCTCTTGTTAAAATTTCTACACCAAATTCGCTCAAATTTCGCAAAGCTTTTTTTGAAGCTTCGTTTGAGCCATCATCGACTATTAAAATGTGTAGATCATATCTTGCAAGCGCCTCACAAAGGGCTTTGATCTTTTCTGGATGGTTGTAAAATGGTATGAGAAAGAGCGTCTTCATAAGCCCAACTTTATCCTACCGCAAGCACTTCTAGCGCCGTTACAAAATATCTCAAAGTAAATCTTCTCATCTTTTTGAGAAATTTCTATGCAAAGTTCGTCATTTGGCCTTACAAATTTTAAAAATTTCAAATTCTCCACCACGCATTGATCGCCTATTTCTGCGCCAAGCTCTCTTGCAAATTTAAACACAAAATCAAGCTGCACAAAGCCAGGCAAAAGCGGTAAATTTGGAAAATGCTCCATAAAAATGCCAAGTGCTGGGCTAAGCTTTGTCTTAAATTTATAAACGCCATCTTCGCTACTTTTCTCCCAAGAAAGCTCCTCGTTTTTTTCTAAAAGCAGCTTAAAATTTGCCTTTAAAAACTTGCCCTGAGCGTTTTTACAAAGCGAACTAACGATCTTAAAATACCTAACGCTATTTTTAAACTCAGGCCTTAAAAGCTCATTTAGCCTTGCTACAACGCCCTTTTTGCCACTATCTCTAAAGAGCTTCACACCCTCTTCGCTAAGCTCCAAAAGCGCAGCTAGACGCTTAAATTTAGGATGCGTGTCGCAGTAGCAGTCTTTTAAAAGGCCACTTTCAAACATCTTATTTTCGATACTTATTAGATTGACCCTTTTGTCATTTAGCTTAACGATCCTATCGATCCTGCCCTTTAGCGTGAGCCTGCTGCCATCTATCTGCGCCCAGTCGCTAGTTTGGAAAAAATCGCACCAAGGCGAGCTCACATTTAGCGCCTCCTCCTCGCTAAGACCAGCCTTTACCTTGCTAAAAAGCAAGAGCTCATCGCCTAAATTTCTAGCAACTATGCCAGTTTCGGTGCTACCATAAATTTCAATTATCCTAGCGCTACTTAAGCTTTCTATCTTTGCTCTTAGCTCGCTCTTTAGCGCTGAGCCTGCGCAGATGATGTTTTTTAGCCCTGAAATTTCAGCCGCTCTTGGGCTAAAAACTAGCGTTTGAAGCAGGACTGGACTTGTTACGAAGGTTAAATTTGTAAGGTCTAGTTCAAAGATCGCCTCTGGGTAGTTTAGCTCCTTGTTAACGGCTTTTGCGCCAGAGATGAGCGGCAAAAATACTTTAAATGTAAGGCCAAACATGTGCTGGTGCGAGACGCTAGCAAAAAATTTATCACCCTCGCCAAATCCCAGCTCATCTTTTAAAAATAGCCCCTCATCTATCATCGCGCCAAGGCTTTTTTGGATATTTTTACTAGCTCCACTTGAGCCTGAGGTCTGGAGAAAAAATGTAGAATTTTGATCAAATTTTAGCTCCATGCTCTTACTAAAGTCTAAAAAATCACCAAAATTTTCATCATTAATGACAAATTTATCCCCGCTATATATCGGCTTTGCAAGCAAGATAGGTTTTACGCCAATAGCTAGCGCTCCAAAAAAAGCTGCGCAAAACTCAAAGCTCTGGCTTAAATAAATTTCTATCTCGCTTAAATTTTTCTCTTTTAAATTTGCCCCAAAAGTAGCCGCGTACTCGTAAAGATCCTTGCTAATGTCCACAAATTTAAATGCCTTTAGGCTCTTTTTAAAATCCATTTTCCCTCTTTAAAATAAAAATTTTACGATATAAAATTTCGCCAAAAAACAAAACTCCCATCAAGATATAAGATACAAATGAGCAGTAAATGCTCCAGTAAATTTTATCCTCAAACTGCGCCAAAATAAAGGCAAAAGCTGCGTTAAAAACAAAAAACCAGCACCAAATTTTAGTTAGACCTCTTGTGTAGCTAACGACTTTTTCGTCTATGTTTTTCTCTTTTAGCCTAGCAAGCCTTGTTATGACTGCCTCGCCTTTTAAGCTGTAAAAAAATACCGCCAAAAAGCCAAGACTTACGATACTTGGGTATAAAAGCGCTAAATTTACACTTCTAAAAATAGCACAAACTGCAAAAAATAGCCCAGCCGCTAAGCAAACCTGCCTTGTTTTAGCGCTTTCAAAATAAGCCCTAGCCAGCCAAAGAGCGCAAAGAGCGCAAAAGATAAGAGTTGCACCCTTTTGCCAAAAAAATAGCACCAAAGGGTAGGCGATGCTTGCTAAAACTAGCGCTACTTTTACTATCTTATGCTTCAAATTTCTTTGCTACGGCTTTAACGATATCATCAAGCGTTTTTACGTTTTTAAAGTCCTCTGGCATCAGTCTATAACCAGTTTGGCGCTTGATGTAATCAATCATATCAATAGCATCTATGCTATCTATCTGCAAGTCCTCATATATCCTAGTTTCAGGCTTTATCTTGCCCTCGTCTATCTCAAAAAGCTCGATCAAAGCCTTCTTTAAAATTTCAAAAATTTCTACTTCGCTCATTGTTATTTCCTATTTTCGTAAATGTATTTTGCAAGAGAAGATACGCTAAAGAATATCTCTTTTAAATTTGCTGTCTTTGAGTCAAGCACGAGGCCATATTTTTTCTGTACAGCAAGCCCGAGCTCTAGCGCATCGACGCTGTCAAGCCCAAGACCCTCGCTAAAAAGCGGCGCGTTCTCGTCGATATCGCTTGGCTTCATATCCTCTAAATTTAAGCTTGTGATGATCAGCTCTTTTATATCATTAACTAGTTCTTTCACTAAATTCCTCCTTATAAATTTTACTTATCTCTTCGTGTAGCGCCCTCGCCCTTACGGGACTTGGCCTATCTTTTAAAAACTTGCTAACTTCAAATTTCTTTAGCTCCTTAAAGACGTACTTTATCTTTTCATCTGGCGTTTTGTACCATGGCTCATTTTTTCTAAGGCTTCTTGGAGCCATATTTATACCCACGCAAACCACGTTAGACGCGCCTTTTATGCCCATATATGCGGCCGCTTTATGAAAGATGATCTCCTCTTTCGTGCGTGTACCCTCTGGAAAAATGAGCAAATTTTCGCCACTTTTTAAAACATCTACGCTTTTTTGTAAAAATTCCTCGTTATTTGTGTTTGGTATGTAGTTGCACGCCCTAATAGCCGCAAATAAAAATATATTTTTGCCAAGCTCGCCCTTTACGATGCAGTTTATCCTTTTAAATTTTGAGACCAAAAAGACCACATCAAGTAGCGAAGGGTGGTTTGCGATGACTAAATTTGAGCCGCCATTTAGCTTTATAAGCTCAAATTTATAGTCAAGATATCCACAAATTTTAGTAACTTTTATAAAAAATCCCCAAGAAACTCTAACTAGATCTCGGCATAAATTTTGCATAAATTTAAATTTATTTAGCCCCAAAAGCACGACTGGCACTAGTAAAAGGTCGCCGCTTATGCAAATTAGCGCAAAAAAGAAAAATAAAAATCCAGCTCTTAAAATTTTAAGGCTCATAGCTAAAATTCCAAGACGCGAAATGACTGCTACTTTGCCACGTTTTTGCCAAATTTGGGTCAAAATTTACGATAAAGCTTTGCAGTAAATTTTCTGAAATTTCTTCTTCTTTTTCCACTCTTTTTAGAGTTAAAACTCTCTTATCTTTTGCCTTTGAGACGACGAGCGCTAACATAAATGATGGCTTTTTCTCATCAAAATAGCTCTGCGATATCGACTCATGATAGGCAAGGATGAGCACTCTCTCGTATCCGTCATTTAGCCTTAAAAACGCAGCTTGCAGCGCATCTTCGACTGGGCTAAATGATGAGATGGCTAGAATTTCATTGTGATTTTTAGCTTCGATGCTTAGAAGCGACGAGATAGCGTTATGCACAGAGAGCGAAAACGATGTTGGCGATAGTGGCTCAGCCTTTGCTAGCGTAGTTTCTAGCTCAAAACAGCGATTTATCTCACCTTCATAAGAGCTAAAAATGACTGGCATATCGATCATCTCAAAGCCACTAAGCAGGCTAAAAGCGCACTTTGCAGCACTACTTAGCCTCCTTCTTTGCATAGGCGGGATCTTTGCTAGATCAAATTCTTTTTTGTATCTCGCTAGATCCTCGCTGATCTCGCCGTAAGCTATCGCGTCATAAAAATCAACTTGAAATTTCATTATTTCGCGATGTCGCCTCTTAGTGTGACGCCAGACATCAAAGAACCGCTGCCGCACTGAAACTGAGTTTTAGAGTTAAATGGCTGTTTTTTGTAATATCCAGTCAAATTTACAACCTTCGTGCCGCCCTCTTTCACCGCTCTTTCTTGAAATGTCTTGATAGCAGAGAGAAGTGCGATCTGGCAAGCCTCTTCGTCGCTTTTGTTAAAGCCATTTGTCTTTTTGTTGGCTGTTAGGTCTTTAACGATTATGTTGCCTGTGTAGCCTGTGCCAAAGCTAACGCTAACATTTGGTAGCAAAAATTCTTTAGCCTTTGGGCCCTTTAAGAAGTCCAGCGAGTGATACTTCACGTCATCTCTAGCACTAAGGCTTGAGGCAAATGCCAAAACGGCAACTAATGAAACTAATCTTTTCATCTTATATCCTTTTTAAAATTTGTTATCTACTCTTTTAAATATCAAAGATGTATTTACACCGCCAAATGCAAAGTTGTTACTCATCGCAAAGTCTGTCTTTATCGGCGTTGGCTCCTTTAAGTAGTTTAGCTTTGCACACTCAGGATCAGTTACGTTTAAATTTATAGTTGGGAAAAATAGCTCTTCTCTCATCATCATGATAGTTGCTATCGCTTCCAGCCCACCACAAGCGCCAAGCGTGTGACCTAGATAGCTCTTAAGCGAGCTAATGGCGATGCCCTCTCCAAAAAGCTCGTTTGTAGCGATACTTTCAGCTATATCGCCATGTTTTGTCGCAGTCGCATGGGCATTTACGTAGCCTATGCTTTTTGGCTCCAGCTTTGCCGCGCGGAGCGCTAAGCTCATCGCCGCTTTCATAGTAGCACTTTGTGGTCTAGTGATGTGCGTGCCATCACACGTAGAGCCAAAGCCAACGACCTCAGCATAAATTTTAGTTCCTCTTTTTAAGGCGCTCTCTTCGCTTTCAAGCACTAAAAATCCAGCTCCCTCGCCAAGCACCAAGCCATCTCTATCTTTCTCAAATGGCGTTGGGGTTAAATTTGGCGCGTGGTTTTTGACGCTAGTCGCGTAGAGCTTGTCAAAGACGTATGCCTCGCTCACGCAAAGCTCCTCAGCCCCACCAGCTAGCATCATATCTATACTGCCATTTTTTATGCTCTCATACGCGTAGCCAATGGCGTGTGAGCCGCTCGTACATGCCGAAGATGTAGGGATGATACGCCCTTTTAGTGAGTAAAATAGCGCGATATTTGCCGCTGTGGTGTGAGGCATCATTTTTATGTAGGTATTTGCGTTAAAGCCGCTATCCATGTCCAAAACTAGCTTTGCCATGTCAAGGATAGAGTCCGTGCTACCAGTGCTTGAGCCACTAGCTACACCCATCCTGCCATCTTGCACGCTTGGGTCTAAATTTGCAGCCTGCAACTCTTCGCCATTTAGCAAACCAGCATTTTTTAAAGCAAGTCCGGCCGCGTGCACGCTATAACATGAGACCTTGCCAAGGCTTCTTAGCTGTTTTCTATCCCACTCCTGTGGGTGTTTGTAGTCTATGATGGGTGCTGCTAGGCGCGTGTTTAGCTCCTTATAGCCCTCCCACTCGCTCATATATCTCACGGCATTTTTGCCCTCAAGAAATTTAGCCCTCATCTCATCCCAGCTGTTGCCAAAAGCACTGACTGCGCCGATACCTGTGACAAATACACGCATTAGCAAAGTCCTCCATTTACGCCGATAACCTGCCTAGTGATGTAGCTAGCCTCGCCACTTAGTAGAAATTTAACAAGTCCTGCCACCTCATCTGCCTCTCCAGCTCTTTTTGCAGGTATGGCCTTTAGCACCTCATCTAAAAAGTCGCTATTTAAAATTTCTTCGCTCATATCTGTCTTTATAAGCCCAGGTGCCACGCAGTTTACTGTTATGCCTCTGCTGGCAAGCTCGACTGCAAGGGCTTTGCTAGCACCTATGATGCCAGCTTTGCTAGCTGAGTAATTCACCTGACCCCTGTTGCCAATGACCCCTGAAACAGAGCTTAGCGTCACTATCCTAGCTGGCTTTCTAGCCCTTATCATAGGCATTAGCGCTGGTCTTAGGACGTTGTAAAAGCCATTTAAATTTACATCTATCACGTCAAACCACTCTTCGTCACTTAGCCCAACAAAGGTATTATCCCTTGTTATACCAGCGTTTAAAATAACGCCGTAATAGACGCCATTTGTCTCCATGTCGGCCTCTATGGCCTCTTTTGCCGCAGCAGTGTCAGCCACGTCAAATGTCATAAATTTAGCCCCAAGCTCGCTAGCCATCTTTAAAAGCTCATCGCTCTTACTTCTTGCGTGAAGCACCACTTCGTATTCATTAGCAAGGCGCCTAGCGATGCTAGCCCCTATACCCCTACTTGATCCGGTTATCAATACTCTCTTACTCACTAAGTGCCTTTTTTACAAATTCTTCATCAGGGCTCATAACGTTTAAAACCGCCCTTGCGCCAAGCTCACCATTTACAAAAAGCTCGCTGTCATAAACGCCAAATCCACTCTCATCTTGAATGGAGCACTTTGAGATGATCACTATCTCATCGCCCACTTTAAAATATGGCCTAAAAATTTCAAATTTTCTACTACCAAGCAAAAAGCCAAATATCGCCTTCTCGCCCCTTAGCTCACGCATCTTTGAGTCGTAGATCCCAAGACTTTGAGCCATCATCTCTATCGCCTTTTGCGTGTGAAATCTCCCCTCTTCTAAAAAGGGATTTTGCTCATTTATCACGCTTCTTACTTTTATGCTCTCGCAAGGGATAAATTCTAAAATTTCATCGATCAGGGTTATGGCGCTGCTGTGCGGCAAATAATCACTTATCATCATCTCACTCTTTTAAATATTATCGCGGCATTATCTCCGCCAAAGGCAAAAGATAGCGACATCGCCGTTTTTACGTCAAATTTCGTGCCGCTTTTTACTAAATTTATAGCCTCCAAGCTCTCATCATACTCGCCGTCATAAACGTGTGGTGGCAAAGTGCTATTTTCTTTCATGCAAAGCATGGCGCAAATGGCGCTCTCAATAGCTCCAGCAGCCCCAAGCGTGTGACCGATCTGTGGTTTTAGCGTGCTTGCAAAGGTGGCGCCAAGTGTTAAATTTACAGCTTTTGCCTCCATTTTGTCATTTGCCTGCGTACCGGTGCCATGCAAATTTACATAGTCCACGCCGCACATGCCAGCTCTTTTTAGCGCGCTCTCTATGCAATTTACCGCCATTTTAGCGCTAAAATCAGGCTGCGTCATGTGAAAAGCGTCGCAGTTTGAGGCAGAGCTAGCGACTACGACGTTTGAAATTTCATCACGGCTTAGTAAAAATAGCCCAGCTCCCTCACCGATATTTATACCCTCTCTATTTTTAGAAAGGGCCTGACTTGGGGCGCTGCTTAGGATGCTAAGCGAGTTAAAACCATTTATCGTAAGTGTATTTAGGCTATCGACTCCGCCACAAATGACTGCGTCACAAAGCTCGCTTTCAATGAGCCTTTTTGCCTCTATGACCGCCTTAACACCCGAGGTGCACGCAGTCGATACGCAGTAGCTTGGACCGCTAAGCTCGTAAAAGTCGCTCACAAACTCGGCCACGTTTGCAAGGCAGTTTCTGTTTATGTCAAACCTACTTTTATCAAAAAATCCAGTCGCGATATAGCCTTTAAATGACTCGAAATTCTCCTCAACGCCGCTTGTTGTAGTGCCAAGAACTACTCCCACTCGGCTTTTGCCATATTTTTTGATAGCTCTTTTTATCTCAGCATCGATCTCTAGCATCGTGCTTAAAAGCAAAGCATTTGTGCGAGTTTTGAAGTGCTCTTTTGTGCTGCTAGCAAACTCTGGCAACTCGCCATTAAATTTACCAACCAAAAACTCATTTTGTGGGTGAAATTCAGAGCTTTTGCTTAAAAATCTCTTGCCACTTAAAAGCGAGCTTAAATTTTCATCACTACCGCTGCCTGCGGCGCTGATAATGGCTGGTTTGCTAACGTAGATCAACGCTTTTTACCTCATAAATTTGATCATCTATCATAAATTTTTGCTCATTTTTTTCATCTTTTATCATCTCAAGCACCTTGATAAAAAGCTCGTTGTAGGCGCTATTTGGTGGCAAGAAGCCTAAATTTATAAATGTGCCGTCCTTTAAAACTCGCCTAGCTTCTGGTGCGCCAAGTGCATTTACAAGGCTAAATTTATACTCATTCTCACTATTTTGCACATAGAGCATTAGCGGTCCTTTTGATGAACTAACCTTAAATGCCTTTAAGCTAAAATCAGCCAGCTTTGGCGCATCAAATTTCTTCGCACAGCCAAGAGCTAGAAGCGTTACTGCAAGGATCATAGCTATCTTTTTTACAAGCACTTTTTGCCTTTTTAGTGTTCTAAAATCATAAAAATTTAACAATTATATCTTTGCAATGCTTAAATGCAAGGCAAATGATAAATAGATTATTAATAATCAAGTATCTTCTCTTCATCTCGTCAAATTTAGCGCTAGCAAGGTCACTAAAGGCTAAATTTTTGGCTTTTATCACAGCCTCTTTTGCGGTGTAAATTTCATAAAATTTTTGCATTTTGTCTTTGGCGTTTGCGTAAATTTCGCTCTCTTTTTTGTTAAAGCAAAATTTGATCACTCCGTCAAAATTTCGCTCCTTTAGCTCCTCCACATCAACGCCAACTTTTTCTTTTGAGATAGCTAAAACAGCGATATTTTCTTTGTGAGAGAGGCAAATTTTGCCCCGTTTTTTTGCTTTAAATTTTAAATAGCGAGAAAGTTTAAATGAGTTTTGATTTGCTAAATTTGGATATTTTTTTAGCTTTCTGCGATCTTTTTTTGAGAGCATCTTAGGGCTAAATTTCTCAGCATCAAAGCCGATAAAAAGATAAATTTCACCCCTTTTTATAGGCATTTTCAACTCTTTTTTTATACTCTTTTGCACTTTCAAGCGCCCCTCTAAACTCGCCACTAACCGCCCTTAAAGCGTCATTTTGAAGCTCGCTCTCATCTTTAAACGATCTAATCCTTGGCGTAAAAGAGACCTCATACTCTCTAAAATCAGCCTCTTTTAGATCAAAATTTAAATTACTTATTTTGCTATTTAAGATATGCAAGGCACATTTTCTTGGTCCAAAGATGAAATTTCGCTCTTTTAATGCCTTTAAACTCCTTACCAAAATGCCGCCATAAAGCGCTGGCTCACTCTTAAAAGAGATGTCAAAACCAAAGTTGTGAAAGTAAATTTCGCCCGCCTCGCACGATCTTTTGTAGGTGTTTGCATCAAAGCAGGTGTAAATTTCAAGCTCGCTAAATTTATACTCCACGCCGCTTACAACGAGGATCTTACTTTGCATCAGCTCACGCAAAAAGCCCTGAAATTTCGCGTCAATATGCGCCTTAAAACCTGCTATTTTAAGAAGCTCCTCCCTTTGGCCCTTATCTAAGCTTTTAAAACCGTCTTGCTTAAGTGCTTTAAATTTTTCTTTATCAAAATGCCTTTGCTCAAAAAACTCACTAAGCATCGCCGCTAGATCAAATTTAGCAAAATGGCTTTTAAGTAGCTCGCCTGATAGCATTTTTGCTCCTAATTTTTTGGCATATTTTAAGAAATTTAGCTTTTATATGCAAATGCTGGGTCTAAAATCAATAAAATGATATCTTAATTTAGAAAGAAAAATAGTGAATTTTAGATTAAAACTTATGCGAAGCACCGCATGCGTTTTACTCCAAAAAAGCAAATTTAAAAATTTTATGAGCGAGCATATCACAGCTCTAAATTTAGTGCTAAACGAAGTGCAGCCTAGATTTAGTAGTCTGCTAAGGCGAGTGAGTAAGATTTTAAAATTTGCGAATTTGCCTTGTTAAATCAGGTGAGTGTCACGCGAATTTTAAAATTTCATGAACGAGTAATTTCGGCTCTAAAATTTGAGCTAAGCGATAAGCGAAGCCAAATTTTAGTAGTCAATTCTTGCGAGTGAATGAGAGTTTAAAATTTACAAAATGGCAAATTTCTCTTTTAAAAGTACGGACCTTAAATTTAAAAACTCTTTTATCCAAAAGGGAGACAAGGGGACTCGAGTTACGAGGCCGTCCCCTTATCCCCCTTTTTAAATCCCCCAAACCCCTCGCACGTTAGAGGTTGCTGTGCTTCGCACAGTTTTTTCAAATTTTAAAATTTGCAAAGCATAATAAATTTACTTTTAAGGCAGGCAAATTTCACCAGCTGCCGCTAGCTCCGCCTCCGCCAAAACCACCGCCACCGCCACTAAAGCCGCCTCCTCTGCCACTTGAGCGACCGCCACCATTTGAGTCTGAACTACCTCGTCTAAAGCCCATTGGCAAAGAGCCGCCTTGGCTATTTCTCTTAAAAACGTCTTTTAATATTAGAAAAAATACCGCAAATATAAAGGCAAAAACGCCAAAAATGATAAGGTAGTTTTGCACGCCAAATCCTTGCTCAAGTGCGGTTGATACAAGTCCAGCAAAGCACGTACTAAAACCAGTTCGCATAAAAAATTTGCCAAAGATCACAGAGGCAAAACAAGAGAGCATGCCAGCAAAAAAGGCAAACACGCCAAAAGGCAAGTCGCTAAGGCCGGATTTACTACTAAATTCCTCGCCGCTAGCTGCTTTTATGATCGCCAAAACGCCCTCTTTCACGCCTTCGCTCATCTTGCCATTTTTAAATTCAGGTATCATCACACTATTTATGATCTCGCTTGCTACGGCATCAGTTAGCACCCCTTCAAGACCATATCCAACCTCGATGCGGACCTTTTTCTCATTTGGAGCGACCACTAAAAGCACACCGTTGTTATCTTTTTTTTGACCTAGTTTGTAGCCTCTAGCGATCTCAAGAGACAGCTCCTCAATGCTCCTGCTTTCAAGCGAATTTAAAGTCACTATGGCGATTTGCGTGGTGCTGTTTTGCTCGAAATTTTGCACTAAGCTTAAAAGCTCATCTCTTTCGTTTTGTGAAAAAATATGAGCCTCATCGTTGATCTGCTCATTGAAATTTAGAGCAAAACAAAAGTAAAATGCAAAGAGCAAAAGGCTAATGATTTTTTTCATTATTTCTCAAACGAAACTTTTGGGTTTTTCATATCTTCGCTGCTAACCTCGATGCCTTGTTTTGGCTTCATCTCTGGGTAGAAAATGCCTACTATAAATTTACCAGGAAAGCTTCTAAGAGCTACATTGTACTCTTTTACAGCCTCGATGTAGTCGCGTCTTGCTACGCTTATGCGGTTTTCAGTGCCTTCAAGCTGGCTTTGGAGTGAGAGGAAATTTTGATTTGCTTTTAGCTCTGGATAGCTCTCGCTAACTGCCATTAGCCTGCCAAGTGCGGAGCCTAGCTGACCTTGAGCTGCCATAAATTCTTTAACCTTTGCCTCGTCACTAAGGCTGCTTGCGTCGATGCTTACTTGCATGCTCTTGCTTCTTGCGTTTGCCACGTCTTCAAAGACCTTTTGTTCGTGAGCTGCGTAGCCTTTTACGGTCTCAACTAAATTTGGCACCAGATCGGCTCTTCTTTTGTATTGATTTAGCACCTGAGACCACTTCTCGTTGGTGTTTTCATCAAGCACGACAAATGAATTTGCATATTTGAAAGCGCCAAAAACAAGTGCGGTGATGACCACAACTATGGCTATTAAATTTTTCATATTTTCTCCTTTAAAAGGGGTGATATTAGTAAAATAAGGCTTAAAAAATGATGTAAATTTGAAGTTAGGTTAGTGAAGTGAGTGCTTAGAGTGCACTCACTTTTTTGGGGATTATAGGTCTGTTTGGATCTTATCTTCAATGATAATATGTACTGTATGAGCGTTTCCAGCTTGATCATTTACAGTATCGTTGCTTGTATAGCCTTTTGAGCCAAAGTCAGCATTTACTGTTGAATCTTCATGCCACTTACCTTTTATATCTACCTTGCTAGTGCTATCGCCTCTTATCTTAAGGATAGTGTTGATGTTATCAGTCATAGCAAAGATATCTTTTGCGTCAAATTTGATCTCAGAGTTGCCTTTTAGTTCGATCCTCTCGATGCTCTCAACTTTTGTGTTAAGGTCAGCAACGTTGCTAAGATCTACGTGAGAAGTATCTCTAAAGACGATCGTATCAGATGTGCCCTCTCCACCTTTCATCACTTTGCTTGGATCATAATCCATCCTAAAGTCTTCAAGCTCTATGTGAAGCTTATCGCTGTGAGTTTTATTTACAAGACCACCTGGAATTTTAAGCGTAGCATCTACTTTTAGATCATAAGCTGATCTTGCGTTGATGTCTAGTAGCTGCTCAAATACACCCTTGCTCATATCATCAGCTGTTAGCACGTGATTTACTGTCTTTGTTTGAGCGTGATTGTCTGGATCAGTGTATTTGATCTCAACTGTATCGCCCGCTCTTGCATCATCGCTAACATAAATTTTAACTGGCGTTGTATCTTGAGTTTTGTTATTGTCGCCAAAGTTTTCATTGCCATATAGATGTCCATCTCTATTGCCGTCTTCGCTAAACTGCATACCTCTTATAGCGTCCATCTCGACTTTTGCATGATCTTCTGCGCTTACAGTAGTTGTTCCGTCAGATAGAGTGACTTTTGCTTTTGTCTCTTGTCCTACTGCGATAGCTGCATCAAGCTCAAGTGGCTTGCCATTTTCAAGAGTGATTTTGCTGTGATCAGCTTGATTTTCTAGTACGATATTGCCAAGTGGATCTTTGCTAAAGACTTTAAATTCTTTAGTCACAGGCGTTGTGCTACCAGCATTTGTGATCTCAACTTTTATGCTATCGCCAGCTATTACGCTACCAGGGAGAGATACACTTACTTTTGAAGTATCGCTACTTGTCTCATCTCTTGTGATAGTGCCATTGTCGTTTGCATCAGCTGCTATGCTTACACTTAGACCTTTGCTGCTTAGCTGTGCTAGTTTTGCCTCTGCGTCAGCATGTGCTGTTTGATCATCTTGAGTAGTTATAGTCGCATCTACCTTTGTTTTCTCACCTGGCTTCATAGGGATATTATCTACTTTGATAGTGTTGCTTTCTGTGATATCTTGTGGTCTTCCACCATTTATTATATCTGTAGCAGTGATTACACCATTTGTCTTAGTTATTTTAAATTCTCTACTTCCTAGGATACCAGTATTTGGATCAACATACTCAACTTTTACGTGATCGCCTGTTACAACGTTGTAAGGTACTTTTACGCTTACTGTTGTAGTTTTTAGGTTGTGATCTGATATAGCCTCATCTCTGCTTAGCTCATTGTTTCTATTAGCATTATCTTCGTTGAAAATTACGCTTAGCTCGTTATTGTTTATAGGCTCTAGTATCGCCTCTGCTGATTTAGGTGTGACATTAGGTATCTCTACTTCAACCTTAGCAGGATTTGTAACACTCACTGCGATACCAGGTATCTTTAGTAAGTTACCTGGTGCTAAAGGCACATTGTGCCCAGGTCTATCTTCTATAGTTAGCACGTGGCTATTGTTACTAGTTACTTTATATATAGTTGGCACGCCATTTACTTTTACAGTAAATGTATCACCTGTATGTAGGTCGCCACTTGGTAGAGATACGGTTGCAGATGTCTCTTTAACCTTACCATCTGAGTTTGCCTCGTCTCTGCTTAGTTTGCCATTTCTATCTTTGTCCTCATCGATAAGTACATAGAAATTTGTACTGCCATCACCATCAGCATCAAGTGTGATATCACTACCAGCTTCTACCTTATCGACACCTGTTGCATCGCTAACTGTTGCACTTACCTTGCTTTTTTTATCTTCCTCAAGCGGCACAGTATACTCAACAGCTTTATTGCCAACCACATTTAGACCATCTACTGTGATATTGCCATGAGCGTCTTTATGGATAGTATGTCTTGTGGTAGTTGGTGTGCCATTTTCTATGCTTGTAGTTATCTCTAGTATGTCACCATCTACAACATTGCTTGGTAGTTTTATGGTAGCTGTGGTTTTATCTAAAACACCATCTGAACTTGCTTCATCTCTATTTAAAATTCCGTTAAAGTCTTTATCTTCTTTAAATATAACAGTCATATCATCGTGAAGATTTTCAAGGGTAGCATGATTTGTTACTATGGTTTTTGCATGATTTTTAGCGTCTGTAAATGTTGCCTTAGCCTCAGTATTTTTACCTTCGCCTATTACTATGCCTGGTACTGTGATTTTATTATCGCTATCAGCTGTTATAGTATTAGTACCATCTGTTAGAGTAATGCTATTGCCATTTCTTGTGATAGCAAATTCTTTTTGTAAAGTTATGTTGCCATCAGCTTTAACCTCAAGTATCATCTTGTCGCCAGTTATCACGTTATTTGGCACTTTTATTTTTAGATCTGTCTTATGAAGATCACTATCTTTCATGCTCTCATCTCTTGTGATAGATGTATTAGCATCAATGTCTTCACCAAAGAAAATTCCAGAGTCATCAAGCTCTGTTACGCTTACGCTATTTGTGCCAGTAGCACTTTGAATACCATCTTTATCGATGATAGTAGCTGAAATTTTAGTCTCAGCTCCTGTTAATGTACCAACATGAGAAATTTTAAAGCCGTTGTCGCTTACTGCTACATTATTGCCATCCTCATCTGTTATCTTAACGCCTGAAGCATCTTTATGAACATTAAATTTAAGCGTTCTATCTTTAGTTGTGCCGTCAAGTTGTGGCTCAGTGATCTTAACTTCGATCCTATCGCCATCTACTGCATTTTTAGGGATCTTGATAGTTGCAGTTGTGTTAAATTCATCATGGTCGCTAGCTGAATCTTTTCTGCTCATAGTTTTTGAGTTATGCGCCTCATCAAAGATAACCTCAGGTGCTTTTACATGCTCTAAGCTAGCTGAAACTTCTGGCTCATTTATATCTGTATGTCTGCCTGGTGTCATGTTTGTGATGCTAGCTTTGATAGTCGTATCTTGTCCATTTCTTAGTTCAAAGCCTGGTACTTCAAATGAGTATTGATTAAAGCTCTCTTTTGTCAATGGGAAATTTTGTCCGCCATTGCCGATCTCTGTTATACTTGTTACCTCACCTTTATCATTCATATTTATAGTGAAATTTCTATCATATGGTGCTTTTCCAGGCTCATTTATATGAAGTGTAAGTGTATCGCCATTGTCTATTTTGTTTGGAAGTCTTATAAGAGCTGTTGTTTTATTTACTTCGTGCTCGTCCATACTCTCTTGTCTTGAAATTTCATGAAGAGTATCTTGCTCTATAAATTTTATCTCCATGTTTCTGCCGATTGGTATTACATTATCTTTATTAGACTCTGCACTCTTTGGTGTGCCATCTGCAGCTACGACATGAGCACTTGCATAGTTCCATACGTCAGGGAAGACTGGTAAAGATGTATTTACCTTATGGTTATCAACATCTGCTTGTGTAAGAGGCACTTCTGTTGTTGTATTTTGTTTAGTTAGTGGATCAACGTAGGTTATGACAACTTTATCGCCTGCTACAACATCTTTTGGAAGTGTAACTTCAACAGTTGTGCTTCTAAAGTTACCATCTTTGCTATTTTCCCAGTCATCTATACCACCATCATTGTCATGATCTTCAGTAAATGTCAAAGTTGGTCTTACATCTGGAGTAACATCATCAGTTGCTACATCGCTCTTCCAAGTGCTAGAGTTTGTGCTATCAGTAACATAAGCATCTACTTTTGAAACTTTACCCTCAGCAACTGGCATATTGTCTATCTTGTAGCCATTATTGATTATATTTTGATCGATAGTAACTTCTCTATTTTCAGTAGTACCATCTGGTTTTGTTAGAGTAATGTGAAGTTTATCTCCAGGGATAACATCACTTACTTTTATAAGTACTGGTGACTCATTTTGTTTGTTGTCATTGTTGTTTTCTGTATAAGTTAAAAATTTATCGTTATTTCTATCTTCTGTAAATTCAACGCTTACGCTTGATTTTGTAGGAGTTACGTGATCTTCACTGCTGCCACCAGTGTTACCTTGGAAATTTGTAACGCTTGCTTCTACTTTTGAGTTTTTACCTGGCTCTACAGGTGCATCTATTGGATAGCCATTAGTTATGATAGATGGAGTGATGGTTATGTTTGTTGTTGTTTCATTACCATTTGGATCAGTTACAGTGACTTTTAGTATATCACCAGCTCTTACTGTGCCGTCATTTGGTACTGTTATACGCACTTTAGATGTATTTATGTTTGTGTCATTTCCATGCTCTACTCTACTTAAAGTGTGGTTGCCATCAAAGTCATAGAGGAATTTAACAGTTGGAGCACCTGGGATTATATTAACATTTGCGCCAGCACCATTATCACCATCGTTGCCATCATTGTAGCCACCTATTGGGCTATCGTATGAAGCAAAAGCTCTGTTCGTATCAGTTAAATTTCTATAAGTTTCATTGATGTTAGAGTAGTGACCACCCTCAGCAAATCTAGCTTCGCCAAGGCTAACGCCATCTCCACCACCAGCAGCAGCGTTACCGCCAGCAGCAGTCTCTTCAAGCTTTGTTAGATCACCGCCATTTAAAATAGCATTTTGCAAAGCGCTTATATCAGCTAAGCCCTCAGCACCTATCGTATTTGGATTTAAAGAAAGCGTGTCACTACCTAGTACAGTTAGCTCTTTGCCGTTATTTGCAACAATAGTTACTTTGTCGGCTGCATCGCTAGTTTTGACACTCTCACCCATATAAACGATGTCGCCAACTTTTAGCTCTCTCTCGTTTCCGTTTTGATCAACTGCGACCGCCTTGCCACTTAGCGATTTTACTACACCCGCTTCTTTAGCCATAAAACTCTCCTTAATAATTTTTTCGGCGATTATATAATAAGAGTGAGGCTGGGGATATTAAGTAAAATTTGGGTAAATTTAAGTTTATTTTTAGTTATTTAATACTCTTTTATCACACTTTAATATTTTTAAAATTACCCCTAAAAAAGGCATTTTGTGTAACTTTTGTGTAAAAAATTTTTAAAAAAATTTTTATATGGTACATGTACCTTTCGTTTCATAAAAGCGTTATTCTGAACGCCTTAAGAAAGAGCATCTTTTAAGCTAACACGAAAATATTATGCGATTTTTAGCTACTTTTGCCAAAAAATTTTCTTGCCAAAACCTAGAGTGTTGCTCGTAAATTTAACCTTTTCAAGGCTTATAGACCAAATTTTTGCATCCATCGCTTTTGCGTAAAAAAATCTTTTAAAGTAAATTTCTCGCTCACTTGCGCTAGCCTCTCTCATCGTTCCTTGAAACTGCACGCCCTCTATCTTACCAACGATCTTTGTATCAAGAGCGACCGTGCCAGCAACAAGCTTTGAGTTTTTTAAAAATTTGATATGTGAGCTCTCATCAGAGCTAGCTAGCAAAAGGCAAAAATTTAGCTCATCAAAGGCGTAAAACGCGCTAAAAGCGTAAGGCTGCCCATCATCATCAATGGCGCAAACGCTTGCAAGATGCATCTTTTTTAAAAATTTAACTATCCTCTCATCCATCTAAATTCCCCTAAAAATGTCAAGAATGGTTTGAAATTTAAAGATGATTACGGCGATTATCAGCACCCAGAGCGTAAAAATAATGAGCTCTATTAGAGTAAATTTATCTTTTGCAACCTTTTTAAAAATGAGCATTGTTAAAAATGCTCCAAAAAAGCCACCAATTAGCGAAAAATAGTGGATCGCATTTACCTTTACAAAGCTTGGCAAAAGCCCTTTAAAAAATAGTGAAAACATCAAAATGGCAAGTAAATTTGCAAGTATCAAGTAGTAGCCAACGACTGGCAAAACAGGGCAAAGCTTAGCAAAAACGAAGCTTAAAACAGTGGTAAGCATCAGCAAAAAGATCCTAGTCCCAAAACAACACATCGCCCGTCCTTTTTTGACGCATTTTACAAAATTTTGCTTTATGAAATTAAAAATTTGCCGATTTAGCCTCAAAAGGATTTAAAAATGCAAACAAATTTTTACTCTCAAGGAAGCTACAACAACATGAGCTTTTCGATGAAGACTAGCTCAGGCGATGAGATAAGCTTTTCTATGTATGACAACAAAAACTTAGAGTTTTCAAGTCAAAAAAATGGCACTTCAAGCCAAAGAAGCCTAACTCTAACGCACGAATACGGCTATGAGTTTGCCTATAAAGGCAACGGCATAGACGAGCAAGATATGAAAGAGATCGAAGAGGCGATGAAGCAAATTCGCCCACAGGTTGATGAGTTTATGAAAAACGTAAAAGAGGGCGACAAGATCGCAGGTAGCAGCCAAAGCATCAGTGAGCTTTCAAACAAGATCAAACAGATGTTGCCTGACGCAAAAGATATGGATCATAAAAATTTCATAAATGATAATATGCTAAAGATGTTTGACGAACTTTTAGCTAAAAATGATGCTAATAAAGACCTACTAAGTGCGACAAAAAGGCTATTTGACACATTGCTTGATGAGAGCAAAAAAGTATCTTACTACGCATAAATTTAGAGCTTTTGGCTCTAAATTTTAACTAGCGCCTCTCTTTGATAAAAGAGGTGCGACAAAACTATCACAAAATAAAGCTGAAAAAATAATCCCACAAGCGGCACAAGCGAGATGAGATAAAACAAAAGCGTAAAAGCTATAAATTTAACCCCACCGCCTTCAAGTAACGCTAGCTCAAATTTATCGCTATCAAGTGTGTTTGAGCCAACGTCTATTAGCAAAAGTTTGTAGTAGATGTAAAAAAACGGCACGTTGATGATGAAAAAATTTACAAATGGTACAAATAAAAGTGGCAAGCAAACGAGCAAGATCCCAAGAAATTTCAATATCTCAACCATCATCACCTTTAGCACTCTAGCTGTGCTAGCCTCGCTTTTAAGCACGTAGTTGTAGTGCCTTTTGTTTATCTCTTTAGCCACGACTGGCGTTAAAAAGCCAGCTACGATTAGGGCGATCACGATGCTAATGATGATCGTTAAAAAGGTGCTTAAGACGTAAAAAAGTATGCTAACTATCCACTTTGTAGCGCTAAAGCTTAAAATTTTAATAGCTATAAAAGAGAGCGTCGAGTTTGACTCTAAAAAGGCGAAATTTTCGTTTTTAGCGCCATCACTTAAAAGGTCAAATATCTCGCCACCTCCCCAGATGCTTAGCCAAGCTAGGCAAAGTATGCTAAGACAAAGTGGCAAGATAGATAGCGTTATAAATTTGGCTGTAAAAAAGTCTTTAAAGCCAAGTCGAAGAAGATTTATCATTTTACCTTTTTGTACTCACGCTCAAGTGCGGCGTAAATTTCATCGATCTTACTAACGCCATTTGATAAAATTTCACTCATCACTTCGTTATCTTCGCGTCCGTTCCAAATTTTCTTATAGCTGCCCTCTTTGTAGCCATTATTTTGACGGAAGCGATTTAGCACGTTTTTAGCTATGTAGCACTCATAAAGCGAGTATAAATTTACCCCACATTTTAAAGACATTGAGAAATAAATTTTAAAAATATCAAAGATGTCATAGTCAAAGCCGCTGCACTCATGTATAAGCATCTCAACGTCGTTCATGATCTCATAAATGCTCTCATCCTCGACCTTTAATGGCTCTTTGCAATAGTCGCTAAAGCCACTTGACTGGCAGATATCATCAGCTAAAGTCTCAACATCACCAAGCTGCTTTGCCTTGTAAATTTGCAGCGCTAGGCTCATTATAAAGTGCCAAATATCGACAACCTCGATGCGTAAATTTTGCTCATCAGTCTTAGCATCTATGCTCTTCCAGTGCTTCCAAGCAAAGCTATCAATGAGCTCAGCGCACTCCATATATATGCAGCGCCTCCAGCTGATTAGCTTATTTTTATTTGTATAGCCATTTTCCCAACCAAGCCCGTTTGTCTCGTCATTTAGGCTTTGTTGCATCTTTAACATCTCTAAAACAATAGTTCTTTCATCCATTTTTAAACCTTTTAAATTTTAAATGATTATAACAAAAAACAATTAATGCTTAAGCGACAAGCTTGACCCAAATCATCTTAATGCAAGCTTACAAGATGTAAAATCACCCAAAATTTCAAAGGAGAAAAGATGAGAGAGAAAGATCTAGTAGTTTGCAACGTTTGCGGACTAAAAAGCAGCGATGATAAAAATGCAGTTTTCATCCACGCTCACAAAAACGGCGAAGAAGTCGATATCTGCACAAGCTGTATCCCAAGCGTGATACATGGCTCAGGCATGGTCGTAAAATCAAACGAAGAGATAAAGGCTGAAATTTAAATATCAGCCACCATGTGAGAATTCTGCCTTAAAGAATTCTCAAACTCCTCCGCACTCATCGGACGAGATAAGAAATATCCTTGCATTTCATTACAATTAAGCTCTTTTAAAAGCTCTTTTATCTCGTGGCTTTCCACGCCTTTTGCTGTCACTTTTAGCTTCATTGATTTTGCTATATTTATGATAGCAGCGACTACTTGCATATCTTTTTTATTTATCACAGACTGAGCGACAAAGTCATTTGCTATCTTTATACGGTCGATCTTATACTTTCTGATATAGACAAATGACGTATATCCAGAGCCAAAGTCATCTATACAAACATCTATGCTATTTTTCTCTAAAAGTGAGAAAATTTTATCAAGCGTCTCTTGGTCGTTTTTCCAGATATCCTCGCTAAATTCAAGCTCAAACTGCTTTGGATTTAGGTGGTGTGAGTTTAAAGTTAGCATAAATTCATTTACAAATTTTTCAGATGTGCTTTGAATTTGCGCTACGTTTATGCTTATTTTTGGCACTTTTAGCTTTTTGTTTTGCCACCTTACGGCTTGCTCTACTGTTTTTGAGACAGCAAGCGTGCAGATGTCGTTTAAGATATCGCTATTTAAGCTAGCTATATCCATAAACTCGCCAGCCTCTTTTTGTCCAAATTCTTTTGACTGCCATCTAAGTAGCGCTTCTACGCAGATGATCTTTAAATTTTTAATGTCATAAATCGGCTGAAAATATACCTCAAAATCCTCTTGTAAATTTGCTTTTTTAAGAGCTATCTCTATGTTTGAGCTTTGTTGTATTTCGCTATCTATCTCATTATTATAAACCATCGGGTTTTTGGCTGGATTTTGCTTAGCGTAGTACATCGCCATATCGGCTTTTTTGATGATATTTCTAGGATCACTGATGTTATCTCTTGTGACAACGTGGATACCAACGACACTCTTGATCGCAAAGTGATACTTATCTATTTGCAAAGGTTTTTCTATCGTATCTCTTAGCTCCATACCAAGCTTCATGCGTTTAGTGTGGCTATTTTCTTCCATTTTTGAAAGCACGATGAACTCATCAGCGCCGATCCTTGCGGTAACCTCTTGTCTGTTGCACGCTTCACGTATGCGCTTTGCTATCGCTTTTAAAATTTTATCGCCAACCTCATGTCCATAAGATGTATTTATATTTTTAAAGCGACTTATATTTATATAATAAACTGCGATCTCTTGCTTCTCGCCCAAAATACTACACATACCTTTTAGCTCATTTAGCAAAGAGTCTCTGTTGCCAAGAGAGGTTAGATAGTCTTTTTCAGATACGCCCTCTAAGCTTAAATTTATCATCTCAAGTTCGTTTGTCTTTAGGTGTTTCTCTTTGTTTTTAGCATCATGTAAATTTTGCTCTGCGTTATATATCTCTTCGCTTTGATCAAGCACCTTCATAAAATAGCTAATGACTGCTCCAGCTACAATAACAAAAATTATAAGTAGATCAACATAAGATGAGAGGTTGGCTTTTATAAGTATTAGTGCAGCTGAGATGATAGGCACGAGCTTAGATGTTGTTTTTATGCCAACATCTGCTGCACTTATACGCTTGTTATCACCCCTTAAATAAAAAGCTCCAAGCATCAAGAGGAAAAATGGCACAAGGTAGATAGAGTGCAGAGTAAAGTCATGCCCCTTGTTTATAAGCTCATTATAAAAAACATATAAATTTAATAGCGTAAAAATAGCACTTGCGATTATCAAGAAAAAGCCGCTATGTCTAATGTAAAGATGGTTGCTATTAAAAATTTCACTAAGAGCGATGAATAGAATAGACAAATTTACAAAAATAGCAATGCTAGCAGCAAGCTCGCTAGGGCTTTTAGGATGGATCAATATATTAAAATCGCCCATATCACCAACAATGCAATAAGCAAGCGTGAAAACTAGCAAAAGAACGTTAAAGCTATCGGCTAGAACTAGGATCTTTTTATCGCTAGCTATAAATTTGACCACAAAAAATATACCAACAGCGGCCAATAGTAAAAACATAGGGAGCAGATCGAAAAAATGAAGATAAGAAATTTGCTCTTTGCTTCTTAAAAGAAAGTCTTCATTGACGCTTCTAATGGCATCAATAATCGTCCAAAGAAAGACCCCAAAGCATGCAGCAAGCCAGTGCATAGCTTTAAGCTTTGATCTGTTCATAGAGATGTAGATACCAAGAACTACAAGACCAAAGCCCAAAAATATCAACAAATTTTCAAAAATTTTATAGTTTAAAATGCCGGCAAACTGAGAAAATATAAAAAGAGCTATAACGGCATAGAAAATTTGTTTTTGTCTTACGATAAGTGACGAATTTGACGTAAAAAAAATGTTTCTCTCCATTGTTTATTCTATTTCAAACCTTATTTTTAGTTATAATTTTGCAAATTTTTCTTTAAGGTTAATTATGAAATATAATATCGTCTTATCTGGAGAAAATTTAATAGACTACCAAGCGTTTAATCTATTTTTTTCAAAAAAGGCTAGAAAACAGTATTTTATAAATGTTTTTATGATTTTTACTGAGGCCATTATAGCTGGATTTGTCGCTGATATGCTCTTAAAAACCAAAATTTTTACTATTATCGGCGTCATTTTTGCTATCTTTTGGATCATTTTTTATCCAATTTTTTTAAAAAATAGACGAAGAGTGGCGCTAAAAAGCTTAGAAATTTCAGACTTCAAAAAAGAGATGATCTTTGAAGTAAATGAGAAAAATTTGGCATTTTATGAAAATGAGCCAAAAGAAAATGAAATTTTTGACATAAAAGATGTAAGTGAAATTTACGAGCTTAAAAATATCTTTGTCATCTTTATAAATGAAAAAATTCATCTTGTCTTGCCAAAAAATAAAGAAACCTCAGAGCTAGTAAAAACACTTATAAAAGAGAGCAAAAAAGAGCTACTGCTTTTTGAAAATTTAGACTACAAAAGCGTTATTGGCTAAGCTTGTAAATTTACAAGCTTAGATATGATCAAGCGTGCTTCTTATAAGCTCTTCAAAGTCTTTAGCGTTCATCGGCTTACCCCAGAAATAACCTTGTATCTCATCGCAGCCTAGCTCTCTTAAAATTTCAAGCTGAGTTTCGTCCTCAACACCCTCAGCGATCGTCTTTAGCTCGATATTTTTAGCTAGAGTTATAACGCTTTTTACAACGTCTCTATCGATCTCATTTATAGCGATGTTATCAACTAGCTCTTTTGCGATCTTTAGCCTATCTAGCGGATACTTTTTGATGTAGTTCATCGATGAAAAGCCGGTGCCAAAGTCATCGATAGAGATGCTCATGCCATTATCTGAAAATTTCTTTAAGACTGTTTGCATGATCTCTTCGGCATTGACGAGACTTGCCTCTGTAAGCTCGATATCAACGCACTTTGGATCCATGCCAAATTCTTCAACATAGCCAAAGATGTCCGATGCAAAATTTACATTATCAACCTGTTTTGGCGAGATATTGATGCCAACTTTTAGGCTGATGCCATACTTTTTATTCCAGTAGCTCATCTGCCTTATGGCCTCTTTTGCCACCCATATTCCTATTGTATTTATAATTGAGCTTTGCTCGGCTACTGGGATAAATTTAGCCGGACTTACAAAGCCTTTTACCGGAGAGTTCCATCTAATTAATGCCTCAGCACCTATTATCTTTTTACCATTTAGCAGATACTGCGGCTGGAAATTTAGGCTAAATTCCTCATCAAAATTCATAGAATTTAGCAAAATTTCTATGTAGTTTTTCTCCTGAATGATCTCTTTTATATCATCGTAAAAGACATATTTTGTATTAACATCTCTTTTTGCTGCATCAAGTGCCGCTCCAGCTTGCATGATGAGATCATCAGCTAAAATTTCGCTTGTTTGCGTTGAGCTAACGCCAACCTTTGCTCCAAGAGCTATCTTATAGTCGCCAACTGAGATTTGCTCGGCTATGATGTTTAGCAGATAGTATAAAAATTCTCTATAATGCCCCTCATTTTTTTGCTTTAAAACTATCATAAAGTCATCGCCGCCAAACCTTGAGACGATAGCGCCCTCTGGCAAGATCGCTTTTATATTTTTAGAAAATTTTAAAAGCACCTCATCGCCCACGTAGTGGCCGTATGAGTCGTTTATTGCCTTAAAGTGGTTGATGTCGATACAATAAATATCTATCTTTTCGCCAAGCGCTTTGGTCTTTATCATCTCTGATAGTTTGCTTAAAAATGACTGTCTATTTAAAAGCCCAGTGAGTGAGTCAAATTCGCTAAGCTGCCTTAAGCGTTCGTTTTTCTCTTCAAGCTCTCTTAGGCTATCTTGGATCTCTTCGTCAAGTTGAGCGATGATATGCCTTTCAGATCTAGCTAGATCCCTCATAGCAACTGTACTTGAGATACTATAAATTAGCGCTGCATAGGCTAGCAAAACCATAAGCAGAAAGACTATCCAGACAGAGTAAATTTTATCTGTATTAGCAGCTCCCAAAAAGAGTAAAGATACGATAAGCAAGGTGATAAATTTATATATAAGCACCCTTATATAGTCTTTTCTGTAGCTTCTTATCTTGATATTTGCCTCGTTTTCCTTTAGGTGCAAGCAAGCTACAAATATAATAAAAAATGCAACTTTAAAGAAAAACTCATAATGAACATTTGTACCACCGTACGCCAAAAAGGCCTTTGATGAATAGTATGCATCGCAAATGCAAATGATAAGCAAGGCTAACAGATATAAAAGTAGGCTAACTCTTTTATAGCTAAAAGCTGGTTTTTTTGATACGAAATTTAGTGAAAACGCGACAACAAAGACAAAACAAAAGATAAAAATATCCATTATGATATATGAAAGGCTAGTCACAAATTCTTGATTAAGCGCTACTACTAAACTTTTATCAAAAACTACAAACCAAAAAAAACTAACCGTTATAAGCATCAAAGCAAGTGCATCTACCACGACTTGCTGCCATATCACTCTTTTTAAAATTTTTGCAAAAAAAGCAATGGCAGATACAAGAAACATAAAAAATGGGATCAAATATAAAATTTGCATAAGCTCCGTACGAGAGATATTTCCGTGCATAAGAAGCGATCTATCATAAAGCAATAAAAGGATATCAGCCAGCGCCCAGCTCGCGATAGCTAAAAATATATAGGTCCAGTATGAGTTTAAATTTCTACTACTTTTTAATAAAAAGAACAAAAATATGGCGATCACTACATCGGTACCGACTGATAAAGCCGTCAGATAAAACTGATCCCCCAGATAAATAGCAGAAAAATAAGCAATAATCAGGGCAAATATAAATAAAAAAGAGCCGTTATGAAAATTTGTTATCCTATCAAGCACGGCTCTTCTCCGCTTCCTGGGCTAGCTTTTGCCACCTTTGCCACTCGCCGCTATCATCAACATCGTTGCCGATAGCCTCGTACCTAGCGTAAAAATGCTCAACAAATTTCTTGCACTCTTCATCTTTTGGCAGATAGCTTAGCTCATCTTTTTGGCAAAATTTCTCCAAAAACACGCTCGCATCAGCTTTTTTAGCGTATGTTTGCGCTAGATCGAAGTAGTTTTGCAAGCAAATTTCTTTAAATTTATCGTAAGCTTGCTCGCTCATATCCACGCTTAGTTTGCCGTCAAATTTAAGCACTCCAGCCCTAAAAAGCAAGCTAAGATGTATGAGCCCCTCACAGTAATAAGCCCTCACCTCATCGACCTTTCGCCACGCTATAAGCCCAACCGCACGAGCTATTAGCTCGTGAAAGACGGCCATTTTATACTCCGCCTCTTCATGCAAGAAGAAATTTACTAGCCCGCCAGTCGTCGCCTTATACTCTTCTATAAATTTAAAGACGCCGCTTTTATTCATGCTCATCTCAGTATCAAGCCCGATAAAGAGGATGTGGCCAAACTCATGGCCGATCGTTGAAATTTCATATACTTTTTTCCAAATTTTTGGCTTTAAAAATAAAATTTCCCTACCAAAATCCAAAAATTCCTTGCTAAAAATTTCAGCCCCAAGCTTCATAAAAGGCTTTGCCTTTGCACCCTCATAGACGTGATTTACAAAGGCAAAAATTTTCTTGCCACATTTTGCGCTCACACTCTCATCATTTGGCACGACTTGAGCGCTAAAAAGTCCGTTTAGCTCGGCTGCGTAATAGATCATCGGCACGCTTATATAAAGCTGCGTTCTAGCGATATTTTCGCTAACTGCCTTGTTTGTCGCGACATTATCAAATTTGATCTTTTCACAAACGCTTTTGTAAGTTTTTGTCACTTTTTCTTTAAATTTAAGCTCATCAATGCCCTCGCTATCGACCAGCCTGATGTCCCATTCAAGTGCGACTGCGTGCGTGTAGGCATCCTCGTAGTACTCCAGCGGATGGCCTGGCTGAAGCGCGCCTTTTACATCCATCCACGCTATCTCAGCCTCTTGCCAAGCGTTTATCACCTTTGCATTATCTTCTTCGAAAAAGGCAATTTGCAACTTTTCAAGGTATTTTACATAAGATTTTTGCTCGTCATTTTGGGCTAAATTTCTTAAAATTTCAAGGTTTTTTGCAAATACTTTTTTAAGCTCTCTAACCTCATCTTTAAAGGCAAGCGCATAAGGCAAAAAGCTAAATTTCTCGCCCTCTTTGCAAACTGCGCCATAAGTTCTATCAGCTCTTACGCCGTTACTATCACACTGAAATAAGGCGTTTTTAGTGATAAACTCATTTGCCTTGCCTAAATCTTTAAATTTAGCTTCAAACTCTTTATTTGTAGTATCTATTATCTTTTCTTGCCATGAAATTTGCCATGCATTTAGACTAAGTCCAAGCTCGTGCATAGCCTCAACAAAGGCTTGATAAAATGGGTCTAAAATTTGCTCATCACGTGCCTTTTTTATAAGCTGGGCGTGCAGATTTTCATATAAATTTCTAACGTAACCGTAGATCAAATTTAGCACGCGTTTTTGCTCGTCTTCGCCTAAATTTAGCTTTTTTAGCTCATTTTGAAGTGGATCAACTTTAAGATCAACTATCCTTCTTGCAAGGGCTAGCTTTTGGCTTGGTGTGCCAGTAAGGCCGCAAATTTTCACAGCATCAGCTATGATCTTGTCATCTAAATTTTTATAAATCGCGTTTAGCTTGGATTTTTGCTCTTTTGTAAGTTCGTTTAGTCTTTTAAAATCATTCATCTTTTCATCCCTTAAAGTTGCAGGATTTTAGCATAAAGCCATTAAAATTTGCTACAATTTACCAAAAATTTAAAATCTAAAAGGCAAAAAATGGACATTTTAAAGGACTTTGGCGAGCCACGCATCAAGCAAGTGATGCTACCAAAAGATACAAACTCAGCTGGAAATATTTTTGGTGGCTGGATAATGAGTCAGATAGACCTTGCAGGTGCTCAGGCTGCTAGAGAAATTTCACCTGAGCGAGTTGTGACTATTTCGATGAAAGAGATCATATTTAAACAACCAGTCTTTGTTGGCGACGTACTAAGCTGCTATGCAAAGATCATCGCAGTTGGCAAAACATCGATAACAACACAGATAGAAGTGACTGCGCTTAGGTTAAATGACGGTGGTTTTAGAGAGACTATACACGTCACAAGTGCCATCGCGACCTATGTCAGTGTGACAAAAGATGGACTTAAAAAACCAATAGATGAGAAGCTAAAAAAGCTCCACGGCTTTTAAAATTTGGTTGCGATTTATGCAGCCAAACCCTTAAATTTATCACTATTTTTAAAAGAATTTGAAAAAAAGTAACACCAAAAAAGAGAAATTTCAACTTATTTAAATGCTTTATAAAGTAAAATCAGCCCTTACACTTTTTTGGGAGAAAGATGAAAAAATCACGCTTAGGGCTTTTACAAACGCATATTTTAGATATCTTGACACAAGATGAGCTGGAGAAATTTGAGTTTAAAGAGCTGCCAAAGACAAGCACGATCTACACCGAAGATATCGAGATCATCATTTTAAAAAGTGGCTCAGCAAAGCTCTCATTTTTTGAAGATGGCGAGGAATTTATCCTTTATCATTTAGAAAAAAATAACATCGCCATACTTGATGACAACTGCGCCTTTGAAGTGCTTGAAGATGCCCAAATTTACGTCATTAGGCTAGATGAGATAGGTGAAATTTTGCACAATCAAAAAGCTGCAAGCGAGATCCTAACAACCACTCTAAACACCATAATCGTGCAGCGCCAGATCACAAAGTCGATACTTTTTGAGGACGCAAAGGGCAGGATCGCAAATTTCTTGATCGAGCTTGCAAATGAGCAAGATCTAAAACAAAACGGCTACCGATATGTATTTTTGCCATTTTCTCTAAAAGTGCTCTCAAGCTTTGTTGGTCTCAAGCGCCAAAGCGCCTCAACAGCCTTTAATGAGCTTATCAAAGACGACATCATCAGAAAGATCACACCGCACGAATTTCTCATCATCGACCACGAAAAACTTGAAAGTTATACAAATTAAATAGCTTTTACACCCTATCTTTAAATTTAGCGAGCCTATCTCGAAGCTCTTTTGAAAGTGTAAATTGTGAAAGCTCATATCTGTCAAAAATGACGATTATATCATCACCAAGCGCTTGCACTAGGCCAAAACACGCATCTCTATCGAGGCGATTTTTTCTAAATTTAACACTTAGCGCATCGACTTTTTTCTTATCACCAAAGCTCTTAATAGCGATCTCATCGATATCTTTGAAGAAAAATTTGATATGTTTTGAGCCTTTTTTTATGACAAATCCATCATCATCTATCTCAAAAAAGTTGTTTTGCAAGATCTTTCTCACACAAAAAAAGGTTGAAATGGCGCCAACGATGACACCAAAAAGAGATGGCGTGCCAAGATCAAGATAAAAGTAGCTAGCGACGCTAAAGACAAAGAGCCCAATCCCAAAGGCTAGCGCCCAAAAAACATCTTTTTTACTCTCTTTGGTTATCATTTTTGCCCTCTTATGCCAAAAGTCCGGCGCCATTTATCGCTTGGCTGCGCTCTTTGGCGTAAATTCTCTCGCCATTTATTACGTCATATTTCCAGATCGGTGCATTTGCCTTAAAGTCCTCGACAAACTCGTTTATTAGCCTTAGTGCGACCTTTCTTTGAGGGCTAACAACACCTGCTACATAAGAGCTCGTATGCACTGGCACATCGCCTTTTGAGTGAGCAAAGAGCACGTAGGCATTTTCTTTTTTGGCTCGCTCCTGCCAAGCATCTAGCCATTTTTTAAGGATCGGCTCATAGATATCAAAGCTAAGCGCCGAAATACCGCCCTCTTCTCTTACTATGCCCACAAAGGTGATGAGCGCGCCGCAATTTTTATCTTTAAATTTATCATACCACTCATTGGTGATGCTTTGAACGTCCAAGCTACCATTATAAATTTGCATCTTAGCCTCCACAAACTGGCGGTAAGATAGAAATTTTATCGCCTGATTTAAGAGCGAAATTTATATCGCTTACGATCTCGTCATTTACAGCCACAGCGCAGATATTTAGCCACTTTTTAAGCTCTTCTTTCTCACTTAAAGCCGCTTTTACCTCGCCTAAATTTTTTGCTTCTACTTTTATACTCTCAAACCCTATAGGCCCAAGAAATTCGATCTCTACCACATTTTATCCTTTGAAATTTTTGCTGATTTTACTTAAAAATAAATTTAGATATACTTATTTGAAAATTTGCAAAAGAGATAGAAGATGAATGAAATTTTAAAAAGCATAAAAACCCCAGCCTACGTCTGCGAAGAGGCAAAAGTACGTAAAAATTTAGAGCTTTTAAAGTATGTAAAAGAGCAAAGCGGAGCTAAAATTTTAGTAGCCCTTAAAGGTTTTGCATTTAGCGGAGTGATGGATATGGTAGGCTCGTATCTTGACGGAGCGACTTGCAGTGGGCTTCATGAGGCTAAATTTGCGAGCGAATACGTAAAAGGCGAGATCCACACGTATAGCCCAGCCTTTAAAGATGAGGACTTTGATGAAATTTTAAAAATTTCAAAGCACATCACGTTTAACTCTTTTGCGCAGTGGCAAAAATTTAAAGGCATTGCCCTGCAAAATGGCGTTATCTGCGGCCTGCGGGTCAATCCAGAGGTCTCACTAGCGCCAACCGATAGCTACAACCCATGCGGTAAATTTAGCAGGCTTGGCATCACGAGGGCAAATTTTAAGCCAGAGCTTCTTGAAGGCATCACTGGGCTTCATTTTCACGCGCTTTGTGAGGAGAGTGCGAGCAGCTTGCAGGTTGTGCTAGAGGCATTTGAGGAGAAATTTGGCGAGTTTATACCAAAGATGAAGTGGATAAATATGGGCGGCGGCCACCACATCACAAGGGCTAATTACGACGTGGAGCTGCTTATAAAGATAATTAGGCGCTTTCGCGAAAAATACGGCGTGGAGGTCTATCTGGAGCCTGGCGAGGCTGTGGGCTGGCAGACTGGCTTTCTGATAAGCAGTGTGCTTGACATCGTACATAACGAAAAAGATATCGCCATACTTGACACCTCAGCCGAGGCGCACATGCCAGATACTGTGCTCATGCCTTACCGCCCAGCCGTTAGAGGCGAGAGTAAAAACGGCAAATTTGCTTATAGATTTGGCGGCAATACCTGCCTAGCTGGCGATATAGTGGGGCTTGAAGCGGGTGATGCGGAGTATAAATTTGATAGCGAGCTTAAAATTGGCGACCGAGTCATATTTGAAGATCAAATTCACTACACCATCGTTAAAAACACGACGTTTAACGGCATAAAACTGCCTGATCTGCTGCTTTTAAAAGAAAATGGCAAGATAAAGATGATCCGTGAATTTGGATACGAAGAGTATAGGCGCAGAAACTAGGCTAAAATCTATTTTTAAAGGTAAATTTGGCTTTTTAAATTTAGGTCAAATTTATCTGGCTTGCAAATTTCGAAAAACAGCTTAAACTGCTTAAATTTAAAAATTTATCTTGAAGCTATTTTCGTTTTCAAAATTTAAACTTATTAAATTTGGCAAATTTATAGCTAGGCTCCAAAATGATTTAAATTTATTCTCTACAAAATTTATCTTGACACTTTTTGCTAAAGCTATCTTAGCTTGTTATATTTTTTAAAATTTAGCAAATTTCTAACTTTATCAAAAAGTCACAAGATATTTTAAATTTAATACCCATAAATTTTGGCAAATTTATCTATCTTTGAGCTTTTTTGCCAGTTGTATTCGGTCTCGTTTGCGATCTTTTGGGCTAGCTCCTTGCCAAAATGATCACTGATAAAGCCAAGCGCCATATCCATGCCAGCAGCCACGCCTGAAGCTGTGTAAAATTTACCTGCTCTCACCCACCTGGCGCGCTCTTGCCATTTTACAGCTTCGCCGCAACTTTTTACCCACTCAAGCGACCTTTTATTTGAAGTAGCCCTTAAGCCGTCAAGCTCTCCGGTGCGAGCGATGAGAGCAGAACCCGTGCATACACTTAGGCAAATTTGAGATGCTAAAACGCACTCTTTAAGTCTCAAAATAAACTCACTATCATTCACAAGCGTCCTCGTGCCCTGACCTCCAGGGAGTAGCAAAACGCTCTCTTTTGGCATCTTACTAAGCTTTTTGGTCTTTATAAAAAAGCCTTGCTTGCTTCTTTTCATCCCGCCATCAAACGAGACGTAGCTTATCTTCATTTTAGGCGCCCTTGCTAAAAACTCCACTGGCCCCATGAGATCAAGCGTCTCGTACTCATCAAATATAAGGCAAAAAAGATGCATAGTGTGGTCCTTTTTCGGCTAAAATTTGGCTTTATTTTAGCTAAATTTTCAGATCAAAAACGCTAAAAATTAACAAAACTTAAATGTTTTTTATAAAATTTTTAGTAATCTTTTTTGCTAAGGTTTGCTTGTGATTAGCTCTGATATAATAGCCGCAAAACGGCATAGCTGTGTGATTTTAGCATATTTAACCAAAGCTTAAATCATTTAAGCTTTAGCAAATAAAGGAATAAAATGACGAGAATTCTTACTCTACTTTTTACATTGTCCGTTGCGGCAATGGCCATTGAAGGACCAACTGGTGTCAATCAATTTGACAGCACCATTTGGGCAGCACAGAGGATAGAAAATATCAAGCCTTATGAGCATGGCTGGGGCCCGATATTTACTTTTATACAAGGCAACGACTACTTCGCGATAGCTGCACTTTCTATCATTTTAGCTGTTATCGGCGCGTTCGTGCTACACTTCTTGATCATCGGACCAAAACACTTTAGTCACGATGGCAAAAAAGTATTTGCGTTTTCACTGATCGAACGTATAGCTCACGGCTTAGCTGCGATCTCTTGGATCATCTTAGTGCCAACTGGCATCATCATCATGTGGGGTACAGAGCTTGGTGGTGGCACATTTGTGCGTTTCTGTAGATACTTGCACGATATAGCGACTATTATATTTGCTATTTCTGTGCTTCCTATGTTATTTGCTTGGACTATCAGAATGCTTCCAGCTGTTTATGACATCAGATGGATGATGATAGTTGGTGGTTATCTATCAAAGAAGAAAAAACCAGTCCCTGCTGGTAAATTTAACGCTGGTCAAAAGGCATGGTACTGGATCGCTATCCCTGGTGGTATCGTGATGATCATCACTGGTGCGATCATGTATTTCATGGATATTAAAGAGCCTGCAGTTGCTAGTTGGTTTGGTATCTCTCAAATCGATCTTTTAAGATATAGCGTAGTTATCCACAACTGCCTTGGCATCGTCTGTGCGGTATTTTTCTTAGTTCATATTTATATGGCTGCGATCGCTATACATGGCGCTATCTGGTCAATGGTCACTGGATACAAAGAAGAAGAAGAGGTTTATGTACTTCACCACTACTGGTATCAAGAGCTTGTTAAAGAAAACAAGATCCCAGTATCTGACTACGAAAAATCTTACACAAATTTAAAATAATCAACCTTGACCTTGCGACTTACGCAGGGTCAAACTCTCTTTTATAGCAAATTTCACAGCACAAATCCTTTTAAAAAATTAATATTTTTTAGCTATAATCCAAAATCAGTTTCAAGGTTTGAAATACTAATCACAAAGGAAAAACAATGACAAGAACAATTGATTGCAGAAATTTAGAGTGCCCAAAACCAGTCATCATGACTAAAAACGCACTTGAGGGTTTAAACGAGGGAGAGAGCCTAGAGATCATCGTAAATGCTCTAGCTCCCAAAGAAAATATCTCAAGATTTTTGAAAAATCAAAATATAGAATTTAGCCTAGAAAGCAACGGCAATGAGACTAAAATTCTAGCCATCAAGGGCAAAAGCGCACTTGAGCTTACAAATTTTGATGAATTTGTCTGCGACATAACACCAAAAAATGAAAAAGTGCTCTATCTAAACGAAGAGCGCGCAGGTAGCGGTGAAGTTGGCATAAATTTGCTATCAAAATTCCTAGGCGCACTTCTTCAAGTAGAGAAAAAACCAAAGATAATCATCTGCGTAAATAACGCCGTTAAGATGACGACAAACCGCTCACATCCAAGCTTTAAGCCGCTTAAAGATCTTGAAGCTGCTGGCGTTCAAATTTTAAGCTGCGGAAGCTGCTTGGAGGCTTATAAACTAGTAAGCGATCTTGCAGTTGGCGAAATTTCAAACGCTTATGAGATCATCGACATACTCTCAACTCACGAGCAAATCAAACTATGATCTATCACGACAAAAAGCTTACGCAGTTCGTTAAAGCCGCTGGTTGAGCTGCTAAGCTTGACCCGTCGGGTCTTCACAAAACGATTAGTAGTTTAAATTTATCTCATCCAAACCTGCTCTCAAGCATCGGCTCAAACGAGGACGCGAGCGTTTTTAAGCTCTCAGACGATCTTGCGCTCGTTCAGACGCTTGACTTTATCACGCCAGTAGTCAATGACCCATTTATCTATGGTCAGATCGCTGCTGCAAATAGCCTAAGTGACGTCTTTGCAATGGGTGGTGAGGTGATAAACGCCCTAAATATCGTGGGCTTTGATAGCTGCAACCTTGCACCTGAAATTTTAGGCGAAATTTTGCAAGGTGGAGCCGATAAAGTAAGAGAGTGCGGCGGCGTCATCGTTGGCGGACACACGATAGAGACGCAGCAGATGTATTATGGGCTAAGCGCGACTGGCAAGGTGAGCCCACAAAATTTCTGGGCAAACAATACAGCAGAAGTTGGTAACGTTTTGATCCTTACAAAGCCTCTTGGCAGCGGCATCTTAAGCACAGCGATCAAGGCTGATCTACTAAGCATGGAGCAGATAAATGAGGCCGCAGGCATCATGGCTCAGCTAAATTTCTACGCTCTAAAAGCGCTAAGTGGCATCAAAGTTTATGCGGCAACCGATGTGACTGGATTTGGCTTTTTAGGGCATTTGAGCGAGATGTTAAACGACAAGATCAGCTTTAATGTCTTTGAAAAAGATGTGCCAGTGATCGCAAGTGCGAGAGAATTTGCCGATATGGGTATCATCCCAGAGGGAAGCTACAAAAACCGCGAATTTGCAAAGCATTTTGTGAGCAAAGAAGCTGATATCTTGCTATATGACGCGCAAACTTCTGGCGGACTTTTGCTAGCTGTTAGCGAGAACGACGCGAGCTTAGCTCTATCACGCCTAAAAGAGGCTAGCTATGAGCGCTCAGCCATCATCGCAGAGGCGATACAAAAAGGCGAGTTTGATATATTTTTAAACTAACTCTAGGCTAAATTTAGCCTATTTTATGGCCAGCTAAAGTCTGGCTAAATTTCTTTTAATTTACCTAGTCGCTTTATAATGTCAAGAAATTTAACAAAGGAGATATGATGAACTATCTTGAAATTTTAAAATTTCGTCACGCTTGCAAAATTTTTGACGAGAGCAAAAAGATAGTTTGACTTTATCCTAGAGGCTGGCAGGCTAAGCCCAAGCTCGACTGGGCTTGAGCAGTGGGACTTTTTGGTCGTGCAAAACAAAGAGCTTAGAGAGAAGATCAAAGCCGTTTCTTGGAACCAAGTGCAAATCACCTCTTGCTCGCATTTGGTTGTCATCTTAGCAAAGATCAAAGAGGTAAAAGTTGGTAGTAGCTATATCAATAAAATGATCGCTAGAAGGGCTGATAAAGACCCTGAAGCTATCGCTGCAAGGCAGAAATTTTATCACGACTTTTTGCTATCAAATTTCAAAAATGACGATGAGCTAACATTTCAGTGGTCACATGAGCAGTGCATGATAGCTGCGACAAATATGATGAACGCAGCCGCAAGCCTTGGCATAGATAGCTGCCCGATCGAAGGCTTTGACAGACACGCTTTAAATGAAATTTTAGGGCTTGATGAGAGCGAAAAAAGAGTGGCTATCGTAGTGCCATTTGGCTACCGTCTAAATCCACAACCTGAAAAACTACGCAGACAAAGAGCCGAAGTAGTTACTTGGATCTACTAAGTCACGGGGCAAAACGCCCTGTGATCTCTTTAAATTTAAACAAAAAGGCATTTTATAAGCTAAAAAAAGTAAATTTGCGTTAAAATCATGGCTAGTTTTAAAAAGCGAGGCTTAAATTTAATGCAAAAAAATAGCGCTAAACCAGTTTTGCAGATTTTTAAGAGGTTCTATGTAAAGATAGCACTACTTATTTTTGCCTTCATCTTTCTTGCACTTTTTGTCATATTTGCTGGCATAAACGATATAAAATATGAAATTTCAACGCTAAATTTAATCACTAGAAACAATATCGTGAGTACATTTGTAGAGGTAAAAGACAATATCACCACAAAGGCAAGACTCATAGCAAACGGCGTAGAGCCATTTTATGAAGATACTGTTGTAAGTAAATTCTACACCGCTTTTTACGTGATAGCAAAAGACAACTCCTTGCTTTATGAGCGTAAATTTGAGGGCGCTTTTGAGCTACACGACTACGATATCTCGTGGTTTTCAGATATCAAAGCAGGCGAGTTTAGGCTCTCTGATAGATTTTATAAAAATAGACGCTTTAAAGATATCTACATAGCTTACGGGCTAAAAAATGGCAATAAAATTCTCGTTCAGCTAAATCCAAATCTTTTAAAAAACAAGGTCGATACAGGCTACAATAAAAACCTTGCCGCATACGTCTTTTTGGTCGATAAAGATGGCAACCTCTCAAGAGATGAGTTTTATAGAAAATTTATAAAAGAAGACTTTAACAAATACATCTCGCAAGGTGGCGAGTTTAAAGCTGACAAGATCATTTTTATACTAAAGGATATGAATTTTTACAAGATCAGCTACCTAGAGGAGCAAAAGCTATTTGTCATAACAGGCTCTAGCAGGCAGGCACAGATCTTTATCCAGCTGGTTCTAGTCGTACTTTCGTTCTTGTGTTTTGTCGCATTTAGCATACTTTGGCTACGTGATAACTCATATATAAAAGATAAAATTCTCTCTCCATTTATTAGAATCGCTCTTTTTGCAGCAGATAAAAGTAAGCCAGCTGATGAAGAATTTGACATAAAAGAATTTACCTCGCTAAACAACAGCATCAAAAAACTCTACGAAGATAGAGATAAAGCTTACGAGACGGCACAAAGCTACGAGAGTAGATTTGGCTATGTCTTTGAAAAGAGCTTTTTAAAGATCGTGGTCTTTGACGCTTATACTGGCGTCATCACGGACATTAGCAACGCTCTTTTAGAAAATCTAGGCTACAAAAAAGATGACGTAGCAGATCTAAATATCAAAGAGCTACTTGAAGAAGAGTCTAAAAATTTAGCAGAAAATAGAGAAAATGCTATCAATAATGATCTATCGTATGAGGCTAAGCTAAGGCGTAAAAATGGCGAGATAATCGACGTTTTAGCGACCCAAAGTAGCTTTGAGCTAGAGAACACAAGGCTAAATTTCATACTCATAAAAGATATCACTCAAGAAAAGATGACGCAAAGAAATGACGATATCATCAAAAGCTACGTCTTTTTATCACCAAATGTCATCGCAATAGCTTCGGCACAAGAGCCATTTTTGATCATCCAAAGCACAAACAATGTCGAGAGAATTTTTAACGTCCAAAGCCAAGGTCTCATAAATTTAGAAGATATCATCGCAAGCGAGGATTTTGATAGCTTTAAATCTGCCGTGCTAGCAAGTAAAAAAGCCTTTTTGCAAGCAAGCTTTAAAAATGAAGAGCTAAATTTCATAGCAAATATGACAAACGCTTACGGAAAGAAAATTCCATTTAAGATAAAGGCTAAATTTATCGATGCAGAAGGGCAAAAGGTCATCTACTCATTTACCGATCTTAGCGATATGCTAAAGCTTCAAGAGAGATTTGAAAAGCAAAGCAAAGAGAGCAAGGCTCTGCTTTGGGCGAGTGAGGCAAATGTCTTTACTTGGGATAAAAGAAGCGACATGCTCAACATCTCAGACGAGCTAAGTAAAATTCTTGGCACGCAAAGCACTCTAAATTTCGAGCAAGCAAAGTCGGTCTTTGTCGATGAGTTTGATAGTTTTTATAGCTTTTTTGAGAGCTTAAGAGATGCTCAAACATACATCAAAGATATCAAGCTTTACAGTATAGATAAAGAAATTTTACACTTTAGACTAAGGGCAAAAGCGCTTGAATACGACGAATTTGGCGAAGTAAGCTTGATAAAAGGCACGTTAAGAGACCTTAGCCTAGAAGATAGCTTCTTTGTCTGCCAAGACCTGCTTGCAAAAATTTTCTCATTTAGCAAAGAAGAGGTCGTCTTGCTTGATGAAGAGATGAGGGTTATTGACGCAAATGACGCATTTTTTGAAAGTGCGGGCGCAAAAGATAGCGTATATCTAAAAGATATCACCTTTATAAAGCAAGGCTTAAGCGATATAAAACACCAGATCATAGAGACTATAAACCAAGGTGGCTCGTGGAGTGGCAAGGTTTGGAGCGAAAATAATAAAAACAAAAGCAAGCTTGAAGTCATAGAAATTTTACCGCTTATCGATGCGAACGAGAAAAAAACTGGCTATATCATGCTAGCAATGCTTGCAAATAACGAAGCGCAAAATGAGAAATATCTAGAATTTATCGCATATCACGATCCGCTCACAAAGCTACCAAATAGATTTTTACTCTACAACAAGCTAAATTCTCTCATACAAAAAAATGAACAAAAAATAGCCGTCATCTACCTTGATATGGATGATTTTAAGAGCATAAATGACAACTTCGGCCACCAAATAGGCGATAAATTTCTAGTAGCTATCTCTGAAAAGATAGGTGCTATGTTTAATGGCAAAAATATCTTTGCAAGGATAGGCGGAGATGAGTTTGTGGGCGTCATAAACTACGAAAATTTAGGCGAAGTCTATGAGATAGCGCAAAATATGCTAAGGCTAGCTTCAGATGAAGTAAAGATAGACGAGCTAAAACTAAAAGCAAGCGCTAGCGTAGGCATAGCCTTGGCTGATAGTGAGCTTGGGGCTGATGATGTGCTACAAAGAGCCGACTGGGCGATGTATCAAGCCAAGATAAGTGGCAAAAACAGAAGCTATACATTTGATGCGAAAAAAGATGTCTATTTTAAGAGCCAATACGAAGATGGCTCAAAAATTTTAAAAGCGCTTGACGCTGGTGAGATGTTTTTAGAATTTCAACCTGAGATCAGCTTTAGCACGGGCGAGACTTTAAGTTTTGAAGCGCTTATTAGATGGAGAAAAGATGGCGAGATCATCTACCCAAGCGACTTTTTACCACTTATAAAAACAAGTAGCGCATCGAGCAATATCGCTTTATTTACGATAAAAGAGGCGCTTTTAGCAAGAAAAATGTGGCTAGAAAATGGTATAAGCGCAAAGGTTCGCGTAAATTTAAGCGTTAAAAAGCTCTTTACGGAGGAGTTTTGGCATAAATTTAAAGCGATATTTGACGAGGATAAAAGCCTTGATCCAACTGGGCTTATCATCGATGTTATCGACGCTGCAACAGCTACAAATTTAGAAGTTTTAGAAATTTATGTTAGAAAGTATAAAGAGCTTGGCATACACTTCTCGCTTGACGACTTTGCCTCATACTCAAGCTCGATCGAAGCTCTTGGTATGCTAAAGACAAACCGCTTTAATATAGACAATAAATTTTGCAAGCATATCTTTAACTCAAAAGAGGCGCTTGAGAGCATAAATATGATAAGGTTTGTGGCTGATAAATTTGGACTAAATGCGACTATAAAAAATATCGATGACAAAAGAACGCTTGAGTTTTTACTTGGTCTTGGCTTTGATAAATTTCAAGGTAACATTTTCTCATTGGCGCTTTTGGCAAAAGATGCTGCTTCATTTAAATTTGAAAGACCATATCTACACATAAAAGACTATAAAAATAGCGAAAATTTCGAGCTTTTCAAAGGCTTAGTCGTGCTAAAAGAGCTTGCAAATGAAGTGATAGCAAATTTAAATCAAGACGACAAACTAGCACAAAGCCTAAAACAAAAAATAGAAGATGAGATAAAAAATATAGGTAAATTTAATCAAGAAATTTCTATAAATTTAAGCAAACTAGCAAGCAGTAGTGACAGCGGCGAACTCTATAATCTAGCCGTGTCCATCATCAAAGAGTGCGATATAAATTTAGGTTTTAGTAAGGAGATAAGAGTTGAGTGATGTAAATGTTTATGAGCACGAGATCCCAAACGGAAGCAAACTTTACTTTGCAAAAAGTGCGAAGTTAAAGAGAAAAATCGAGCAAAAAGCGAGTGAAATTTTAGAAGATGAAGGTTTTAGCGAGATCGTAACGCCGTTTTTTTCGTATCATCAACATCTAAGCGTAGATGCGACAAATCTTCTGCGCTTTAGCGATAGTCTAAACCACGAGATAAGCCTAAGAGCTGATAGCACGGTTGATACCGTTAGAATCGTGCTTAGAAGACTTAAAGCGAACGAGCCAAAGAGGTGGTTTTATATACAGCCAGTCTTTCGCTACCCAAGCCAAGAAATTTATCAAATAGGCGCTGAGCTTATCGGCGAAAACGACATTTTAAAGAGCATAAATATAGTAGCAAAGCTCTTTAGCGAGCTTGAGATCGGCGCTTGTTTGCAGCTTAGCAACATGCAAATCCCAAGGATAATTTGCGAAATTTTAAACTTAGAGATAGAAATTTTTGAAAACTCATGGCTAGAAAAAATTTTAGCCCAAAACGTGCCTTGGCTTAGCAAACTAGCCCTTTTAAAAGACGCTAGCGAGCTTGATGAGATAATAAATTTAGTCCCTGATAAGCTAAAAGAGGCGCTGAAAAATTTACAAAGCGTAGCCAAATCACTAGAATATAAAAATTTAAGAATAGTTCCGCTATATTACTCAAAAATGAGATATTATGATAGTTTATTTTTTAGATTTTTAAAAGACAACGCCATCTTAGCAAGTGGCGGAAACTATGAAATAGACGATATTTCAAGCAGCGGGTTCGCTGTTTATACTGATGCATTGATAGAAGAAAAAATTAATTTAAGGAAGTAAGAATGAGAAAGGCTGATTTAGTAGTTGGTGTTCAATGGGGTGATGAGGGCAAAGGCAAGATAGTTGATATGCTAGGACTAAACTATGACATGATTTGTCGCTCTCAAGGTGGCCACAACGCTGGTCATACGATCTGGGTCGATGGCGTAAGATACGCACTTCACCTTGTCCCAAGCGGTATTTTGCACAAAAATATCATAAATATCATCGGCAACGGCGTCGTTGTCTCTCCAGAGGTACTCATCACTGAGATGGCGCAGTTTGACAACTTAGAGGGCAGACTTTATATAAGCGACAAAGCGCACTTAAATTTAAGCTACCACAGCCAAGTCGATCAAGCAAAAGAGCGCTTAAAAGGTGAAAAAGCGATCGGAACGACTGGCAAAGGCATCGGACCAACATACGCAGACAAGATAAGCAGAAGCGGCCACAGAGTTGGCGAGCTACTTGAGCCAGAGCGCTTATGCGATGCTTTGATGCATGATTTTGAAACAAACAAATGCGTATTTGACGCTCTTGGCGTAAAGATACCTGAAGAAAATGAGCTACTTGAAGAGCTAAAAAGATATAAAGAAGTTCTTGCTCCATTTATCGCAAACACTACAAATTTAGTTTGGAAAGCGCTTGACGAAGATAAAAAAGTCCTACTTGAAGGCGCTCAGGGCACACTTTTAGACATCGATCACGGCACATATCCTTATGTAACTAGCTCAAATACCATAAGCGCTGGCGCTTGCACAGGCCTTGGACTAAATCCAAAAGAGATAGGCAAGGTAATAGGTGTCATCAAAGCATATACAACTCGCGTAGGACACGGACCTTTCCCAACTGAAGACAAAGGCACGAGCGGCGATAAGATGTGTGAGATCGGTAAAGAATTTGGCACAACAACAGGCCGCCGCAGACGTTGTGGTTGGTTTGACGCAGTAAGCGTAAAATACGCTTCAAGGCTTGATGGCGTCGATACCTATGCGCTTATGAAGCTTGACGTGCTTGATGGCTTTGAAGTGGTAAAAATTTGCAAAGCATATCAATATAACGGCGAGACGATAGACTACGTGCCAACAGATCTTGAAAATGCAACGCCTATCTATGAAGAGCTTGCAGGCTGGGATAGCGTAAAGGGCATCAGCAGATATGAAGACCTACCAGCAAACGCAAGAGCATATATCGAGCGTATCGAGGAGCTAACTGGCGTGAAGGTTGGCTATATCTCAACAAGCCCTGAGAGAAGCGATACGATCATTAGATGAAAAGTAAATTTACCTCCGTCGTCCGCGTCAAAAAGCAGGAGATGGATAAGGTAGAGGCTAAGCTCGTCGTTGCTAGGCTAAATGTAAGAAATGCCGAAGAAAAAATAGCACTCTTAAGGGCCAAGCTTAACGAGTTTAGCCTGCCAAAAAGTGGCAACATAGGCGAGCTAAGAGAAAATTTAGAGCTCATAAATATAGCAAGAGCCGAGCTAAGCGCCTGCAAAGAGAGCTTAGAGATAGCAAAAAAAGAGGTCTTGCACTACGAGCACAAATATAAAAATGCAAATTTAGAGTATGAAAAGATGAAATATCTAGAAAAAGAAGAATTTAAAAAAGAGATAAAACGCATACAAAAGGCTGAAACGCTTGCTCTTGATGAGTTTGCGGTTATGAAATTTGCAGCCAAAAGCGAGGCGTGATGAGAGCTGCTTTACTCTTTTTTATGGTCGTAAATTTTGCATTTTGCTTTGAAGTGCCGGTTGATTGCACTCAGATCTTTGAAGCTAGAAAAGAGGAAATTTCAAAGGAGCTTGAGGTCATCGACGAGCAGCGCCAAGCCCTAGAGGTCTTTCGAGCAAGCTCGGCTGCAGCTTATGAAGAGAACAACAAAAAGCTTGCCAAAAAAGAGGCTGATCTGAATGCGACGATGAAAGTGATCGAGCAAAAACGCAAAGAGATAGACGAAGTTGTCGCTAAAAATGAGAAAATTTTAAAAGAGCTTCGCACGATGACGACTGATAAAGTCAATGAATCCTACGCCAAAATGAAAGATGGCGCAGCAGCCGAGGTGCTCTCGCAAATGCCTAGATCAAACGCAGCCACTATCCTTTACGCCCTTGATGCAAAAAAGATCTCAACCATCATGGCTAAAATGGATCCAAAAGTTGCCTCTGAAGTGACTGCGCTACTTCAAAAAGGGCCTCCATTTGTAGATGAAAAAGGCGATATGCCAGCTCCAGCTGGAAGCATAAATATGCAGTAAATTTAATTTACTGCCAATCTAAAAAACTAAATTTAACTGATAAATTTAACCTATTTGCTAACTCATCTCTTATTTTTACCCCTGCCCTTGTTGGCTTTAGCGTGCAAAAAGATGAGTTTTGGTTTAAAGAGCTTAGCGGTGTTAGTCTAAGCGCGGATGTAGTGATAAATACCAAAAACGAGAGCCATAAATTTAGTGGCGATGTGCTTTTTACACATAGAGGAATAAGTGGTCCAGCGA
>NZ_CABPUX010000003.1:107888-141398 GCF_902460715.1 Campylobacter concisus | reverse complement strand
ATGATAGAGATCAAAAAGCGTTGCCATGCCACCAAGGTTAGCCAACGCTTCTACTACGCACTCTTTTTGGTTCATTTCTCACTTAGATACTCTTGTAAGCTTTTTACTTCAAGTGCTTTGCCAGTTTGAACTGTGCTTAGCGACTTAGCAGCTGCGAGTGCTGCACGGATAGTTGTGAAGTAAGGGATTTTAAATCTAAGTACATTTTGGCGGATCTTTTTGCCATCATCTACGCTTGATTTTGTATCGCTTGTGTTTATAACAAGTGCTATATCGCCATTTTTTAGTCTATCTTCGACGTTTGGTCTGCCCTCGCTTATCTTATAGACAAACTCAGCCTCTACGCCAGCTTCGCTTAAAATTTTATGCGTACCGCCAGTTGCAACGATGCTAAAACCAAGCGCTATTAGCTCTTTTGCAAGATCAGGCGCGTAAGATTTATCAGCGTCAGCTAGCGTTAAAAATACCCTGCCTTTGCTTGGCAAAGTGTTGCTAGCAGCGATCTGGCTCTTTGCAAATGAGCTTGCAAAGTCGTGGCTTATGCCCATGACCTCGCCCGTGCTCTTCATCTCAGGGCCAAGGATGAGATCGGCGCCACTTAGCTTGTTAAATGGCAACACGCACTCTTTTACACAAACATGCGAACTTACGCGAGGTTTTAGGATGTCGCCGTCCTCATAAACAACTCTATAATCATCATAAAATTTAAGCGCCTCACGTAAATTTCCCTGCCACATAACTCTTGTAGCTACCTTTGCCATAGGCACGCCAGTAGCCTTGCTCACAAACGGTACAGTCCTACTTGCGCGAGGATTTACCTCGATCATATAAAGCTCATTTTCATAGATAGCAAACTGGATATTCATAAGGCCAACAACGCCTAAATTTAGTGCGATATCTCTGGTTTGCTTCTCCACTTTTTTTATCATCTCATCGCTTAAGCTCATCGGTGGCAGTATGCAAGCTGAGTCACCAGAGTGAATTCCAGCCTCCTCGATGTGCTCCATTATCGCGCCTATATAGACCTCTTTGCCGTCACATATCGCGTCTACGTCGAGCTCTTTTGCATCTTGTAAAAATTTATCAAGTAGCACTGGTGAATGGTTGCTAACCTTTACTGCCTCGCTCATATACTCTTTTAGCTCGCTCTCGTTATGCACCCTTCTCATCGCCCTGCCGCCTAAAACGTAGCTTGGACGAACAAGCACTGGATAGCCGATAGTCGCGGCCTTTTGCAAGGCTTCTTCTAGGCTAGTAGCGGTGTCATTTTTAGGCTGAAGGACGCCTATTTTATTTATAAATTCGCTAAATTTCTTTCTATCCTCGGCCACGTCGATCACTCTTGCGGTTGTGCCGATGATCTTAGCGCCGATCACGCTTAGGCGTTTTGCAAATTTAAGCGGAGTTTGACCTCCAAAATGCACGATCACGCCATCTGGCATTTCGCGCTCGATAACTGATCTAACGTGCTCAAAATCGATCGGCTCAAAGTACAAAATATCGCTCGTGTCGTAGTCGGTTGAGACGGTTTCTGGGTTGCAGTTATACATTATCGTCTTTATGCCAAGGTCTCTTAGGGCGTAGCTTGCATGCACGCAGCAGTAGTCAAACTCTATGCCCTGGCCTATCCTGTTTGGACCGCCGCCTATTATCATCACCTTTTTAGCATCTTTTGCTAGCTCTTTTTTAGGAAATTTAGTGATATTTGTGGTTGAGTAAAGATATGGTGTTAGTGCCTTAAACTCGCCCGCGCAAGTATCGACCTCGTTGTATTCAAGCTCGATGCCAAGCTTTTGTCTAGCAAAATAGATATCATTTTGGCTAAGCTCAAGATCGTCTTTTTCATTTATAAGCACAGCTATCATCTTGTCTGAAAAGCCCATACTTTTGGCCTCTCGCAGTAGCTCTTCATTGTTTAAGATATCCATGTCGATCTTATCTTCAAATTTAACTATCTCGTAAATTTGCTCCAAAAACCAAGGGTCGATCTTGCTAAACTCATGCACCTCAGCCACGCTAAAGCCATCTCTAAAGGCTTGCGCTAGATATAAAATTCTTCTCTCATTTGCATTTCTGATGCCATAAATCAAAGCGTTTTTCTCTAGGCTAAGGCTGTTAAATCCGCAAAGATCGCGCTCTAGGCTGCAAAGCGCCTTTTGGATACTCTCCTTAAATGTCCTACCTATCGCCATGACCTCACCGACTGACTTCATCGCAGTGCCTAGATATGGGTTTGATCCTGGAAATTTCTCAAATGTAAAGCGCGGGATCTTTGTCACGATGTAATCAATCACCGGCTCAAAACTAGCAGGCGTGCCAGTTATGTCGTTTTTGATCTCATCTAGGCTAAACCCAACTGCTAGAAGTGTCGCGACCTTTGCGATCGGATAGCCAGTGGCTTTACTTGCTAGTGCTGAGCTTCGGCTAACACGTGGGTTCATCTCGATAACGATCATGCGGCCCGTTTTTGGGTCTATGGCAAACTGCACGTTGCTGCCGCCCGTATCAACGCCGATCTCACGAAGTATGGCAAAACTAGCGTCACGCATAGCCTGATACTCTTTATCTGTGAGTGTGAGTGCTGGTGCGACTGTGATGCTATCGCCTGTATGCACGCCCATTGGGTCGAAATTCTCGATCGAGCAGACGATGATGCAGTTGTCATTTCTATCTCTGATGACCTCCATCTCGTACTCTTTCCAACCAAGCAAACTCTCTTCTATCAAAATTTCATGTATCGGGCTTGCGTCAAGGCCAGTGTTGGCTAGCTCTTTAAACTCATCCATATTATAAGCCACGCCACTTCCTGCGCCGCCAAGTGTGTAGCTAGCTCTTATGATGAGCGGAAAGCCTATCTCATTTGCTGCATTTAGCGCGTCGTCCATGTTATAAGCATATCTACTCTCAGGCAAATCCATGCCGATCTTTTGCATGGTCGCTTTAAAAATTTGTCTATCTTCGCCTTTTTTTATCGCTTCTGGGTTTGCACCTAGAAATTTTACATCCTTTAAAAGTCCGCTCTCAAAGACCTCCATAGCGGCGTTTAGCGCCACTTGACCGCCCATAGTTGGCAAAATGGCGTCAATCTTTTCTTTTTCGATGATCTTTAAAATGCTATCTTTTGTGATAGGCTCGATATACGTTGCGTCGGCGAAATTTGGGTCAGTCATGATGGTGGCTGGGTTTGAGTTGATAAGCACTACGCGGTATCCAAGCTCTTTTAGCGTCTTGGCTGCTTGCGTGCCTGAGTAGTCAAATTCGCAGGCTTGACCGATGACGATAGGGCCTGAGCCGATTAGCAAAATGGTATTTATATCTGTTCTTTTTGGCATCATTTTTCCTTTGTTACAACGTATAGGTAGTTTGGTATGTTTAGCTTCGCATAGGGCTCAACTATCACGCTTTGATAGGAGCTCTCTTTTAAAATTTTACTCACGCGCCCTACTGGCACCCCACTAAAAAATATCCCGTCAAGCCCGCTCGTAAAGACCTCATCGCCCTCTTTTGGGCTGAGCCATTGTGGGATAAATTTCACCATTATTTGGCCTTGATTTCCATGCGCGACGCCTGGAATTTTCTCATTTCCTATATATACGGCAAATATACTTTTTGGGTCATTTTGTAAATAAGCTAGTGGCTTGCCGTCTTTTGCGATGACGATGCCAGCGCTGCTTCCTTGATAGATGAGCCCGTAAATTTTATTTGGGTCGTATCCTTCAAACTCGCTTATCCAAATTTTATTATAATCCCCGATATGCACGTAACTAAGACCTTTTACTAGCTTTACGGCTGGGGCGTAGGCAGTTGAGTTTTTATCTTTTAAAATTTGATTTAGCTCGTTTGCAAAAGTAGATAGAAGCGTGGCTGAGCGCTCTAACTCTTTGTTTTGCGCTCTTAGTTTTTCTATCTCACTAGCCTGCCTAAAATATTCGTTTATATAATCTTTCACGCTTTTGGCAAAATTGTCGTATGAATTTATAGCGTAGTTGCTAAATTTGATAGAGATGTTGCTTAAAATTTCGCCCTTAAACATCGAGGCGCCAGCAAGCAACGCTATAAAAACAAAAAGAACAATTTTACTCTTCATTTGTTAGCTGTTGTAAAAGTCCGATCTCTTGAAGTGCCTTGCCTGTGCCTCTAGCAACAGCAAGAAGCGGCTCATCAGCTACAAATACTGGAAGCTTAACGATATCAGATAAGAACTTGTCAAGCCCTCTAATAAGCGCTCCACCGCCAGTTAGCACGATACCAGTCTCCACGATATCGCCAGCAAGATCAGGCGGCATCATCTCAAGCACGGTTTTTAGCGCATCTGCGATCTCTTTTAGTGGCTCTCTCATCGCCTCTCTCACATCCTCGCTCGTTAGCTCAACCCTGCTTAAAAGACCGCTCACTTGGTCGCGTCCTTTTACCACTACACTTAGCTCTTTTTCAAGCTGAACAGCAGAGCCCACAGCGATCTTTATCTCCTCGCCTGTTCTCTCGCCTATTAGTAAGTTGTATTTTTCTTTTATGTAATTAACTATGCTGCTATCTATCTTATCGCCAGCTGTGCGGATAGATTTTGATATTACCAGACCGCCAAGTGAGACGACACCGATCTCAGTCGTACCACCGCCGATATCCACTACAAGGTTGCCTTGTGGCTCGCGAACTGGTAAATTTGCACCAATAGCTGCTGCCATAGGCTCTTCTATCAAAAATACCTCTCTTGCACCAGCACTTAGCGCGCTCTCTCTAACAGCCTTTCTCTCAACCTGAGTAAGTCCGTAAGGAACTGAGATGATGATCCTTGGGCGTAAGAAATTTTTCCTTCTATGAGTCTTTTCTATAAAGTAGCGTATCATCCTCTCTGTCATGTCAAAGTCCGCGATAACGCCATCTCTCATCGGTCTTATCGCCTCGATGTCGCCAGGAGTTTTTCCCACCATCTCTTTTGCAGCGTGGCCGACTGCTAGAATTTTTTGTTTTCCATATTTCTCACGTCTTACTGCAACAACTGATGGTTCATTTATGATTATTCCCTTATCTTTTACCAAAACCAAAGTATTTGCCGTACCTAAATCTATACCCATATCACTTGAGAAAAAACCTATAACCTGATCTAAAAACATCTATTTCCTTTACGCTGTTAATTTATTGTGCTTTACCAAAATCGGCTTTGCCTTATCTTTTACCGTCTCTTTTGAGATCACGATATCGTAGTCTTTTAGCTCTGGCAGATCATACATTATATCTGTCATGAGCTCTTCCATTATGCTTCTAAGCCCTCTTGCCCCAGTCTTTCGCTCGATAGCAAGGCTCGCTATCTCTTCAAGCGCTTCATCGTCAAATTTAAGCGTAGCGCCGTCGATCGCACAGAGCTTTTGATATTGTTTTAATATCGCATTTTTTGGCTCGGTCAAAATTTTAACCATATCCTCTTTTGTTATCTCATTTAAAGTAGCAACCACGTGAAGTCTGCCGATGAGCTCTGGGATGAGGCCATATTTTACAAGATCGTCTGGCTCAAGCAGGCTTAGTAAATTTTCTTTTTCGTTTTTGCCACGTTTTTCTTGGTTAAAGCCAAGTACGTTTTTACCAACTCTGCGCTCGATGATATCAAGAAGTCCGTCAAATGCACCGCCGCAAACAAATAAGATATTTGTCGTATCTATCTGAATGAAGTCTTGATTTGGATGCTTTCTGCCGCCTTTTGGTGGGATATTTACGACGCTACCTTCGATGATCTTTAAAAGCGCTTGCTGCACGCCCTCACCTGAGACATCTCTTGTAATGCTTCTGTTTTCGCTCATTCTAGCGATCTTATCGATCTCATCGACAAATACAATGCCCTGCTCCGCCTTTTTCACGTCGCCATTTGCAGCTTGCAAGAGCCTTGTAAGGATATTTTCAACGTCCTCGCCGACATATCCAGCCTCAGTTAGGCTTGTCGCGTCGCAAATCGCGATAGGAACGTCAAGAAATCTCGCCAAAGTCTGAGCCATCAACGTCTTGCCGCTTCCAGTTGGACCAACAAGCAAGATGTTTGACTTTGAAATTTCAGTGTCGTCTTTGATGTCGCTTTGTTTAAAAATTCTCTTATAGTGGTTATATACGCCGACGCTAAAGACCTTTTTAGCCCTATCTTGACCGATCACGTAGTTATCAAGTACCGCTTTTAGCTCCTTTGGTGTGAGCTTTTGATACTCTATCGCCTCATCGTTTTTACTCTCTTCTACACTTGTATCACCATGTATCATATCGTATGCTGCTGCTATACAGTACTCGCATATATAGGCGTTTCCTTCGATATCTGCTAATAATCTTCTCTCAGCAGACTCAGCTTCGCCACAAAAATTACACTTTCTAGCCATTAATCTCTTCCTTTTGCAAGCGGAATTCCTCTTGTCGTTTCTAATATAAATTTACACATTTTCTTTACGTTTTCGTCGCTGGTTTTTGCTATCAGCTCGTTTGCTTGATCTTTTAGGCTGATGCCTTGATTAAACAAAAATTTATAAGCGCGAACAAGCTCTTCAACCTGCTCTTTGTCAAATCTACGCCTAATGCCCACTAAATTTAAGCTTCTTATATAGGCTCTGTTGCCCTCAGCTAGGCAAAATGGCACTACATCTTGGCTGAGCGCACTAGCCCCCGCGACCATGCAGCTCTCACCCACTCTAACAAACTGGTGAATAGGCGTAAGACCGCCCACAACAGCGTAGTCGCCAAGCTCAACGTGACCAGCTAGAGTTGCGTTATTTGCCAAAATGACGTTGCTACCTATTATGCAGTCGTGTGCGATGTGAGAATATGCCATGATAAAGGCGTTATCGCCGATCCTTGTTATACCATCGCCCTTGTGCGTGCCTGAGTTTATCGTGCAAAACTCACGTATAGTTGCGTGCTCGCCGATGATGACGCCAGTATCGACCTCATCTTTATAGCTGATATCTTGCGGGATGTCGCCCACGATCGCGTAGCTAAAAACACGAGAGTTATCGCCGATCCTCGTCTTGCCAAGCACCCTTGCACCTTGTTTTATCGTGACGTTGTTGCCAAGAACCGCATCCTTACTTACAAATGCGTAAGCCTCGATATTTGCGTCATCTCCAATGATCGCTCCATCTTCTATAACTGCTGTTTGGTGGATATTTTTCATTGTCTCTCTTTTTTAAGCAAAAGCCTATTTATCGACTATCATCGCTTTTAGTTCAGCCTCGGCGCATAGCACATCATCAACATATGCTTTGCCCTCGAGCACCCAAATATTGCCTTTATGTTTTAATACATTTAATCTATACTCTAGCCTATCTCCAGGGCGGACTGGATGGCGAAATTTCGCTCCGTCTATGCTCATAAAATAGACCACTTTGTTCTCGATACCAGCTTGATGTTCGTCGCTCATACTCTTAAACGCTAGCACGCCGCCAGCTTGCGCCATGCCTTCAATGATCATCACACCAGGATAGATCGGGTGACCTGGGAAGTGCCCCTGAAATATCGGCTCGCCAATAGTTACATTTTTATAAGCGACGATGTTTTTTGCAGGCTCTAGCTCGACAACTCTATCGATAAGCAAAAAAGGAAATCTATGTGGGAGAATTTTTTGAATTTCTACGACGTCTATCACGTTTTAGCCTTAGTAATGTAAATTTTGGCAGATTGTAACAAATTTATACTAAGAAAAAAATTATTAGTCTCTTTTAAAATCTCTGAAATTTAGCCTTAATGGGTCTAAATTTAGCTCTCTAAAACCAAAATTTCTTCGCTGTCGTTGTAAAAAACAGCCTTTGCGTAAATTTCGTAGCTGCCCTTTTTGACCTCGTCTAAGATGATGATAGGATTTTGCGAAAACTCCCCGCTTATATCACGGCGAAATTTCATCTCGGCGTCAAGCTCAAGCGGCCTTTTGCAAAGCTCATCAACGCTTTTAAATTTGCTATTTGTAAATTTATTAAAGCGCTCTATGCTCATAAATATCGTGCCTTCTTTTAGCTCATCATCGATCTCGCAGTCGCGCTCTACGTTAAGCTTTAAATTCTCTCTTTTAAAGCCAGAGTAGAGCACAAAGTAGCTTGGCACCACAACTGCTTCAAATTTAACACTAGCACGCAAAAGTCTGTAGTTTAAAAACCGCCTTCTAAAAAGGTGAAATTTCTCTCCTCTCGCCTCGCAAAGGCGCACCTTTTTGTAAAGCTCAAGTCTAGCTTCTATGCTGCCATAAAGTGCCCTTGCGTGCAGCTCGCTCATCAGCTCACTTTGGGGTAAATTTTGCGAGTCTCGCTGTTTTTTTAGCGCAAAGACGCAGCCACAGTAGTTTTGGTGATAGAGCTTGTCCTTTTTAGCGAGGATAAACTGCTCGCTTGTGCCGCCATTTTTTCTATAATCAACCGCAACGGCTTCTAAATTTGAGCCAGCCACCGCCTCATCAAGCGCCTTTTTAAGCTGAGAAAAGTCCTTTTTTGGGCTCATTAAAAGTGTCGTTGTGATCTTATTTAGACCAAGATCTAGCGCCTTTTTAGCTGAGTCTTTCATACGAAAATCAAAGCAGTACTCGCACCTTTTGCCCTTTTCTGGCTCATCTTCAAGCCCCTTTGTGCCACCAAGCCACGCTTCGTAGTCGTATTCGCCACATATTAGCTTGATGCCTAGCTTCTCGCAGCTTCGCTTCACGTCCTCAAAACGCAGTAAAAATTCGCTATATGGATGTATGTTTGGATCATAAAAATAGCCTACTATTCGCTCATTTGGATGATCTTTTCGTAGGCGCTGTAAAAAATAGTGGCTATCGACCGAGCAGCAGATATGAACTAGCAAATTTGACCTTTTTTGCTTGCATTATATCAAAGTTTGGCCTCATAAAATTTAGCTGCATCGAGGTATTTTTTAAGGACATTTTGGCTTGCAAGATCTTCAAATTTACCCCACGCCACTTGCTTGCCAGATTCGATTATTAGCACCTTTTGCGCTATCTTCATCGCACTTAAGATATCGTGCGTGATAAAGATAATGCTGATCTTTTCATCCAAGCTTAAAAGCAAATTTATGATCTTTTGCTTCGTCTCGTTGTCAAGTCCGCTTGTTATCTCGTCGCAGATTAGGACTTTTGGCTTTGAAAGAAGCGCTAGCAGTATCCCAACCCTTGTCGCCTCGCCGCCGCTTAGCTGTGACGGATATTTTTCTAAAATTTCATCTTTTAAATTTAAATTTGCCAGAAGCTCTTTGAGCTCATTTTCGCTAAAGCTAAGCTTAAGATACGACCTCGCGTGAGCGATGGCAGTTTTTACTTTTAGCGCTGGATTTAGGGCTTGTTTTTGGTTTTGCAAGATATATCTGATATCTTTTTTTAGCTCATTTTTGTCCGTGATCTCTTCATTATTTATATAAATTTTGCCCCCACTTTTTGGCTCACTAAATGATATAAGCTTTGCAAGCGTGCTTTTGCCACTGCCACTTTGCCCTAAAATGGCTAAATTTTCGCCATCATCAAGCTCGCAACTTATCCCCTCTAAAAGGTGTAAAACTTCAGCTCTAGCGTTAAAATGCTCCTTAAAACTTAAACTTTTTGAGACGTTTTCAAGCCTGATTTTCACGCATTTTCCTTTAAATTTAGCCGCCCATCTCTCATCTGCCAAATCTCATCACTAAGATAGTTTGTTAGCGCCTCATCGTGCGAGATAAAAACGACGCTCATCTTACCCTTTAGGCTCTCCAAGATGCCCGCCACATGGCTACCGCTAATGCTATCAAGCCCGCTTGTTATCTCGTCGCAGATTAAAATTTTTGGCTTTAAACAAAGCGCAAGAGCGATCTGCACACGGCTCGCCTCGCCGCCACTTAGCTCGTATGAGTATTTGTGCCAGATGAGATTTGCATTACCCAGCCCAAACTCCCTAAAATAAGCAAATGCAAGCTCTTTATTTGATTTATTATCGCCGCCAAGATAGGCGTTAAAGTGATCGCCCACATTTAAAAGCGGATGAAGGCTTGCAACGGAGTTTTGAAAGATGAGCGCGGCGACCTTTTTTCGGTGTTCTTTTAGCTCATTTTGACTAAGTTTTAAGATATCTTTTTTATAAATGCTAAATTTATCTGCCCTCACTCTAAATTCATCATCAAAAAGCCTTATTAAGCTCTTTGCAAAGAGCGATTTGCCACTGCCACTTGCACCTGTGATACCTATAAATTTACCCTCTCCCATGGCAAAATCAAGCTCTCGCAAAAGCTTCTTATCCTTATAAAAAACGTTTAAATTTTTAATCTCTATCATATTTTTATATTGCCATTTTTTGAATTTGACGTGATGATCGAGGTTGCAAGGATGAGCAAAAAGAGCGTCACGCCAGGGAAGAGCACCATCCACCAAGAGCCAAGAAAAAGCGCCTCTTTGCTCTCATTTAGCATGATGCCAAGGCTTATTTTATTTGCGTCGCTACCCACGCCAAAAAAGCCAAGCGTAGCCTCCATGACGACCGCGTTTATCGCGTTTATGCCAAAGATGCTAACTATTAGATGCTTTAAATTTGGCAAAATTTCAAAGCAGATAAGGCTAAATTTACTAGCTCCATTTATCACAGCTTGCTCGGCGTAGTCGCACTTTTTACTAAGTCTTAAATTTTGCATAAAGACTTTTGCGCCCTGCATAAACGAGCAAATGGCGATGATAAAAGAGGTTATGAGCAGATCTCCGCTACTAAATGAGCTAAAAAGCATGATGAAAACGATGTTTGGTATGCTTAAAAAAGCATCAAGTCCCTTATCAAAAAGGCTCTCACAAACCTTGCTCTTGCTCGTGCCAAAATATGCGTATATGAGCGAGAAAAGCGTCGTTAAAAAGCCAGCTAATAGCAAAACAAGAAGCGAGTTTTTAAGCGCGTAGGCCACTCTTATGAGATTGTCTCTACCAAGGATATCAGTGCCAAAGATATGCTCGCTACTTGGAGCTAAATTTACCGCCATAAAGTCAGTGAAATTTGGCTCAAATTTAGAAAAAAATGGTGTCACAAAGGCAAATGTGACAAGCGACAAAAAGACAAAACAGGCTAGGAAAAATATGACTTTTCTCATAAATTTCTCTTATCTGCCAAGATAGCAAAAATTTTTGCTAGCAAATTTGCAAAAACGACAAAAACAGCCGTTAGCAAAATGGTTGCAAGTGCGACTGGATAGTCTTTGGCGATGACTGCATCAAGGCTAAGCTTGCCAATGCCTGGAAATGAAAAAATGCTCTCAATGACGTATGAGCCAGCAAAAACGCCAGCTACAAGGGTTGCGAAATAATAGACTATATCGGTGCTTGCGTGCTTTATCGCAAAGAGATAAATTTTGCCCCGCCCCAAACCTCTAGCGTGAGCCGTCTGGATAAAGTCAGCGTTTAGGCTTTGATTTAGCCTGTCTCTTACAAATTTCACGTTTGCGCCAAGGTGTGGCAAGATGATGGCAAGCGTTGGCAAGATGATAAATTTAGCCCCTACTCCGCTAGAGCCTAGCTCGTTTGCGCCAGAGCTTGGTAGCACGTTTAGATAGACGCTAAAGATGGCTATTAGCACGAGTGCTACGTAAAAATGTGGCAATGAAGCTAGCAAAAAGGAGCTAAAGTTTATAAAGATATCGGCAAATTTATTCTTATAAATGGCGCTTAAAAGCCCCAAAAAAAAGGACAAAAAAACTATCAGAAAAAATGAGGCAAAAAACAAAATAAGCGAGTTTAAAAGTCTCTCTTTAATGAGTAAAAAAACGCTTGCCCCACTTACAAAACTAGTGCCAAAGTCCCCAGTAACAAAGTGAGCTAGCCATCTAAAATACTGCACAAAAAAGCCATCTTTTAGCCCCAAATTTTCTAAAATTTGCTCTTTTATAGCCACGCTCACCGCCTCACTTCGCAAAAACATCGCATCAGTGACATTGCCTGGCAAAAAATATATGAGCAAAAATAGAAAAAATGAGATAAAAAACAGCAACCCAAGGCTTGAGATCGCTGTTTTCAAAATGGCTCTAAACAAAGTTTTTATCCACTATTTTACTTGCCACTCTCTTATGTTCCATAAAAATCCAGCCCCATGGTGGCCTAAAATTTGCGTCTTTATGCCTGAAATTTTGTTGTTAAAAACGAGCGGATAGTCAAGATAGGCTATAAAAATGTAAGGTGGATTTTCAAAAAGCGCTTTTAGAAATTCTTTGTAGTATTTTTTCCTAAGCTCCACGTCCTTTGTATATCTCGCGTTTTTTAGGGCAAGATCGACTTTTGCGTCCTTGTAGTGGCTAAAATTCCAGCCATTTTCATTTACGCTCACATCGGCAAATCCGCCAAAAATTCTATATGTGTGAAAGTCCGGATCAAACGGGCTTCCCCAGCCGATAACAAAGCTATCTACCTTGCTTATGCTAAAGGCTGTTCTTGGCTTTGCGTAGGCTTTGGCTCTTACGCCAAATTTCTCAAACTCACTACTTAAAATTTTGGCTAGATTGACCCTTAAGACGTCGTTATTAAAGGCGTAGATGTCAAAGCCAAGCTCCTTGCCGTCCTTTTCAAAAAAGCCAGCCTTGTTTTTCTTAAAGCCGCTCTTTTCAAGTAGCTCTTTGGCCTTTTGCGAATCGTAGCTGAATTTAAACTCGCTGTCATTTGCAAAGCTTTTTTCTATCGGATTATTCGCTACGCTTGCATATCCGTGAAATAAGCTTTTAACGATCTTATCTTTATTAACCGCGTAGTTTAGGGCTATTCTTACATTTTTATCTTGAAAGATAGGATCTTCAAGGTTAAACATCAAAGCCCTGTAGTCTGCGCTCTTAAATTTAAGCAAGCTAAGTTTTTTATCATCTTTTATGAAATTTACCCCAGTTGGAGAGATGAGCGCGACGTCGATCTCACCGCTTTTTAGTCCAACAAGTCTTAAATTTTCATCGCCGACGATCTTAAAAAATACCTTTTTTATCTTTGGCTCGCCTTTATAGAATTTATCATTTGCCACAAACTCCAAACTCTCATCTTTTTTCCATTTTACAAGCTTGTATGCACCAGTGCCGATAGGTGCGTCATTAAATTTATCAGTCGCGATATCTTTGCCCTTTAAAATGTGCTCAGGCAAAACGCCAAAACTAAGTGCGTCAAGAAACGGCGGAAAAGGCTCACTAAGCGTGATCTTGACTTTATATTCGCCTAAAATTTCAACGCTTTTTACCACCTCGTAGTTTGAGATAGCAGGCGCGTTTAGCTTCTTGTCTTGAGCCGCTTCGATGGTAAATTTAACGTCCTTTGCGCTAAATTTCACCCCGTCATGCCAAAAAGCATCATCTCTTAGCTCAAAAACATACTCCAAGCCATCTTCGCTCACCTGCCAAGACTTCGCAAGCTCTGGCACTACATGGCTATTTTCATCGTGGCTAGTAAGACCAGAGAAAACCAGCGAAAGCGTAGGATCGTGATCCTCGTCGTAGAGTGGATTTATACGAGGTGTTTGCTCCTCGATAGCGACTACAACGGCATTTTCATTTGCATAAGCAAAGGCAGAAAACAACAAAAACAATAAAGCCAAAAATCTCTTCATCACTCGCTCCTTTGTTTAAAAAATATTTGACGAATGGTAATACGAAATGCATAAAAGTATTATTAAGATAAATGTAAATTCAATGTATAAAAAATTTGAAATTTCTAACTATCTTTTAACCTTTTTTAAAGTAAAATCAAGGCTCATTTTAGCTGACAAAAAGGTAAATTTCACAATGAATAAAAAGAAAAAAATAGCCCTGATCACTGGCATCTGCATAGTTTCATTTTTGCTTATCTACACGCTTCTTGGCTTTTTTGGTCTGCCTTATGCTATCAAAAATATCGTGCCAAAATACCTAAAAGACTACAACGCAACGCTTTTTGTAAGTGATGCTAAATTTAACCCATTTACCTTTGAGCTAAACGCTACAAATGCCGAGCTAAACACCACTTCGCCGCTTTTTAGCACGAAGCAGATCGACCTTAAACTAAAACCATTTTCTATATTTAAAAAGCTAGTTGAGATAGACATTTTTAGGCTAGATGAGCCAAAAGTAAAGATCACAAGAGATAAAAAGGCAAATTTTAACTTTAGCAATTTTATAAGCGATGATAACGCAACTAGCGAAGATAACAGCACTAGCTCGATAAATTTTGCGCTAAATAACGCAAAAATCATCAAAGGCTCATTTTCATATAGCGATCAAAATTTAACAAAGCCATTTAACGTAAGTTTTGATGATATAAACTACGAGCTTAGCTCGCTAAATACGAAGAAAAATAGCGCAGGTAGTCACATCTTTGACTCAAACTCAAGCCTAGCGCACAAGATCGATCTAAATGGCGATATCAAGCTAAATCCACTAAAAATAGAGGGTAACGTCAGCATAAAGGACTTTAGCATAAAGCCAGTTGCGATAAGTTTTATCGATAATGACACGTTAAATCTTAAAAATGCCATTATAAACTTAAAGATAAACTACGCTTTAAAAGCCGATGAAAACGCAACTGGGATAAATTTAAAAGATGGCTTTTTAAATGTAAAAGGACTAAGCCTTGATGAAGGCGCAAACGCGCTTAGCCTTGGTGAGCTAGAGCTTCCAAAATTTGATCTTGTTAGCAAGATAGCGGATAAAACGGAGGCTGCGCTAAATTTAAGCGCTATAAATTTAAATGATATCTCTTTTAAAAATGCTACCTCTGCAAGCGTAAAATCACTAAATTTAAGTGATATCTCGCTTCTTGCAAATTTAAATGAAAAGAGCGAGCTAAACGCCACAGCCAAGCTAAAAAGCGTAGGTGCAAACGCTCTTAAAATAGATGAAGCAGATAAGAATTTAGCAAATTTAAAAGATATAAATGCTTCAAATTTAAATCTAAATTTAGCAAATAACAAAACCGCGCTAACGCTTGAAAAAATGGCGCTAAATGGCATCAATGCGCCACTTAGCAAAAGTGCAAATGCAAATGTAGCAAGCGCTGGCGTGACAAATACAAGCTTTACAATGGATGGCAACAAGAGCCTTGCGAGCCTTGATGAGCTAAATGTAAAAAACATAGAGCTTAAAGCAAAAAATAAAGATATAGCAAGCGTCGCTGATGTGGCGATAAAGAGCATAAGCTTTGATCTTTTAAAAATGGCTCTAAATATCGCTAGTGTCGATGTTAATAAGCCTAAATTTACTTCTGAACTAAACGACAATGGTCTAAGCGCTGTAAGTGAGCTAGGATTTGGCGAGCAGAGCGCAAAAGCTACAAAGGCGGCAAAACACACTAAAAAAGTGGAGAAAAAGGCTGAAAATAAAAGCGCTTCAAAAAGCAAAGAAAATGAGTTTAAATTTGATGTAAAAAATATAAGTGTAAATAACGCAGATATCGCTTTGACGCATCTTTTTGAAGGCGAAAAGATCGCTCATAAATTTGATAATCTTTTTGTAAAAGTAGCAAATTTAAGTAGCGATTTTAGCAAGCCATTTGACGCAAAAGTGGCGATGAAGAGCTCGCAAAAGCTAAATTTGGATGTTGAGTCCAAGATAAAGATAGAGCCACTTGACGTGAGTGCAAAAATCAAGCTAAATGATACAAATTTACCAAAGTATTTTGCCTACGCAAAGCCGTTTTTAGAAGCATCTCTAGCTAGCGGACAGATGAACGCAGATGCCCAGCTTCACTATGCAAAAGATATCAAAGCAGACGCAAAAGTTAGCATAAAAGATATAAGGCTAAATGGCAAAAAAGCTGAAAAACTAATCGCCTTTAAAAGCTTAGAACTTGAAAAAATTTCATTTGCCAAAAACGACCTTACTATAAGCGGAGTGAGCTTAAATTCGCCATTTATAAAGGCTCATCTAAGCAAAGAGCGTAAATTTAACCTATCTCAGATCGTAAAAGAGGATAAAAATAAGTCTAAAACCGAGGCAAAACCTGAGAGCAAAAAGGCAGCTAGCAAAAAAGATGACGAGCTAAAATTTAGCGTGAAAAACTTCTCTCTTAAAAATGGCGAGGTTGATTTCTCGGACGCATCGCTATTTATGCCATTTGCCACAACGATCTCAAAGCTAAATGGCAAGCTCACTGACATCGATAAAAAGCGCCCAAGCTCAGGCGAGTTTCAAGGTGTGGTTGGTAAAAATGGCTTTGCGCAGATCACAGCAAAACTCTTTCCATTTGAGCTAAAGCAAAATACCGACATAAAGCTTGACTTTAAAGATATCGATCTAACTGATATAACGCCATATAGCGGGCAGTTTGTGGGCTATAAGATCAAAAAAGGCAAGCTAAATTTAAACCTAAACTATAGCGTCGCCGACTCAAAACTAAATGGCTCAAATTTCATAAATTTTGACTCACTTACACTTGGAGAAAAGGTTGATTCAAAAGATGCTGTAAATTTACCACTTTCGCTTGCTATCTCGATACTTAGCGATCAAAATAATCAAATAAACATCGACCTGCCAGTTGAGGGAAATTTAGACGATCCTGACTTTAAATATGGCGGCGTCATCTGGGCTGCAGTAAAAAAGCTCTTTGCTGACATCACGCTAGCTCCATTTAGATTTTTAGGCAACGCTTTAGGACTTGGCAGCAAAGATCTTAGCTCTATTGATTTTCTTGCTGGAAGTAGCGAGCTTATAAGCTCAGAAGCGCCTAAGATAGCTGATTTTATAAAGCTAACTGGCTCAAAACCTAAAATGAAGCTTAGCACAACGCCAACATATTCAAAACTCGATGAGAGCTTTTATAAAAACAAAAAACTAGATCAAAAGATCAATCAAATCATCGCTTCAAGCGGCAAAGACTACATAGCAGTTTTAAATGAGCTTGTGCCAAATTTAAAAGATAGAAACGAAAAAGCTTTAAGAGAAGAGGCGCTAAAGGGCATCGAGGTCGATAAAGCAAAGCTAGTAGAGCTTGCAAATGAGCGTGCAAATGCGGTAAAAGAGGCGCTTATAAAAGCTGGGCTTGAGGCTGGCCGCATAAATATAAACGATGCAACAAGCTCAGAGCCTAAGCAAAACACCTACACAAGCGTGCTAATGGGAGTGGCGAACTAAATTTCATTTATTTCGCTGCTTCTTGCGTTATAGACAAACCAGCTAAGAAGCATAAGCATCATAAATGCCCCAAAAATGAGGCTTGCGTAAAAATATAAATTAAAATCAGCTCCCAGCAAATTTGCGTTGTGAAGGGCGATCATAACGCCAGCTAAAGCGATTAAGTAGCCAATTAGCTTGATGATGAAAATTTTAGGATTTACAAGGATCAGCAAAAGACCGCAAAGTATGATGCCAAGGGCTATTTGTAAATTTGAAACGTCAGCTTGAGCGTTTGAAGTAAGTGTTAAAAGGCCAGCTAAAAGCGCCATTAGTATCATCAAAACTGCATAAACCGCCCTGCTTCGTCCAAAGCCATACATAAAGCAAACAAAGCCCTTATTTTGCCTGTTATAATCCATTTTTCGCTCCTTTTGGAAGTTTGCTTATTTTAATGCCAAATTCTTAAATAACGGCTTTAATCTGAAATTTCACTCATTTTGGCTAATATTTTGCATCTTAAAAAAGGAGCAAAAATGCCTTATGTTAATATCAAAATAGCAGGCCCAGAGCCTACAAAAGAGCAAAAAGATCAAGTTTTTAAAGAAGTAACCGAGACGCTTGTAAGAGTGCTTGGCAAGAAAAAAGAGGCGGTTATGATCTTTATCGAAACTCACGACGCTGGCAATATCGGCGTAGGCGGCGAGAGCGTAGAGGACAAAAGAAAGGGGATAAAATGAGCGAATTTAGCAAAGCAGACATGGAAAGAAAGATAACGCTTGAGGTTGGCGACAAGGCGCCAGAGTTTGAAGCGCTAAATCAAGACGGCGTAAAGGTCGCATTAAAGGACTTTATAGGCAAAAACGTGGTGCTTTACTTCTACCCAAAGGACAACACTCCAGGCTGCACGACTGAGGCTTGCGAATTTAGCGCAAACTACGATCAGTTTATCAAAAATGACACCGTCATCATCGGCGTTAGCCCAGATAGCGTGAAGTCGCATGTGGGCTTTATCGCAAAGCAAAATTTAAAGCACATCCTCTTAAGCGATGAGGATAAAGAAATTTCAAAGCTTTATGGCGTTTGGCAGGTCAAGAAAAACTACGGCAAAGAGTATCTTGGCATCGCCAGAAGCACCTTTGTGATCGGCAAAGATGGCAAGATAGTTAAAATTTACAAAAGCGTAAAAGCCAAAGACCACGCCGCAAAAGTGCTAGCTGATCTAGTAAAATAAGGAGCAAAGATGAAGCTTATAAAAATGCTAATTTTAAGTGCGTTTTTTGCGCTAAATTTATCAGCACTGACTGAAGGTGTGGAGTATCAAACTCTAGCAAAACCGCTTAACGTGCCTAAAAACTCAGTAGTCAAGGTCTTTAGCTACGACTGCCCTCACTGCTATAAATTTGACCGAACGATCACAAGAAAGCTGATGTCAAAGCTTGACGGGGTTAAATTTATCCCATATCACCTAAGTACCAAAGGCAAACTTGGCGAGACTACAAGTAAAATTTTCGCCGCTCTTATATCGATAGATGAGGCAAATGGGACTGATCTGCTAAGCGATGAGTCTAAATTTAAGCAAGCTAAATTTGCGATCTATAAAGCAAGACACGATGAAAAAGATGACTTTAATGACGGCAAAGATAAGCAAAGATTTATAGATCTAGCGCTAAATGCGGCTCACGTGAGCAAAGACGAATACGAAAAAGCGCTAAACTCAGATCGTGCAAAAGAGCTTTTAAACGAGTGGTTTGCCTCTTATGATGTAGCAAGTATCAGCGGTGTGCCAGCCTTTGTAGTCAGCGGCAAATATCTGATAAATTTAAACGCAGCATCATCGATCGATGAGATGGCAAAGACGATAAAAGAGCTTTTAGATAAGTAACTTTGGTCTAAAATTTACAGACATTTTGGGCTTAGAAATGTAAATTTAAAGCAATTTTAGATAAACTCGGATCAAATTTCTAAAAAAGAAAGGTTTAATTATGAACGCTTCAGAATTCATCTGGATGGATGGAAAACTAGTAAAATGGGACGATGCGAAAGTACACGTTCTAACTCACTCTTTGCACTATGGTAATGCCGTATTTGAGGGCACAAGAGCTTATAAAACAAAAAAAGGTCTAGCTATTTTTAGACTCAAAGACCACACAAAAAGACTTTTAAGATCAGCAAAAATGACCGTTTTAAATGTGCCTTACACAGAAGAAGAGCTTGAAAAAGCGCAGATCGAACTACTTCGTGCAAACAAATATAACAGCAACGTCTATATCCGCCCACTTATCTTTTTAGGATACGGCGTAATGGGCGTAGCGCACACAAAAGCACCGGTTCAAACCGCTATCGCTTCATGGGAATGGGGTGCTTACCTTGGCGATGAGGGCCTAGAAAAAGGGATCAGGGTTAAAATTTCAAGCTTTGCCAAACTAGCTCCTGCTGCTCAAATGAACAGAGCAAAAGCTAGCTCAAACTACCTAAGCTCACAAATGGCAAACTACGAAGCAAAAGAGGCTGGATACGACGAGGCGCTACTTCTTGATAGCGAGGGCTTTGTAGCTGAAGGTCCAGGCGAGTGCTTCTTCATCGTTGAAAATGGCGCATTGATCACTCCACCAAATGACAACAGCCTACTTAGCATCACTCAAGATACAGTCATAAGACTTGCTCACGACCTTGACATCGAAGTAAGAAGAGAGCGCATCACAAGAGATCAGGCATACACAGCTGACGAGGCGTTTTTTACTGGTACAGCAGCTGAAGTAACTCCGATAAACAGCATAGATAACCGCATCATCGGCAATGGTGCAAGAGGCGAAGTGACAAAGAGACTACAAAAAGCTTACTTTGACGTAGTTTATGGTCTAAACAAAAAATACGAATCATTTTTAACATATATTTAAGATTTAAAGGAACGAAATGCCCGCTGATTTAAATGATTATTTCAACAAAAAAAAGCCAGGTAATGACAACAGGGGCTCAGGTCAAAATAACGACAAAGAGCCACCTTTTAAAAAGGATTTTAAAATGCCAAATATACCAAGTGGCTTTGGCAAATTTGGTGCGCTAGCCTACATCATAATCGCCATTATCGCGATCCTTGCTATCACTCAGCCATTTAAAGTGATACACTCAGGCGAGGTCGGCATCAAAGCCACAGCGGGTAAATATGAGCCAAATCCTCTGCAACCAGGATTTCACTTCTTTTTGCCATTTATCCAAGACATCATAGTAGTTGATACTAGAGTTAGGATCATTAACTACACTTCTGGCGAGGACATGGGCGAGAGCTTGCAAAAGTCTTATCAGGGAGCTGGAATTTTACGCAAAAACTCGATCTCGGTTTTGGACGCTAGAAATTTACCAGTTAGTATCGATATCACCGTGCAGTACCGTCTAAATCCAGAAAATGCACCACAAACTATCGCATCTTGGGGTCTTAGCTGGGAGAGCAAGATCGTTGATCCTGTCGTGCGTGACGTGGTTCGCAGCATCGCTGGTAAATACACAGCCGAAGAGCTGCCAACTAAAAGAAATGACCTAGCAAGGCAGATTGATGAGGGCATAAGAAAAGACATCGACTCTCAGCCAAACAAGCCAGTCGAGCTTCTAACTGTGCAGCTTCGTGAGATCATCTTACCTTCAAAGGTAAAAGAGCAGATCGAGCGTGTCCAGATCGCTAAACAAGAGGCTGAGAGGACAAAATATGAGGTCGAGCGGGCAAATCAAGAGGCTCTAAAACAAGCTGCCCTTGCAGAAGGTAGTGCAAAAGCTGCTATCATCGAGGCAAAAGGTAAGGCAGATGCTATCAAGATCGAGGCTGACGCGACAGCGTATGCAAACAAAGAGATCGCAAAAAGTGTCGATCAAAATTTATTAAATTTAAAACAGATCGAGACACAAAATAGATTTAACGATGCTCTTAAAGAGAACAAAGATGCTAAAATTTTCTTAACACCTGGCGGAGCTGTGCCAAATATCTGGCTAGATGCAAAAGATAGGGCAAAAGCTAGCTCAGTTAGCGAAAGGTAAAAATGAATAGCGTAGCAAAAAGTATAGACTGGCAAAAGGTTGGTGGATTGCTCCCAGTGGTGGTTTGCGATCACGCTACAAACGAGGTTTTAATGCTTGCTTATATGAATGAAGAAGCACTAAGCTTAAGTCTATCTAGCCGCTACGCTCACTACTTTTCACGCACTAAAAATAGAATTTGGAAAAAAGGCGAAGAAAGTGGCAACACACAAGAGATCAAGGCTGCATTTTTAGACTGCGACAACGACACCTTGCTTTTAAAAGTCGTTCAAAACGGAGGCGTCGCTTGTCACACTGGGGCAAAATCGTGCTTTTTTAACGAGATAAATTTAGAAAATTTAGAAATTTCAGATGAAAAAAGCGAGGTTAAAAAGCCAAGATATGGCGTCATTGACGAGCTTTATCACGTTATAGAGGATAGAAAGCTAAATGCTGATCCGCAAACTTCATACGTGGCAAGCCTTTTTAAAAAGGGTGAAAATCAAATTCTAAAAAAAGTTGGCGAAGAGGCTACAGAGCTTGTCATGGCGGCAAAAGAGCTTAGTTTTGCCAAGCAGATAAAACAAGATGAGCAAAAAGCAAAAAACGACCTCATCTATGAAGCAGCTGATCTTTGCTTTCACGCACTTGTGGCGCTTTCAGCCCACAACATACATCCAGATGCCGTCAAAAACGAGCTTGCAAGGCGTTTTGGCATGAGTGGCATCGAAGAAAAAAGATCGCGAGATGTTAAATAGCATCAAGCATAATATACTTTTCATACTTCAAAATGCCAAACTTATCGACTTTCTAGCCTATGGTTGGGTCTTTTTAGCCTTTATATTTATCGTGCTTTTAGGAATTTTTGTCGCGATAAAATCATGGTGGCAAATAGGATTTTTATTTATCCTAGCTGGTTTTTTGGGACTTTTCGCAGGTAACTACTACGCAAACAAATATATAAATGAAAATCTAAGACCAGTTAGCATAAGCAAAATAAACACAAAACAGCTTCAATATGTAGATGCGTTGATGGTTGATTTTAACATCACAAATAATTCAAACTACACATTAAACATTTGCAAAATCGAGCTTGGCTTCTACCTTGGCTCAAAACAAAGCACGAGAAATTTTCTAAATTCGCTCAACCCTTTTGCTAAAAAAAGGATCGTTTTAAATGAAGTGCTTTTGCCAAAGCAGAGCAAGCAGATAAGAGAATTTGTCAACGACTTTGCCTTCATTGACTACAATATCACCAAAAAAGCGGAGTGTTTTTGATGAGTTCAAACTACTTTACCATCGTTCATATCATCGTGCTTTTTGCGATCACACTACTTTCTATTTTATTTCTTGTGCTCTCGCTTAGAGCCGAGCGAAAACTATTTTTATCGCTACTTTTTACAAACATTTTGGTCTCAACCACGCTTGCCATTTTTTTGATGCTAGTTCTTGATAAATACACCAAAAAAGGCATAGTCGAAGGCGTAAAAAGCGAGCGAGTGTTAAGAAATGAAAGCATTGTTTTTCGTGGTCAAGTAAGAAATGTCGGTAAATTTACCATTAGCAAATGCACCCTTACAATTAAACTCATTAATCAACCGCTAAACAAAAACGATCTTGGCGGCGAGGCGCTATTTAAACCAAGCGGACTCTCATTTTTCTCATGGGTCTTTGGAGGCGATGAGGACGAGAGACCAAACACTGTGGCATATAAATTTGACGTAGCTCAAAATTTACCAAAGCAAAAAGCGGTGCCATTTACAGTGACTATGCCCTATCCGCCATATTTTAAAAATGGTATGAACATCACAAAACTTAGTTGCTACTAATAAATTTAGATAAATTTTTAGTATTTATTACGTTTTGCAAATAATTATAAGCTGGCTAAATTTCTCCTAAATCTAAATAAAATTTGGCTTATATAAAATAAATTTAAATATGAATTTTAAACCAAAGCCAAAAGGCAATGGTTTAAAATTTAGTTTTAATGTCTTGAAAGATAGTTTGTATCGTAGTTGTTGCTTAAAAAGTCTTTGTTTTCCATCATGGCGATGTGAAAGTCTTTTGTTGTTTTGATGCCGCTTATTATGAGCTGATCAAGAGCAACTTTCATCTTGTGGATCGCTCTGTTTCTATCAGTGTCCCAAACTACGAGCTTTCCGATCATACTGTCATAATACGGCGGTATAGAGTAGTCTTGGTAGATGTGGCTATCCATTCTCACGTTGCGGCCGCCTGGGCAGACATATTTTGTGATCTTGCCAGGGCACGGAGTGAAGGTGTTTGGATCCTCGGCTGTGATCCTGCACTCGATCGCATGGCCTTTTAGCTCGATGCTCTTTTGTGGCGGTAGCTTTTCGCCCTCGGCCACTTTTATCATAAGCTCGATGATATCAAGTCCGCTTACCATTTCGCTTACTGTGTGCTCGACTTGGAGCCTTGTGTTCATCTCGATGAAGTAAAAGTCTAAATTTTTATCAACCAAAAACTCAAACGTACCTGCTCCCTCGTAGCCGATCGCTTTTGCTGCTTTTATGGCAGTTTCGTGCAACCTCTCTCTTGTTTTTTCATCAAGTAAGATGGCTGGGCTCTCTTCGATCAGCTTTTGGTGACGGCGCTGCATAGAGCAGTCGCGCTCACCTATGTGAAGCACGTTGCCGTGGCTATCGCCGATGATTTGAACCTCGATGTGGCGTGGATTTAGGATATATTTTTCCATATACATCGTGCCATCGCCAAATGCACTCATCGCCTCGCTCTCAGCAGACCAAAACGCTTTTTCTAAATCAGCCTCTTTTTCAACCACGCGCATACCGCGTCCGCCGCCGCCAGCTGCAGCTTTTAAGATGACTGGATAGCCGATCTTTTTAGCTAGCTCTTTTGCAGCTTTTGTATCAGCCACAGCGCCGTCTGAGCCAGGGATGACTGGCACGCCAGCTCTTTGCATGACCTGTTTTGCCTTACTCTTGTCGCTCATCAAAGCCATCGCAGCAACGCTTGGTCCAATAAATTTGATCTTGTGGTGTGAGCAAATTTCAACAAAATTTTGATTTTCACTTAAAAAGCCATAACCTGGAAAGATAGCGTCTGCTTCGCTGATCTCAGCTGCGCTTATGATAGCTGGGATGTTTAGGTAGCTGTCGCTTGAGCGCTCTTTACCGATGCAAATAGCCACGTCGGCGTATTTTACGTAAAGTGCATCTTTGTCAGCGGTTGAATAAACTACAACGGCTTCTTTACCCATCTCCTTTATCGTTCGCAAAGCACGAAGAGCGATCTCGCCGCGGTTTGCGATTAAAATTCTTTTTAATTCCATTAATTTTTCTCCACGCCAAATAACGGCAATCCAAACTCAACTGGCTGTCCGTCAGAGACTAGCATCTCAGTGATCTGGCAGTCAAATTCAGCCTCGATCTCGTTCATAATCTTCATAGCCTCGATGATGCCCACTACATCGCCCTTTCTTACTCTTTGACCAACTTTTACGAATGGTGCAGCGCCTGGGCTTGGAGCAGCGTAGAAAGTACCTACCATAGGAGATTTTATGCTATCTTTTGGCGAATTTGTAGCTGGTTTTACCTCTGAGCTAACGACAACATTTACAGGTGTTGGCGCTGGAGCTGCTGCTTGTGCCGCTGGCTTTGCAGGCGCGCAATAATCAGCAAATTTCTCTACCTCGACCTCAAAATCACCACTTTTTATCTTGATATGATTCATCTCCATACCATTAAAAAATTCGATAAGCTCTTTTATATCTTCTTTTTTCATAGAAAATTCTCCTAAATTTTTATATAAGCCCCTAATTGTAGCGAAATTTAAATAAATTTAATTTTTAGCTGGCATAAAATTTGTGCTAAACCCTACTTTTATCTAGCAAATTTATAATAAAAAATAAGATAAAACTAAGCACAACTAAAACAAGGCTTAAAGCGAGTGCCTGATCGCTTCTGCCGTCATAGACAGCGTTGTAGATAGCAAGTGAGATGGTATCTGTTTTACCTATGATATTGCCGCCTAAAATGAGCGTTATGCCAACCTCGCCAAGACCGCGCGAGAGCGCTAGGATAAATTTTTGAGGCATAAAGATTGCTTGCATAAATTTACTAGCCCTATTTTGCCTGCGCCAAATTTCGCTAAAATGGTATAATCTCGCAAAAACAAAAGGATAGACATGAACGAACTTGAGCTAAAGATGCAAGGCAAGATAGAGAGGCTAACAGATAAGACTTTTAGGCTAGATCCAAGGATCGGCGAGGGCTATTTTACGGCGAAATACTTTCTAAAAGTAAATGAGATAATCAAGCAAAACCTGCCTGATCAGCACGTGACGATGCAGTTTTTTCAAAGGCGTGATGATATCATGCTTTGCGGTATCGACGAGGTTTTAGCGATAATCAATAAATTTGCCAAAAACCCAAGCGAGCTTGAAATTTACGCGCTTGATGATGGCGATATCATAAATGCAAACGAGCCAGTTTTAAAGATAAGCGGCAAGTATGAAAATTTCGGCTTTTTAGAAAACGTCATCGACGCGACGCTCACTAGAAGAAGCTGCGTGGCGACAAACTCCAGAGACGTGATAAAAGCGGCAAATGGCAAGGACGTCTTTAGCATGGCAGACAGACAAGACGACATCTGCACGCAGCCAGGCGACGGATATGCCTCATTTGTAGGTGGCATCAAAAAGGTCGCCACAGACGCTCAGGGCGAGCTTACAGGGCTAAAAGGCGGTGGCACCATGCCTCATGCGCTCATTCAAATGTGCGGCGGAGACGTGGTGAAGGCTTGCCAAATTTACGCTAAAACCTTTAAAAACGAGCAGATCACGGCTTTGGTTGATTATAACAACGACGTGATCACGGACTCTTTAAAGGCTGCAAATGCCCTAAAAGAGAGGCTTGGTGCGGTTAGAGTTGATACTAGTAAAAATTTGATAGATAGGTATTTTGAAGGCAAAGATACGAGTAAATTTGACCCACACGGCGTTTGCAAGGAGCTTATATTTGCCCTAAGAGAGGCGCTTGATAAAGCTGGCTTTAAGCACGTTAAGATCGTAGTTAGCTCAGGCTTTAATCCGCAAAAAATGAGCGAATTTGAGAAATTTAACACCCCAGTTGATACTTACGGCGTGGGAAGCTATCTTGTTAAAAATGACATTTGTGGCTTTACAGGCGATCTAGTCGAGCTAAACGGCAAAAGTGAGGCTAAATTTGGCAGAAAAAATTACGCTTCAGATAGACTAATGAGAGTTAAATTTTAGGAAAGAAGATGAAATTTATAAAAATTTTAACGATTCTGTCGCTTTTACTGACTGCTTGCACCGCCGCAAACTACGCTAACGCTTTTGAAAAGGTTGGCATAGTTGAGGACGGCGTTTATCGCTTTAGCCAAAATGGTCTTGGAGTCAAAAAAGACCTGCTTGTAAAGGTGATCTCTGTGCAAAATGCGGACAGCTCCCGCAAAAAGATCATCTCCATGCTAAATATCCCTAAAAAATCTAAAATCACGGACTTTAAAACAAGCGACGCTGGCGTGATAGTCTGGCCATTTTACGAGTTTGAGGGCAAATTTATAACGACAATAATCGTTGAAAATATAAAAAAAGAAGATAGCGATCAAAAGTTACTTAAGATGCTAGAACTTAAACATCCGTTTTACTCGACGCTCCAAGCTCGAAGAAAAGGTGCTAAAGAGGCCATAGACGTGAAATACGTGCTAAATTTCAAAGAGGCAAAGCTGGTAAAATCGTTTCAAAATCGCCCTTAAAACTTTATTTTAAATAAATTTCATTAAAATGGCGTAATCAAAAAAAGGATCATCTTTGCACAATCTAAAAACCATAAACGTCGCTCACTCGCCTGATGCTGACGATATTTTCATGTATGCCGCGGTCAAATTTGGCTGGGTTAGCAGTAAAAATTTAGCCTTCACATCAAAGGCGCTTGATATAGAAACGCTAAACGAAGAAGCACTAAAAGGCACTTACGAGGCAACAGCGATCAGCTTTGCGCTCTATCCTAAAATTTGCGATGAATTTGCACTTTTGCGCTGTGCGGTGAGCTTTGGCAATGGATACGGACCAAAGCTTATCAAGCTAAAAGATAAGCAGCTAAAGCGAAATTTCAAGGTCGCTCTCTCTGGCAAAAACACGACAAACGCCCTGCTTTTTCGCATAGCCTACCCAGAGGCAAGGATCGTTTATAAAAATTTCTTAGAGATCGAAAATGCCGTGCTTAGCGGCGAGGTAGATGCTGGCGTACTCATACATGAAAGTATCTTAAATTTCTCAGACCAGCTCTGCGTAGAGCGTGAGATCTGGGACATTTGGAGCGAGTTAAACGGCGAAAATTTACCGCTTCCACTTGGTGGCATGGCGCTTAGACGAAGCCTACCGATAACCGACGCGATAGAGTGCGAGAGAGTGCTTAGTGAGGCCGTTAGGATCGCTACTTCTCACAAGCCATTTTTATCTCACATGCTAATGGAGCGAAATCTCATAAGAGTTGGCAAAGAAGAGCTTAAAGCGTATCTAAATTTATATGCAAATAACGAGTCTATAAGCATGAACGAAACTCAGCTAAAAGCACTAAATAAGCTATATCAAATAGGCTATGACAAAGGCTTTTACGAAAAGCCAATCGACGTAAACGACTACTTAATCCCAACTGAATACAACGAAGTAAGGTTTAGCTGATGCAAAGCACGCTTGTCTCACTTGGAGTTGAAACCTTTAAGATCGCCCTTTATATCAGCCTTCCGATGCTGTTAAGCGGACTAATAGCTGGTCTTATCATCTCCATTTTTCAAGCGACCACGCAGATAAACGAAACCACGCTAAGCTTCGTGCCAAAAATTTTGCTAGTCGTCGTTGTTATCATATTTTTGATGCCTTGGATGATCTCGATGATGGTTGAATTTACCACTCGTATGCTTGATTTTATACCGGAATTTATCCAGTGACGAGGCTTGTTGATTTTTCTAAATTTACCTCGGTTAGGATAGGCGGCGTGCATGAAATTTTCGAGGTTGATAGCCTTGAAGATCTAAGCTTACCTTACTTTTTAGGCGCTGTGATGATAGGCGGGGGCAACAACCTTCTTATCTCGCCAAATCCTCCAAAAATGGCAATGCTTGGCAAGAGCTTTGACTATATAAATTTAGAAATTTGTGATGAAAAAATTTATCTTGAGATAGGTGCTGCGACAAAATCAGCTAAAATTTATAACTTCTGCAAGCAAAACAACATCGCGAACCTAGAGTTTTTAAAAAATATCCCAGGCACGCTTGGCGGACTTATCAAAATGAATGCTGGGCTGCTTAAATTTAGCATAAGCGACAACCTCACGCATGTGCGTCTGGCTCGTGGCTGGGCGAGCAAAGAAGAGATAAGCTTTAGCTACCGCCACAGCGGCATAGATGAGGCCATTTTGGGAGCTAAATTTAAGCTTTCTAGCGGCTTTGATGCGAGCATATCTGAAGCTATAAGCGCAAAAAGGGCAAATCAGCCAAAGGGAGCTAGCTTTGGCAGCTGCTTTGTAAATCCAGAAGGCCATTTTGCAGGGGCATTGCTTGAAGCGGTGGGGTTAAAAGGATACGCGATCGGCGGAGCGAAATTTAGCGAAGAGCACGCAAATTTTTTGATAAATTTTAACCACGCAAGCTTTGAAGACGCCACTAGCCTTATAAATTTGGCTAGAGCTAGAGTTTTAGAAAAATTTGGCGTAGAGCTTAAGACTGAAGTTTGCATTTTATAAGGATGATGATGAGTGAGTTTTTGAGCGAAGTTTTTACCCTTTCACTTTTGTTTATAGCTATCGGTTTTTACGCCATTTATAGGGCTAAAAAGGCGCAAAGCGAGCATGAGAAAAATGTGGCTAGCTATGATAAAAACTTGCTAAATTTTGCCAAAATTTTAGGCGTAAAAGATCACATCGACCTAGTTAAATTTGATGAAATTTTGGCTGAGGCCTTAAAAGAAAAACTAATTTTTAAATTTAATAAATCTACCTCGCAAGAGAAATTTATCTCTTTTATAAAAGATGAGAATTTCAAAACTAAACCCCAAATTTCGCAAAATCATATCGATGAAGCTTTTTTAAATCTTTGCGCAAGCTCGCTTATAGAGCCACTTAAGCTTGCAATACTAAAAAAAGAAGATCAAATTTATGGATTTTTGTTTGAAAAAGAGCAGCTTTTTGCTCTCATTGATAGCGCTGCACTGCTTGGCGAAAATATTATAATTTGCGAGTAAATCAAGTAAAATTCATCTCTTTTTAGATAAAATCAAGCCAAATTTCAACTATAAGGTAAAAAATGGCAAAAGAAAAAGATAGTGACAAAAAGATAGCTATCCCAGAGAGCGAAGCGGACAAGAAAAAGGCGCTTGAGCTTGCGCTAAAGCAGATCGATAAAGCTTTTGGCAAGGGCACGCTTTTAAGACTTGGCGACAAAGAGGTTGAGGCGATCGAGTCGATACCGACTGGCTCGCTAGGACTTGATCTGGCTCTTGGCATAGGCGGCGTCCCAAAAGGCAGGATCATCGAGATCTACGGACCAGAGAGCTCTGGTAAGACCACGCTCACACTTCACATCATCGCTGAAGCGCAAAAAGCTGGCGGAATTTGTGCGTTTGTCGATGCAGAGCACGCACTAGATGTAAAATACGCTTCAAATTTAGGCGTAAATACCGATAATCTCTACGTCTCTCAGCCAGACTTTGGCGAGCAAGCACTTGAGATCGTTGAGACGCTTGCAAGAAGCGGTGCGATCGATCTTATCGTAGTTGATAGCGTCGCTGCCCTTACTCCAAAGAGCGAGATAGATGGCGACATGGGCGATCAGCACGTTGGCCTGCAAGCAAGGCTTATGAGTCAGGCGCTTAGAAAGCTAACTGGAATTTTAAGCAAGATGAAGACAACTGTTATCTTCATCAACCAAATTCGTATGAAGATCGGTATGATGGGATATGGCACGCCAGAGACTACAACTGGCGGCAATGCACTTAAATTTTACTCATCTGTAAGGATTGATGTCAGAAAGATAGCCACACTTAAACAAAACGACGAGCCTATCGGCAACCGCACAAAAGCAAAAGTCGTTAAAAACAAGGTGGCACCTCCATTTAAAGTAGCTGAATTTGACATCATGTTTGGCGAGGGTGTGAGCAAAGAGGGCGAGATCATCGACTATGGCGTAAAGCTCGACATCATCGACAAATCAGGTGCGTGGTTTAGCTACAAGGCCGAAAAACTAGGTCAAGGTAGAGAAAATGCCAAAGCCTACCTAAAAGAGCACCCAGAAATTTCTGACGAGATAGTAGCGGCGATAAAAGGCTCAATGGGGATAGACCACCTAATAAGCAGCGGCGCAAAAGACGAAGACGACGACACAAACGAAGCAGGAGATGAATAATGGTATTTATTGAAGATGTAGAAGCTCACGAGGTTTTAGATAGCAGAGGCAACCCAACAGTTCGTGCGACAGTTAGACTAAGCGACGGTACCGAGGCAAGCGCAATCGTACCAAGCGGCGCAAGCACTGGCAAGCGTGAGGCGCTCGAGCTTCGCGACAAGGACGAGAGATATGCTGGCAAGGGCGTTTTAAAGGCTGTTTCAAACGTAAATGAAAAGATCGCTGAAGCTATCATCGGCCTTGATGCCTACAACCAAAAAGCAGTCGATGCGGAGATGCTTGAGCTTGATGGCACGCACAATTACTCAAATTTAGGCGCAAACGCGGTCCTTGGCGTATCTATGGCAGTAGCTCGCGCAGCTGCAAAGAGCCTAAATATCCCGCTATACCGCTACCTTGGCGGTGCAAACGCTAGCATCTTGCCTGTGCCGATGTTTAATATCATAAATGGCGGTGCGCACGCAAATAATAGCGTTGATTTTCAAGAATTTATGATCATGCCATTTGGCTTTAGCACATTTAGCGAGGCACTAAGAGCTGCAACTGAAATTTATCACAAGCTCAAATCTATTCTAAACACAGCTGGCCACAGCACGGCTGTCGGCGACGAGGGTGGTTTTGCTCCAAATTTAAAAGACAACGAAGAGCCACTAAAGCTTATCTCACAAGCCGTAAAAGAGGCTGGATATGAGCTAGGCAGCCAGATAAAACTTGCACTTGACGTCGCTTCAAGCGAGCTTTATAAAGACGGCAAATACGAGCTTGAGGGTAAGAAATTTAGCAGCGACGAGCTCATTAGCTACTACGAAAAACTTTGCGAAAAATATCCGATATTTTCTATCGAAGATGGCCTTAGCGAGGACGACTGGAGCGGCTGGGCTGAGCTTACAAAAAGGCTTGGTAGCAAGGTGCAACTAGTTGGCGACGACCTTTTTGTCACAAATGAGAAAATTTTACGCGAAGGCATCGAGAAAAACATCGCAAATGCGATCCTTATCAAGCCAAATCAAATAGGCTCAGTCACGCAAACTATGCAAACTGTCCGCCTCGCTCAAAGAAACGGCTACTGCTGCATCATGAGCCACAGAAGCGGCGAGAGCGAAGATGCGTTCATCGCTGACTTTGCAGTCGCACTAAACACTGGCGAGATAAAGACAGGTGCTACCTCAAGAAGCGAGCGCAACGCAAAATACAACCGCTTGCTTGAGATCGAGCTTGAGGCGGGTGAGTTTTTAGGGGATAATATTTGAGCGAAATTTTAGATGAATATGGCAAAGAAGATGGCATATTTCATAAAATCGTAAAATTTGTTCGGCCAACACTGCGCTACGTCATAGCCACCATCTGCGTGGCTATGTTTGCTATCTACGTAGGCAACATGATGTTTGGCAAGCGCTCACTTGATGTCATGTTAAGCCTTCAGAGCAAAAAAGAGAGGCTTAGCGAGGACGTGGAAATTTTGAAAAAACTAAACGCACGTCTACAGAAAGATTATTTTGAATTGCAAGGCCTTGAGCCAGACTCCAACAAAAAGTAGGAACGATGAAGAAAATTTGGTTAGTTTTACCTTTATTAGCAACGAGCTTATGCGCCAGAGAAAACCCATTTATGCCTATTAGCGAGCTAAACACAAGCGTTATGACGACAAACGTCGTAGAAAAATATGACAGTTTCAACTCGCTCTCGTTTAAATTTCCAAGCGATGCGATGCTGCTACTTGATGTCACCATAAGATACAGAGCAAATGACGGCAGCATAAAAGAAAAAAGACTAACCGATATAAACAAAACTATCGACTGGAACGATGAATTTGCCCTAAGCAAGATGAAAAATCCAGAACCAGTCGCAGCTAAAAAACTAGATGTTTCTGTCACGATGGCAGAGGTACCAGCTCAAAAGGTTAGCACGCCAGTCATAATAGAAAAAAATGAGACTAAAATTTCAAACAAAGATAGAAATAAAAGCTCAGATGTGCCAACTCCAAACGTCGTGGTGATCGACCTTGGCACAAAAAAAGTAAAAGAGCCTACTAAGCCTGAGCAAAAAGTAGTCGAAGTAAAGATCGAGCCAGCCTCAAAGCCTGTTCAAGAGATAAAAAGCAGCGAAAAAGAGGTTAAATTCTTAGGATTTGTGAGCTTTTTAACACATGAAAAAGAGCTAAATATCATCACAAAAGCTAAAAATTTAAAGCACTTTGCCTACGAGAAAAATAAGATCGTGCTTGACTTTGCAAAACCTCCAAGAAGCTTTAAGACTAGAAATTTAAAGCTTGAAAATGAAAATTTTAAAAACGTAATAATCGGCTGGCATGACAAGTATTTCAGAGTGGTTTTAGAGCTTGATAAGATGCATAAATATAAGCTTGAAGCCGCCGAAAATGGATATGTGCTTAAGCTTTTATAGATTTTATATTTAAATTTAAGCCTACTATTTTTAAATTTCTCTTTGTCGTAACCAAAAAAAGCTTGACACTAGCGCAAGAAGCCCTTGGGCATGCCAGCCTAAACACCTCGATAATTTACACACACTTCGATAGTGACAAGCTAAAACTCACCGCCAAAGTGGCTGAGGATCTAGCGAATTAGCCTAAATTTATCAAATTTAGCTCTAAGCTTATGGCTAAAGAAGCCCTTGAAGACTTTTGCGACGTCGTCGTAAAGCCAGTAGCTGACGGCGGTGAGGGCAGCGTGGAGGCTATGGCTGACGCACTTGATGCTAAATTTATAGATACCATCGTCAAAAACCCACTTGGCACTGAAATTTTAGCTAGATACGCTCTAAAAGATGACCTTGCCATACTTGAGATGTCTAGTGCTTCTGGTCTTACTCTTATAAATCCTGATGAGAGAAATCCTATGAAAACTAGCACATTTGGCTTTGGCCAGATGATAAAAGATGCCATTAGCAAGGGTGCTAGGAAATTTATCATAGGCATTGGCGGAAGTGCTACAAATGATGCTGGCGTAGGCATGCTAAGTGCTCTTGGCTTTAAATTTTATGATAGAAACGGCTATTTGCTTGAGGGTAAAGGTGAAGATCTAGCTCAAATTTGCGACTTTTCAGATGAAGAGGCACTAAAAGAGC
>NZ_CABPUX010000003.1:96042-106821 GCF_902460715.1 Campylobacter concisus | reverse complement strand
ACTCTTATAAATCCTGATGAGAGAAATCCTATGAAAACTAGCACATTTGGCTTTGGCCAGATGATAAAAGATGCCATTAGCAAGGGTGCTAGGAAATTTATCATAGGCATTGGCGGAAGTGCTACAAATGATGCTGGCGTAGGCATGCTAAGTGCTCTTGGCTTTAAATTTTATGATAGAAACGGCTATTTGCTTGAGGGTAAAGGTGAAGATCTAGCTCAAATTTGCGACTTTTCAGATGAAGAGGCACTAAAAGAGCTAAAAGAGTGCGAATTCTTAATCGCCTGTGACGTGGATAATCCACTCTACGGCCAAAAGGGTGCAGCCTACGTCTATGCTCCACAAAAGGGCGCAAATGGCCGCATGGTCAAGCAGCTTGATGATGGACTAAAGCACTTTGCTGGGCTTGTAAAAGAGAGATGGCAAGCAAATTTTACTCTGCTCGCCAAATTTATATCAAACTAGCTTATCTTTCTTATCTTTGCAGGAAGTGCTTGTCTAGCGCAAGTACCAACCAACCAGTCATTTAGGCTAAATTCGCCATTTCTTTTTGGATCAAGAAGTCCGAGCTTGTTGTGATTGACCCCTTTTTCTAAATTTGCTATCCCAAAAGCTGGCTTTCCATCGACGATGTGCGTTCTTATGCCAAACTCATCATGGCCAAATCCATGCTCTATGCTGATAACTCCGCTAGCAACGCCGTCAGTTACAAACGCCTCGCCAACTTGCGCTCCATAAGGCGTAGTCACTTTGACCTTATCGCCTGAGCGAATGCCCTGCTCGCTCGCCACATCTGGCGCCATCCTTATGAAGTTGCTAGGATGGACGGCTCTTAGCCTTGGGCTAACAAATGTGTAGAAGTGCTGGATATTTGACTTCCTTGAGCTTACTATGTATTTCCACTCAGAGCGTGGGAAAAATTTCTCAAGCGGCGTGCCGTCACTCGCGACTGGTAGCATCAGACTTGGCACTCCTGGCATATATTCGCCCGTTACCGAGTGTCTGTGTCCGCCAAGTGGCTCATAGTAGATCGAAGCTGGCGTAGGCGCTGGCACTTTTACGGTTGCTTTATCGCCCTTGTACGCGCTCTCGTAGCTATCATATCTGCCGCCTTTTGCTAGCACGTGCGCTACTTTTGGCCTCTCTTCGTCTTTTAGATAAGGATCAAGCTTTGTCATCACTCTTGATATCTTACTAAGCTTTTTGTCCTCGTCGCTTATATCTTTCACGCCCTCGCCGTCAAAGGCTAAATTTGCCAGTGCAGCTGCATAATACTGCTCTTTTACGTCAAGGTCCATGAAATTTCCGTCTTTATCTTTGAAGGCATTTTTGCCAAAGCCTTTTAGACCAAGCCTCTTCGCTACGGATATATAAAATGCCTCAACGTCGATCACGCCGCCATTTTTATCCTTTGCCTGCTTTGAGCTAACGGCTGGATAGCGCACGACTGAAGTTTTAGCGATCGTTCCCCAAAGAGAGTTTGGAAGTGCCCAGTTTTCTAAATTTACCCCGTCTGGCACGATGTAGTCAGCATAGGCGTTTGTCTCGTTCATAAAGGCGTCGATACCCACAAAAAGTGGTAAATTTTTACTATCTTTTAGTGTGTCTAAAACCGCTCTTTCAAGTCCAGCTTGGCCGTAAAGTACGTTTGTCATATAGTTTATGAAAACTTTTACTTTGTATGGATAGCCAGCCTTGTGGCTTGTAAGCGTTTCGTTTACAAGTGGCATAGAGATAGGATACCATGGCTGAGTTGATGGATAGCCGCTGCCGCCAGCTGCTACTTTGCGCTTATACTCAGAGCTTGTTTCGTAGTATTTGCCTGATCTTGATAAATTTAGACCATTTGGCTTATAAGCGCCCTCAAAACTCTCAAGGTCATATCTGCCCTTTAAAAACTCGTGTGTGCCGGCACTTGCATTGACGTTGCCGCCTTTATAGCCGTAAGTACCCATTAGCGTGTTTAGACAAAGGATCGCAAAAGTAGTCATACCAGCTTGCGTATGCATCATACCGCCATGCACGTTTGTGCTCACCTGTCTGCCGTTTTTGGTAAAATTTTCGCAAAGCCAGATGATATCTTCAACGCTAACACCACAAATTTTTGAGTACTCCTCTAGGCTGTGCTTATAAGCTGACTCTTTTAAAAGCTGCATTGAGCTTTTTACCTCGACTTTCTTGCCGTCTATTAAAATTTTGCCTTTGTAGTAGAGCTTGGCTGGTTCATTTACTTTGTAGCTTTGTATCTTGCCTTCTTGCGAGCAGACCTGCCACTCGTTATTGATAAGTGCAAATTTGCCGTAGTCTTTGTGGCCTTTTTCGGTGATGACTAGATGTGTGGCGTTGCACCAGTGTATCTCTCCTGCAAGTTTTGCTTGGTCTAAATTTGGCTGGATAAGGTAGTTTGTAGCATATTTTTCATTTTCTATGATCCAGCGTATCATTGCCATGGCTAGAGCTGAGTCGGTGCCTGGCTTTATCGCTATCCAGCGGCCTTTGTCTGAAGAGGCGTATTTTACAGCATTTGTAACGCTTGGGTCGACCACTGCATAGCTAAAGTCATCTCTAGTGCCTCTTGCGTAAGAGAGCATTTTTGCCTGTTTTTGGAAAGGGTTGCCACCATTTGACGGCGAAGTGCCCCAGTAGATAACAAATTTAGAGTTTTCATAGTCTGGTTTTGTGTGTGCAAAGCCCTTTGCGTTGTGCGTGATCTTACCACCAACCCTAAAGCCACCGCCGCAAATTCCGCCGTGTGAGTAGTGATTTATAGTGCCAAATGACTTTTTGACAAAGCGATCAACGATGTCAGAGCGTCCGTCGTATAGATAAAAGCTTAAAAATTGATTGCGCTTGGTGCCATACTCTGGGTTTTCGCTGTCGATTAGCTCGTCGCTATATATCGCTCTTAGCCCATCCACGTGCCCCTCACCAAAGAGATCTCCGCCCTCTACTACCTCTTCTACTAGCTGCTCAAAGCTTATGCTCTTCCACTTGCCCTCGCCCCTTTTGCCAACTCTTTTTAGTGGTGTTAGTATCCTTGCAGGCGAGTCTATCATCTCAGGCAAGATCGCCCCTCTAGCGCAAACTGTGGCACGCTTTTCATCTTCGCCGCTTAGTGTTGTGGCAAGCAAAGCGTCGTTTATCGATGTATCAAAATTTGCCCAGTGTACGTTTGATAGTGGGTGGTATGGGTTTCCGCTACATCTTAAAACTTTGTCGTTTTTATCATCTACGTGAAGTCTTATGCCACACTTTGTCGTACAGCCGTGGCACATTGAAAAGACAACGCTATGTCCGTCGTTAAGTGAAATTTTGCCATCTTTTACGCTAAATTCAGGCTCTAGTGAGTTTGACTGCGGTTTGTAGTCGTCTTTTTCGCCGTCTGCTAGCACAGCGCTTGCGGTTAGTGTTGAGAGTACGGCTGATCTTTTTAAAAATTCTCTTCTTTGCATTGCTTATTTCCTTTACTGTGCTATCTCTTCACTCCAGCTGATAACCTTTTGATATCCATTATCAAGCTCGAGTTTCTTATCGTTTTTAGCCAAAATTTCGCTGACGCCGTGGTAGAACACCTGTGGATTTGTATTTTTAGGACTATCGATGACCATAGTCTCATGTGTGGCTAGAAATTTTCTGATATTTGAGTTAGGATCGTTAAGATCGCCTATTATACGGCTACCGCCCACACAGCTCTCTACGCATGCTGGCTGAAGTCCCGCTCTTAGTCTGTGGTCGCAGAAGGTGCATTTATCGGCTTTGTAGGTATGCAAGCTAAGATATCTTGCGTGATATGGACAGGCCTCCACACAAAGCGCACAGCCTATGCACTCTTTTGTGTCGATCTTTACGATGCCGTTGCTTCTTTGATAGCTTGCTCCAGTTGGACAAACGTCGATACAGGCTGGCTTGTTGCAGTGGTTGCAAAGTCTTGGAAGTGACGCAATGACCGCCATTTTACCGCTTTTATCCTTTGCCTCGTACTCAGAGACGATGGTCCTAAAAGCACCTGGTTGAACATCGTTTTCCAACATACAGCTCATAGTACATGACTGGCAGCCAACACATCTTGTTAGATCTATCGCCATGCCGTAGCGAACGCCACTACCGCCAAAGTCCTTTGGTGCTGCCTTTAGCGCAGTCGTAGCGAAAAACAGTCCTGCAGCTGTGATGAAGCTGCGACGAGAGTTTAGGGTCTGTTGCATAAGAAATTCTCCTTTCTTTTTAGAAGTTTTTCTTATTTTAACATAGTAAATTTTTTTCTAAAGTTTATTTTATATTTTTGCAAAATGTATTAAATTTTGAGAATTTTTGTAGCACTTTGTGAGTAAAATTTGGAGGTAAATTTATAGAAAAAAAGATAGAAATTTAGCTTCTATCTTTTTTAAATTTATGCTTTGTGGTTTAGCATATAAAGGCGGATGACTTGCTCGGCGGTCATCTTTAAATTTCTAATGGCATTATCTTTTCGCATGGCTTCTTCAAGGCTCATTGGCTCATTTAGTATGCAAAAATACGCATCGATGCCGTGTTTGTGGCAGTCTTTGGCACACCTTTGCACGCTTCCAGCAAGCGCGATGACTGGCTTATGATGCCTCTTAGCTAGCTTTGCCACGCCTGTTGGGGTCTTGCCCATAGAACTTTGAAAGTCCATGCGGCCTTCGCCGGTTATTACTAGATCGGCCTTTTTTATCTCATCTTCAAGTGCGATGGTCTGCGTGATGATCTCGATGCCAGGCTTAAGCTTCGCTCCCAAAAATGCCACAAAAGCAAAGCCAAGTCCGCCAGCTGCTCCAGCGCCCTTTTGCGTGTGAAATTTAGTGCCATTTTTCTCTTTTACAAGGCTTGCAAAGTGCTTTAGCCCATCATCAAGTTGCTTTACCATGCGGCCATTTGCGCCTTTTTGTGGGGCATAGACGTAGGCTGCGCCCTTTTGTCCGTAAAGTGGATTATCCACGTCACAGGCGATTAAAAATTCACACTCTTTTAGCTCTTTTAGTGCCTCTTCATCTGAAAAGTCGCAAATTTGAGCTAGATCTTCACCTTTACCCTCAAGCAAATAGCCGTTTCTATCATAAAATTTAAAGCCAAGAGCACTTAGCATGCCTACGCCAGCATCATTTGTAGCACTTCCGCCAATGCCTATGATAAATTTCCTAGCACCCTTGCTAATGGCATCTTTTATCATCTGGCCAAAGCCAAATGTGCTAGTTTTCATAGGATTTCTCTCATCAGGATTTATAAGAGTAAGACCAGAAGCACTAGACATCTCAAGTATGGCAAGGTCATCTTTTAGAGCGTATCTAGCTAAAATTTCAGTGCCAAGTGGGTTTTTGACGATGGTATCTATAAATTTAGCATCAAGTGCGTCAGCCATAGCCTCCACGCTGCCCTCACCGCCGTCAGCTACTGGCTTTACGACGACGTCGCAAAAGTCTTCAAGGGCTTCTTTTATAGCAAGGCCCGCCTCAAGCGAGCTTAGCGAGCCTTTTAATGAATCTATCGCAACCAAAATTCTCATAAAAGCACCAAAGATAGAATATAAACGCTGATCATACCAACAATGCCCATGATAAATGTCATCGCTGTTTGTGTGCGGTATCCTTGATCTGCGGTCATTTTACTAAAGTTTGTCACGACCCAGAAGTAGCTGTCGTTTGCGTGAGATACGCACATCGCACCTGATGCTATCGCCATGACACAAAGTGCGGCTGAGATTTCGCTCGTAAAGCCAAGTGTGTGCATGAGCGAGTTGTCAGCGCTAAATGCGCCCATGATAGAGGCTGTCGTGATGATAGCCACAGTCGAGCTTCCTTGAGCGGTTTTTAGCACGGCTGAGATGATGAATGGGAAGAAAATTCCTATCGCTTTTATGGTTGAGGCATTTTCTTTGATGAAATTTACAAAGCCAGCCTCGGTAATGACGTTGCCCAAAACGCCGCCAGCTGCGGTGATAAAAAGTATCGGACCAGCGATCTTTAATGATTCATTTGTGATGTGATCAAATTCTCTCATCTTTTTAGTTTCAGCTAGTAAAAATACGCAAAAGATCACGCCGATCGCAAGGGCGATGATAGGGTTACCTAAGAATAAAAATATCTTTGGTAAGAGCGCAGCTTTATCAAGCATGCCTTGTTTTGCCAAAACATCTATCACAGAGCCAACCGCCATGAATATGATAGGCATGATGATAGGAGCAAGGCTCAAAAATCCGCAAGGCAATTTGCCAAATTTCTTTAAAAGCTCCTCATAGCTAGCTGTTATCGTAGCGTCAGCCTCTTTGTCGCTGATAGTTACGCTTTTAGCGATACTTTTTGAAAAGAAATAAACAGCTACCAAAACAGGTACTGAAACTACCGTACCCATGATGATGACAAGAAGTAAATTCCCTCCAAGTCCAAGTGTGCCAGCAGCAGCTATCGGGCCAGGAGTTGGCGGGATGAAAACGTGAGAAGCATATAGGCCGCCACTAAGTGCTACTGACATAGCAACTGGGCTTGCTGAAATTTTCTTATAAAGTGCCTCGCGGATAGAGTTTAAGACGACAAAACCGCTATCGCAAAATACTGGTATGCCAACAACCCAGCCCATTATAAGCATGGCAAGCTCAGGGCGTCTTTGTCCGACTAGCTTTACGACCATGTCAGCTAGCTTTAGCGCAGCTCCCGTTTTTTCAAGCACTGTGCCGATGATCGTTCCAAAGATGATGACGATGCCGATGCTCTTAAATGTGCCACTAAATCCAACGCCTATCATCGCTGGGATCTTGGATAGATCGATACCTGCGACGATTGCTAGCACCAAAGATATACTCATAAGTGCCAAAAATGGATGCACCTTGAACTTTGAGATCATAAGGATCATAAGGATGATTGCTATAACAAAACAGACAATCAAAGCTATACCGCTCATGAAAACTCCTTTATTGTGAGATTTTGCTAGTGATTTTAGCAAAATTTGCTTATATTTTTTCTAATATTTTTAAGTTTTTCTATTAGTTAAATTTTTTTCGTTATTTATCTAAAATTTACTTCATCTGCCCAAATTTAGCCACTTTATAAGATTAAATTTTTAAGGCTATTTTAAAATAACAAAGCCAAGACCAACCTTGTCAGTGTGCCTATCATAGTCAATCAAACTCTCGCCGTATCCTGTAAAATACTGCAAATAGCCATAAACGCCAGTTGAAAATATCGGAAACATATATGAAAGCTCGGCCGCGCCTTTATTTGTTTTATCAAAATGTAAGTTATTTCTTAGCATTAGGCTAAAAATTTGGTCATTTAGCTTGTAACTAAGCCTTAGATCTCCGTGTCCGATGTAGTTTAAAATTTCTTTATTGTCGTTCTTTTCGCCGATCACACTCCAAACTCTTGGCGAAATGGTTAAATCTCCATAGACGAAATCGCCTTGCACGTAGGCTCTGTTCCAGCTCCTTGAGTTGGTGCCATCTCGTCCGTTTGACTCATGCAAAAGTCCAAATTTTAGGTTTTTCACGCCTATTTGCTCTAGGTATTTTGGTGAGGCGAAATTTAAGAAAATTTCAGGCTGATAGTTTGTCTCACGAAACGGAGCTGAAGTTTTTGTTATCTGCCACCAAGAGGTTTGTGTATATGCTGCCACAAGGCTCTCTCTAAGACCAAAAACATCGTAAAATAGCGGCTTTGCAAGGCTTATTTGAAACTTCGTCTCAACGCTCTTTTGCCCGTCATCTGGGACAGTTTTAGCGTAAGTTACTGGCAAAAGGTAGTTAAATTTATAAAGCTCGATGCCAAGTGCATTTTGTGAATTTTTATCGCTTTTATCTCTTAAAAGATCAGCCTGCTTTAGCTTCGCATCATTTGGTGCTGGCTCGCTTGCTTGCACATTTTGCACCACTTCTTGCTCGCCTAAAGAGCTTTTGGCTAGCTCTTTATAAATTTGCATCGCACCCTTTATATCGCCACTTTGCTCAAGCTCCTGCGCCATTTTAAAGTCATCCGTCCTGCCTGCCATCAAAAATGTAAGACTAAGGCTTAAAAGCAATGTAAATTTACTCATTTTTCATCTTTTCATTTGCTATTTTGTACTCGTCTGGGAAATTTACGTTAAAAAACTGCTCTTTATCATCAAAATTTACTATCTTGCACTTGCAGTTTTTTCGTAAAAGTCCGATTTTGTGCTCATTTTTTAGGTAAAGCTCATGTGCAAGTGGGGCTAAGCTTGGGCTAAAAAAGCCACAAAGCGAGTGGATATGCTCATCATCACCAGCCACGACCATCTCAAATTCATCTTTAAATTTAGCCATCTCGCCAAGACTTTTTGGGTCAAAAAATGGCATATCAGCTGGGATGATAAAGACGCTATGATCAAAGCTTTTTAGCACGCAGTAAAGCGCTAACATCGGCGAATAATCCTCACTGCTCTCATCTTTTATGAGCTTTAGAGGCGGGTTAAATTTCTCAAATTTAGAGCTTACAAAAACCTCATCAAAAACTTTGCTAAATTTAGCAACCTGATAGTGCGTGAGTGTTTCAAATCCCCCAAATGGCAACAAGGTCTTATCCTGACCCATGCGCGAGCTCTTGCCACCTGCTAAAATGACGCAAGTTTGCATCTTTTATCCTTTTAAATTTCAAAAAATTACAAAAGTATAACCAAATTTTCTAACTCATCTTGTTTTAAATTTATTATCACTTAGCAAAGCTTCGCCCTTAAATTTGCAAAAAAGAGCGCTTTTGCCAAAACAATGGGCTACTTTTTAGCAGATAAAATTAATTTTTTTACCACGCTAATCATAAAGCTAAGAATAATATAATGGCTTACTTTTAAAGGAGATCACATGAGTGAAAGAAATTTACAAATTTTAGGTTGGATAGGCACGTGCTTATCGGTTGTTATGTATTTTTCATACATCCCACAAATAATGGGCAACCTTGATGGCAACAAAACGCCTTATATACAGCCACTAGCTGCTGCGCTAAACTGCACGATCTGGACAAGTTACGGCTTGCTAAAAGCTAAAAAAGACTATCCACTTTCTGCTGCAAACTTGCCAGGTATAATCTTTGGACTTTTGGCAACTATAACAGCGTTTTAATGCGCTAGCTTCAAACCTTTTGTGCTAAAAAATAGCCGATAAATTTGCAAATTTATCGGCTAAATTTAATTTATACAAACTCTTTAAATTTCTGTGATATTTCAATTTAAATCAATTTTACTTGTAAAAAGAATAAAGCATTTTTAGAAGAAATGCTTTTAAATTTTATTTGATTATATAAGTAAGCCTAGAGCGGTAAGATTTTAAGATAGATTTGGATGTTGTGACGAAATTTTCACACAAGATAAAACACATAGTTTATCGAAGTGTGAAAATTTCTAACTCATTCAAAGATACTTAAAAGCTAACGCCTATAAGTCCCTCGGATCGGCGATTTTACCTGCTATTGCTGAGGCCGCCACAACAGCCGAGTTAGCCAGATAAATTTCACTCGTTCTATCGCCCATACGGCCGACGAAATTTCTATTTGTCGTTGAGATGCAGCGCTCATTTGCGCCTAAAATGCCCATATATCCGCCAAGGCAAGCGCCACATGTTGGGTTGCTGACAACCGCTCCTGCTTCGATGAAAATATCTATAAGCCCCTCTTTTTCAGCAGCTCTTGCGATCTTTTGCGTCGCTGGAGTGATGATGAGCCTTGTTTTGCGAGCTACTTTTTTGCCTTTTAGGATCTGCGCTGCTATACGAAGGTCGCTTAGACGGCCATTTGTGCATGAGCCGATAAATGCTTGATCTATAGCTAGATCGTCGCTAACTGCCTGTCTTACGCTCTTGCCGTTACTTGGCAAAAATGGATATGCGATGACTGGATCAAGGGCAGTGACATCGATCTCTAAAATTTTGTCGTATTTTGCGCCCTCGTCTGAGTAGAAAAATTTTGGTTTATCACGTAAATTTTTATCTTTTAAAAACTCTTTTGTTATCTCATCAACCGCGATGATACCGCTCTTTGCGCCAGCTTCGATCGCCATGTTGCACATTGAAAATCTATCATCCATGCTAAGAGTGTCTATCACCTCGCCACTAAACTCGAGCGCCTTGTAAAGTGCGCCATCAACGCCTATTTGGCGGATGATCTCAAGGATGAGGTCCTTGCCATAGACGTGCTTATCAAGCTTGCCTTTAAAGACGACTTTGATGCTCTCAGGCACTTTAAACCAGTTTTTACCAGTAATCATCGCATAAGCTAAGTCGGTGCTACCCATGCCGGTGCTAAAGGCTCCAAGAGCGCCGTGCGTACAGGTATGGCTATCTGCGCCGATGATGACGTCGCCTGGGATGACTAGACCTTTTTCAGGCAAAAGCGCATGCTCGATACCCATATCTTTTTCGTCAAAATAGTTTTTAAGGTCGTGTTTGTAGGCAAATTCGCGTGAAATTTTGGCTTGATTTGCGCTTAGGATGTCCTTTGTCGGGATGTAGTGGTCCATCACGATGGCAAAGCCGTCTGGGTTAGCTAGCTTTTTAGCGCCACTTCGCTCAAACTGCTTGATCGAAATAGGCGTCGTGATGTCGTTGCCTATGATCATATCGATCTTGCTCTCGATGATCTCTCCTGCGCTTACCTCTTTGCCAACGTGATCTGAAAATATTTTTTCTGTGATGGTTTGTTTCATAAATTTCCTTTAAATTTTGGGGCGATTTTAACGAAATTTGTATAAAAAGATATTTAGCCAGCGCTTTAAATCACTATAAATTTGACAAAAAATTTATGCTAAAAATTCAGGACAGATAAGATTTAT
>NZ_CABPUX010000003.1:30869-95935 GCF_902460715.1 Campylobacter concisus | reverse complement strand
AAGCAACTAAAATAAATTCAATGTCAAATTTAGCCTTAAATTTTATTATAAATCCCTAAAATACTCTGTTTATTACTTTGGATAATTAAATTAATAAAATTTAGCAAAATTTATCATAACAAGCGTTATTTAGCTACTTTTTGCTATTTTTTCTTAAAAATAAAAATTAAGAGATATTGTTTAACTTTTATTATAAAATACGCCGAAAATTTTAAAAGGATTTAAGATGAAGAGACTATTTTCTAGCTTGTCTAACAAGATAGCCTTTTTGCTGACAGCTTGGATGCTAATAGGCATAGGCATATTTTTTAGCATAAACTACTCAAATTCCAAATCGGAAAAAATTCAGTCCTATAACAATGTGCGCAAAACTGGGCTTAAATCGACGATGTACTTTGTCGATGAGTTTTTAAAGTTAAGACTTCACATGGTGCAAACCTTCGCAAAAGAGCTAGAGGATAAAAGGCTCTATACCAGCAGGGACGATATAGCTGAGGCACTAAAGGGTGCTTTTATCATTTCGCCATTTGACGCGCTATTTGTGGGCTACGCAGACAATGGCAACGTCATAAAGACTGATCTTTTGAAAAACAACCAGCCATTTTTGATACCAAATTTTGATGGTCGCACGAGGGCTTGGTTTCAGGGTGCAAGCAGCAGCAGCAAGCCTGGATTTTCAGAGCCATACGTAGATGTCACGACAAAGAATTTAACCATCACAGCCTACGCTCCTATCTTTGATAGCAACCATAAGCTTGTAGCGGTAATCGGCGCAAATATCTTCTTAAACGGCCTTAGCGAAGAGCTTTTAGAGATAAAAACGACCAAGACTTCAAACATCATGATCGCCGATGATAACGGCAAAGTGATAGTTCATCCTGATATAAATTTAGTCTCAAAAGAAGATGAAAGCTACAAAAATCTCATCAAAGAAAATATGAAAAACAGCATAGAGGGTGACAAAGTCTCGCTATTTTTCTATAAAGGCATGAGAAACGTCATCTACTGCCAAAACCAAAAGCTAACAGGCTGGAACGTCTGTATAGTGGCTGATGCTGATGAGTTTGTAGCTGAGATAAAAAGCGCTTCAAATAAGCAAATTTTGATGTTTAGTCTATTTTTGATCTCAGTCATCATCGCCATCATCGTGGTCGTTAGATACTTCTTAAGGCCGGTTTTAACGATACAAAATGGGCTAATCGAGGTCTTTAAATTTATAAACAACAAAACTTCAAACGTCGAGCCTATCAAGCTAAAAAGCAGCGACGAACTAGGCGTTATGGCTAGCATCATCAACGAAAACATCGAGACCACAAAAGAGAATTTAAATAACGAGCGCGAGTTTTTAGCCAAAACGCAAGAATTTGTAAGCAAGATAAAAGGTGGCGACTTTAGAGCGACGCTTGAAGCGACGACAAATAGCCAAGCTCTGCTAAAGCTAAAAGAGGCATTTGGCGATCTACGTGACTCACTAAAGACAAACATCGCTTCAAATGAGCACGATATCTTGAAAGCGCTAGAAATTTACTTTAAAAACGACTTTACCGCTAGGATAAACGACGAGGGCGTCATCGCAAAAGGCATCGACGCACTTGGCGATAAGATCGCGCAGATGCTAAAAAATAATGAAGATGTCGCAAAACTGCTAGAAGACCGCGCAAAGGCACTAAAAGGCTACATGCAAGAGCTAACGACTAAGGCAAACAAGAGTGCAACTTCGCTCTCTGAGGGTGCGGCTGCGGTTGAGCAAATGAGTGCGTCTATGAGGCAGGTAAATGCAAGATCTGATGATGTCAAAAGGCAGTCTGAGGAGATAAAAAATATCATCACCATCATCCACGACATCGCCGATCAGACAAATTTACTAGCCCTTAACGCTGCCATTGAAGCGGCACGTGCGGGCGAGCATGGCAGGGGCTTTGCGGTTGTGGCTGATGAGGTTAGAAATTTAGCCGAGCGCACTCAAAAAAGCCTTGGTGAGATCGAGGCAAATGCAAATATCCTAACCCAAAACATCGATGATATGAGTGCAGCGATAAATGAGCAAACCATAGCGATCGCTCAGATAAACACGCTAGTTGCTGACATCGATAATCTAACAAAAGAAAATCTTGAAGTGGCAAATCAAACAAACAAGGCCACAAACGAGGTCGATGAGATCGCTGATCAGATCGTAAAAGAGGTCGCTAAAAACAAATTTTAACTTTTGTCCTAGCAAGCCAGCTAGGACATTTCATTAAAACATTTTTGCAACATTTCTGATATAATCCCCACATGAAGTACGCACATTTAGTTCAAATAGCAGATTATCTATCAAAATTTAAAAAGATCAGCCAAGCAAAGCGCGTAAGCGACATGGCTATACTTATCGAATTTAGCGGCGAAAAGATCATTTTTGATCTAAATAAGTCAAACTCAGCGATCTATAAAGATGACGAGCTAAAAGAGGCGAAAATTTATCAAGCACCCTTTGACAACGTCCTAAAAAAGCGCTTTAACGCCTCACATATAAAAAGCGTCGAGTGCCTAAAAGACAATAGAATTTTAAAATTTACCTGCACACAAAGTGGCTCATATAAAAGCGAAAATTTCATCCTCTATCTTGAATTTACTGGCCGCTTTACAAACGCCGTGATAACTGACGAAAATAGCGTGATCATCGAGGCGCTAAGACATATTGACAATAGCTACCGAAAGATAGAAACTGGCGAGGTTTTAAAAGAGCTGCCAGCCATCGCCATCAAAGAAAAGCCGTGCGAGCCGATAACTGACTTTGAGGCATTTTTTAAAAGTGAAGCAGCTAGGATAAATGAGGCTAGGATAGCTAGCCTAAAAGAGGCAAAGCTTGCTAGCGTGCAAAAAAAGATAGATAGCATGAGTGAAATTTTAAACTCGCTTGAAGATAAAGATGAGCTTATGAAAAAGAGCGAGGAGTTTGCAAACTACGGCACACTTTTGCTTGCAAATTTGGCAAATTTTAAGGGCTATGAGAGAGAAATTTCTCTTAATGATTTTAATGGCAACGAGATAAAACTAACTCTTAGCGATACGCCAAAAAATAGCGCAAATGAATTTTACTCAAGGTCAAAAAAACTTCGTGCAAAAGCCCTTGGTGTGGAGATAGAAAAGAGAAATTTAAGTGAAAAGATCGAGTTTTTAGAAGGGCTAAAGTCGCTTTTAAAAGAGGCAAAAAGTGCTTACGAGATTGAAATTTTAAGCCCAAAAAACAAGGCAAAACAAAGAGAGAGACACATAAAAGATGTGAGCGAAAATGCTGAAATTTTCTACGTTAGAGAGTTTAAAATTTTAGTTGGCAGAAATGAAAAAGGCAATATAAATTTACTCGATCTCGCCAAAAAAGACGACATCTGGCTTCATCTAAAAGACGCCCCAAGCGCTCACGTCATCATAAAAACAAACAAGAGCAAAGTGCCAGAAGACGTGCTAGAGATGGCTGCTAAATTTTGCGTGGAATTTAGCGTAAAAGGGGCTGGCAGATATGAGGTGGATTACACCAAACGCGAAAATTTAAGGCGTGAAAATGGCGCGAACGTCACTTACACAAACTACAAAACGATCATCATAAACAAAGGCTAAAAATGGCGGTAACACCTTTAGGAAATAGCAACTTCATCAACCAAAACGCTCCAGTCGTCTCGCAGGTGCATGCAAACCAGCAAGCACGCTTTGACATGCAAGCGCTAATGGCATCTGAGCTAGCCACCCAGCAAAATGAGGAGATCAAAGAGGTGCGTCCGATGGAGGAGTCATATAAGCTTGATCCAGAAAAAGAGCACGAGCGTCAAAAGAGCGAAGAAGAGGCGAGCGAGTTTGAAAACGAAGAGCAAAACGCAAAAGCCAAAGATGAAGAGAGTTTAGAAGACGATCTTGATAGCGAAGAAGAGAGCGAAGAACCGCACGTTTTGGATATAAAAATTTAAAATTTAAATTTAAGATGGTTGTTTAAATCACACAATTATTTTTAAAATTTACTAGCTAACTGCGCCTAAAATCATAAAAACAAATCATTTAAAAAGTAGAAATCAAAAGAAGTAAAAGTGGCGAGAGGATGAGAGAATCGAACTCCCCACCAGACGGTCAACCGCCCAGTCATCGGGTTTGAAGCCCGTGAGCATCACCAGATTACTTTATCCTCCGTGTGTGTTATTTTAGCAGATTTAGATAAATTTTAGCCCATTTTCTATAAACTTTTTGAAATTACAAAAGGATTTATGATTTCTAAATTTAGCGTTTTTGCATTTTTGGTCTTATTTTTTAGCTCTTGCTCCTCAGTCCTCACCCCAGCAACAGCGCCGCTAAATGTATATGACGCATACTCCATTTCTCGCGATAAACGCGGCATCTACTCGATCTCTCGTGATAAATTTATCCAAAGCAAGCTACAAAGCAAAATTTTGTTTTCAAAAGGGCTCAGCAACATCGACATCGAGATAGAGGTCTTTTACGGCGATGCCTATCTCATAGGGCTTGTTGATAGCAAAGAGCTTGAAGGTAAGCTAGTTGAGCTTGCCAAAAGCACAGACGGGGTGCGAAAAATTTACACCTATCTTAGGGTAAAAAAGAGCGAGTATCCGTGCGATAGCCTGAGCATACTTGCAAATTTAAAGCAAAATCTCTTTAAAGATAGCGTCGTTGAGGGCACAAATGTGCGTGTTAGCATCGTTGGCTGTGACGTTGTTTTTAGCGGTGTGGTAGATAGTATCGAGCAAGAAAAGCACGCCATTTGGTACGCTAAGCACATTGACGGCGTGGCTGATGTCTATTCGTTTATCAAAGTTATCAAATAAATTTATACCTCGCGCTTTTTCACAAAACTTGCTATCAAACTTGGCAAGATGATGAGCGCTCCAAGCAGCATAAAGACCATAACAAGATCAGTTAGCAAGCCAAAATAAATAGTCGGTATAAAGTTGCTAGTTATCATCACGCTAAAGCCAAGGAAAATGGTAAATGAGGTGTAATACATCGCGTATCCTATGCTAGCATGCGCAGCCTTAATGCTCTCAAAAACATCCTTTGTAAGCAGCTCCTCTTTGAAGCGGTGGATGTAGTGGATGATATCATCAACGCCGATACCTATACTAATGGCTGCTATTGTAATGCTCATCACATCAAGCGGTATGCCAAAAAATCCCATCACGCCAAAGAGCGTGCAAAGCGGGATCAAATTTGAGACTATCGCGATGGTTGCTAGCTTGATACTTCTAAAAACAAAACAGAATATGACAAAAAGTATCGCAACCGTTAGACCAAATGTATCAACCTGCGAGCTAAGTAAATTTTGAAGCATGTTGTTGTAAAGCACCATCATACCGGCCACTTCTATGCTTACATTATCGTTTTTAGTAAGCTTGGCAAGTCCAGCTTTAAGCTCTTTTAAAAACTCATTTCGTCTAAGCTCAGAGTCGCTATCGATGATCCTTAAACTAAATCTAAGCTCGTCGTTTTCGACGCTCACGTAAGGACTTAACAAGATGTTTTTATACTCAAGTGGTAGCTTCTCATACATCGCAGCAAGCAAAAAATCATCACTTACGCCGTTATTTAGCTCTTTTATCGCCTTTATGAGCGTTGCAAGAGAGCTTACGTTACCTACAAATTTTTGCTGCATCAAATGGTCGTGAATTTTCTCAGCGATCCTTGTGTGATAGCTGTTAAACCAGTATTTCGCGCTCTTTGCGTCGTTTTCAAACTCACTTTCAAACTCATCTTTTTCTTCGCCACTCTCTTTCTTTGGCTCGATCTCTTTAAATTTAACTATCACATCAACTGGGATCGTGCCACCAAGCTTGGTGTCAATGACTTGCATGCCTTGGCGGATCTGCGTACTCTCCTTAAAGTAGCCAATGAAGCTGTTTTCAACCTTTATCTTGCTTATGCCATAGATGCCAAAGCAGACGACTAGCACGCAAACTGCGTAGATGATCTTTCTTGAGTTTAGGGCTAAATTTGCGCAGTATTTTGTAAATTTAAAGCTATTTTCAAATGTCCTAACAGGAGCAAACTTCTTTAAATTTGCATTTACCGAGCCAAATAGCAAAAATGCAAGCACAAGTGAAACGCTAATGCCAGCACTCATCATAATGCCAAGCATGATAACTGGCTTTATATCGGCACTCATTAGTGAGCTAAAGCCAATAACAGTTGTAAATATCGCCCAAAAAGATGGAGAAAATTTGTCACGAAGTGTCAGATAGATGAGCTGATTTTGGCTGTATTTTGGATGTCTTGCGTAAAATTCTCTGTAGCTAACGACTAGGTGGATGACTGTTGAGATGGTGATGATGAGCTGAAGTGCGATGTAGTTTGAGCTAATGACCGTCACCTCCCAGCCAAACATACCAAAAATCCCAGTCGTAAAAATGGCACTTACCGCGCAGATAAACATCGGCAAGACAATCCATCTAACCTGCCTGAAAAATAGCCACAAACTAAAGCTAAGAAGTGCTAGAACGCTTAAGCCGTAAACCAAAAGATCGCTCTTTATAAAGCCTATCATATCATCAGCGATCATATTCGCACCGCCCAAAAAGAGCTCGTCATTTGCGTTAAATTTAGCGATGGCTGCCTTTATGGCTTCAAGGTTTTTGTGATCGCTCTTTCTAAGCTCATCTCGGTAAGCTTTAAACTCCGCTAAAAGCGCTTTAAATTTCTCTTTTTCAGCCTGCGTGATAGTGCCATTTGACTCTTTTTGGCTAAGTAAATTTCGCTCATTTACAAGCTCGTTAAATTTATCATCTTGCTTTAAATTTAGCGCAATCGCTGTGGTTTTTAGATCTTTGCTTATCAAATTTCCACTATAAATGGGACTTTTTGCAAACTCAAGCTTTGCTTTTGAGATATTTATATCTTTATCACTTAGCGTTGGTGTGTGATCTAAGATGCCTGTAACGCCGCCTTTTACGCTATTTAGAAGCGGCACGTTTAGTATAGAAGTGATACTGCTAACCATATCGTTTTTGGCTAACTCATCGCTTAAATTTTTAATAAGCTCTAAATTTTTAGGTGAAAAAAGATCATCTTTTGGGGTGAAAGCGACCACTAAAAGCCCTGGCGAGTCGTAGCGCTTTGCGATCTGCCTATAAGCTTTTAGATCTGGGTCATGCTCAAGCAGCAAGGTCTCAGCCGAAGCATCAATGCTAAGCTTTGTGCTAAGGTAGCCAAAAACTACGCTTAGAACTAGCACAAGCGAGATAACAAGCTTGTTTTTGGCAATGATAAATTTAAAAATTTGTCGCATTAAGGATTAGTTTTGTTTTGATCAGGCAAAACCGCTTCGTTTAGTTTTTGTAAAAGCGTATTAAAATCAGCATTATTTAGCACGTCGCCAAACTGACTTCTATAAGTTTGAATGATGCTCACACCAACGATATCAAGGTCATAAATGAGCCAGCCACGCTCTTTTGCATCGTAAAATTTATAGACAAATTCATAGTTTTTGCCGTCATTTAGAAGCTCTGATGTGAGCCAATATCTATTTTTTTGAGGCTCACTCTCTCCAGTGATGTGGATTTGTTGGTCTTTGTAGCCTAAGAGTTTATCTATATATGAGCTTTTTAGTTTTTGCTCAAATGCAGCGTCAAATTTAGCTTGCTCGTCAGCACTTAGGCTGTTGTAGCGTTTGCCAAGGCTGATCTTTGCCATTTGCTTGTAGTCAAATAGTGGATCAAGCAGAGCAAAAATCTCTTTTGTCTTTGCATTGTTGTCTAAATTTGTATTTTTTAAAATTTCAATCACCTTTGTTGTCTTTGCCTCTATCTCAGGCTTTATCTGCTCTTTTGAGAGGGCAAAAAGGCTAGTTGCTAAAAGTAAAATTGCCGCAAAAGCTTTAAAAATTTTCATACTTACTCCTTGATAAGTTTATCGCGTCTTTGCTCGTAAGCATCGCGTAAAAATGGATATAGATCGATCGCGTCTTTTCTTAGTTTTTCATAAGCAGTTGGATCTTGTGCAAAGCTATTAAACGTCCTATAAGACTTGATACCAGCCGATAAAAGCATAGGATCTACGTAGCTGATAGGATCGGCAAAATAGTCGCCAACTAGGCCGCCAGTATCTCTTAAATTTGATGGTCCGATAAGTGGCCAAACGATGTGAAAGCCGCTTCCAAGCCCCCAGTATCCAAGGGTCTGTCCAAAGTCCTCGTTGTGAGCCTTTAGATCATAGTATTTTGCCCCGTCTGTTAGCCCACCAAAGCCAATTATCGTATTTGCTAAAAAGCGCAAAGTCTCTTCGCCAGCATTTTGAAATTTAAACTGAAGCAGGTTATTTACAAAGCGCACTGGAAAAAGGAGGTTGTCAAAGAAATTTGCAACCATCGTTCTAGCTGTGGCTGGCACGACATAAGCGTAGCCTTTTGCTACTGGAGTTAGCATGTTTATGTAGATAAAGTCATTTACATTTGTCATCACTCGGTTGTAGCCACTAAGCGGGTCAAATACATCTTTTTTTGCTTCAAATTCAACATCAAAGTCATCATTTTCATTGCCATTAGTCGCGTTTATATCGGCGCTGGCACAGGCTAAAAGCAGGCTACAAAAGATAGCTAGCAAAAATTTCATCATAAAACCTTAAAATTTATTTATAAAATACAGCTTGATTTTATCTTCTTGAAACTTTACAAAAAGTTAAAGAAAATTTGTAATTTTAAGTTTTTGTATTAATATAATTAGATATACTTTGCAAATTATTATTATATATTTAGAGGTTAAAATTTTGAAAGCAGATATAAATTTAGAGCTATTTCTAGGCGAAGATACGCAGGTTTTAGCAAAGCATATAGCGCTACTTAAGGCGATAAAGGAGACAAAAAGTATCACAAAAGCAGCTGATGTTGTCGGCATATCTTATAAAAACGCTTGGGACTGCCTAGATACCATAAATAACAAAAGTAGCAAACCGCTAATTGTAAGGGCCGATGGCAACAAGAAAAATAGCGGCTCTGAGCTTAGCCCATATGCCAAAAAGCTGATAAAAATTTACGACGCCATCCTTGAGACACAAAAGGACTTTTTGCAAAAAATTTGCCAAAAGGTTGATTTTGAAGATGTTGATATCATAAACCTTCAAAGGATGAGTATGAATTTAAGCGCTAGAAACCAGCTCTCATGTGAGATCGTTAGTATAAATAGAGGCGCTGTAAATTCTGAAATAGTTGCAAAACTAAGCAATGGCAACACACTTGAAGCGACAATAACAGTTGAGAGCGAGAAAAATTTAGCTCTTAAAGTGGGTCAAAAGGTAGTTTTTATCTTTAAAGCTCCAGCAGTCATTCTCGCAAAAGATCTTGATATAAAAATAAGCACAAAAAATCAGCTAAAAGGCGAGGTCATCGAGGCAAAAATAGGCGCCGTAAATGCTGAGATCACACTAAAGCTAAGCGACGAGCAGACTCTAACTGCCATCATCACAAAAGATAGCGCCATGGATATGCAAATAGGCGCTGGCGACACGCTAATAGCGATAGTAAAATCATCTCAAATCATAATAGGAGTATAAATGAAAAGGGTTTTTAAATTTTTATGTGTGGCGGCGTTGCTTGCCGTAAATGCACTTGGCGCAGAGGTAAATGTCTATGCCGCAGCAAACACGACTTACGCATTTCCTGAGCTTATAAAAGAGTTTAACAAGCTTCATCCAGACGCTAAGATCAACCTAACTCTTGGCGCAAGCGGCGGCCTTGTCACGCAGATACAAAACCAGGCCCCAGCTGATATCTTTATGGCTGCTGATATGGGCTTTGCGCAAAAAGCCTACGACACAGGCTTTGCAGTAGCTGCTCCAAAAGTTTATGCACAAGGCGCTTTGGCGATCTTTTCTATAAGAGATGTGAATTTTAAAAAGGGCATAGAAGTGGTTCGCGGCCTAAAAGCTATCTCAATAGCAAACCCAGAGACCGCACCTTACGGCAAGGCTAGCATCGAGGCTCTTAAAAATGCAAAAATTTATGATGAGGTAGAGAAAAACATCGTCTATGCTCAAAAAATTTCTGAGACACTTTCTCAGGCACTAAGTGCTTCAGATGTTGGTTTTATCGCTGCTAGTGCGCTTTTTAGCGAGAAAATGGCAAAATACAAAGAGAGCACTAACTACATCTTCGTGCCTCAAGAGCTCTACACTCCGATCGATCAAGGCATCGTGCTTTTAAAACGTGCTGAAAATAACGCTGATGCGAAGGCATTTTATGAGTTTGTCTTGGGCGAAAAGGCAAGAGAAATTTTCAAGAAATTTGGCTACAACGTTCCAGCTAAATGATAAAAGCAAAGATCGTTCAAATTTCTTCTAAAGATGGCGTCAGTTTTTTTGAGCTTGAGTGCCTAAATTTAGGGACAAATTTATATATGCTAGCTTTAAATGAGGCTAGCAAATTTGCTCTAAATGATGAGGTGAGCTTAAATTTTAAAAGCTCAGACGTCATCTTGTCAAGACTTAAATTTGAAACTAGCTCGCTTGAAAATGAGCTAAAATGCGAGGTTGTAGGCATAACTCGTGGCGAAATTTTAAGCATAGTTAGCCTAAGGTGCGAGCAGCTTTGCTTTGAAGCTATCATCTCAAATCACGCCCTAAAAGGGCTAAATTTAGAGGAAAATGACGAGCTCTTTGCCTACGTTAAATCAACAAGTATCCACGTAAGCGCTTAAAAATGATAGAAATTTCTTGTAAAAAAGAGCTAAATGGCGGTGGCGGTAAATTTATGCTTGAGGCTGAGCTTGCTTTTGAAAGTGGCGAGTTTGTCGCACTTTATGGAGCAAGTGGCGGAGGCAAAACGACAATACTGCGGCTCATCGCTGGCTTTGAAGCCCCGCAAAGTGGCGTGATAAAGGTCGGAGATAAGATATTTTTTGATGAAAATACAAATTTAGCCCCACAAAAGCGAAATATCGGCTTTTTGTTTCAAGACTACGCCCTTTTTGAAAATATGAACGTCTTTAAAAATTTACTCTTTGCAAATAACGATGAAAATTTAGCAAATAAACTGCTTGAAATTTGCGAGCTAAAGAGCCTAAAAAACGCCAAGATAGGCGAACTCTCGGGCGGTCAAAAGCAGCGCGTAGCACTTGCTCGTGCGGTGATGAGAAAGCCAGAAATTTTACTGCTTGATGAGCCACTAAGTGCCCTAGATAACGCCATGCGTGAGAAGCTGCAAGACTATTTGCTAGCACTTCACGATGAGTTTAAGATGAGCGCTATCTTAGTAAGTCACGACATAGCTGAAATTTACAAGCTTTGCAGCAAGGTTTTTGTCCTTGAAAATGGCAAAATTTCAAGGTCTGGCAGTGCGAGCGAGATATTTTTAAAAAGTGCAGGATCGCAGAAATTTGCATTTAACGCTAAGGTTTTGGAGATCAAAAAGCGCGACGCCATTTTTGTAGCAAGCGTGCTAATAAACCGCCAAATTTGCGAGGTCGTGCTAAGTAGCGCAGAGGCTAGTGGGCTAAGAGCTGGCGACACGGTCATAGTTAGTACAAAAGCCTTTGGCGTAAATTTGGTAAAAGTATGATGAGCGAGCTAGCAAATATTGATTACGAGCCATTTTGGCTCTCACTAAAACTCTCTTTCATCACGACCTTTATCCTATTTTTCTTCTGCGTAGGGCTTGCTTACTTTATGTCGCAAAAGAAATTCTTTGGCAAGGCATTTTTAGAGTCCATCATCTCGCTGCCTTTGGTGCTGCCGCCAAGCGTTCTTGGCTTTTATTTGCTCATTTTTCTCTCGCCTTACTCGGCCTTTGGTAAATTTATAGAAGAGCTCTTTGGCGTGAGGCTAGTTTTTAACTTCACTGGCCTTGTTGTGGCAAGCTGCATCTACTCGCTGCCATTTATGTTTGGACCCATTTACGCTGGGCTAAATAGTCTAAAAAAGAGCCTTTTTGAGGCGAGCTACAGCCTTGGCAAAAGCAAGCTTACGACCATTTTTAGGGTCATCTTACCAAGTATCAGATCAAATTTACTAACCGCGATCGTTGTTAGTTTCGCTCACACGATGGGTGAGTTTGGCGTGGTTTTGATGATAGGTGGTAGCGTGGCTGGAGAGAGCAAGGTCGCTAGTATCGCGATATTTGAGGCGGTTGAGATGCTTGACTATACCAAAGCTCACATCTACGCGCTTTTGATGCTAACAATTAGCTTTTTCGTACTTTTTGCCGTCTATCTCTTAAATTCTAAAAAAGCTTAAAGATATATAATAGATAAAATTTTTAAAGGACCAAACATGATAAAAGTGCCTACAAGTATCTATTTAAGGACTTTAGACGGTAAAGAATTTGACTTTTCTGCATTTGCAAGAACCCATAACTGCGTGGTTTTTATCTATCCAAAGATAGGCGAGGACTTCGAGCTTTTAAGCGAACAGCTGCAAAAAACTGCTGGCATGAAAGGCTGCACGAAGCAAGCGATAAACTACAAAAAACTTCTTAAAGAATTTAATGATCTTGGCTTTATGGTAGTAGCTATTGGCTCCCAAGATATCGCAGCTCAGAAGAAATTTGAAGAAGAGACCGCAACTGGCGTAATGTTTTTAAATGATAGCGAGTTTATGCTAGAGCGCGCGCTTGAGCTTCCGGTATTTGCAGCTTCAAATGGGCATAAATTTTACTTTCGTCAAACACTTATCATAAAAGGTGGCAATATAAGGCGCGCATATATCGTTGATGAGCCTGAAAACGACGCTAAAAATATGCTGGAGAAGATAAAAAACGAAGACTACTAAGGATAGAAAATGGACAAAAATAGCAAGATCGAAAAGTCTTACGACGAGCTAACATATAAATCAGCAGCATTTGCGCAGTCATCGCCCTATAAACTAGAGGCTTGCGCCACACTTCTTGGCATCAATCCACCGCCTTGCAAAAACGCAAAAGTGCTTGAGATAGGGTGCAGCTTTGGTGGGAATTTGATCCCATTTGCCGTAAATAACGAGAACGCAAGAGTAGTTGGCATCGACCTTAGCGGCGAGCAAATAAGGCGTGGCAAAGAGATCGTTAAAGAGATAGGACTAAGCAATTTAGAGCTAATTCACGGCGATATCTGCGAGTTTAAAAGTGATGAGAAATTTGACTACATCATCGCTCACGGCGTCTTTAGCTGGGTGCCTGACTTTGTAAAAGATGCTATTTTAAGGGTTGTAAGAGAAAATTTAAGCCAAAACGGCGTGGCGTTTATCTCTTACAATGTCTATCCAGGCTGGAAGGTAAAAGATGTAGTGCGTGATCTTATGTTGCTTGCTGCAAAAGATAAAGATAGCACTGAAGAGCGGCTAAAGGCTGCTAAGGAGGCACTTTTAGTCTATAAAGAGGTCTTACTAACAAAGCTTGGTGCAAACTATGAAGATAAAATACCTGTAAAGCTGCTACTTTATTGGATAGACATAGTGTTTGAAAAAGATGATTTTTATATAGCACATGAGTTTTTAGAAGAGATAAACGATCCATTTTACTTTAAAGACTTTAATGCCATGCTAGCTAAAAACGATCTTGCCTATCTTTGCGAATATGGACTTGAAGACCTTTTTGTGCCAGATCTTGGCATAGAGCATGTAGATAATTACAAAGATAGCAAATTTAAAGATAGGATCGATCTAGAGCAGTTTATAGATATAGTTAATAATAAAGTTTTTAGACAAAGCCTCATAGTACATGCTAAGGCTTATGAGAGTGTGGCTAATAAACAAATAGGGCCAAGTGATGTAAATAAAATTCACGTAGTGGCAGACTTTATAAAAAAAGATGACGGATGGCACGATAAATTTTCTCTTATGCCTCAAGATATATCTTGGCTTTGCGAGGTCTTTTATAGGATGTATCCAGCGAGCATAAATCTCTCTCAAATTTTAGAGATTTTGCCAGAAGATAAGCTCATGGTTTATAGCGCTTTTGTAAGACTTTTAACTAACTCAGCAAGCGCAATGATCGTAAAAGATGAGCTAAAAGATATAGAATACGCTCCAAATCACTCAAGACTAAAGGCAAATTTAACTGGCTACATAAAGTACTTTTTAAATCACAAAGATAACGCAGACATTACCTTTGCAAACAAATTTGGTCTCACAGAACGTCTTGACAGACTTGATTACTATATTTTTTTACTACTTGATGGTAAAAATACTTTCGAAGAAATAACGGCTAAGAGTTTGAAATTTATAAAAGAAAACAGCATAAAAATATCTGATAAAAATGGCAAAGAGCTTAAAAATGACAAACTAGTCACTCACTTAAAGGGCTATATCGTGGGCACAACAAAAATAGCTAGCATGCTCTATTTGCTTGAGGAAATTTAAAATGAAAAGAACTTTAGCTCTTATATTTTGTATATTTTTAGCAGGTTGTGCGAGCCAGCCAAGCGTGAAGAACTTAAATCTTAAAAGCAGCCTAACCTACGGCGGAGAGGAGCTTGCAAAGATACTTGAGCAAGATGATGCAGTGGCGTTTAGTAGTAACTTGCGTGAGGGGGTTTTTATCTACATAAGTAATGTTAAAGTCGCAAACTATCTTGGCGTAGTAAGGGCTGAGAGACACACTAAATTTAGCGTAAAAGAGCTAGGCAAAAACGATCTTTTGATAAAAAGCGTAAATGATCTAACGCAAAGCTTTGATGCTAGTTTAGAGCGAGCTAGAGAGCTAAAATGTGGCACTTTGGTGATCAGGCTAAAAGATAAATTTCAAGATTTAGAAGCGGCAAATAAATTTTTAGAGCAAAACGAAAGCGTATTTTTAAAGATGAGTAGCGAGATAAGGTGCAAGTAGCCTTATCTACCCTGCTCTATTAGCTTAAAAACTTCATCTTCTAAGCCCAAAGCATTTTTGCCAAATGCTACGTAAAATGGGCTTTTTAAATCCGCTAGCTTGTAACTTGGCTCACATCTGTCGCTAGCATTTAAGACCTTGCCACCGCTAAATTTCACCACCGCCTCGCCTGCAGCATTGTCCCAAAGATAGCTTGGACTAAATCTCACATATACCCCACCAAGCTCAGCTAAACGGCAAAATTTAATGGCAGATCCGATGCATTTTTGCTCTAAATTTAAACTATCTCTTATAAGCGTGGCCATCTTCGTCTCGCCTCTTCTGCTTGAAAAGATAAAGTTATTTAAGCTTTTAGCTTTTTCATTTAGATTTTGCTTTGCTATGACCTCATCATTAGCGCCTAAAATTTCTTTAAAAGCGCCGTTTTCATCGGCATAAAAAAGCTCTTTGCTAACTGGGATAAAAATGACGCCAAGCACCGGCCTAGCCTCTTTTATAAGCGCTATGCAAACGCAAAATTCGCCATTTCTAGCCAAAAATTCTTTTGTGCCATCAAGGGGATCAACTAACCAAAATTCATCTTTATCGCTCTCTTGCAAGATGCTCTCTTCAGAGCAAATTTTTATCCCGCTTTTACTTAGCTCTTTTAGTATCACCTCATTTGCCGCTAGATCAGCGCTAGTTAGCGGCGAGCTGTCATCTTTTAGGCAGACTTTGAGCGCCTTGCCATTAGATGAGTAAATTTTCATTATCTCACTCCCAGCGCTAATGGCTGCTTTAATGGCTAAGTTTAAAAGCTCGCTCATTTTGGTGTTCTGTTCGTCTCTCCGACGTAGAGCTGTCTTGGGCGGACGATCTTTATAGTGTCTTGCTCTTTTAGTTCGATCCACTGGCTGATCCAGCCTGGCGTCCTGCCGATGACGAAGATAACGGCAAACATATTATTTGGTATGCCAAGCGCCTTTAGGATGAGCCCTGAGTGAAAATCAACATTTGGATACAAATTTCTACTTACAAAGTAGTCGTCATTTAAGGCGATCTCTTCGATGCGGTTGGCGATCTTTATAAGCTCTGAGCTAATGCCGATCTCATCCATCAGCTGATCTCTCATCTTTTTAAGCACCTTTGCGCGTGGGTCGAAGTTTTTATAGACCCTGTGACCAAAGCCCATTAGTCTAAATGGATCGTTCTTATCCTTTGCTCTAGCGATGTATTTATCGACGTTTGCGACCGAGCCGATCTCTTCTAGCTGGCGGATAACGCCCTCGTTTGCCCCACCATGAGCCCAGCCCCAAAGTGCGCCGATACCTGCGCTTATACATGCATATGGGTGCGCGTGCGTAGAGCCAACAGTCCTAACGGTAGTCGTCGAAGCATTTTGCTCGTGATCAGCGTGGAGCATAAAGACCGTATCAAGCGCCTTTATCTCGATAGGCTTAAGATCAACATGTTCGTATGGATAGCCTCTCATCATGTAGAGGAAATTTTCAGTAAAGCCACGATCTAAATTTGGATAGATGATAGGAAGTCCGCGTGAGTAGCGGTAGCTAAAGGCCGCAATCGTTGGGATCTTAGCGATGATACGCATAGCCATTTCGTGATACTCTTCAGGCTTGTCCATGTTTAGGTGGTCTGAGTAAAAGGCACTTAGCGCTGAGACCGCTGCCTGCAAGATCGCCATAGGGTGCGCCTTGTCTGGAAATGCGTCAAAGAGCTTCATCATGCCCTCGTGTATGAAGCTTCTTTTTTTGAGCTCATCTTTAAAGCCCCTGTATTGCTCGTTAGTTGGTAGCTCTTTGTTTAAAAGCAGGTAGGCAACGTCTAAAAATGTCTTATTTTCAGCCAAATATGCGATGTCGTAGCCCCTATACATGAGCTCGCCCTTTAGGCCGTCGATGTAGGTTATGGCTGAGCGGCACATCGCAGTTGAGGTGTAACCTCTGTCAAAGGTAAACATCCCAGTGTCACTAAAGAAGGTCGATATGTCGATGACATCTGGTCCCATAGTGCCTTTTAGGATAGGAAATTCATAGCTCTTGCCAGTTCGGTTGTCGATTAGTGTGGCTGTATTTGATGACATTTTTACTCCTTGCTTTTTGATTGCATTAAAATTTTGATGATTATAGCTCCTATTATAGCTTGTGTGAGGCTTGCTAGGATAAAAGATGAGTAAGAATAGTCACTTATCTCGCCTGATTTGTGTGCGATAGTAGCAACTGCGATCAAAAGAGTGAGTGGCATAGATTGCGAAATGGCAAATAAAAATATCCCTCTAAAGCCAAGCTTGCCCAAAAAGAGCAAACTAGATATAACTCTGGTGCCAAGCATCGCTAAAAATATAAAAATAGCATCCTTTATCACTTCGCTAGATCCTAGGCTTGAAAGCTTGAAAGTCGAGCCTATGTGGATGAAAAATATCGGCACCAAAAAGCCAAATCCAAAGCTTGAAAGCTTGTGCGGCAGATCCTTTTTGTGATCAAAAAATGTCGTGATAAACATACCTGCGATAAACGCACCAAAGGCTACTTCTAAATTTAGATATAGCATCAAGGCTATCATCGTGAAAAATACCGCGATGCAAAGCCTGATGTCCTTCTCGTCCTTGTCATAGTGTGGCATAAGCACCACTTTAAGCCCCGGATACCACCAAAAAAGCACGTCCAAAATTTTAAAACTAAGCACGCTGATAGCCAAAAATAGGATCAAATAGCCAATCGTTAGCCATAAATTTATACTCGCTCCAAACTGCAAGTAAGCAGCGGTAAATGTTAGAAGCGTGATGCTTAAAAGCTCGCCGATAGTTGCTATTAGCATGCTTAAATTTAGCCACTCTTGCTGCTTGCCATACTCCTTAAATAGCGTAAATACCATACCAACGGCCATTATCGGGATGATGATGATGTAAAGTAGGCTAAGCTCAAGTCCTAGCGTCAAAGCCGTGGCTAGAGCGTAGATGAGCGCAAGGTAGATGAGCCCAAGGCGCAAAATTTTACGGTCGATGTTTATGAGCATCCTAAGATCGATCTCCATGCCAGCTAGAAACATCAAAAAGAAAAAGCCAACTTCGCTGATGAGCTTAAACATCTCGTTGTCGCCAACGACTCCGATGTAGCCGGCAACCGCTCCAAGTAGTATCTCAGCAGGAGCAACTGGTATGCGTAAAATTTTAGAAATATAAGGCGAAGCAAAGACGATAAATGCCAAAACGACAAGGATGCTAAGCTCGCTTGCTTGGTGTAACTGCAAAAAGATCCTTAAAATAAAAATGCCTGATTGTATAAAAAGCTTTGTTATTTTTTGATTAAGCTAAGCAAAATTTGGGCAAAATGGCGGCTATTTTTAGAAATTTGGAGTGAAATTTTATGCGTAAATTTAGCCTTTTTATTTTGATATTTTTTGGCGTCTTTTCTTTGGCAGGCGAGCTAAATTTAGTTGAGAGTTTTAGATTTGATGGCAGCACATTTTATAAAAAGCAAGTGGTTAAAAATGAGAGTTTTTACTTTTTAAAAAATGAAAACATGGACGAGCACTTTGCCTCTTTTAGAGTAAAGTTTGACAAAGATGTCAAGACAAAAAACGAGCTAGAAGAGCTAAAAAGGGATCTTAAGCAAGATAAAAACGTGCTTTTTAGTGAAGAAAATGATCAAATTTTAGCCCTCATAAAAGATGAAACTAAGAGCAAAAATATAGAAATAATCTACTTTTTACTTAAAAAAGATGGAGTTTTGATACTTTCGTATGAGAGAATTTACGACCCACAAACATCAGCAGATGCGCTTAAGCCGGTGCTTTTAAGCGAAGCTAGAAATTTTATGCTGCAGATGCCAAAGGTAGAAGCTAAGTAGAGAGGTGCATGTGACGGCGCTACGCACTGCATGCAGTTTTGTTAAATTTGAGCAAATTTTAAAATTTCATGAACGAGTAATTTCGGCTCTGATTTTAGTGGCAAGCTTTGCGAGACCTAAAATCTGTAGTCAACTCTTGCGAGTGAATGAAAGTTTAAAATTTGCTTTGAGATGTAAATTTATCAAAAGGGAGACAAGGGGACTTGAATTACGAAGCCGTCCCCTTATCCCCCTTTTTAAATCCCCCAATCCCCTCGCACGTTCAAGGAGCATGCGATAGCACTATCGTGCCGCATGTGTTTTATGCCAAAGGAGTTTATAACAAATTTTAAAATTTATGAGCGAGCATATCACGGCTCTAAATTTAGTGCTAAACGAAGTGCAGCCCAAATTTAGTAGTCTGCTAAGGCGAGTGAGTAAGATTTTAAAATTTGCAAAATAGTTTTTTAGAAATTTAAAGTTTTTTCTTCTTTGTTAAGGTGGAAGAGGCTTGAATTACGAAGTCGCTCCCTTTCCCCTTAACAATCCCCTAACTCCGACAACGTTAGAGGTGCATGCTTCAGTGCTTCGCACTGCATGCGGTTAAGAAAATCTAGCAAAATTTAAGCTCTGTTAAATTTGCAAGCTCTCACAAATTTTTACCAAGTAAAATGCCAAGATAGCTTGCAAGTAGGCAAAGACTAAGGTTTAAAAATATATTTAAAAAGCCTTTTATGAGTTCGCCTTCTAGTAAAAATTTAACGCTATCAAGGCTAAAGCTTGAAAACGTGGTAAAGCCGCCAAGTATGCCAACGACTAAGAAAACCCTCACGCTTTGGCTTAAATTTAGGCAAAATAAAACACCGATAATGAAGCTGCCAAGCACATTTACGCCAAGCGTGGCTAGGGGAAAGTGGCTAAATTTTAGCAGCTCACCGACTAAAAACCTGCATCCAGCTCCGATAAAGCCCCCAAGCCCCGCACAAAGTAAATTTACTAGCATTAGTGGCAGATACTTGCAAAGCTAAAACCGCGCTTTGTAAGCTCCTCGATGTCCTTGCTTGCCTTCTCGCCCTTTGCGGTGAGGTAGTCGCCTATCACGATCGCATCGGCGCCATTTTCAAAGATCTCGTACTGCCTCTCGCCTAATATCTTCTCCCTGCCGCCAGCTATCATGACCCTAGTTTCTGGCAGCGCGCTTTTGGTCTCACGCACGATTTTTAGGGCTTCATCCGCGCTAAGAGGTGGCAGATCAAGGCGCAGGGCGTCGCTTTTTATGAAAAAATTTATAGGCGACGAAAATGGCTCAAGCTCTTTTAGGCTAGCTCTAAAGCTCACCCTGTCAGCCTCGCTCTCGCCAACGCCGTAAATGCCGCCAGTGCAAAGCATGAGCCCAGCCCTTTTTGCGTCTAAATTTGTCTGATATCTCTCGTCCCAAGAGTGCGTTGTGCAGATTTTTGAGAAATATTCGCGGCTTGTTTCTAGGTTGTGGTTGTAGCTAAAAACGCCAGCCTTTTTGAGCTCACAAAGCTGCTCGTAGGTCGCCATGCCATTACATGCGATGAGCATCAAATTTGGCACTTCTTTGCTCACAGCTCTTGCTAAAGATGCGATGTAGTCGGTCTTTTTGTTATTTAGCCTAGCGCCACTTGTGACTAAACAAAAGCCAAGAGCGTGATTTTTATATGCCATTTTGGCCTCGTCCACCACCTGCTGCACGCTTTTTTCTTTAAATTTTGTGATATCAGCGCCAGCTTTGGCACTTTGCGTGCAATAAGCGCAGTCCTCAGCGCAGTTTCCCTGCGTGACGGAGCATATCGCACAAAGCATGATTGTCTTCATTTTTTGTCCTTTTTGGGGAGCATTATAGCTTTGATAGGTTTAAAATTTAAGTAGAGTGGCTTGAATTTACGAGAAAACGGATAAATTTTAAAATTAGAGCTTGCATATCACGGCTCTAAACGTAGTGCAGCCTAAATTTAGTAGTCTGCTAAGGCGAGTGAGTAAAGTTTTAAAATTTGCAGAATTACTTTGTTAAATTAGATAGGTGTCAAGCAAATTTTAAAATTTACAAAACAGTTTAAGCAAATTTGCAAAAAAGAATAAATTTAAAAAATCACATACTTATTTATATATGTAAATTTACTAGAGAGAATTTAAGAGCCAAAAAGGCTCTTAAATTTTAGTGGAGTTCGCTCCAGACTTTGCGCTTCCAAAGCCAAGCAAAAATTCCTAAGATAAAGAAGTAGATCATCGTGTAAATGCCAGTGCTTTCGCGCTCTGCCTTTTTACTGTCGCCTACTTTTTGGATGTAAGATACTATGTCGTCTTCAGCGGCTTTGTTTAAGCCAACTCTAGGCATCGCAGTGCCTGGAAGCATCTTTTGAGTATCGTTTATAAATTTATGCAAATAGTCTGCACCTTTTGAGCGGATCATCATAGATAGATCAGGTGGGTTTGAGCCCATATAAGCTGCAAGGCTTACTTTGTTGCTAAGAGTATATTTTTTATCATACTTCATATCGTGGCATCTTTGACATGCATCAGCAAATACCTTTTCTTCAGTGATCTTGCTCTTTGCATCCGCATCAGCTGATACTTTTTTAAGATAAGCAACTATGTCAGCGATCTCAGCGTTTATATCGCCGTCAGCACCCATAAATGCAGTCATCGGATAAGGATGCTCGTCGTTAAATTTATGAGATAGTTTTACAGCCATAGTTGGATTTTTGATAAGTGCAGCCAAAAATCTCTCGTCATAAATTTTACCAGCTGTGCTAAGATCTGGCGGCACTACGCCAAAGCTTTGGCTAGCTGTCTCAGCGTCCATACTAGCTGGCATACCAGCTGCTTCGATGCCGTGACATCCTGTACATCCAGCTGCCCCAAACGTTTCAGCACCTTTTGCAGCGTCACCTTTTGCAAGGTCGATCGAGTTTATATCAGCCCAAAAAGCTGTGTAGTCATCAAGAATTTTTTGTGCTGTCTCAACATCTTTTGTAGCCGCTTCTATGCTAGCTTTGTTGCCGCTAGCTTTTGCAGCTTCAAGCGCCTCTTTTTTCTGCTCTAAAAAGTGCTTTGCGTAGTCAGTATCTTCTTTTGAGAAGTTGTACTCAGCATTTGCAGTGTGCGGATGAAGCTTTGTGTGAGCGTAAGGCTCGATACCCCAGTATAAAATACCTGAAAGGATAACAACGATGGCAAAAATTTTAAGCTCTTTCATGATTAGCCCCTTTTTCTTTCAAGTATTGTGATAACTGGAAGTGCGATTATAAATAGCACTAAAAATAGCAGTGACGCATAAAATCCTATCCAGTCGTTGATGCCACCTGTTGGGAGCTTGCCATATATCGATAAGACGATAAGGTCGATAACTAGTATCCAAAACCATACGAAAAATAATGGTCTTTTGTGAGCTGGTGCCACAAGGTCGCTTCTATCAAAGAGTGGTATAAGCATAAATGCCACGCCCGCAAAGGCAAACGCGATAAGACCGATGTTATAAGCTGAAATTCCAGCTATATCAAAGAAGAAGCCACGTAAAATTTCATACTGCCACAAGAAATACCACTCTGGATAGATGTGTGGTGGAGTTTTTAGTGGATTTGCTGGCTCAAAGTTGATAGGATCCATCGCAAAGCCAAAATGATAGCAAACGAGATACATAACAAATATCATAAAAAATGATACATACATGAAGTCTTTTGCCAAAAATCCTGGCCAAAATGGTATAACTTTAGCTTTTGCTCTGTCACCGTGTAGATAGACCTCAGCCTCTACGTCAAAGTCGATATCTTCGCTTGTTAGGTTATTTACGTGTGGAACTCTTAGTGAGTAGAAGTGGATAACCAAAACAACGATAGTTACAAGTGGTAGCAAGCATACGTGAAGCATGAAAAATCTTGTAAGTGTCGAGTCGCCAACTGCATAATCGCCCCTGATCCACTCAACCAAAGCATCGCCGATAACTGGCACGCCACCAAAGAGCTGAGTGATAACAGTAGCCGCCCAGTAGCTCATCTGACCCCATGGGAGCATATAGCCGCTAAATGCCTCTGCTGAAAAGCAGATAAATAGCACCATGCCGCTTACCCAAATGACCTCTCTGCCTCTTTTGTATGAGCCATAGTAAAGTCCAGTAAGCAAGTGGATATACATGATAAGAAAGATAGTCGATGCTGAAATCGCGTGGATATGACGCCACAGCCAGCCGTACTCGACCTCTTGCATGATAGTGTAATTTACGCTATCAAAGGCTAAATGTATGTCTGGTTTGTAATACATCATAAGCAAAAAGCCAGTGATGATCAAAAGTAAGAAAAGTGTCGTTAGGATAACACCCATCGCCCAAAGGAAATTTATATTTTTTGGGATCCAGTATTCGCTAACTAGAACCTTCATCAGTTTTGTAAAAGCTAGGCGCTGGTCAAGCCAGTCAATAACGCCAGTTGATTTATGAGATAAAGACATCGCTAACCTCCTAAGCTTTAGCTACTAATTTTTCATATTCTGGGCTTGTTTCGCCTAGAACTAGCTTGGTTCCATCTATCTTAAATGGTGGGATATCAAGCGGTCTTGGTGGAGGTCCGTATGTCTGCACGCCATCAACGTTAAATTCGCCGCCATGACAGGCGCAGACAAAAATTTGCTTGCTAGACTTGTACTCAGGGATACATCCTAGGTGTGTGCAAAGTCCGATAAGAACTACATATCTCGCATCTCCAACGACTACATCTCTCTTGTCGTTTTTAGCCATATCTGGACTTTTTTTGAGGATGAAGATAGGCTTTTTACGCCACTCAACCTGTCTCATCTCGCCATCTTTGATCGGGCTTAGATCGACAGTTGTAAAACCAGCAGCTTTTACGCTAGGGAGCGGATCCCAGGTCTTTTTCATGGCAACTAGTGACATAGCGCCACCCACAGCTGCCACAGCACCAAACGCAAGGCCGATAAAGCTTCGTCTTTCTTGCTTTACTGACATTAATTTCCTTTCTATAAATAAAATTTAAACGATTATACTCCCAAAAAATTAAAAAACTATAATCTAGCAATATAGTTTGTAAAAATAAAGTGAATTTAAGCTTTAAATTCACGTTTTTTTGGGATAAATTTAGAAATTTATTTAAAACAGCCCTTGTTAAATTTAGAGCTGTTTTTAAATTTAAGCCTTTTTCTCGCTCATCTTTATGTAGATATGCAAAATGTCAATAGCTGCTGGCGTGATACCTGAAATTTCACTCGCTGCAAAGAGCGTTGGCGGGGCAAATTTCTCAAGCTTTTCGACCACTTCGTTGCTAAGTCCGCTTATGCTTCTAAAGTCGAAATTTTCAGGAATTTTCACATCCATCATATCTTTCATTTTTTCTATCTGATTTTTTTGCTCGCTGATGTAGTGCTGATACTTGCACTCGGTTAAAATTTGATCCATGCTCGCATCGTCTAAATTTACAAATCTCTCATCAAGCTTTCTTAGTTTCTCGGCCGTAAAGCTCTTGCGTGCGACTATCTTTTGAAGGCTCACGTTTTGGCTGATCGGCTCTTCATCAAGACTTGCTAAAAGCTCTAAATTTGCCTTACTTGGTGTGATCTGAGTCTCGTTTAAAAACTCTAACCCATCTTTTAAATTTCTTCTTATATTTTCGATCTCGTTAAAAGTCTCATCATCAAGCAGCCCAAGCTCATGACCATATCCGCCAAGCCTTAAAATGGCATTTTCTTCACGCAAAAGCAAGCGATACTCCGCCCTACTCGTAAACATCCTATATGGCTCTTTTGTCCCTTTTGTCACAAGATCATCTATCAAAACACCGATATACGCCTCGTCACGGCGCAAGATGAGCGGCTCTTTATTATCAAGAGAAAGCGCTGCATTTATACCAGCCATTAGCCCCTGAGCACCAGCCTCCTCGTATCCTGTCGTGCCGTTTATCTGCCCAGCCAAGTATAACCCTTTTACCTTTTTAGTCTCCAAGCTATGTTTTAGCTGTGTTGGCTCGACGTAGTCGTACTCGATAGCATATCCGTGCCTTACGATTTTAGCGTTTTCAAAACCCTTTACAGAGCGGAGCATCTGCACTTGCACCTCATAAGGCAGGCTCGTTGAAAAGCCGTTTATGTAGTACTCTGTCGCTTCAAGGGTCTGAGGCTCGATGAAAAGGTGGTGTCTGTCGCGGTCGCCAAAGCGGTTTATCTTATCCTCGATACTTGGGCAATATCTTGGTCCGATCCCTTCGATCTGACCTGTAAAAAGCGGCGCTTTGTCGAAATTTGAGCGGATTATCTCGTGCGTGGTTTCGTTTGTATAGGCGATGTAGCATGGCAGCTGCGTTGGAGAGAAATTTTTAGTTCTAAAGCTAAAAGGCGTTGGGTCTTGATCGCCATCTTGCATTTCTAAAATTTCAAAATTTATCGTTTTTGCGTCGATCCTTGGGCATGTTCCAGTCTTTAGCCTGCCTAAATTTAGCCCAAGCTCCCTTAGACTAGAGCTTAGATCCTTTGCGCTTAGCTCACCCACACGGCCAGCCTCAAGTTTGTTAAATCCAACGTGGATAAGCCCGTTTAAAAATGTGCCAGTTGTAATTATCACTTTTTTTGCGTTATATGTGTTATTTAGGTGGGTTTTAACGCCTGTTATCTCGCCATTTTCGCTTAAAATTTCAGTAGCGATCTCTTGAGAAATTTCTAAATTTGGCGTGTTTAAAAGCAAATTTCTCATATAAACGCGGTATCTATCCATATCAATCTGAGCGCGGCTACCACGTACTGCTGGGCCTTTACTCTCATTTAGCACGCGAAACTGGATACCAACTGCATCAGTTGTAAGCCCCATTTGACCGCCAAGCGCGTCGATCTCTTTTACAAGATGCCCCTTTGCAAGGCCTCCGATGGCTGGGTTACAGCTTGCAGCGCCTATTTGCTCGGCTAATATCGTGATCAGTAAAGTTTGTTTGCCCATTCTAGCAGCCGCAAGACTTGCCTCAATGCCAGCATGTCCGCCGCCAACGACGATGATTTCATAGTTCATGATAAATTTTTCCTTGTTTTTTGATAGGCGGATTTTATCAAAAAGCATATAAAATTTAAATTTTTTCAAAGAAATTTCACCACAAAATTTATGACTAGAGTTTTTTATTAATGATATTTTAAATATTTTACTGCTAGATTTACAAAATTTTAAATCCAAAAAGGCTTTATTCATGAGGAATTTACTAAAAGTCGCTGGCTTTTTGCCCTACCTTGCGATCGCATTTTTAAACGCAAGTGTCGATCTAGCACACAAAATCACCATCCAAAACGTCCTTTTAAAGACCTACTCAGGCGACACGCTTTTCATCCTAACAGCCGTTATAAACGCGATGATCTTACTTCCATTTATATTTTTATTTTCGCCTTCAAGCTTTATAAATGACAAATTTGCAAAGACAAAGGTTATTAGAATTTGCGCCGTCTTTGGCGTTGTTATCAGCGTTGCGGTGTTTATTAGCTACCTTTTGGGCGCTTTTGGCGTGGCATTTGCACTCACTCTCATACTAGCTGCTCAAAGCGCGATCTACTCGCCTGCAAAATATGGCATCATCAAAGCACTTGTCGGCACTGAGCGACTTGGCACAGCAAACGGCGTCATCCAAGCGCTTACCATCGTAGCGATACTTGTTAGCTCATTTTTATTTTCATTTATATTTGAAAATTTATACATCCAAGGCGAAAACTCAGAAGAAATTTTAAAAAGCGTCTATCCTATCGGCATCTTTTTGGTCGTTTTTAGCGCACTTGAGGCATTTTTTGCCTACAAGCTACCTTATATCAGCGAAACAAACGAACAAAGCGGAGAATTTGAGCTCAAAAAATACATCAGCCTTAGCTACTTAAGAGAGAATTTAAAAGAGGTAAGATCAGATAAAAATATCTGGCTAAGCATCGCTGGACTTAGCATATTTTGGGGCATCTCTCAGATCATCATAGCAGCCTTCCCAGCTCACTACAAGGCAGTTTTTAATGACGACAGCTCTCTAGCAGTGCAGGCGATCCTTGCAGTAAGCGCCATAGGTATCGCATTTGGCTCATACGTGGCTGGCTCTATGTCAAAGCTACACATCGAGCTTGGCATCGTGCCGATGGGCGCTATTGGTATATTTTTCTCGCTATTATTTTTCGCTTTTGGCTCAAATATCGGCGTAGTGAGCCTTAGCTCATTTGCATTTGGCTTTTTTGGAGGCATATTTATAGTGCCGCTAAATGCGATGATCCAGTACTTTGCCCCGCAAAAGAGCACCGGCAAGATAATGGCGGCAAACAACTTCTTGCAAAACGTCTCAATGCTGCTATTTCTAGCCATTGGCATAGGCTTAGTATATTTTGAAATTTCAACCACCGGACTCTTTGTCTTTACAGCGCTTGTTTGCTTAGTCGGCAGTTTTTACGCCATTTTACAGCTTCCACATCTTTTCACAAGGCTACTTTTACTACCATTTTTAAAGACAAAGTACCGCTTTTTCGTTGAGGGACTTCAAAATTTACCGCAAAGTGGCGGCGCGCTACTTCTTGGCAATCACATCAGCTGGATCGACTGGCTCGTGCTTCAAGCCGCAAGCCCAAGGGGCATAAGATTTGTCATGTATAGAACGATCTATAACAAATGGTATCTAAAGCAAATTTTTAAATTTTTTAAAGTGATCCCAATAGGCGCAGGCGCTAGCAAAGAGTCGATCGAGCTAGTTAGAGAGTGCCTAAAAAATGGCGAAGTGGTCGCACTTTTCCCAGAGGGCCACATCAGCTACAACGGCCAGATAAATGAATTTCAAAAAGGCTTTGAGCTTATCATCAGAGATCTGGAAGAAATTTGCATCGTGCCATTTTATCTTCGTGGCCTTTGGGGTTCGAGCTTTTCAAGGGCTAGTAAATTTTACAAAGACCTCACTTCTAAAAATGGCAGACGCGACATCATCGTCGCCTTTGGCAAGCCAATAACCACATTTATAAACGCTGCAAAGATGAAGCAAAAGGTGCTTGAGCTTAGCTTTTCATCGTGGGAGAGCTTCATCTCAAGGCAAAAACCACTAACAAGCGAATGGCTAAATAACGCAAAAGAAAATAAATTTAAAGAGTGCGTGAGCGACAGCACTGGGCTAAATTTAAGCAACTTGAAATTTATAACAGCCGTTTTAGTCTTTATCAAAATTTTCAAACGCGAGCTAAAAGATGAGAAAAATATAGGCATCTTGCTGCCTAGCTCAAGCATCGCAGCGATAGTAAATATGGCGCTTCTTGCCATGGGCAAAGTGAGCGTAAATTTAAACTACACACTAAATGAGACCTCGCTAAATCACGCCCTAAGAAAGGCAGATATAAATACAGTCATCACCTCTAGCAAATTTCTTGAAAAACTAGCACTTAAGGGCTTTGATCTAAAAGATGCGATGAGTGGCAAGGCTAAATTTGCAGAAGATCTCTCAGCTAGCGTCTCAAAAAAAGAGAAATTTTTAGCGCTTTTAACTGCCTTTTTTGCTCCAACTTGGCTCATCAAATTTTGCTATTTTAAGCGTGTAAGCTTAGAAGATACAGCTACCATTTTATTTAGTAGCGGCAGCGAAGGCGAGCCAAAAGGCATCGAGCTAAGCCACAAAAATTTACTTGCAAACATTAAGCAAATAAGCGAACTTCTAAATTTCAAAAAAGATGACGTGATCTTAAACTCACTCCCTGTTTTTCACTCATTTGGACTAACAGTGACCACGCTCATGCCGCTTTGCGAGGGCATAAAAATGGTAAGCGTACCTGACCCAACAGACGGAGCGACTATCGGCAAAATGGCCGCGAGACACAGCGCTAGCATCATCTTTGGCACCTCAACCTTCTTTAGGCTCTACACCAGAAACAAAAAGCTTCATCCGCTGATGTTTCAAAGTGCCAGAATGGTCGTAGCTGGGGCTGAAAAGCTAAAACCTGAGATAAAAGACGAGTTTAGGCTCAAATTTGGCATAGAAATTTATGAAGGATATGGCGCGACCGAAACGGCGCCGGTAGCTGCTGTAAATATGCCAAATATCCTAGAAAAAGAGAGCCTAAAAGAGCTTACATTTAATAGACCTGGCAGCGTTGGCATGCCTCTGCCTGGCACTATCATCAAGATAATCGACCCAGAGACGCTTGAAGAGCTAGAAACTGGCACAGACGGGCTCATCGTCATCGGTGGATCGCAGGTGATGAAGGGCTATCTAAACGACGAAGCCAAAACAAGCGAGGTCATCACGCACATTGACGGCGTAAGATACTATAAAACTGGCGATAAAGGCCACATCGATGAAAACGGCTTTGTGTTTATCGTAGATAGATACTCAAGATTTGCCAAGATAGGCGGCGAGATGATAAGCCTTGGAAGCGTCGAAGAAGAGCTTGCAAAGGTACTTGGGGGCGACGTCGTCTTTAGCAGCGCAAACGTGCCAGATAGCAAAAAAGGCGAAGCGATCGCACTTTTAGTAAAAAGTGGCACAGAGCCTGAGAATATCGAGCAAATTTTAAAAGAGAGCAGCCTAGCTCCTATAATGATGCCAAGCTATATATTCATCGTTGATGATATCCCAACGCTTGCAAGCGGCAAGGTTGATTTTAAGGGCGTTAAAGCTCTAGCGGTCTCACTTTTAGCGGAGTGAGACGCCGCCCTTTTATTTTTGTGATAAAATAGCGCCAAAATATTACCTAGGTCGCAGTTGCGACTGACATTTGCATAAATCTTAAATTTATCTTTTTTGCAAATTCCATTATTGATTTTATTTTTTCTATAAGGAGTTTTGTATGAAATTTTCTAGTGCTTTTAAATTTGGTGCGCTCTGCGTAGTTGCTTGCTTGTTCTCTTTAAATTCTGCCTTGGCAAATTCTTACGAGCAGATCAAAAAAGATGGCGTCATAAGGATAGCAACGGAAGGCGTTTATTCGCCATTTTCATTTCACAATGAAAAAGATGAGCTAATGGGCTATGACGTGGAGATAGCAAGAGCCGTGGCTAAAAAACTAGGCGTAAAACCAAAATTTATCGAAGCTTCATGGGATGCGATGCTTGCGGCATTTGACGCTGGCAAGGCGGACGTGGTGTTTAACCAAGTAAGCATAACAGACGAGCGAAAGAAAAAGTATGACTACAGCGTGCCATATATGGTCTCTTACTCGGCCATCGTCGTGCATAAAGATAATAACGACATCAAAAGCTTTGCCGATCTAAAAGGCAAAAGAAGCGTGCATTCAGTAAATAGCATGTGGATACCAACCGTTGAAAAGTATGGCGCCAAGCTAGTTGTGGCTGATAGTTTGAGCGATCAGATAAATTTGATCATCACAAAAAGAGCTGATGATACGATAGATGATGCGGTGATGTTTTATGACTACATCAAACAACACCCAAACGCCCCTATAAAGATCATCGAAGCTGGCGATGAGCCGATGTATACGGCTGCGATTGTTAAAAAAGGTAACAAAGAGCTACTAAATAAGATAAATATTGCCCTAAATGAGCTTAGCAAAGAAGGAGTTTTAAGCGAAATTTCGCTTAAATATTTCGGCAAAGACATTTCTAAATAAGGAGAATCAATGAATTTTAAGCCCATTTTTGGCTTTATCGCAGGTGCTTTTTTAGCTTTAAATTTAAATGCTTCAACTATCAAAAAAGGCGAACTTATAGTCGCAACTGAAGGCACTTACTCACCTTACTCATTTTATGATGAAAAGGGCGAGCTAGTAGGTTATGACGTAGATATCGCAAAAGCTGTGGCAAAGAAGCTAAATTTAAAGATAGAGTTTCTAACAGCTCCATGGGATGCGATGCTAGCTGCATTTGATGCTGGCAAAGCGGACGTGGTATTTAATCAAGTTAGCATAAACGAAGATAGAAAGAAAAAGTATGATATGAGCGTGCCTTACACCATGCCATATCCAGTAATTGTCGTGCATAAAGACAATAACGACATCAAAAGTTTTGCTGATCTAAAGGGCAAAAAAAGCGTGCACTCTGCAACTAGCAACTGGGCAGCGATAGCTGAGAAAAATGGCGCAACAGTGGTCGTAGCCGATGGCTTTAGCAAAGGCGTGGAGCTTATCATCTCAAAAAGAGCTGATGATACGATAAATGACAATGTCACATTTTTTGACTACATCAAACAACGCCCAAATGCACCACTAAAGATCGCATATACTAGCAATGAGCCGATGCCAACAGCTGCACTTCTTAAAAAAGGTAACACCGAGCTACTAGAAGCGATAAACAAAGCGCTTGATGAACTAAAAGCCGAGGGCAAGATAAGCGAAATTTCGATGAAATATTTTGGAAAAGATATTTCAAAATAAAGGATCAAAATGAAATTTACAAATTTATTAAAAGTAGTAGCTGTGCTTGCGATGGCTCTAAATTTGCAAGCAAAAACTATAAAAGATGGTGTGCTAACAGTAGCAACAGAAGGCACTTACGCGCCTTTTACATTTTATAATGACAAAAATGAGCTAGTAGGATACGACGTAGATATCGCAAGAGCAGTAGCGCAAAAGCTAAATTTAAAAGTTGAGTTTCTAACAGCTCCTTGGGATGCGATGCTAGCAGCATTTGATACTGGCAAGGCAGACGTTGTATTTAACCAAGTAAGCATAACTGATGAGAGAAAGAAAAAATATGCTTTTTCAGTGCCTTATACTGTGACATTTGGTGCTATCATCACTAGAAAAGATAATAACGACATCAAAAGTTTTGCTGATCTAAAAGGTAAAAAAGATGCCGACTCAGCAACTAGCAACTGGGCGAAAGTAGCCGTAAAATACGGTGCTGAGCACGTCGTAACAGATAGTTTTGCTAAAAGTATGGAGCTTCTTATATCAAGGCGTGTAGATGCTGTTGTAAGAGATAACATCGTATTTTACGACTTCATAAAAGAGCGCCCAAATGCACCTGTAAAGATAGCTGCCTCACTTGATGAGAAAGACTACACAGCAGCAGCTGTTAAGAAAGACAACGCCGAGCTTGCGGAGCAAATTTCAAATGCTTTAACTGAACTTTCAAAAGAGGGCAAACTAGAAGCTATCTCTAAAAGCTACTTTGGCAAAGACGTCTCAAAATAAATTTATAAACCAACAAGGCAAAAATGGAAAATTTAGATAGAGTGATCGAGCTTGTTTCAAGCTCGACACTACCGATGATCATCGCGCTTTTAAAAGTGACGATCCCACTTACTTTGCTCTCGTTTTCGCTAGGGCTTGTCATCGCAATTATCACAGCAGTAGCGAGGCTTTCAAATATAAAAATTTTAAAATTTATATTTGCCACCTACGTTTGGATATTTCGTGGCACACCGCTTCTTGTGCAGCTTTTCATCGTATTTTACGGGCTTCCTAGCATCGGTGTCACGCTTGATACTTGGAGTGCGGCCACTATCGCATTTAGCCTAAACGTGGGCGCTTATGCGTCTGAGTCTGTAAGGGCTGCCATACTTTCTGTGCCAAAAGGTCAGTGGGAGGCTGCCACATCACTTGGCATGACGCACTATCAAATTTTAAAGCGCATCATCGCGCCTCAAGCAGTGAGAATCTCGCTACCACCGCTTTCAAACACATTTATAGGCCTTGTTAAAGACACTTCACTAGCAGCTTCTATAACGATGGTAGATATGTTTATGGTCGCTCAAAGGATCGCAGCAAGGACCTTTGAGCCACTCATCCTCTACATCCTAGCAGCACTCATCTATCTAGTGGTTTGCACACTTTTAACCTATCTTCAATCAAGGCTTGAAAAAGCTGTCTCAAGGTATGTCTAATGGCTATAAATTTTAAAAATATAAGCAAATCTTACGGCGATCATTTGGTGCTAGATAACATAAGTACAAGCTTTAAAGAGGGGCAAACGACCGTGATAGTTGGCTCATCTGGTTGTGGCAAATCAACACTTCTTAGATGCATAAATTTACTTGAGATCCCACAAAGTGGCACTTTAGAGGTAGATGATAGGAGTGTAAATTTTAAAGAGAAGCTTAGCTCAAAAGAGCTTTTAGAAATTCGCAAAAAAACAGGCATGGTCTTTCAAAGCTTCAACCTCTTCCCGCACCTAACAGCGCTTCAAAATGTCACCGAAGCTCCGATCTACGTTCAAAAAAAGGATAAAAATGAAGCGATAAAAGAGGCAAAAGAGCTTTTATCTAAAGTAGGACTTAGCCACAAAGAAGATACCTACCCAAACAGGCTCTCAGGCGGACAAGCACAGCGCGTGGCCATCGCTAGAGCGCTAGCTGTAAATCCATACTTTTTGCTACTTGACGAACCTACAAGTGCGCTTGATCCAGAGCTTGAGGCCGAAGTTTTAAAGGTCATCTTATCTCTTGCAAAAGAGAAAAAGTCTATGATCATCGTCACTCATAATATGAATTTTGCTAGAAAGATAGCTGATAGAATTTTGTTTTTAGATAAAGGCGTGATCGCCTTTGATGGCTTAGTTGATGAGTTTTTTAACAGCCAAAATGAGAGGATAAAAAGCTTCATCTCGGCTATGGATATATAAATTTAGCTAGAAGATCTAGCTAAATTAATTACGCAAAGTATGGTTTTATCTGCTCGATCCAAGCTGAAATTCTACCCTCAGTTTTGTCACTTTGGTTATCAGCATCAAGCGCTAGACCTACAAATTTACCGCCTCTTACGGCATCAGAACCATCAAATGTATAGCCATCAGTGCTAACTTCGCCAACTACTTTTGCACCTGCTTTTACGACCTTATCGTAAAGCTTTGCCATGCCGTTACAGTACTCATCAGAGTAGCTCTCGCTATCGCCCATGCCAAAAACAGCGACCGTTTTACCGCTTAAATTTAACGCTTTAAAATCAAACGCGTCCCAGTCATCTTGAAGATCGCCGCTACCCCAAGTCGATGTGCCAAGGATGAGCTTATCAAAGCTATTTAGCTTCGCTGCGTCCACGTCAGAGACGTTTAAAAGCTCGTTTTCAAGTCCCAAACCCTCGCTTATAAGTTTTGCTGCATCTTCGGTATTTCCCATGCTACTTCCAAAAACTATACCTATCATTTTTATCCTTTTTAAAAAATTTTACTAATAATCGTATAAGGCACGAGCTTTATGCACCCTCTTGCAAAACAGTGTCTAACCTCAACGTGCCGCCTAAATTCCTCATTTCTAGGGCAAACGATATAGACCATCTCGCACTCGTGACCAAGCACGCAAACGGCTGCATCGATGTCGTCGTTTAAATTTCTCATATCATCAAAGCTCACTTTTTTAAAGCTTGGCATGACGCTGAGTAAATTTTTGCCACCCTTTTTGACCGAGATGACGCCGCCATTTAGCACGACCTCTTTGTCCTGATGGCGGAGGCGTATTTTATCATAAACAAATTGACAAAACATCTGCGCTGCGTCAATGAAAAACTCAAATTCTCCGCTTCTATAAAGCATCTTTATCATCTTTGCAGCTGCCATCTTTGGCTCTTTTGCTACAAATCTCAACGCCTTAAAATCATTTTTCAAATAAGCATTTATAACGACGTTTGAAGGTATGCAAAAGCTATCAACTGGTTTGAAATTTAAAAATTTATCACGCAGTAAGAAATTTATCCTAGCCTCAAAAATGTCTTTGAAATTTAGAAATTTAGCGTAAGAAAGCGGTATCTTTAGCTCGCTCTCTACGCCAACATTATAAAGTGCGATAAAAATTTTTGCACGCGAAAGCTTGTCAAGCTTTGCAAAAATACTTGGAGTTATTTCGCCAATATCTGATAAAAACCCGAACTTCATCTATTATTCTTTGCATCCAAATTCCTTATCTAGGCCAAAGACCTTACAATACTCGCAAAATACGCAACTAACGCTTCTTTTTGCACAAACGATAGGGATATTTCTCTTTTTCGCTTGAGTTTTAATAGTCTTCATCGTATTGTGGTTTAAAAAGCTAGTTAGCATCACCACGCACTCAGTATCTTGTGGGATCGGCTTGCGATTTACGCGGTTTTCGTTTCTAGCGTCCCAGTGCTCTATCTTCTCAGCTCCCAAATCATGCAAAACAGCCTTAATAGGCGTGATCTCATCTGCTCCGATAACTAAAACTGACATAACAAGCTCCTAAAATTTATTCGTTTTCTGATAACGATTATAAAAAAGCTTAGCTAAAATTATTCTTAGTTATGATATTTATTATCACTTATTTGTAGAAATTTGTAACGTTTTTGGTTGTTTTGGGAGGTTAAATTTAAAAGTTAATTTTCTTTTCTAGCTTTTTAAACTCATCTGCGTAGCCCAAAGCATGGTCCACACACTGAAGCCAAAATTCGCTTCTTCTGGCATCTTTTTTGAAGTGTTTTTGCAAAAGATCTTCAACGCTCATCACCCCACTATCTATCAAAAATGCCTTATATCTTACCAGAAATTTACCGCTATCATTTTCAAATTCGCTTATTAAAAACTGCGATATCAAATAGCCGATCATATAAGGATAGTTGTAGATGTATTGATCTGTTTTGTAAAAATGCAGCTTAAAGTAAGGCAAAATGCTCTCACTATCTTTTGTCGTCTCGCCATAAAATTTATCCCACGCCATTTGCATGAAATTTTCTATCTCTTTAGCGCTCACAACGCCATCTTGTCTAGCTTTTAAAAAGGCACTCTCAAACTCATATCTAACGCCGATATTTAGCATAAAATTTGCCGCTGATTTTAGCTCCTGCCAAAGGATATCAAAGCAAAATTTATCATCACTGCTACTTTTTCTAAGGTGATTTCTAAGTAGGGCTTCATTAAATGTACTAGCACACTCAGCTAGGCTCATAGGTGGCTTTTGATGAAGTGCGCAGATGTCGCGCATGAGCCAGTAGTGCCAAGCGTGGCCCAGCTCGTGAGCCTGCTGTATGACGTGAGATAGAGCACCTGTATAGCTTGAAAAAAGTCGCGGCTGCTTAAATTTACCAAGCCAAACGCAAAATGCCCCAGCCGCTTTATTGTCACGCACCTCGGCCTCTATCCAGCCTTTTTCTAGCATCATCTTTACAAATTCGCAAGCTTCAATACCCAGCTTGCTAAGTGCTGCAAGGATCAAATTTATAGCCTCTTCGTAGGAGAATTTATCCTTGCTAGCAAATGGTGAGGGAGCCAAAAGATCGCAGGCGTAAATTTCGCCATTTGGAAGGTACTTCGCCCTAAGACTCACGCACTCTCTTATCTTCTCTAGCCTCATGCAAACTGCCTCAAACATCGCTTCAAGCGTATCTTTGCTGATCTTATTTTGCTCCAAGCTTGGCGTTAAAAAGTCGGTTTTTGCAGCATTAAATTTACTAAGCCTAAAGCCAGCTAGCATATTTAGTAAGTCTGCATATAAATTTGCATGTTTTTCATAGTGCTCTTTTAGTCCGCAAAAGACATTTTTTCTTAAAATTTGATCTGGCGAGCCTTTTAAAACACCAGCGCATTTTGCGTAGCTATACGCATTTTCTTCGCTAGAGCCATTTACTGTTTTTACTGATATGAGGTTGTTTAGGTGCCTAAATATGCCATAAATCGGCGCAAAGCTGCTAAGTGAAATTTGATCATAAATTTCGCCACTTTTTGCGTCAAGTATACGCTGATAGCTATTTTTATGCTCATCATAAAGTGGCTTTATCTTTTTAAACTCATCACTTTTAAAGAATAAATTTGAGCCCTCAAGCTTGTTTATGGCATTAAAAATAGCTAGCTTTGCTTTTTCTAAATTTACCCCACTCATCAAAAGTGGGATCTCCGCAGCGCTTGCTCGCTCGTCTTTTACGTCATTGCTCGCCTTGCACCTGCAAAACGCCAAAAGCGAATTTAGCTCACCAAAAGCAAGCTCATAAGCATTTATGGCTAAGCTTAAACCTTCTTTTTTGCTGGCTAAATTTATAGCCTCTAAGATAAGAGCTTCTAAATTTTCAAACGCCTCTTTAAATTTAGCACTATCAATGTCGCCATAAGCATCGCTAAAGTCCCAAACAACTCGCTTCATACCATCCTCACAATGAAAGTAAAAATACAAAAATATGATGGCTTACTAGTCCCAAAATAGCAGGCACACTGCAGCGTTTTACAATATCCATTGGGCTGCACTTTAGCATGCCAGCTATGGCGATGACTACGCCTGATACTGGCGAGATCGGACGGGCGATCGTTGAGGCTTGATGCATAGGAAGTACCAGCATGACTGAGCTCACGTTTAGTTTAGATGCGATTTGTGGCACCATCTCTATGAGCGGATAGAAGCTCGCTCCGTTTGAGCCAGAGATGATAGTAACTAGCGTTGTAATAACGACAAAGAGCACCGACATGCCAAAGCCAGCAAGTCCTAGAGTATTTGCGAGTTTTATGATCGCATCTATCATACCAAGAGCCTTAAAACCCTCTGCAAAGACGCCAGCTGCGATGATTAAAACGACAACGCCGCTTAAACTTTTACCCATAGCATTAAAAAAGACCTTTAGCCCATCAGCAATAACGTCAAATTTAAATTTACACCTTATCGCCTCAAATATCATGGCAATGACAACTGAGATGATGATGATAGCTGAAATATCAAGCTTGATAGAAGTGATAGCGTAGCGCGAGAATACAACGACTAATATCATCGGTAAAAATGGCAGTAGTGCATAAATTTTAGGCGCATCTTTTAGCTCGCTCTTTGTCCCCTCAAACTCCATAACATCGCCCACATGCTCACTGCAAACCCAGCCCTCTTTTTTATCCAGATATCTGTTCCAAAAAACTAGAGCGATGCCAATAACCAGCGTCGTTGGCAGACCGGCTGGAATTTTATATGTAAATACATAATCCAGTATATTAAGCTGCGTAGCCTTTGCGGCGGCAGCTGTCGAAGCACCAAGAAGCACCAGCGAAACAGCTCCAGACATAGCACAGATCGAGCCTACTGTTAATTTATTTAGCCCAAGCGAGATGAGCACTGGCCCAAGTAGCGCAAGGCACAAAACGCCCAGCCCAACGGCACTGGTGATAACCATACTGATGAGCTTTGCGACTAAAAATGCGACAAAAACCATAATGTAAGGGTTTTTTATCATCTTAAAGCGCTTTGTAGCGATACCAACGAAGGCGTGGTTTGCTCCAATGTGCGTCATATAGCTTGCAAAACCGACCATAAACATAATGATGAGGCCAAGATTTGAAAGCCTGTTTGAGAACATGTAGCGTATAAATTCTACGATGTTAAAATATTCATTTCCTGTTGGCACAGCCTGCTTTGGCATAAAGTGCCCAGTGCCAAGCATGACCGAGCAGATCAGCATAAAAACGCCAGAGAGAAAGAGAACGAGTGGCGCGTATTTGCCTTTGACGATGGCATATCCCACTACAAAAAGGGTCACTAGACCAATTATAATACCCCCAAAAGCCATTTTATACTCCTTTGAGCGAATTTAACTGGTCAAATTCTAGTGCAGAAAACCTTTTTTTAAACTAAAATAAAAATTTTCATTTAATTTACTTTTGGAGCTCTTTTGCCCTAAATTTAACCGCTGCAACGAGAAAGATGACAAGTCCAGCCGCTGCAAAAAGGCTGCCAACGTTGCCGATATTTTGCTCGCCAAGACGAACTATCGTTTGATGACCTATTAGTGCGCCAGCTCCTATGCCAATGTTATAAATGGCTGAATATATCGCCATCGCAGCGTCCGTGGCATTTGCGGCTAAGCTTAGCACCTTTATCTGAAAGCTCATATTTATCCCAGCTATGCCAAGCCCCCAGATAAAGGCAAGCGCAAGCATCAAGCTCTCATTTGTAGCGATGAAATTTAACGTCAGCAAGCAGACTAAAATGATCGCTATTGAGATAGCTGTAAAGGCAGTTGGTATGAGCTTATAAAATTTAGAGAAAAGCACGCTTGCTACGATGCCAGCGATGCCAAATAAAAGCAAAAATATGGTGATAAATTTACCATCAAAACCGCTTATATCTTTAGCAAACGGCTCGATGTAGCTATAGGTGCTAAAATGCGCGCTGATAACGATAGCAGTTAGCAAAAATATCACCATTAAAAAGCCATTTCTTGCAAGCTCCGGTAGGCTCTTTAATGAGCCTGAGTTTTTGCTAGGCAAAAGTGGCAAAATTTTATATAGCCAAGCGCCAACGCCCACAGCAAAGATCCCTATGAGCCCAAATGTGACACGCCAGCCCAAGCTATCGCCTAAAATCCTACCAAGTGGCAAGCCAAGTATCATCGCCATCGATGTGCCAAGAGCCAGCAGTCCAAGGGCTTGCGAGCTTTTATTAATAGGCGCAACTCTAACAGCAAGCGAAGCTGTGATCGACCAAAATATGGCGTGTGAGATAGCTATTAACACGCGAGCTATGACTAAAACCGTGAAATTCCATGCAACCGCGCAAAGTGCGTGAGAAGCGACAAAAATGATAAAAACCTTTAAAAGTAACGACCTTCGCTCTAAATTTGCAGTTAGCAGCATAAAAGGTAGCGAGAGTATCGTCACACTCCACGCATATATCGTGATGATGAGCCCAGTATCAGCCGTGCTCATGCCAAAATCCTTTGCTATGTCGCTTAAAAGCGGCACCGGCACGAACTCGGTTGTATTAAATATAAAAGCTGCAAAAGCTAGCGCGATAACCCTTAGATAGGCTATTTTATGGATATTTATCAAAATTTCATCCTTTTTACTTTGCCCCTACAATATTAAAATTTGACTTACATCTTAGTTATTTATAAATTTTAATTTTTTAATGATAGAGATTAATGACAAATTTTGGATTATTTCCTTATAATAAAGCCATTTTTAAGATAATTTTAAGGTGGAAATATGTCAAAAATAATGAAAACTATGGACGGAAACGAGGCCGCAGCTTACGCGTCATACGCATTTACCGAAGTAGCTGGAATTTACCCTATCACTCCTAGCTCGCCGATGGCTGACTACACTGACCTTTGGGCAGCACAGGGCAAGAAAAATTTATTTGGTATGCCAGTAAAAGTAGTCGAGATGCAAAGCGAAGGCGGTGCAGCTGGCACGGTGCATGGCTCGCTACAAGTTGGCGCGCTAACTACGACCTACACAGCTTCTCAAGGCCTACTTTTAAAAATTCCAAATATGTATAAGATAGCAGGCCAGCTCCTCCCTGGCGTCATCCACGTCTCAGCTCGCTCGCTCGCGGCACAGGCTCTTTCAATATTTGGCGACCACCAAGACATCTACGCCTGTCGCCAAACTGGCTTTGCGATGTTAGCAAGTGGCTCAGTGCAAGAGGTGATGGACATCGCTGGCGTGGCGCATTTAGCGGCGATCAAGGGCAGAGTGCCATTTTTACACTTCTTTGATGGCTTTAGAACGAGCCATGAAATTCAAAAAGTAGAGGTGATGGACTACGCGCACTTTGATAGACTTCTTGATAGAGAGGCGCTACAGAAATTTAGAGACGAAGCGCTAAGCCCAGAGAGCCCAAAAACAAGAGGCACAGCGCAAAATGATGATATCTACTTTCAAACAAGAGAGCTAAGCAACCGCTTTTATGACGCGGTGCCAGATATCGTGGCAAACTACCTAGCTGAAATTTCAAAGATCACTGGCAGAGACTACAAGCCGTTTAACTACTACGGCGACCCTGAGGCTACGCGCGTCATCGTAGCTATGGGCTCAGTGACGCAGACCCTTGAAGAGGTCGTTGATTATCTAAACGCAAAAGGCGAAAAGGTGGGCATCATCAAGGTGCATTTGTACCGCCCATTTAGCACAAAGTATCTCTTTGACGTGATGCCAAAGTGCGTGAAAAAAATAGCCGTTCTTGACCGCACAAAAGAGCCTGGCAGCCTTGGTGAGCCGCTATATCTTGATATAAAAGCTGCATTTTATGGCCAAAAGGACGCCCCAGTCATAGTTGGCGGCAGATACGGCCTAAGCTCAAAGGACGTCGATCCTGCGCAAATGCTAGCTGTATTTGAAAATTTAAGCCAAAGCGAGCCAAAAGATGGCTTTACGGTGGGTATCGTTGATGACGTGACCTTTACGTCGCTGCCAACTGGAGAGAAAATTTCACTAAGCGACGAGAGCGTTAAAGAGTGCTTATTTTACGGCCTTGGCGCTGACGGCACCGTGGGCGCAAACAAAAACTCGATCAAGATCATCGGCGATAAGACTGATCTTTACGCGCAGGCATATTTTGCCTACGATAGTAAAAAATCAGGCGGCTACACACGCTCGCACCTTCGCTTTGGCAAAAAGCCAATCCGCTCGACCTATCTCGTCTCAAACCCGCACTTTGTGGCTTGCTCGGTCGCTGCATATCTTGAAATTTATGATGTCATTGACGGCATCAGAGAAAACGGCACGTTTTTGCTAAACTCTATCTGGGACGCAGAGCAGACCATAGCGAAGCTGCCAAATAAAGTTAAGAAAATTTTAGCTAGCAAAAATATAAATTTCTACATCATAAACGCAACCAAACTAGCGCACGACATCGGCCTTAAAAACCGCACAAATACCATAATGCAGTCGGCATTTTTCAAGCTTGCTGACATCATACCATTTGAAGATGCGCAAAAATATATGAAAGAGTACGCGCACAAAGCCTACGCTAAAAAGGGCGAGGCGATCGTGCAGATGAACTACAGCGCTATCGACGTTGGCGCAAATGGCCTTATAAAAGTGCCAGTCGATCCTGCGTGGGCAAATTTAGCAGATAATGAGCAAAAAGAGGAAAAATACATCGGCAACAACTTCATCGAAAACGTCGTAAAACCGATAAATGCAGCTCGCGGTGACAGCCTGCCAGTCTCAGCCTTCATAGGCTACGAGGACGGCCACTTTGAAGCTGGCACGACGGCTTACGAGAAGCGCGGCGTTGGCGTCATGGTGCCAAAATGGGTCGAGCAAAACTGCATCCAGTGCAACCAGTGCGCATTTGTCTGCCCACACGCTGTAATCAGGCCATTTTTGATAGACGAAAACGAGCTTAACGCAGCTCCACAAAGCGTGCAAGATCACGTCCTAGAGGCCAAAGGCAAAGAGGTCAAGGGGCTAAAATATAAAATCCAAGTAAGCCCACTAGACTGCACCGGCTGCGAGCTATGCGCGCAAAACTGCCCGAGCAAGGAAAAATCGCTCGTCATGGTGCCGCTTGAAGAAGAGCTAGGCAAAAACGAGCAAGAAAATGCTGATTATCTATTTAAAAAGGTCGCTTACAAAGACGATCTCATGAACAAAGAGAGCGTTAAGGGCGTTGGCTTTGCTAAGCCACTCTTTGAATTCCACGGCGCTTGCCCTGGGTGCGGCGAAACTCCGTATATCACGCTCATTACAAGGCTCTTTGGCGAGCGCATGATCGTGGCAAACGCAACTGGTTGTAGCTCGATATATGGCGGCTCTGCCCCATCTACTCCGTACACTACAAATGACGAAGGTAAGGGCGTTGCGTGGGCAAATTCGCTATTTGAAGATAACGCCGAGTTTGGCATGGGTATGAACGTAGCGATAGAGACCATGCGCCACCGCATCGAAGACATAATGAGAAACAACATAGATAGCGTTCCAAACGCACTTTCAGCGCTTTACAACGACTGGATAAATTTCAAAAATGATGGCGTTAAAACGCAAGAGATCACGAAAAATTTATTGCCTATTTTAGAGCAAAATTTAAGCGCGCCAGGCGTTAAAGAAATTTTAGAGCTTAAGAAATTTCTCGTCAAAAAGTCGCAGTGGATCATCGGCGGCGACGGCTGGGCGTATGACATCGGCTTTGGCGGACTTGACCACGTGCTAGCAAGCGGCGAGAACGTAAACGTGCTAGTGCTTGACACCGAGGTCTACTCAAACACTGGCGGCCAAAGCTCAAAATCAAGCCGCGCAGGCTCGATAGCGCAGTTTACGGCTAGCGGCAAACCAGCTCAAAAGAAAGACCTTGGCTACATCGCGATGACTTATGGAAACATATTTGTAGCGCAGATCAACTCAAACGCAAGCCAAGCAAACGTGATAAAAGCGATCGCGGCGGCCGAAGCATATGACGGCCCAAGCCTCATCATCGCCTACTCTCCGTGCATCGCTCACGGCATCAAAGGCGGCTTGTCGCAGTCAGGCGGTCAAGGCGAGCTCGCGACCAAGTGCGGATACTGGCCGACATATCTATACGATCCGCGCCTTTTAAAAGAGGGGCAAAATCCACTTAAAATCACCTCAAAAGAGCCAGACTGGTCGCTTTATGAAGAGTTTTTGCTAAACGAAGTTCGCTACAACTCGCTTAAAAAGACCAACCCTGAGCACGCAGACGAGCTACTGGCTAAAAACAAAGCCGACGCGCAAAGACGCTACCGCCAGCTAAAACGCCTTAGCCTAGCAGACTTTAGCGACGAGGTCGAAACTAGCGTGGAGACTACTCAAAGCGCTGAGTAAATTTAAATTTCTCTTGCCAAATTTAAGCGGCAAGAGAAAATTTCACTAAATTTAGCCGTTTTTTTGCGGCTAAATTTTCAAATTTAAAAGGTGAAAAATGAGCCAAACGCACCCTTTTAAGCCCATTTTTGATAAAAACTCTAAAATTTTGATCCTAGGCTCGTTTCCGTCGGTCGTTTCTCGTAAATTTGGCTTTTATTATACAAATCCACAAAACCGCTTTTGGCGGGTTTTGGCTGCGATTTTAAACGCTGCCGTGCCAGAAAGTACGGATGAAAAGATAAATTTTCTACTTTCTCATCACATCGCAATATATGACGCTGCGATCTCGTGTGAGATAAAGGGCTCAAGCGACGCAAAAATGAGCAAGATCGTGCCTGTAAATTTAAAGCCGATATTTAAAGAGGCAAATATCACGCAAGTTTATGCAAACGGCGGCAAGGCTTATGAAATTTGCAAAAAATACTTGGATGATGAAATTTTAAAAGCAACAAAAAATGAAGTGATAAAACTACCATCAACCAGTCCTGCAAATGCTAAATTTAACCTTGAAAAGCTCAAATGCGAATGGAAAGTAGTAGCCAAAGCAGTAATAGAAAGTTAAATTTAGTTAATTTGCTTGTCTATTATTGCAAATGCTAAAATATAAAACAAAGCCTCACTTTCTGGCCAATTTCATAAACTCCAATTTTTTCTCTTGAAAAAATTCACATATTTAATAGTGCTTAAGACAAGATATTTATGAAGTCTAAATCTATAATCATAAATTTTCCATCACACTACTTATATTTTTAGGATATAGCCCCCCCTACCCAACCTCTAGCTTGACCTCTTTGCTATCTAGTCCAACTCTTTGCTTTACTTCGTTAAATTTTTGGATAAATCTGTTTTTATTCTCACTATCTATCAAATTTATCCCACTTTTTATAGATGATGCTCTTTGTATATTGCTATCTATTGCATAAATTTTACATGGCTCTATATATGATCTATCTTTGCCATCTATGCTTTGGTAGCATACTACACTTAGCTTATCATCTTCATATATATCTATATCCCCGCTATTTAAATTTGAGCTTATATAGTACGTTCCTTTAGGCATATGCTCTACTTTCTCATCTTTGCCCTCTTTACCAAAAATATCATCAGACAAGCTTGTATCAAAGCACATAGTAGCATCAGTATGCCCAAACTCATATATACAAAGCTTGCCATTAGAGTATTTTAAATAGATAGGTGCTTTTATATCTACCCTAATATGTGTCTTTCCAAATTTAGTCTTAAATGCAGGTAATCTTAGATAGGCAAAAAACATTATGATATGGTTGCCATGATTTAGTCTTTTTAGTAGCTCTTTATCTTTTATATCATCTTTTGGACTAAAAGTGATCTTTTTACCTTTAAATTTCTCTTCACTTAAATTTATTGTCCCTATTGGCTTATCTACCATAACCTCACTATTATATTTATCCTCTCTTATCACCTTATAGGCCCAGTTTATCTCTTTGTAGTCATCATCTCCCTTGTTTGGTAGATAAACAGCTTCTAAATTTAAAGTATCCTTTATGCTTAGATTTGTAGCACTAGTATTTTCTGAAGTATTTAGTCTGATCTCAGTTATATTTTTTTGATAAGCGACTGTAGATACTTTGATATCAAACTCAGCACCTCCATCTTTTTTATCTTTACTAGCTAAAGTGACAACAGCAGTATCTTCTTTGGCATGTATCTCGGCAGTGTCATACCTTTTACTAAGATCAAGTGTAGCTATGATAAATTTTGAAGTCTTTTTAAAGCCTGTAGAGTTTTTATCTAAATTTATATTTATTCTAAATTTAGCCGTATATGAGTTTTTAGAGCTACTATTGCTATCTGCATCTTTATCATCGTTTTTCTTTAGGTAGTAAGAGGGATAGACCCTTTTATCTTCACCATTATGAAGATACACCTCTTTTATATCGCGGCTTTTACCTTCTTCATCCTCTATGATCAGATCACTCACTACTAGGTTGAAATTTCCTTCATTTTTTGTAGAGATACTATCAGTAGCGTCTGGTAGCCTTAGCTTTATATCAAACATGCTTGAAGCCTTGTCGCTTCTTATGCTATAGCTGTTTTCTTTAGCAAAATTTAAGAGGTTAAAGTTCATTTTTTCAAAGAAGTTAAGAGTTATTACATTGCCACTATTAAAGGCATAACTCTCATCTTGTGATATGAAAATGTCGTTAGCATTTTTGTAGATGGTTGTTTCACCATTTGTAGAAGGCTTTATAAAGCTTATCTCTTCATCTCTTGAGTTTTTATTAGGCTCTCTTACATCTTGCTTATAGTTCATAAGCACTATCTCACTCTCATTACTATTTCCGTCTGGGTTTAAATTTGAGCAATCAAGCGATGTATTATCTGCTAAGACGATAGTAAAGGTTGTGTTTTTTGGTTGGATAGGCATTACAGGAAGGGCTGAAGCCGTTGGATATATAAGCAAGATATCTCTTTTGGCTTCAGGTTTAAACTCGCCATTTTCTGCTCTTATCTTTAAAAGCTTATTTATCCTTGAGATATTATGACTATTATCATCTTTTGTGGTGATCACATAGATATCTTCTAGCTTAAAGGTCTTTGAGGTGACATTTTTTAAAAGAGCATTTATCTTATCTGCAAAAAATTGCAAGATAGTGTTGTATTTTCTGTAGTGTTCGTTAAAGTTTATAGCATTCTTTGGTGTTGATAAGTATCCTGGGATGGTTCTATTGCCTTTAAATTCCTTAGTAGTCTCATAAGCTATAGCGTTTTGTAGATAGGTTATAGATGGCTCATCTTTATCTTTTATCTTTGCAACATTTAAAAGAGAGAATAGATCCAAACACTCTTCAAAGGATATTGCGTTTATGCTTATGTTTGCCAACTCATTTCTTTTAACCCTTCCGTTATTGTCCGCATCTTCATAGAGTCCAAATTCGTTAGACTCTATAAATCTTCGTTTAGCTATACCTATCTCATTATCTGCATTACTCTTATATCTTATCTCATACCAAGCTCCAAAGCGGTTTTTAGCTCTTAAGTGAGCTTTTAGGCCATTTCCTACAAGGCTTGGATTATTATATGTCATGCTCATTAGAGCTATATATTCGCTGCTACCTTTAGTTTTATCATCTATCTTTTTCTCTTGCGGACTTATAGTGGTATAAGCTAGTTTTTTATTTAGACCATCTCTAAAATTTTCAATCACCTCTGGCAATATATCGCCAATTTGTTCATCATCTAACTTAAATTCGCCAAATTTAGCACTTTTTCCATCTTCTATTTTTATGCCATCAAGATACTCTGATACCTTAGATCTTAGATTTTCATTAGTTTTTACTTTTACTCCATTAATGGTATTAAGTAGTCCAGCAAATTCTTCTTCATTCATTTTAGGATCAGAATATTTTTTATCACAAACTTCTTTTAGTATCTCTTTTAAGGTAACATTAAAACCGCAACCTATAGTAGCTATTTTATTAGTATCATAATATAGTTCATATATAAAATCTTCAGCCTTTTTTAATGCATCTCTTAGTTTATTTTTAAAATCACTAGCATTTCTCTCATTGATTGGCATTAAAACTCCTTAAACTGATCAAGATACTCTCTTATAAGCTTAGTATCATTTCTATCTTTAAATCTGCTTTGGATAGGCATTCTGCATATAAGATTATTAGCATATTCTCCTGTAAAAACCCTAAAGAAAAATTTATCAGCAACTATAAGAATAGGCCAATCAGAAGAGTTGCTTGAGAGAAAATGTTCTCCGAATTTCTCTTTTGATTTTTCCCAGCCTAAATTTGAAGCATATAGTATTCTTACCATTCCGTCTGAAAGTATATTTGCGTCATAGCTTTTATCAGTACTATATATTGCATTACTAAAACTATCTGCATCATTCTTTATTGCTTTTTTATAGACCTCTGTTGAAAAGTTATCATCCTTTTCATAGTCTAAGCCTCTCTTTTTAAACTCCTCCTTGGTCTCTTCTACCTCTTTAAATTTAAGTCCTGACTCTGGTTTTTGACCAGCCCTTATATAATCCCCATGTAAAAAATCCTCGAACTGCATGCTAGTACCTCTACAATATGGCTTATATGTTTTACTTCTTAGATCGTATATATCTTTTTCTTCTCCACCTATACCTACGCACATGATATAACTTCCAACTGGAGCTCCATCAAGTTGTGTGTAGTAATAGTTCTTAGTGGTATTTAATTCCCTCTCTGCAATGTCTTTACCAAGAGCATTAATTAGAAATTTCTCATAAAACTCTTTATCTTCTCCATAAGGTGGGTTATCTTTATTTACAGGCTTTGGGGAGTCCATCCAGAATTTTTGAGTAAAGTAGTTATAGCATAGATCATTTGTGCTATTTTTATCATTTATTGAAAAACCTGTTCTCCAATCGTAGCTTGACACTATAGATTGTATTCTATAAACATATCTACTAAAGACACAGCTATTAAATTCTTTTTCATCTTTTTTTGTGTTGCAATACCTATCTCTATACTTAACCCACTCAATCTGACTTTGTTTTAGCTTTTTTAAATATGGCTTTATCTCCTCTTTAGCCTCTTCATTCATATAAGCAAGGTCATATTTACCCATCATTAGATCATAAGCTTTTTGCATATCTCTATCTACTCTTGATATATCTTCATCAGAACATACTAGTTTTTCTACTCTTGTTTTAGCTTTAGAGCAATCAAAGCTAGGCTGGATTTTTTCACTTGAGTAGAGGTTTGATGTGATTAGTAGTGTAGATATAACAATAAGTTTTAAACTTTTCATTAGAGTTCCTTTTTGTGATAATAAAGTCTTGTTATTGTATCTTTTATGGGATTTATTAATCATAATTTAAAAGCGTATTTTAACGCAAATCATCTTCTATTTCGTATTTGTCTCCACATTTTTCATATAAAATTTTTCTAAGCTCATTGATTTTTTGCATATATTTTGCTTCGGATTTGGGACTAGCAAAGCCCTTATAGCTAAATTCTTTTTCATTGTTTATAAAAAGACTATTGTATTCTTTCATGATTTCCATCGAGAGCCTTTTTATATCTGGGCAAGATAACAGTTCATCTGGGAGTTTGCTGTCCCAAGATGTTTTATCTTCTTGCTCTACCCATGTTCCGCCATTTATGTTTTCACCAAATTCATCATATATCCAAAATACGCTATCACATGCAAATTCTGTTTGTAAAACTATTTTTAACTTTTTATTCACTCCAAACTCCTTCTATTCAATGATACACCTATGCGGTTAAACATATTTCCTACTTTCTAGCATTGTTTTTCAAATTTTCCATGCGTCTTTTCGAGCGAGACATTCTAAAAAATTTTGGCTTGGCTTTTGAGATGTTGTTATAATTTTTTGATATTTCTTTTACTTCCTTATAGATAGTCCAAACAAAAACCGCTCCAACTAGAAAAAGTGAAAAATTTGCTACGTATCGCAATGTCCCGTAGCTATAATTAATATACAAAAACAAAACACACCAAAAATGGCAGACACAAAAATAGAAGATATTATTGTGTTTTTATTAAAGTACTCAATAGATCCATGCTTAATAAAACAACACAGATCAAACACAATCATGCTCAAAAAAATGCTAAAAGAAGCTAGCCCAACCACATCAAACAACACCCAATATAATAGTGGTGGCCCACTATTTATTGTTATTTCAATTAAGCCATTTATGAAAATATCCCAAAATCTACCCAATCAAACTTCCTTTTTTTCGGCCAAACTACTCGGCAGATACAAACCTTAAACCACTTCTCATCTTGGCAATATCGCCTAAATTTTAAATGAATTTATTGCTACGCCAAAAATATTTACCGGTGGAGCTGGATCTATAAGTATAGACAGCTCTCCGGCGAAAATAATAAAACCTACTAAATAGTTCATTTGTTAGACGATCTGATTATCATTTTTATTTGTTATCATACCTATTTACTAAAATTATTCTTTAAATTCTCCCTGCGTCTTTTTAAGCGAGGCATTCTAAAGAATTTTGGTTTGGCTTCTGTGGTTTCACTTGGCTTTTGTTTTACAGGTCTGACAGCCAGCAAGAATACAACAAAGGTGGAGATATAACTAAAAATACAAGGATAAACAAGATAGTCGTTTGATTTTGTAAAAGTAAATTTTATAAGTAAGTAAAATGGAAATAGTGAAACCAATACAAAGAATAACTTCATTGTAATATCTTTTACGAGATTGTCTTTATTAAAAACAATACTGCTGCGCAAAAGTATAGCTGTAGCCTTCCATATATAAAACATAAGCGGCAAGCCAAAGATATTATAAATAACCCAGTGCAGCAATGGGTGATCTCCCATCATAAGCTGCAAGATTAGCTCACTCCAAACTTTATCCATTATTTTTTCAAATTCTCCTTGCGTCTTTTTGAGCGAGACATTCTAAATAATTTTGGCTTGGCTTTTATAGTATTGCTTCTTGATTTTACCAAATGCCTAATTGTCCCAAAAATAGTATAAATGCAAACCACAACAACAAGAAAGAGTGACAAATTCGTATCAGAGGCAGGATGCCCTCTACTCCAGTGACGCTAAAATATAGCCTATAAAATAAAAAAGCTATCAAGAATATAACCGCCAAGTCAAACAAAATATATAAAAGAGACTGGATATTACCCTTTGTATTAAATTTGAAATAATATAAACTTGAAATGACATCCTCTATCAGCATCTTTAAAAATAGTAATCCTACAGTGTCAAATACCAGCCAATACAGCCACGGAGCGTTTGGCATAAAACCAATGTCAATTGTCCTGCTAATAAAACTACTCATGCAAAACCACTCCTTAAGATATCACATAAAACACCATTGCCAAATTTATTAGATATTATTTATACATCTATTTATTTAACTTTACGAAAAAAGCACAAATAACATAGCAAATATCAACTATGAGCTGAATACATAAACAAGCATATGCGATATAGAGTAAATTTCTATCACCTAGGTCGTATGCAAAAAATTGAGGAATGTTTATAAAATTTGTCAGGATGATCATTATAGCACCAACAAAAACAAACAAGTATCTAATCATAAATTTTCGACCCTTGTTTTTAGACTCTTTTAGCCAAAAAATCAAAAATATAAAACTTGCAATAGATCCGAAAATTAGACCAATATTATTAAAAGCCAACGTTATCCCCCATCAAAAAAATAGTAACTATCAGAAATATATTCAAAAAGAGTTGATAATAGCCAGAAAAGTGCTTAGGGTTATTTTGCCAATCTATCACTATAATGGCTGGCCAGATCATATTCATAAAAAAAACAACTATCACAGCCATGAATATTCCAGTTCTCATTTCTGACCAATTGTTGTGATAATAGACAATATAGCAAGCAAAATAGATAAGTATGGCAAAACCTATAACAATACATAACGTAGATAAAAATCTCAGAAATTTATATATGAAATTTATCATAAATCGCTTACTTATATATAGTATTAAATAAAGCACTAAATTTGATATTAAAAAAATAGATACTAGTTCCACTTGTTATCCTGTCACTTTGTAAGCTAAAAATGGATTTACTCCAAACCTTGTCAATTAGTTCAAAATCTGCCAACTTTTGCTTTTATCCTTTAATTTTACATTTTTAACCTTTAGCAAATTCTTGTTTTTTTCGATTTCTCTTTTTGGATTTTGGTGTTATAAAATGAAAATTTGCATTACTCGGGCATTTTTTGATATTTTTTTGTGAAGCGAAAAGCAAGATAGAAAATGCAAAACTAGCTGCCAAGCTCATAATAACTGGAACAAAATAAGTATCACCCAAACTAGAAAAATCATGTTCTATTGCAAATCTTTCAAATTTTTTGTTCGCAAATATCCTAATAGATATAAATAAAAATCCAAAGCCTATAAATCCATAGCAGAATTTATAAAACATAGTTGTTCCTTGAATTTGTTATTATTGTTTTTGTTTTTTTAAATTTTATTTTTTCAAATTTAACTTATTTTTGGATTTTTCTCTTTTTTATTTTGGTACACAAAAAGAGAATTTGTAAATTTATCGTTTCCAGTATTCTTTTTTATAATAATATATTAAAGATATTGTTACAATTACATGAAATATAATATCTTCTATTTCGGCATTGTGCCAACCACGAAAATAATATTTACCATAAAAGATACACAAAAAACTTTCTATCGACATTACAATAATTGATATTACTATATAATATTTCAAAGGAATAGAGTAATTCATAATTTTACACCTTAATGTTTCTACTGGCATACTATCACTGAAATTTAACCTAGGTTGCTCCATTTTGCCTATTGATTTACTATACTGGCAATCCACTTATATCTTTTTGCGACATTTTATTCATTTAGGATTCTTTTTATAAAAAATGCCAAAAAGACAAAAACTCGCAAATATAAAAAATAACGCAAAAAATATAAATTTTTCTACATCATTTGAAAAGTAATATTTAAATCCACGATATGAAATATAATTAAATTCCAAAAACTAAAAGCATAAATATATGAACTAATAGATATAAAAATCAAAAAAATCTTAGCTCTCATTTGTCATTTTTTCCACTCTTTATAAACTCCTCACAAGCCAGTCCATACTGCCCAAAGTAAGAGAATATCTAACCGATTTTATCTTTTTCTAAATTTTTCAACTCATCTGGAAAGTGCCTATAATATTTTTCAACTTCTATTGTTTCAACATTACATTTAGGGCATTTGCCATTTTTAGTATCAGCGTAATTATAACTATTTTTACACTTTGGACACTTTGTAAATTCTGGTATTTTAGAATTTAGCCTTATCAAATATATCGTATATGCGATCAACAAAATGATTAAAACTATCTGCATGGTTATAGACTGCGCAGTTGATACTACATATACTTTTCCGCCTTTATAGCCTTCTTCTGTGAATAGTTTATATAAATTTAAATATGATAACAATGTAAAAAATATTGCTATAGCGATCCTTATTTTAATCATGACCTAAGCCTATTTACTCGTAAATTTACATCAATCATCAACGTTACCTTTATCTTTTTTTAGTTTATTTCTAACGCTTCTTCTTTTGGGTCCTTTTTTTCTTTTTTCTAAAAATTCTAGTTTTCTTGTATAGTCACCATATTTACTTGCATCCATCACCTCGCCACCACAAAAATTGCATTTACTTTTATCACGTAAATGCCCAAACCACCAAGTAGTTTTACATTTAAGACATACTAAATACTCTGAGTATTTTTTGATGTTTTTTGTGGAACGCAAGGCAAAATAAAATCCAATACAGCCTAAAATAAAAAATGCAAGTACTGATAGAAGATACCAATCCCCCATATTTCTAAAATCAATAAATTTTTCACCTATCTTTACGCTTTGATTAACAAGCAGACTAAACACATGTAAAAAACACATAACACCCACAAAAAAAGCAAAAATTCTATCCACTACTTTCTCTCTTTTGTATTAATTTCTTGTATTGAATTTATAGTATTTATTATGCCTTTTTTAAAAAAATAATAAGTATCTTTTATCTGTTCTCTTGGGTCAGAAGCAATCCAGCCACCAATGCCAGCCCAAGTAGCTTCTGTTATCCCGGTCGGGGCATAACTTGTAATAAAATCTTCTCCTCATCGCGCATAATTTATCATGCTAAAATCGCTAGTTTTCTTAAATTCCTGCTTTGAGATAGTCATTTTTCATTTCTTTTATTCAACATTAATAAACACCCACCAATAATCAAAAAGCCGCTTATTGGTATGTATAATAATGGATTTGAAAAATCATGAAAAGCCCCTTGCGACCAAAATTGCTTAACAAACAACACTTTAAATCCAGCAATAATCATAACTACTGCGAGTAATTCCTTTCCTTTAATCATTTGGTTTAGTCCAATTTACAAATTTCTCATATATTTGTTTAACTTATTATAACTATATATGACACCTATGCCACCAATATAATTTAGAATTCCATATAAATATCTTTCAGCAAATTCAGGTATAACATTATTTCAATACAAAACTAATTCCACTGCAATAAATACTTGAAATAGAACTCGTTGATTTATTGGTATATTTTAATAAATTTTTAAATTCTTATTTCGAAATAGTTTTTATACCTGATCGTTGCAATGCGTTTTTCCCAACAGCCAAAAGTCCATCTTGCATAATTTCATAATGATTTCCGACAAGCACCTTTTCTTTTTTTATTACCCCGGTCGGTCTTATTATATAGTTTTTAGTTAATGAATTATGTCACCGTATCATCACCGCCACCACATTGTTTGTTCTTTAACTTTACATTTGTAAAATTAAGCGAATTCTTGTTTTTTTCAAATTTGACTTTTTGCTTCTTTTGTTTTTTGGGTTTTCTGTGCTGTGGCTCTTTTGGTATAATTTTTTCAGGCCGCAAAGCCCAAATAATCATACCAATAGCAGAAATCCATGAAAAAATACACAAATAGATTAAATAGCCATCTGATTTATAAATTGTAAATTTAATGAGAAAGTAAAAAACAATAATAATAGAAATTAAAAGTAAAATATTTGTTTTTAACATTTTTATATTTCCAGTTTTGCTATAAATTATAAAGCTATAACAAATAAACTTGAAACTAAAATACAACGCTGGTAAACCAATAAAATATAAGATAGTCCAAGCTACAATTGGGTACTGATTAGCCAAATATACGATCAAATCTACAATTTTATATTGCAACTCTCGCCAGAAAGCACTAAAAAACTCATTCATTACTATTACCACCAACAGTATTATCTTTATTACATTACGAAAATCGTAGTTTGTTTAAGGTGATGTCATTTTTTTATTTTATTTTTTGCTATACAAAGCGCTAAATATCCGGCAAAAACAGCAGAAAATAAATTAAAGGCTACATTAATAATCACTGCGAATATTGCCAAATTCCATGCTAGTACAAAAATCATTTGACTTATTTCACTTGACAACTATCCAAAATACCAATACAAAAGTACAAAAAACAAGCCATACAAATGCTACAAATCCATTATTTTTTACTTGATCGTTTTTTATTTTATACAAAGTTATGTCACTTCTTTTAATGCCATTTTTTATCACGTAATATCCGTTAAACAAAATAGGGCACAAAATCAACATATACAGCCTTTGTTCACCAAAAAAATAAATAAATATCCTAAAAATAAGATACACAAAAAATAGCAGTAGCCAAACTTTTAAAAGCATTAACAAATTATTTTTCATTTTTTATCGTTTTTGTTATTTTTATCGTCTTTACTATTCATACTATCGGCTACTGCTTGACCTGTTCATGTAGCAACTAATACTATACCGACTTTTATGTTTATCCTCTTGTTGCATTGTAACCAACCCACATTATAAATACAAATATAGCTTGTATCAAAGAGACACCACCTATTGTGACGTCCATTGTTTTAAAATTCTTTTTCTGAAAGTCACTCTTTTTTATGCCGTTTTTAATTATGTAATATATATTTGTTAAGATTATCCCAGCAAAAATAACATCACCGTAGTGTTCTCCAAAAAGAAGTTTTAGGATTACTATGCAAATAGCACCTACTATAAAAAATGCTATTGATCCAAAAAATACAATCCAATTCTTCTTCATTGATTATCTGCTTTTTTTGCTTTATCTTTTTTGCTTTCTACACTATCTGCAATAGCTTGTCCGGTTGTAGTAAGAAAATTTGCTCCTACTTCAGCTGCAGTCTGCAAATCCTTATCACCAACTTTTATGGTTTTGTCATAGTATAGCCAAGCCAAAAAATGAATACTAAAAAAGAGTGAATTAAAGCAATACCGCCTCTTTTTATTTCCATTTTTTGTATATATTCTTTTTTAAAATCGCTCTTTTTTATACCATTTTTTATCATAAAACATACATTGGCAAATATTAGCAACACAGCCATAGCATCAATATAGTGTTCTCCAAAGAAGTAAACTAATATTCTTAAGCAAATAAGTAAAAATGCCACAACAGCAATTATTACTAAAAATTTAAGAAAACCGTTTTTCATTTTTTATCGTCTTTGTTATTTTTATTATCTTTACTATTCATACTATCGGCTACTGCCTGTACTATTCCGGTAAATATACTTGCCCCAGCTTCTGCCTCAGTCTGCAAATCTCCATCGCCAACTTTTATGGTTTTACCGCCTGCTCCCGCAATGCTACCAAACAGTCCATAAAATCCACCAGCAAAACCTTTTCCGACCACTCTCTCTGCGTCTACATCTTTTGATCTATCTTTAAGCTGAGAATACAGCTCAGTAGATGAGTTAACAAAGGCGCCTCTACCTATTGCTGAGAATAAACCACTAGCAGCTCCGCCATAAGCACCACCTAATGCATTTATTATTATTTCGGTGTAGTCAAGATTTTTAAAGCTATAGCCATTATTTATATATTGTGATCCAAGATCTATGCCTCCACCTATAGTGGTACCTGCTACTATACCTGGGGTTTTTGAGATATCATAGAATTTAATATCCTTTATAGGATTTACCCCTGGTTTCATAAATTCAGCTAAATTTGAATTTGTAATAACTTTTGTTCCAGTTCTTTGTAGAGCATTTTTTCCTATCATATATAGTCCATCTGCTGTAGATACATAGTGATTTCCTTTTAGAGCATAGCTTCCTTTATTGTATCCTATTTCTCGCAATATAGGCGAATTTGTCAAAGTGTCAGTTCCTACTTGAATGAAATTTTTATTTTCTATTGAAATAATTCCATTTGTTTTATTATACATAGCATTTTTTGGCAAATTCTGTGTTATTTTATTTAAAGCGTTTGTTTCTATTTGATTAGCGATTTTAGAAGCTCCATTTACACTAGCTTTACCTACCGCAACCACTCCATCTTTTGCTAACTTGCCTAAACCAACAGCACCTTTTCCAAGACCAACGCCCGCTCCTTTGCCTATTGCTGCTACACCAGTCAAACTAGATGTATCAAATCCTGATATTAATGCTATATCATCGCTTATGCCATTATAGTCATAAACTTTTTCTAAAATCTTTTTATCGTTGTTAAATATATTATAGTACATATTTCTTACGCCACTTACTCCGTTTACGGCTATATCTTTTGCCAAAGATACAGCACCGTCACGCAAGCTAGAGGCGGTAAAAGTCTGATCTTTATACCAGTTTTGCAAGTTACTTGGTATTTTATCTGCATTAGATGCCAAGTTTAATATACTATTTTTAACTGTTTCTAGTGGCAAAGAGTCTATATTTGGATGAATATATTTATTGTAAAAATCTATATTATTAATAGCTACATCTAAATTTAATCTATTATTTCTATTGTCAAATTTATCAACAACAAATAGACCCTCTTTGTTGTCAGGTTTTGCCAAAAACTCTTTTGCTAAAGCATCATCTTTATTAAACATCAAAGACCAAACATTATCACTTTGTTTTAGTGCTTGCACTGAAAGTCTTGAAATGGCTTCATCTTGAGAAATGTCTATACCTGTTCTCTCTCTAATGAAGTTGGCGAAATTATTGCCATTAGCCTTTAGCCAGTCTATTTCTGGCTGACTAAATTGTCTATTATCCCCCTTACTCTTATCTAGTCCATTAAACATATAAGAATTTAAGAGTAGAGTATTTAAGCTACTTTGATTTTTAATATAGTTTATCGCTGCATCTTTGGCATTGATGCCACTATCTTGTAAATTTAGAGCTTTGCTTAGATAGTCACTAAAACTATCTTCTTTTAGTTTTGCATATCTATCTTGCTTACTATCTCCTGGTATAAATTTGCCAGCTTTATAGTCTATGGCATGTTTTAACTCATGTCCTAGAGTGCTCACAAACTGATCAACATTTTTAATGTGAGCTAAATTTAGTATTATTGATCCACTATTGAAATGCCCAAGGAATTTTTCATCGTCTTTTCCCTTTGCAAATTTATCATCAATTATTCTTAAAGATATGCCATTAAGGTCAAGACCTGACATACTTGCAAATAGCTCTATAAATTTATTTCCCAAGGCCTCCTTTTCTTCTATGGTGACACTATCATCTATTAGTTTTTGAGCAAGTTCTTTGCCTAATAGTTTTCCAGCTTCATACTGTGCAACATTTTCTTTTACTTCACTGTTAAAATTAAACTCGCCTGTTTCCATAATGGCATTTAGTGCTTTTGTTATAGCAGTAGCTGTATTAAACTCATCTTTGATATCCTTTTGTCCACTCTTAGTTAGCACTCTTAAATCCATACTACCATCTACATTTGAGCTTATGCTAGTATTTACTAGATCTTTTGTTAGTTTAGTTGTATCTCTATTTAGTCTTGTTAGATCATCAGAGTTCTCTTTATCTGCTATCTCTATGTTACCACTACCTAGAGTTGCTAGGTTTTTAGATAAGCTGTAGCTTAAATTTCTATGGTTAGATATATCTATTGATTTAAGACCTGTAAATTTATCTTCTTGATTGTTATTTGATTTGCTATCTTTATTGTTTTTATCTTCTAGGATATAGTTAGCTCCTATACTAAAGTTTGTTCCCTTGGCATAGCTTGTATTTGATAGGTTTTCATAGCTTAGGGTATTTGTCTTTAAATTTAGGTTGTGGTTATCTATAAAGGTATTATCTTTATCATACTCTCCTGCTGCTAGAAGTGATCCTTTTAGATGAGTGTTTTTACCTACCTCTACATTTAGCTCATTTGCTGTTATAGATGAGAGAATGGTTTGTTTAGTTATAATATTTGAGCTTGATCTAGAGAAATTTGCATTGGTGCTAGTTGCTTTTGTGCTAGATGGATTAGCAAAGCTTGAGTTTGGTGATTTATCACTACTAAATCCTATGCCAACACCTACACTATATCCTCTTTCGTTGTATGCGTATTTGTCTCTTACACTCTCTAAGCTTAGGTTATTTCCTACTTTTAAATTTAATCTCTCATCAGCTCTTAAATTTGCTCCTTTGATGGTTGCGTCATTAGCTGTGTTTATATTCATATCTTTAGCTGAGTAAAGATGAGAGTTGTTGTTTGTTAGGCTCTCTGTGTCACTACTACTAGTAGAATAGTTTAGACCAGCACTTCCGCCGCCACCGCCATACATAGTATATCTCATGGTTCCACCTATGCTTTTGTCTTTACTTTCTGATGTATAGGTGTTTTTGCTAGAGTTTATATTTAAGTTGTTTGTGTTTATATCTATTAGATTATTAGCGCTTAAATTTGAACCAGTGATAGTTGTATCATTTGGAGTTTGTATCTTGATGTTATTTGCGCTTAAATTTGATGGATTAGAGATAACTTCATTTGAGTTTGATTTTGATTTATGACCATTTACACTAGCGGCTACTCCTACACTAAAACCAAATGTATACCAGTTAGATGCTGCCTTTGCAGCTGCTGCTACTTGAGCTATAAGTGCTAGGCTCTTAGCTTCTACGTTTGCCATAGCTAAAGCTATATTTGCCTTATAGTACCTCTCTTCGTCATTAACATTTTCAAGGATATCTGATAGATCTTCTATATCTGAGCCATCTATGCCAGGAGTTTTACTTTTATAGGCTTGCTTTAGCTCATGTAGTTTATCTTTTAGATCATCTCTAGTGTGTTTATAGCTATCATACTCTTTTTTTACCTTTTTAAGCTGCTTTATAGCTTCTATCAAAGCAAGACTGGCTGGAGCCACCTCTACGTATTCGTTTTGGGCAGTGATAGAAAGTGTGCCAGTTGCCTCTTTTAAAGTGGAGGTGGAATCATATCTTAGCATTTCATGAATCCACTTTTAATCTTAAATCCTATCCATGAAAACAAGCGTCATTGTTATCTATTTATTCCCTTTAAGTCGTTTAGATAGCCTAGTAGACGCTTTCGACTAGCTTTCTATGCAAATAAAGATTTGCTGGTTTTATCTTGTTTATTTAGTAATATAAAGATCTTTCATACTGTCAAGCATGTTATAAATATGGCAATTATGGTCTATAGCCACACACTGCGCCATCTTTTTCATGGTCTTGACATATATATTCTTTTTCAGCGCAAGCCGTAAAAACAAATGCCAACAAAGCAAACATGATTAATTTTTTTATTTCCATTTTATCTCCTTTGATTTTGTATTAAATAATAACCCATGCTGACGCATCTTTTGTCTATCCATATTGATTTTTATATTCGAAAAAATTTCTTCCGTATCTTGCCTAAATTGTCTTGTTATTTTATTTAACTTTTCTTTTTCTGAGAGGGTGCTTTTTTTAAATACCTCACTTGATAAGTTAAAACTATACTCAGATCTTATACGAAGCACCTTTGGCACACCATTGGCACCATAAAAGCTACAATATGTCTCATACTCTTGCGTCTGAATTATGCCATCACCCTTGTTTTGATGATTATATTTTTTATTTAGTTCTTTGGGAAAGCTTCTACATTTTATACCATCTATGATATTGACAAAAGCCCTATCATAATACTGTCCAAATGTTTCATTTTTATATTTTACATTTGGATTATTAGTATTTAGCTCAAAAGAATTTATATTTTCCAAATCAAGATACTTTTCCCCATCGAATGTATCTATCTTATCTATTTCAAGATAAAATATCTCAACTATCTCCCCGATGATACGGCGCTGCAACACTGTAAAATCATCATATTTGTCTAAACCCTCAAATAAGACACCTCTATTTATCGGCGCCTTTACTGAAAATGTTTTATTTGAGCTATAAAGTGTAGTGTTTGCATCCATTTTTATATAGTCGCGATCATATATATCACTTTTATATGTATTATCAAAACTACATCCTGTTATAAAAGCTATTAATAATGAAATTATTGGTATCTTCACCTTACTACACTCCTTTATGTATGGCCACTATTTTTATCAAATTCTTTGCATATAGTTTGCAGTTGTAATTTTATCTAAAACTGAACCCTATATGGTTTATCAAACAAAAGCCCTTCTTTTCTCATCTTCTCTCTGTCCATGCCAAGCTTTATGGTAGAAAATATTGCTTGTATGTCTTGCCTAAATATATTGTGTATATCATTTAAGACTTCCTGCTCTGTTTTGTTGCTATCTGTAAAAGCTTTTGATTTGCGATTAAAACTATATTCATATTGTAGTCTAACCATATTTGTTGGTTTTTTAATGTTTTTTGGTTGATAAAATGAACAATATGTATCATAGTATTGCGTATATGTCTTTTCACCATCAATTACATTTTGATAAATCTGTCTCAAATCCGCATGGACAAATGTCCTGCATTTAACTCCATCTATATAATCAAGATATGCTTTTTTATATATAGCACTAGTAGTAGTATTGTAAAAACTCTCTTTAGTTTTTGTCTCTTCTTCAAAAATTTTAAGATTTTTTGGATTGAGATATTTTGCAGATTCAAAAGTATGTCCAGGATAAGCTTCTGTCGAAATAATAAGCTTTGAAGCCATCATATTTTTTACAGCCCAAGTCAACGCCATGCCTTCCTCTACTTTATATACTCCATAAAAAACGCCTATATCCTTATGTATAGGTGCCATCAAAGAGAGCAATCCCTCTTTAGTAGATATTCTTTGATCTACACTCAAAATTTTAGATTCTTTATTGTCATCATCTACACTCGTAACAATACCGCATCCCGACAAAAATAAGATAATAAATAAACATTTCGTAAGTTGCGGTTTTAAAGTAGCAACCAATACATCAAACGGAGTGATTATAAATAATATAAAATTTCTAAATTTCATCTATTCTCTTTCGCTTTACTATAACATCCTCTCGATCGCTATTGCTTTCCTATCTCTTTAGCTTTCGCTTTTTATTTCTAGGCTTTGATCTAAACAGCGGCTCGGTCTTTGGTTTTGGCCTTGTTTCATAGTGCGTGTTATAGCATTTTAGTAGCTCTTGTCCGCACTTTTCACATGTAGTTTCACCTATATTATAAAATTTCATGCAGTCAGGACACCACATACCCTCTAGCCTTTGCACGACTGGCGGTTCTTTTCTAAAAGCCATGCAAAAACCATAAATGCTTAGCACCAAAAATCCAAATGCTGGTAGCAAGTATAAATAACCAGTATCGTCAAATTTAAAAAACTTCTCACCAACTTTTACATTTTTGTTGGCTAGCATAGAGATGCAGTAAAGAAAGCACATAAATCCTATAAAAAAGCCACCTATGCGGTTAAACATCTATTTATCCTTGCTTTTACTGTATATGATTTATAAACTCAGCAACATTATTTTCTACAACATACCAGATGTATATATAGTATAAAAGCAGTCTTTATCTATATTATGATATTTTTCTATGTAATCAATTGCTTTTTTAGCAGAATACTCATGTAGATCATATGTATATTCTTCAGAATTAAAGCTCCAATTATCATAAGTATATTCAGCTGCTTGCCCGTCATACTTTATTACATCGCCACCGACAATAACTTGCCCCTTGGCTTTCAATACCGCGATCTTCTTTATAGCATTTTCGTAGTCGTAAGCAATTTCACATATATTGCTAAAAAAGAATTCCTCTATTTTTATCACATTATTTATTAAATTCATACTATTTTTCCTTTATTTTAAAAAATCTATGATTAACTGTATTATCAGGCTCTATTATATACTCAAACACTCCATCGTGATTTTTGTAGCTACCTTGAATTTCAATCTTTACTCTCTTAATCCCATCATTACCGATAATTTCCGATTTTTTGCCATATTTAGCAAAAGCATCTACTGCATTTGGAAACGAATGAAAGTAATCACTTTTATTTGACATTTGGGTCAAAACTTTTTTGTATAACTTATATTTTCTAATGGGTTTTTTAGCGCAGTATTTTTAAAAAGGCCAAATACACTTTTTAAAAAAATAGGCGCTGGCAAGAATGATAAGCTCCCATCCTCTAGCCCCATACTCTTATCCGGCGTATAACCGCTGTTATTATACTGCTCTTTTGTAGCAGTAAAGTAATTTTGCTTAGCAAATTCCTCTTTATATATATCTCTAAAAGATTTTCCTTTAGAATTTACTAGTAGATATGCTTTAGCGTTATTTATATCTCCTTGATTAAATTTATAAAATTTCTCATTGTAGTTTATTATACTTATTTCATCATTTTCATCTCTTACTTCAAATTTCTCTTTTGAAGTAAAATCATTATATGAACCTTTATCTACTAGCACGCTAGCAGCAGTATATAAGATTTTAACAGCCTGCTCTTTAGAGATATTGTTTTTAGTAGCATAATCATCTGCCATAGAGTTTATAAAGTCTATCTCTCTTTGATGAAGCTGTCTATTATAAGTATCTGCACTTGTAGTTATTTTATATCCTGTGTTTGCTCCTTTATCGACATTAGTATCATTTAAATTTAGAGAAATACCACATCCGGTTATAATAAAAATGGTAAATGCACAAATGAAATTTATAAATTTAGTCGTTTTTATATTCCGCTATCCATTGCCTAAAACATTTTTTAGCAAATAAAATTTTATTTACTAATTTTTTAGCTCATAGATGATATAAATACTATCAAATTTTATACTACCCAAATTTCTGGCGATATACTACTAAAAAACCATCTAAATTTTGAAAATATAGACCACTTAAAAACTTATATGCATAAGCACACGCTTCATTTATAGTTAAATATTTTTTTCATAATTTAATTCCAATTGGGTCGTATTGAAGAAGGTAGTGTCGTAGGGTGGTCATTTTGCCTGCCGAATTTTTATATATTTATTAAATTTAATCATTTTTAATCCTTTACCAACCATTGTAGCGGGCAAATATACTCACCTTACGAAACTATTTTTTATCTATAAAATCAATTATTATTCTCACAAAAATTTCTTTGGAATTTGTTTTAATTGTTTTTCTAGCGACCAATTATTAGGCTTAATACTAGAATGAAACCAACTATTAAAATATGATACATTGTTTTGCCATTTCAATTTACCACTCAGCCATTGTTTTCTATATTCTCTAATAACATCTATATTGTAATCATTGCAACCAAATTCACAACCACAACAGCCACAAATTTCAAAATTAGCAGTTTTGTCATCATCACCCCAGGGTGCCTCTAGCTGCTCTAATCCACAAATTCTACAATAAAATTTATTTTTGTCTATCAAAATAATCACTTCCTTTTGTAAAGTTGCTATTATAAATTTTGGTTATTTTTAGACACTTGCTTATATTTATTCCAAGCAACTATGACATTTTGTGCTTTTTTAACGACGATCTGCCAATTTGGGTCTTTAATAATCGCTTCATCATCATTATCATCTTCTGCAATATAATTTCTTAGTTCATCTCTAAAACCATGCAATGAATTTATAAGTTCATCTGAAAAACCTAAAGTGGATACTGTATTTTCCACAAAGTCATCAAAATTTAAATCATCAAAAAGCGAGCACATCAATTCAACATAAGACGATACTCCGCCATCAATATTGTCCTCATTTAGCCAATGCATTTTTTGTTGTTTTATATCAGAAGCTTCTTTTATCCAATAATAAATCCATGGTAAAAATTTTTTCTCAATATTTAAATCTGCCATATTCATTGTTACATAATCTTATTAAGTATATTTAAGTCAAAATTTTCCAAATCTACATGACTTTCAAAAGATGCCGACGGTTTGTCGCTTTTTATTATATTGCCATTTTTATCATAAAAGCCTTTATCAGTTTTTATCTTTATATAATCATGCTGCTTGTGCTATATATTGACTATTTGATTTTCCGGGCATTATTCTTATTGCAAATTACGAATTAGATGAATTTATATTTTTTACACATCTCTCTTGTTTGATTGTTTGATAGTAACATAGTGCGATCATCATTGTCTACAAAATTTTTATCATTTTTAATCCCTTACCAACCATTGTGATAGAGGAGGATACTCACCCTACAAGTATCGTCATTTTATTATTTTCTTTATCTATCATTTCATATTTTTTAATTGTCCCATATTTTGCCAAACTAAGCAAAAAATTTGCAAAATTTAATAACTTTGCTTTATCACTAAAGGATAGAAATACAAAATTTTCTTCATAGTTATTTTTAAAAAAAATATTAACTTTTTCTTTAAATAATGATTTATCTATTTCTATATATTGATTTTGTATATTTAAAATTTGAGAACTATCTTCTATATCGATTAAAAATTTACAACTTTTACTTGCCAATCTAACCCCATTAACAATATCATTATTTAAATTGGGTATAAATTCTAAAAATGGTACAAAATCTTTATCAAGAGCATGATATAATAAATTTTTTGCAAAATAAAATAAAGCTAAATCAGTACTAAAACAAAAAAAAGCAGATTTGTCTTTTTTATTTAAACTAACAGATAAAAAATGTTTTTTATCTAAAATTAGATCATCATCAATCGTAACCATGTTTTCATCGGTTGGAATTTTATTTATTAAAAGTTCTGACATTTTATTCACCTTTTATTATTTTATCTTTACCATACCAAATATACCCTTTTTCTGTTGGAATAATATGTATGTTTTCTATTGTTTTATATCCTTTTTTAAAAGGAACTTGAATTTCCAAGTTATAATGATCCATTTTTTCATTAAATGGTTTCCCTAGGTTATGTGCATTTTCTCCAAAATCTTTCCTAATTATAATTTGCGTTCCATCCTCAAGAGTCCTTATAATTTGTTTATGTGTATAAGATTGTATATTTGCATTTTCTATTATATCTTTTATTAAATCCACATTTTTATTAACTCTTTTATATGTTTCAATTCCCCTAACCCCATCATTGCCACTATTTCCATTGTGTTTTATATTTGTGTTAGAAGCTGGATTATCTATTTTAGTAACATCACTAGTTACCTCACTAGGCTTTTTACTAAACCTATCCCAAGCTGCTTTTCCAACTTTGTTTGTAGTGGCACTAGAACCAGTAAGTCCAGCTATAAATTCAAAGTCTCTTGCAGTTACACTCTCATAATCACCCAATACTGTATCTAGTTCGCTTTTCATAAAGCCGTTATAAATGAGCGTATCTGCACTTAAGAGAGTATTA
>NZ_CABPUX010000003.1:23845-29632 GCF_902460715.1 Campylobacter concisus | reverse complement strand
CTTATGGCAAGGTTATAGTTTGAGCTACTCTCTTCGCCATTTGACTTCATTAGATCGCCAAAGCCTGAGTCTTTAAATTTAGATGAGCTCTCTAAGCTATATGATGCTGGTAGTAAATTTATATTATCAGCTTTTATATCTAAGCTCTCATCTGCGCTGATATTTGAGCCTAAAAGTGTAGTATCTTGGTTTGAAGCTATGTTTATGTTTTTGGCGTTTAGATTTGAGCTAACAACCTCTTCATTTGTTGAGCTTGCTGAGGCGCTTTGCTTGCCAAGGATCTTTCTTGTTACAGATTCTGATTTGGCATTAGAGATGCTATTTGCCGATGAAATTTCTACCGCTTCATTGGCTTTTAAATTTAAGTTCTCTTTAGCATCTACATTTGAAGCAACTATGTTTATATCTTTATTGGCATTGATATTTATATTTTTGCCAGCTTTTATATTAGAGCTCTTGGCTTCTTGGCTATTGCTTTCAAATTTGGTAGATGTTTTTCCTATTACAAATGTAGGTGTGCTAAGTGAGCTAAATTTATCTTTTGCTTCTTTTAGAGGGTTTAGCTTTCTTTTTAGATCAACAACGATATCTTTTAGCACTTCATTAGGCTTTAAGATACCTACCCTGCTACTCTTATGCTCCTCTTTATGGTAGCTTTCATCATTTGTATTTGATATAGCTATAAGCTCTGCGTTTAAATTTATGTCACTACCAGAATTTAGGTTTGCACCTTTTAGGCTAAGAGCACTTTTGGCATTTAAATTTATATCGCTTCCTGAGTCTATAGTGCTATAAACTGCCTTTTTGCTGCCATTTGCCACAAGGTCAAAGCTACTCTTATAAAAGGCATTTGGATTTAAAGATATTTTGCTCTTTTTAGAAACATGAGAGCTAGCCTCTACGTTGTGGCCGTTTTCAAAGAGGATATTGTTGTTTGAGTTTAAATTTATATCTTTGTCTGATTTTAGCTTAGACGATACCAGATAGATATCGTTAGCTGAGTTTAAATTTATATTATTGCCTGATTTTAGGCTAGTGCTTACTACCTCTGAGCTTACGGCGCTATCTATGGTTTGCTTTTTAGAAAGGAGCGATTTAGAGCTATTTATAGCTGTTGCCTCGCTAGTGTTTGACTGCGCTGCTAGTATGATGTCGCTAGCTTTTAAATTTATATCTTTTAGAGAGTTTAGATGTGATGATGAGACTAAAAGAGTGTTTTTAGCATTTAAATTTATGTCGCTGTTAGCGTTTAAATTTGCAGCACTTACTCTTTTTACGCTCTCATCAAATTTCATACCTTTAGAGCTTGCGTGATGAGTATAGCTAAACTCATCTGCTTTTATCTCTATATCATTGCCTGAGTTTAAATTTATATCTCCACTCGCATCTAAATTTGAGCCAGAGACTTTTATATCATTGCCAGCTTGTAAATTTATATCATTTGTAGCTTCTAAGTTAGAGACTTTGCTAAAGTGAGACTTGCTTTGATCTAAGTTTATATTGCTCTTTGCATTTATGTTTAAATTTTTAGAGCTTAGATCAGAACTATCTATCTCTATATCATTAGCCGCAATGTTAGCATCGCCGCTAGTTGATAGCTCCGCGCCTTTTAGCTTTATCTTTTTATCCGCATTTAAATTTAGACTGTCAGCCACTACGCTACCAGCTAGACTTATGTTGCCTTTGGCGTCTATGTCTATGTTGTTAGCCATTACTAGAGCTGAGGCTTTTACGTTTTTATCTTTTGCTTCATTTTTAAATTTGCTTATACTCTCATTTCTAGCTTCATATAAGCCATCAAGGATGTTTGCTATATAAGCAGAGTTTATACTATCAAGGCTGTAGTAATACCCTTGGTTTTTAACCCTTCTATTTAGGTTTTTAATAATTGGGCTATTAAATATTGGCTCAGAGAATTTATCCAGGTCAACATTTGCTAGCTTTATATCATCATTTAGTGCATAGCTTGAAAAGTCTTGTGTGCTTCCTACTATGTTATTGCCCGCTGCAAAGACTGCTGGCAGGCCAACATCAGTGTATGAGAAGTTAAAAACTTTTCCTGTTCCGCCTTTGGTCTCCCATTTGCTTTTAAATCCTCTCCTATACCATTTCTTTTTCTCTTTCCACTTATAAACACTATAGCTATTTACATTGTTATTTAGCATTAGAGCTATGTTTTCTACATTATCGCTATTTAGTTTTAGATCTCCTCCAGCATATATAACACTCTTATCGTTTAACACATCATTTACATTTAAATTTATATCATTGTTAGCTATTATGCTGCCTGGGATGAAGTTAGCTTTATCATCTTCGTTTAGAACATCTTTAACTATGCTATATGTGATAGTTCTTTTTTGTTCATTATTCTTTGCTCTACTAGTATCAACTAGAACTTCGTTTGTATCATAGTCCAGTCTTAGGTTGTGAAATATCTTTTGACTGGTGCCAACTAAATGCGAGTCTTTGTGTAAATTTAGAGCATATAGAGCGCCATCTTTATTTGCAGCCTCTTTTAACACTAACTCATTTACCTCGTTTTCATCTAGCTCACTTATATCTTTGCCTAGTTTTTTAGCTAGTTTGGTGCTTATCTTCTCTTTTAGTTCTTTTAAATTTACACCAAGCTTATATCTATTGACACCCTCTTTTTTTAGGTGCATAGTGCCTTGTTTGTGCACTGTATCCACCCTAGCCTGCGAGCTTGAGTTATTTACTAGCTTTTTAGCTTCTACATTTATATCTTTAGCATAAATTTGGCTTGAGGTATTTACCAAAGTGTCTGCTTTTATGTTAAGGCTCTCTTTGGCTGCTATTAGCGCTTCATCTTTGTTTGTTATAGTCTTTGCCTCTATCTTGGCATCTTTATTAGAAGCGATAGCACCAGTGTTTACTATATCGCCATCAAGGCTTATTTCTATATTGTTATTTGCTATAACTAGGCCGTTATTATTTACGCCTACGCCGTTACTTGTGCCAACTAGTTTGATTTTATTAGCATACATACCGCCAAGCGCGCTACTATCTAGGCTAAAGCTATTTTCTTGGTTTTTAGCTTTTACGTCGTTATATAGTTTGCCATTGCTTGAAGCAACCGCCTTTTCACCGATGATATTTAGCTCATTTGCGTGGATATTTGAGTTTAAATTTACAGCATTTGAGATGACGTTTGTATAGTCGCTACTCTTATCATTTAGGCCGTCTCCTACGATATCGATAGAGTTATTAGATATTAGCTCTATCTCTTTAGGACTTAGTTTATTGATACTACCTGTTGTTAGTGTGAGTGAGCGAGAGTTGATCATATTTAGACCATCTACGCTTATGCCATTTGGGTTTGCTATGACTACGTCAGCCCTGCTTCCAGCTACCTCTAAATTTCCTTTTAGAGATGATTTCTCAGCCGAATTTACTTTGTTGATAATAAGGCTTGCCTCTTTTGTTAGCCTATAGTTTGCATCTATCTGGCCAGCTATCTTTGTATCTATGTTTTTATTAGAGTTATTAAGGATAGTGCCAGTAGTTGGGGTGTTAAACCTACTATATTCATTTATAGATACACCCTTGCTATCAGGGTTTGTGATGTTTATTATTAGCGTCTCATTAGGAGCTTTTAGTATATCAGGGCGATTGTTCGCACCTGGGTCAGCTATGATACTTGGCTCATTTGCCAGAGCTGGCGCGGTGCCAAGTAGCAAAGAGAGACTTACGTAGAAATTTAAGCCTATGGCTAAAAGGCTAGGCTTTTGATTGCTTTGCGCATTTGAAATTTGATTGTTCTTTAGCATATTTTATCCTTAAAATTCGTAGCTTATGATGAAATTTACATTTGTTGATTTAGTTTCAAAGCTCTTTGGTTTATAAAGAGGTTTTGAGACAGAGATGTCGTAGCTTAGGTTGTTGTAGGCTTTTATGTTGCCTCTTAGACCTATGGCGTATCCTGCAAGGGTGTTTTTATCCTTTATGCCGCTACTTGCTGCTCTTACCATACCAGCGTCAAGCCCTGCATAGACAGAGTTGCTCTTATAGTAGTTATATGAGAGGGTATTTCTTACGCTTACTCCGTGGTTTCCAACAAGCGAGCTCTCTCCGTCAAATCCCCTAACACTGTAGTATCCACCGATACTAAATTTATCTTGCAAGCTTAGTTTATTTAGACCATATCTTGCGTTGATATTTAGATCGTAGCTTAGTGGAAGTTCAAATTTATATTTGTAGTTTAGGTTTAAATTTATTAGAGCAAACCTAGATGTAGCCTCCCCGCTATCTTCTAGTGGATCAGGCTGTGATCTAAATATACCAGTGCCCTTTTTGTAAGCTAGCTTGGCGCTAAAAGCTTGGTTGTAAGAATTCCAGCTTGATTTTACGCCTACCTCATATCCAGCATTTCTCCTAGCTTGGTTATCTAGCTCGTAGTCCTCTAGGTAGTTTTTATTTTTTCTCTTAAATAGCTTTACATAGGCGCTATTTTTAAAATTTGAGTCCCTATAAAATGTATAAGCAAGGCTTAGTGAATCACTCTCGCTTCTACCTTTATATGTGTAGAGATTGTAGGCTGCATTTATGATCTGGGCGTAGTCATATTTACTCTTTTCATACTCAAGCATAAAGTAGCCAAATGGGATACTAAAGCCGTAATAATAGTTATTTGAAGCTCCGTGATCACTTGCGCCATTAAATTTATTTGTAACCTCATATTTTTTAAATATATCTTTGCCACGTGAGAAGCTAAAAATTTCGTTAAATCCAAGTAAATTTAGTGTGCTTAAATTTACCATGCCTTGGTACTTGCCGCTTTGTTTTGAACCAAGGTTGTCAAGGCTAATGGCAGCCTTTAGTGGGAAGCTATCAACCCTAGTGATCACTATGTTTGAAAAGCCAGCTCTATTTGAAGGTAAGAATTTAATACTAACATCATTTTTCGAGACGTTTTGCAGTGACTCAAGAGCCTGCTCGATATCTCTTATATTTGCTACTTTATTTTTATGAGAGTACTCACCAAATGCGCTAAATAGGCTCGCTCTATTTCTTTGGCTGTCACTTTCATTGATGCTTATATTATCTATTAGACCAAGATTTATGACAAACTCTAGCTTGGCATCTTTTAGACTCTTTGTAACTAGGCTCGCACTTGAAGTGATATAGCCACTTTTAATGATCTCGTTGTTAAAAGAGTTTATGATTAGATTGATAGAGTTTTTGCCAAGACAGCTGCTTGGCTTAAAGTCAAGCTTATTTAAGCTAGCTTCTAAAATAGAGTTAAATTTAGAAAAGTTATCTTGATAAGCTTTTCTAATTATAGCCTCGTCAGCACCACTACTAGCGTTAAAGCTAGCTACTTCGTTCTCACGAAGAAGTGAAATTTTATCTATTTTAAAACATGGGGTTTCGTTTAAATTTAGCTTACCTTCTGAAGCTATTTTTTCGTTAAGCAAATTTATGTTGGAGCTTTCGTTAAAAGAGCTTGCCATATTCGCCCTAATCTCTTCGTTGTTTAACTCGTTTTTTAGATTAGTCTCATTAGCAAGAAGCGCAGCACACACCATGCTTAAAGATAAGAGAGTTCTCATCTTAACCTTCCTTGGAAATAACTATAAAGTTATATTTTTTAAAATAATTTAGTGACATTATAAAGGATATAATCTTAATTTAATATTAAAATATAATGAAGAAAAAGAATTTTTATATAAAATATTTCAAAAATGAAACTTTTTAGATATATAAATCGCAAAGACAAATTTATTTTGATTTGCTCCTTTATAGGTAAAATTTAATTTTATATTGACA
>NZ_CABPUX010000003.1:12231-15712 GCF_902460715.1 Campylobacter concisus | reverse complement strand
TAATACTCTCTTAAGTGCAGATACGCTCATTTATAACGGCTTTATGAAAAGCGAACTAGATACAGTATTGGGTGATTATGAGAGTGTAACTGCAAGAGACTTTGAATTTATAGCTGGACTTACTGGTTCTAGTGCCACTACAAACAAAGTTGGAAAAGCAGCTTGGGATAGGTTTAGTAAAAAGCCTAGTGAGGTAACTAGTGATGTTACTAAAATAGATAATCCAGCTTCTAACACAAATATAAAACACAATGGAAATAGTGGTAGTGACGATATAATTGTTACTGTGGGAGGTGAGATTGAGAAAAAATCATTGACGAAACAAAAAGAGGTTAAAGAATTATTTGATAAAAATAACAATAGAAATGGTGTAACAATAGCAGATAATATAACTTATCTTGATGACTTAAGTAACAAGGGTGGAGCAAAAGTATTTAAAAATGTATCTGATGAAAACATTTTTACATATTTTAAAGAATTAACTGGTGTAGATAAAATGCCAGATGTTAAAAAAGTGAATATTGCTGGAAAAATATCCGACTTGTATAGTATTAAAACTAATACTGGCTCTTTTACACTTAGAAATAATTCAAAATCACAGTTGCCTAATGGAGAAAAACCAAGATGGACTATTGATATAAAATTATTTGATAATAATGGAGTTAAAACTTATGAACTTAAATTTGAATAGTATGGAAAAAGTTCTTATAGAAAATAAAAATATTATATTTAAGAATTTATTTGGCTCTTGGATAGATCAAATTCCTTGGTATTTGTCTCGCATTGTCGCAAAAGAACAGATTTATGAAGCATTTTTGAAACTTTTAGAAATTTGGGCAAAAGAAAATAAAATAGTTTTCTTCCCACCAGAACAATTTTATAATAAAAATTTGAAAACATATCTAACGCCAATAAAAATAAAAGAAAAATTTAAAATTTGGGATATTTCTATTGAAGAAATCATGGCTTATATGCGTAGTACTATCCCAAAAGAATTACATAATAATTTTAGTCAAATTAAAAGTGATGAATATTGTTTCGGAGATTTTTGCCCTAGAATAGGTTGGATAAATGAAAATGGTAAAATCGAATTTGATTTTGAATAAGCACTACAATGTAGCCATCATATCGTTAGCGAATGAGCTAATAGAATTTTGGGATATATCAAAACAGCACTTCATAAACATACAAAATTGAGGGACATGTTTTAAATTTGACATAAGTGTTGATTTGAGTGACACCAAATATTAAAAAATTGATTTAAACAATTTTAATCTAAACGCCAAAAACATAAACATAGCTTCAAACCAAGATACTACACTTTTAGGCTCAAATATCAGCGCAGATGAGAGCTTAGATATAAAAGCTGATAATATAAATTTACTACCAGCATCATATAGCTTAGAGAGCTCATCTAAATTTAAAGACTCAGGCTTTGGCGATCTAATGAAGTCAAATGGCGAAGAGAGTAGCTCAAACTATAACCTTGCCATAAGCACACTATCAGCAAAAGATATAAGTCTAAACTCAAATACCATAAATGCCCTAGCTTCTATCATAGAGGCTACTAATGTAGATGTAAATACAAAGCTTTTAAATTTAGTCTCAGCAAAGAGCACATCTGTAAATACAAGCCTAAGTAACAACGCAGGAGTTTTAACAGCTACTGTAAAAAATAAGGGCAAGATAGAAGAGGTAGAGATCCCAGCTATCATCAAGGTAAAAGATAAATTTACACTAAATGGCAAGGATATAACTAATAAACTAGATGCCACAACCTTTAAAGCGATAAATGACTCTTTAAACTCAGAGGAATTTAAAGAGGGAGTTATAAGAGAGTTAAGATCAAACTCAAATACCCCAATAGACGAAGAGACGATAAATCAAGTAAAAGCAGTTTTAGATTCTAAAGAGTGGGAAGATAAGACAACTACTCTTAGTGGAATGGGAGCGCTAATAATAACAGCCATCGTTACATTTCTAACAGCAGGAGCTGGAACCGCTGTAGCTGGAGCACTTGGAGCAGCAGCTAGTTCAACTACAGGTCTAGCAATATCAGCTATGACAACAGCTGTCATAGCAAACTCAACAGTCCAACTAACAAACAACCTCTTATCTCATGGTAAGGTAAAATTTGACGCATCATCCCTAGCTAAATCAGCCATTAGTGCAGGGGTAGGCTCATATGTTAGTAGCTATATATCAAGCATAGATACTCTAAGTAATACCAATATCATAAACACACCAACTTATACTTTCTCATATGCAGACCTACTAAGCTCTACATCAAACGCAGCAATAAATTCTGCCATCTATAAAACAAACTTTAAAGATGCACTACTATCAAATTTAATCTCTAAAGCAACAGATAATGCTTACAAGGCAGTAGGAAGCTACTCAAGCAATGAAGCAAATATAAACTCTAATGCATTATTTAAAGAATCAGGTCTAGGCAAGATAGCTCTTCACTCAGCCGTAGGAGCTCTCTCAGCAAAGCTATCTCATGAAAACGTTGCAGCTGGTGCATTAAGCGGGGCAGTAAATGAAGCAATCTCTTCTGCACTACATAAAGATACATCAAATATGAGCACTAAAGAGATAGAAGCCTATAACAACAAACGCCTACTAGCATCTCAGCTAATAGGCATAATAGCTGGAGGCATAGCTAATGGAGATGAAGGAGCAAACACAGGCTATAAAATAACTACAAGTGCAGATACTTATAATAGACAGCTTCATCAAAGAGAGATAGACTTTATAAACAATAAAAACAATATAGAAAGCTTTAAATCAAAACTACAAACTACAACAAATAAAATTTATAGTGATGATGAAGCAAAATCTATCCTAGCAAAAGCAGCAGTGTCTTTAACAGATAAATCATTTAATGAAACTTATAGACAAAGCCTAAGCTCAAATGATCTATATAATATAGAACTAGCAACAAATTTCATAAAGCAAAGTAGCTTTTACAATACAAGCCTAGATAATACAAATGCATTTAATCCAGATAAGAAGCAATATGAGGATAGGTATGTCTATTTAGATAGTTTTACTAACAATAGAGAATTTTATGACAAAAATTTAAAAGTAGATACAAAGCTTAGTAATGATATAGCAAACTTTGCAACAGGGTTTGCAAAAGGTGGAATAAATCTTGTAAAAGATACAATAACAGGAGTTTATTATCTAGTAACAGATACAAAAGAGACAGCTAAAGGCATAGCTAATACTCTCTTAAGTGCAGATACGCTCATTTATAACGGCTTTATGAAAAGCGAACTAGATACAGTATTGGGTGATTATGAGAGTGTAACTGCAAGAGACTTTGAATTTATAGCTGGACTTACTGGTTCTAGTGCCACTACAAACAAAGTTGGAAAAGCAGCTTGGGATAGGTTTAGTAAAAAGCCTAGTGAGGTAACTAGTGATGTTACTAAAATAGATAATCCAGCTTCTAACACAAATATAAAACACAATG
>NZ_CABPUX010000003.1:0-5797 GCF_902460715.1 Campylobacter concisus | reverse complement strand
CTTATGGCAAGGTTATAGTTTGAGCTACTCTCTTCGCCATTTGACTTCATTAGATCGCCAAAGCCTGAGTCTTTAAATTTAGATGAGCTCTCTAAGCTATATGATGCTGGTAGTAAATTTATATTATCAGCTTTTATATCTAAGCTCTCATCTGCGCTGATATTTGAGCCTAAAAGTGTAGTATCTTGGTTTGAAGCTATGTTTATGTTTTTGGCGTTTAGATTTGAGCTAACAACCTCTTCATTTGTTGAGCTTGCTGAGGCGCTTTGCTTGCCAAGGATCTTTCTTGTTACAGATTCTGATTTGGCATTAGAGATGCTATTTGCCGATGAAATTTCTACCGCTTCATTGGCTTTTAAATTTAAGTTCTCTTTAGCATCTACATTTGAAGCAACTATGTTTATATCTTTATTGGCATTGATATTTATATTTTTGCCAGCTTTTATATTAGAGCTCTTGGCTTCTTGGCTATTGCTTTCAAATTTGGTAGATGTTTTTCCTATTACAAATGTAGGTGTGCTAAGTGAGCTAAATTTATCTTTTGCTTCTTTTAGAGGGTTTAGCTTTCTTTTTAGATCAACAACGATATCTTTTAGCACTTCATTAGGCTTTAAGATACCTACCCTGCTACTCTTATGCTCCTCTTTATGGTAGCTTTCATCATTTGTATTTGATATAGCTATAAGCTCTGCGTTTAAATTTATGTCACTACCAGAATTTAGGTTTGCACCTTTTAGGCTAAGAGCACTTTTGGCATTTAAATTTATATCGCTTCCTGAGTCTATAGTGCTATAAACTGCCTTTTTGCTGCCATTTGCCACAAGGTCAAAGCTACTCTTATAAAAGGCATTTGGATTTAAAGATATTTTGCTCTTTTTAGAAACATGAGAGCTAGCCTCTACGTTGTGGCCGTTTTCAAAGAGGATATTGTTGTTTGAGTTTAAATTTATATCTTTGTCTGATTTTAGCTTAGACGATACCAGATAGATATCGTTAGCTGAGTTTAAATTTATATTATTGCCTGATTTTAGGCTAGTGCTTACTACCTCTGAGCTTACGGCGCTATCTATGGTTTGCTTTTTAGAAAGGAGCGATTTAGAGCTATTTATAGCTGTTGCCTCGCTAGTGTTTGACTGCGCTGCTAGTATGATGTCGCTAGCTTTTAAATTTATATCTTTTAGAGAGTTTAGATGTGATGATGAGACTAAAAGAGTGTTTTTAGCATTTAAATTTATGTCGCTGTTAGCGTTTAAATTTGCAGCACTTACTCTTTTTACGCTCTCATCAAATTTCATACCTTTAGAGCTTGCGTGATGAGTATAGCTAAACTCATCTGCTTTTATCTCTATATCATTGCCTGAGTTTAAATTTATATCTCCACTCGCATCTAAATTTGAGCCAGAGACTTTTATATCATTGCCAGCTTGTAAATTTATATCATTTGTAGCTTCTAAGTTAGAGACTTTGCTAAAGTGAGACTTGCTTTGATCTAAGTTTATATTGCTCTTTGCATTTATGTTTAAATTTTTAGAGCTTAGATCAGAACTATCTATCTCTATATCATTAGCCGCAATGTTAGCATCGCCGCTAGTTGATAGCTCCGCGCCTTTTAGCTTTATCTTTTTATCCGCATTTAAATTTAGACTGTCAGCCACTACGCTACCAGCTAGACTTATGTTGCCTTTGGCGTCTATGTCTATGTTGTTAGCCATTACTAGAGCTGAGGCTTTTACGTTTTTATCTTTTGCTTCATTTTTAAATTTGCTTATACTCTCATTTCTAGCTTCATATAAGCCATCAAGGATGTTTGCTATATAAGCAGAGTTTATACTATCAAGGCTGTAGTAATACCCTTGGTTTTTAACCCTTCTATTTAGGTTTTTAATAATTGGGCTATTAAATATTGGCTCAGAGAATTTATCCAGGTCAACATTTGCTAGCTTTATATCATCATTTAGTGCATAGCTTGAAAAGTCTTGTGTGCTTCCTACTATGTTATTGCCCGCTGCAAAGACTGCTGGCAGGCCAACATCAGTGTATGAGAAGTTAAAAACTTTTCCTGTTCCGCCTTTGGTCTCCCATTTGCTTTTAAATCCTCTCCTATACCATTTCTTTTTCTCTTTCCACTTATAAACACTATAGCTATTTACATTGTTATTTAGCATTAGAGCTATGTTTTCTACATTATCGCTATTTAGTTTTAGATCTCCTCCAGCATATATAACACTCTTATCGTTTAACACATCATTTACATTTAAATTTATATCATTGTTAGCTATTATGCTGCCTGGGATGAAGTTAGCTTTATCATCTTCGTTTAGAACATCTTTAACTATGCTATATGTGATAGTTCTTTTTTGTTCATTATTCTTTGCTCTACTAGTATCAACTAGAACTTCGTTTGTATCATAGTCCAGTCTTAGGTTGTGAAATATCTTTTGACTGGTGCCAACTAAATGCGAGTCTTTGTGTAAATTTAGAGCATATAGAGCGCCATCTTTATTTGCAGCCTCTTTTAACACTAACTCATTTACCTCGTTTTCATCTAGCTCACTTATATCTTTGCCTAGTTTTTTAGCTAGTTTGGTGCTTATCTTCTCTTTTAGTTCTTTTAAATTTACACCAAGCTTATATCTATTGACACCCTCTTTTTTTAGGTGCATAGTGCCTTGTTTGTGCACTGTATCCACCCTAGCCTGCGAGCTTGAGTTATTTACTAGCTTTTTAGCTTCTACATTTATATCTTTAGCATAAATTTGGCTTGAGGTATTTACCAAAGTGTCTGCTTTTATGTTAAGGCTCTCTTTGGCTGCTATTAGCGCTTCATCTTTGTTTGTTATAGTCTTTGCCTCTATCTTGGCATCTTTATTAGAAGCGATAGCACCAGTGTTTACTATATCGCCATCAAGGCTTATTTCTATATTGTTATTTGCTATAACTAGGCCGTTATTATTTACGCCTACGCCGTTACTTGTGCCAACTAGTTTGATTTTATTAGCATACATACCGCCAAGCGCGCTACTATCTAGGCTAAAGCTATTTTCTTGGTTTTTAGCTTTTACGTCGTTATATAGTTTGCCATTGCTTGAAGCAACCGCCTTTTCACCGATGATATTTAGCTCATTTGCGTGGATATTTGAGTTTAAATTTACAGCATTTGAGATGACGTTTGTATAGTCGCTACTCTTATCATTTAGGCCGTCTCCTACGATATCGATAGAGTTATTAGATATTAGCTCTATCTCTTTAGGACTTAGTTTATTGATACTACCTGTTGTTAGTGTGAGTGAGCGAGAGTTGATCATATTTAGACCATCTACGCTTATGCCATTTGGGTTTGCTATGACTACGTCAGCCCTGCTTCCAGCTACCTCTAAATTTCCTTTTAGAGATGATTTCTCAGCCGAATTTACTTTGTTGATAATAAGGCTTGCCTCTTTTGTTAGCCTATAGTTTGCATCTATCTGGCCAGCTATCTTTGTATCTATGTTTTTATTAGAGTTATTAAGGATAGTGCCAGTAGTTGGGGTGTTAAACCTACTATATTCATTTATAGATACACCCTTGCTATCAGGGTTTGTGATGTTTATTATTAGCGTCTCATTAGGAGCTTTTAGTATATCAGGGCGATTGTTCGCACCTGGGTCAGCTATGATACTTGGCTCATTTGCCAGAGCTGGCGCGGTGCCAAGTAGCAAAGAGAGACTTACGTAGAAATTTAAGCCTATGGCTAAAAGGCTAGGCTTTTGATTGCTTTGCGCATTTGAAATTTGATTGTTCTTTAGCATATTTTATCCTTAAAATTCGTAGCTTATGATGAAATTTACATTTGTTGATTTAGTTTCAAAGCTCTTTGGTTTATAAAGAGGTTTTGAGACAGAGATGTCGTAGCTTAGGTTGTTGTAGGCTTTTATGTTGCCTCTTAGACCTATGGCGTATCCTGCAAGGGTGTTTTTATCCTTTATGCCGCTACTTGCTGCTCTTACCATACCAGCGTCAAGCCCTGCATAGACAGAGTTGCTCTTATAGTAGTTATATGAGAGGGTATTTCTTACGCTTACTCCGTGGTTTCCAACAAGCGAGCTCTCTCCGTCAAATCCCCTAACACTGTAGTATCCACCGATACTAAATTTATCTTGCAAGCTTAGTTTATTTAGACCATATCTTGCGTTGATATTTAGATCGTAGCTTAGTGGAAGTTCAAATTTATATTTGTAGTTTAGGTTTAAATTTATTAGAGCAAACCTAGATGTAGCCTCCCCGCTATCTTCTAGTGGATCAGGCTGTGATCTAAATATACCAGTGCCCTTTTTGTAAGCTAGCTTGGCGCTAAAAGCTTGGTTGTAAGAATTCCAGCTTGATTTTACGCCTACCTCATATCCAGCATTTCTCCTAGCTTGGTTATCTAGCTCGTAGTCCTCTAGGTAGTTTTTATTTTTTCTCTTAAATAGCTTTACATAGGCGCTATTTTTAAAATTTGAGTCCCTATAAAATGTATAAGCAAGGCTTAGTGAATCACTCTCGCTTCTACCTTTATATGTGTAGAGATTGTAGGCTGCATTTATGATCTGGGCGTAGTCATATTTACTCTTTTCATACTCAAGCATAAAGTAGCCAAATGGGATACTAAAGCCGTAATAATAGTTATTTGAAGCTCCGTGATCACTTGCGCCATTAAATTTATTTGTAACCTCATATTTTTTAAATATATCTTTGCCACGTGAGAAGCTAAAAATTTCGTTAAATCCAAGTAAATTTAGTGTGCTTAAATTTACCATGCCTTGGTACTTGCCGCTTTGTTTTGAACCAAGGTTGTCAAGGCTAATGGCAGCCTTTAGTGGGAAGCTATCAACCCTAGTGATCACTATGTTTGAAAAGCCAGCTCTATTTGAAGGTAAGAATTTAATACTAACATCATTTTTCGAGACGTTTTGCAGTGACTCAAGAGCCTGCTCGATATCTCTTATATTTGCTACTTTATTTTTATGAGAGTACTCACCAAATGCGCTAAATAGGCTCGCTCTATTTCTTTGGCTGTCACTTTCATTGATGCTTATATTATCTATTAGACCAAGATTTATGACAAACTCTAGCTTGGCATCTTTTAGACTCTTTGTAACTAGGCTCGCACTTGAAGTGATATAGCCACTTTTAATGATCTCGTTGTTAAAAGAGTTTATGATTAGATTGATAGAGTTTTTGCCAAGACAGCTGCTTGGCTTAAAGTCAAGCTTATTTAAGCTAGCTTCTAAAATAGAGTTAAATTTAGAAAAGTTATCTTGATAAGCTTTTCTAATTATAGCCTCGTCAGCACCACTACTAGCGTTAAAGCTAGCTACTTCGTTCTCACGAAGAAGTGAAATTTTATCTATTTTAAAACATGGGGTTTCGTTTAAATTTAGCTTACCTTCTGAAGCTATTTTTTCGTTAAGCAAATTTATGTTGGAGCTTTCGTTAAAAGAGCTTGCCATATTCGCCCTAATCTCTTCGTTGTTTAACTCGTTTTTTAGATTAGTCTCATTAGCAAGAAGCGCAGCACACACCATGCTTAAAGATAAGAGAGTTCTCATCTTAACCTTCCTTGGAAATAACTATAAAGTTATATTTTTTAAAATAATTTAGTGACATTATAAAGGATATAATCTTAATTTAATATTAAAATATAATGAAGAAAAAGAATTTTTATATAAAATATTTCAAAAATGAAACTTTTTAGATATATAAATCGCAAAGACAAATTTATTTTGATTTGCTCCTTTATAGGTAAAATTTAATTTTATATTGACAATGATTATTA
>NZ_CABPUX010000002.1:606286-607976 GCF_902460715.1 Campylobacter concisus | reverse complement strand
GTATAAAACATTGGTTTTTATTTTTTTAATTAGGTTTTATTGATTAAATGTAGTAAATTTTTTATATTTGTTTTTATGTTATTGGGTTATTCATCTTTTTAAATTTATTCTTCTCTTATTTAGATCTTTTAGACTAAATTTGACTTAAGGTTTTTCTAAAAAATAAAGACATGGCTAAAGTTGAACCATAAAAAAGTGTTATGATTGATTAATTTTTTATATTAAAGCTCCAATGTATATGTCTTTATAAAATTTGATATAAATTTTTTTAAAATTTTAACAATGTTTTTTATTTTTAAAATGAGCTATGAAGTTTGAGAACCCAAAGCTTAAACTACTTGATGCGATAGACACAAGCGGAGATAAAGTAGGCTTAGTTAAGAAAGTGTTATTAAACCAAGACATAAGCGACGGAGTAAAAGCTAAAGCAGTAAATAGGCTAAGTAAAAATAAAATTAGTCAAGGTGTAAAAAATAGCTATATATCTACTAAAAACTCAGACAATAATTAAAAGCCCTATCTTTAGGGCTTGCTCTCTTTTTCAAATCAAGTAAAAAATTTTTTATTTTCTCAAAATTGGGTAGATTTGGCACAGCCGTTAATGATAAATTGCCATTAAATTGCATAAAAGGAGCAAAAAAATGGCAATAACTACAACTGGGTTTCAAGCCCCAGCTACAAAAAGAGAAGGCTTAAAGCCCTCAGTCTATGAAAACATAATCTTAATAGGTGCTGACGAGACGCCTATACTTAAACTTATTGGCACTTCAAGTGTTAAAGGTATAGAACACTCCTCTCTAACTGACAGCTTAGCTGCCCCAAAGAAAAACGCACAGCTAGAGATTTCTGACTTTGATGATCAGATCAAATCAAGTGTGCAAAAAACTTCAAACGCGGTGCAAATTTTTACTTCAAACGTTAGTGTTTCAAGAAGTATGCAAGCAGTGGCTACTTATGGCGGTAAAGAGCTAGAGCGTGAGACTGCTAAAAGAGCGAAAGAGCATAAGCTAGATATGGAGTATGCTATCTTTAGTCTTGGTCGTGATGCTGATGTTAAAACCTCACTGATAAATTTACAAGTAAATTCCTAATCGGACTTGAAAACGGCAAAAGCATCACCACTAAAGAAATTTACAACATCACTTATCTTGAAAACGACCTAAAATTTAAAGAGCTATCTAGCAAAGATAGGCTTTATAAAAAGGTAGATACGAGAGTTTAGGAGTAAATTTATGCAAACTAAAAACCTTTGTAAAATAAATCTTTTCACAAAAAAGACGATATCTTTGGTATGAAGCTAAAAGGATATTAGATGATAAACGCACTTGGTAGCTATCCCTTAAATTTAGAGCAGAACATAAAGGTATCAACCAAAGTTGCCACTAAACAAACCAGCTCAGAGGTTTTAGGCTACAAGGTAGATAAGGATGGTTACTTTACAGATGAGTTTAATAAACAAGCTGGCATACCAAGTGATTATAAAATTCACTCAAGCACGCTGGAGTCATTAGTCAGGATAGCGACGCAGCCTGACTATATGCAAAGGGTTTTTGACAGCATCGATATACTAAAAACCGTAAATAATGCCTACAAAATCCTCTCACAAGTAGTTGGCGAAGACACGCTAAATTCAAAAGATAGCTTTAGCTTAGATGAGATAAGAAATTTCCCTCAAGGCTTTTCTTATGAT
>NZ_CABPUX010000002.1:545887-606208 GCF_902460715.1 Campylobacter concisus | reverse complement strand
AATTAAGCTATATTTAATTAAATTAATATTAATTTTTACAAAATTATTTTTATTAGTTGGCTTGTAAATTTAAATTAGCTTAAAGAATAGTTATGTAATATTTTTGCAAAGGTAAAAAAGGGGTAGTAATGGAAAATATATTTTTGGAATCATATGATGTTTTTAAGGTATGTAAATCCCCAAGCAAATTAAAAATTTATGATGAATTTTTGCAAAACAACAAAAGGTACTCTATAACGCGTTGCTACTACGTCATCGTGGTGGACAATACCTTTTTAACCTACTCGCATCTCATGGTCTATGAGCAGCTACTCTATCTTTTGTACTCGCAAAATAAACTAAAAAATGGCGACTTTTCGCTCACCCTTAAAAAAGCAGAGCTTGCTAAGAAATTTAAAACAGATATTACTAAAAGTGCCACAGATACGATAAAGTGCTTTTATGAGATGCAGGATGTGAAAATTTCGATCTTTGTAAAAGATAAGATCGAAAAGCAGATGAATATCATAGAATTTATAGACGCAGATCAAACTGAAAAATATGGTGATCTACAAGATGAGATAAATTTGAGGCTAAACCCAGAATTTGTAAAGCTCTACCGATGCATCTATCTTGATAAGATCGAGTATTTAAACAGCTTTGACATAGAGCAAGGCAGCTTCATAAGATACTTCATGCAGCACGAGCTAGATGGTGGCGTAAGAAGCTCAGCTATTATCGATAAAATGGGCGTTTTAAACTATTTGCCTTTTGCTTATAAGAAGCGCTTTGAGCAAGAGGTGGCAAATGTTAGCTTTTATTATAAAAATGAAAAGTACGAGATAAAAGATGGCTTTGTAGTAGTCACAAATCACGAAAATAGAGTGATGGATAATCAAAATGCCTCTATTGAGCTCTTCGGTCTTATATACGAACAGATCACAAAAAATTGCACTAAAAACATCGTACTAAATGATGCAAATTTGCAAAATTATTATGCGAGGTTTGGTAAATTTGAGACAAATCAAACTATCTTTAAAATTTTTAGCAACATGGAGCTCATGCTAAATCACTCAATGCAAAAAGAAAATGCCAAAATTTCTTTCTTCTCTCACTTTTTTGAAAGCATAGTTTGTAAAAGAGATACGGAGCTTGAAATTTTGATCGAACTAAATCAAAAAGGCTTTGAGTATATCATCTCGCGAAGCGCAAATTTAGACTTTTATAACGTTGAGTCAGCTGACTACGGACTTACTTCATATCCAGCTAGCTCTTGTGCGGTGGGTGGAAATTTCTAAATTCAGTTGATTTTGTCTTTTAGTTTGGCGATAACCTCGTCAAGCTTCCCGCTATCTTGAGCGTTTTTTAGGCATTCGTTTATCTCGGTCATCTTTTTTGTAAATTCATTTTTTATAATGTCAGCCACAAAGTCCTCGCTGCTAGTCTCGTCCAAGATGGGATACATGTCTCGCCAGATATCTTTGATCCACCAGCCACATTTTGATATGCAGGGGAACTCTTTAAGCTCGCCAAGCTTTAGGCTCATCATAACTTCGTCAGAGTGCTTGATATCGTCTGTGACAAAGTCTTTATGAGCGTTATCAAAGCTCGTAAACATGCGGTAGCCAAGGCTTGATACGTTGTTTTCAGAGCAAATTCTAAACTGAAAAACATTATCTTTATAGTCTAAATTCGATATGCAAATTTGATGTTTTTGGGTGAAATTTGGAAATGAGTTAAACCTTTTATCATCTATATTAAGCTGCCATTTTGAGTCATTATCGCTAGCTAAAAACTCTTTAAAGCTTAGTTGTACAAATTCTTTATAGCTCATCTCATCGGCTGTGAAAAAGTCATAGTTGCTACTGTTTTTTTCTTTAAAATCTTTAAATTTCATTTCATTTCCGATCAAAAAAGTGTAACTATTTTACTACTTTTAACAATAAAGCTTATTAAATTTTACGAAATTTGTAAGATCTTTTATTAGCGAGCTATTTCGGCTTTAGAAATTTAAGTTGTGTAGCAAATGTTTTTTAAAAACAAATCAAATTTCATCCGTGATGATCTCTATCTTACTTGCATCGACTAAGCTGCCATCTATGATGATCTCCTCTATCTTGCCAGCTCTTATAACGCCGCTTTTTGGATTTTTCACACTTTTTATGCAGCTTTTTGTGCTCACATCGACGCTTGAATACTCAAAAGCAAGGCTTGTATCCATAAAAATGCAATCTTTCACGACCAAATTTTCTACGTAGCAAAGCGCTTGCAAGCTCTTTATCGTGCAGTTTATGAGTGTCACATTTTTCGCGTTCCAAGCTAGATATTCGCCCGAGATAAGGCAGTTTTGAGCGACCACGTTTTCGCAGTTCCAAAAGGCGTCTTTTGAGATGAGTTTTGAGTTTGTAATGCGAAGGTTTTTGCAGCTATCAAAGCAGTAGTTGCCGTCTAAGCTTAGCCCATCAACCTCTAAATTTTCACTATTTGCCCCGAAGTAATCCCCTTTTGCAAAGAGGCTTTTTATCTTCACGTCCGCACATCCCCAAAGTGTCTCGGCAGCGTCTGAGAAATTTACATTTTCAAGTGAAATTTGCGAGCTTTTTCTAAAGCTTTTTGGCGCATTTATGGCCACGTCTTTAAAGCTTAAATTTGTGCTGTACCACATGCCAGCCCTTGCTAGAGGCTCCAAGTATCCGCCATTTAGCGTGATGTCGCTTGCGTACCAAAGTGGATATTTGTAGGCAAAAACGCACTCATTTAGCTTTAAATTTGAGCTGTGTTTTAGCGGCGACTCGCCATCTTCAAAGATGCAGTTAGTAAAATTTAGTCCCTTTACCCCAAACATCGCGCGTTCTCCAGTGAAAATTTCAGCGTTTCTCTCTTGCATTTTTGTCCTTTATTAAATTTTTCTTTCAAAATTATACTGATTTTCTCAAAATTTATTGCAAAATGCCATTAAATTTACTTTAAAGACGCAAAGCGTTATAATCGCCCCAAAAAAGGAGCAAAAATGGGTTTAAAATCAGACTCTTGGATAAGGAAAATGTCGGTTGAAAAGAAGATGATCGTGCCATTTGCCGAGGAGCAAGTGGGTCGCGGCGTCGTTAGCTACGGCGTTTCTAGCTATGGCTATGATATCCGCGTGGGCGATGAGTTTAAAATTTTCACAAACATCGGCGGAACCGTCGTTGATCCAAAGAATTTTGATGAGAAAAATGTGGTTGATTTTAAGGGCGATGTCTGCATCGTGCCGCCAAATTCTTTTGCTTTAGCGCGCACGATCGAGTACTTTAACATGCCTGATAACGTGCTAGCGATCTGCCTTGGCAAGAGCACATACGCAAGGTGCGGTATCATCGTAAATGTCACACCTTTTGAGCCTGGATTTAAGGGACATATCACGATAGAGATCTCAAACACGACGCCACTTCCTGCGAAGATCTACGCAAACGAGGGCATCGCGCAGGTGCTATTTATCGAAGGTGATGAGCCTTGCGAGGTGACATATGCTGATAAAAACGGCAAATACCAAGCCCAAGAAGGCATCACGCTGCCTAGAATTTTGAAGTAATTTTCATGCCTTTGCGACTTTGCAAAGGCTAAATTTATCGCCCACTTTTTATAAAAACCCTAAACAATAACGAAATTTTGACGAAATAGAAGCTAGAAAGAGCGAAGCTTTGATAAACAAATTTTAAATTTGGCACAGCTTTTGCTTAAAAATTTATAAAAAATAATTTAAATTAGCCATTTATAAATCAAAAAATGACTAGCAAAAAGGCGCAAAATGTTTAACAACAAATCGATATTGATCACCGGCGGAACAGGAAGTTTTGGTAAAAAATACACTGAAATTTTGTTAAAAAAATATAAGCCAAAAAGGCTAGTTATCTACTCACGCGACGAGCTAAAACAATACGAAATGGCCCAAATGTTTAAAGACAAGGCGATGCGTTTTTTCATCGGCGATGTGAGGGACTATAAGCGCTTAAGAACTGCGATGAACGGCATAGACTACGTCATCCACGCAGCTGCGATGAAACACGTACCAATCGCAGAATACAACCCAATGGAGTGCATCAAAACAAACATAGATGGCGCTCAAAACGTCATCGACGCCTCTTTGGAGTGTGGCGTTAGCAAGGTGATCGCGCTCTCAACCGACAAGGCGTGCAACCCTGTAAATTTATATGGAGCTACAAAGCTAGCCAGCGATAAGCTCTTTGTCGCTGCAAATAACATCGTTGGAGACAAAAAAACAAGATTTAGTGTCGTAAGATATGGAAATGTCGTTGGTTCTCGCGGATCAGTTGTGCCGCTCTTTAAAAAGCTGATCGCGCAAGGAGAAAAAGAGCTTCCTATCACGCATGAGAAGATGACTAGGTTTTGGATCACGCTTGAACAAGGTGTAAATTTCGTCCTTAAAAACTTTGAGAGGATGAAAGGCGGCGAAATTTTCATACCAAAGATCCCGTCAATGACGATGGTCGATCTCGCAAAAGCCCTTGCACCAGACCTTGGCGTCAAGATCATAGGCATTCGCCCAGGCGAAAAGATGCATGAGATGATGATCTCAAGAGACGACGCGCATCTTACATACGAATTTGATGATTACTACGTTATTAGTCCGTCTATCCAGTTTTTAACAGCCCAAGACTTCTCGACAAATGCTCTTCATCAAAAGGGCAAACCAGTGAGCGAGGACTTTGAATATAGCTCAAATACAAATAAAATTTGGCTCGATAGAGCAGGCCTTCTTGAGATGATAGGAGATGCTAAATGATCCCTTACAGCCGTCAGCAGATCACAGAAGAGGACATAAAGGCAGTCACAGATGCCTTAAAAGATGACATCTTAACAGGTGGCCAAAAGGTCAGTAAATTTGAAGAGGAGCTGGCAAAGTATGTTGGCGTAAAGCACGTGATAGCTATGAACTCAGCCACTTCGGCACTTCACGTAGCCTATCTTAGCCTTGGTGTAAAGGCTGGTGATGAAGTGATCACGACGCCCATTACCTTTGCAGCCACTGCAAATGCAGCTTTGATGGCTGGAGCGCAGGTTAAATTTTGCGACGTAAAAGCAAATGGCAACATCGATGAAGAGAAAATTCCAGCTCTAATCACTCCAAAGACAAAGGTGATAACCGCGGTTGATTACGGTGGCAATCCAGTGGAGCTAGATAAGATCATAAATTTAGCCAAAAAGCACGGCATAAAAGTGATAGATGACGCTTCTCATGCCCTTGGTAGCGTGCAAAACGGCGTAAAAGTGGGCGTTAGGGCTGATATTAGCATATTTAGCTTTCACCCAGTAAAGCCTATCACCACGCTTGAGGGTGGCGCGCTTGCTACAAACGACGATGAGCTAGCAAGACTAGCAAGGCTATATAGAAGCCACGGCATCACCAAAACAAAGCTTTGGGATAGCGACATGAGCCTGCTTGGATACAACTACAGGATCACAGACGTAGCCTGCGCTTTGGGGCTTAGCCAGCTAAAAAGGCTGGACGGCTTTATCGCTAAAAGAAATGAGATAGCTAAATTTTATGATGAGAAATTTAGCGGGTGTGAATATTTTAAAACCATAAAAATCCCAGCAAATACAACTAGCTCAAGGCACCTATATCCAGTGCTTTTGGATGAGAAATTTTGGGATAAAAAAGAGCAAATTTTTGAAGCACTTTTGCAAAAAGGCGTTGGCGTGCAGGTGCATTATAAGCCAACATATAAATTTAGCTTTTATAAAGCGCTACTTGGCGAAATTTTACTGCCAAATGCGGAGAAATTTTATAGCGCCGAGCTTAGCATCCCATGCCACCATGGCATGAGCGTGGATGGTGCTAAATTTGTTGCAAGCACGCTTTTTGACGTGCTAAGCAACGTTTGATTTTAAAGTTAAAAAATGATTGTAATTCATGCACGAGGAAATGAAAAGATAGGCATAGGCAATCTTGCTAGATGCTATGAACTTGTGAAATTTCTTGCTAAAGAGCATGAAGTAAGAGCTATTTTTGAATGTGATGAAAAGTTATTTTCTAGGTTTAGTCAAAATGCTTTTAGAAGCGAAAGTTTGAAGCACTCAAAAGAGTTGATAGCCAGACTAAAACCTAAAATTTACATCAATGATTTGCTAGATGCCGATAAAAGCTTGAGCGATTTTGTAAGGGGCACTGGAGCACAAAAGATAGTGAGTTTTAACACTCTTGAATATGGCTTTGAACCCGATGCATTGATCATAGCTGATGAGTTTAACTATCCAGCACCACATGGCAAATTTAAAGTTTTTCGTTCGTTTAATTATTATATAGTTGGCGAGGCTGTTTTAAAAAACCGAACGAAATTTATACCAAAAAAGCAGTTAGAAAATGTTTTACTCTCCTTTGGTGGCTCTGATCCAGCGATGTTTAGTGAGTATTTTGCAGATGTTATTAAAGAAAACGACAAACATCGCTATACGCTTGTGCTCGGCCCTGCCATGAGTGAAGAGCGAAAAATAAGAATTAAAAGCGTTAAAAAAACAAATTTGGACTTTATCGATAGCCCAGCTGATCTGATAGAGTTACTAAGAAAGCATGATATCCTTCTTACTCTAGGTGGCATGAGCGGATATGAGGCTATGACGCTTGGAGTGCCAGTTTGTGGGGTACGGTGGGAGTATCTTGCTTATGTAGTAAAGAGTTTTGGCGAGTTAAAGATGATGAATGACTTAGGAAATATCAGTGATGCCTATGTAAATTTATTAAATTTAAACATTGATAGAGTTAATGAAATTTGTCAAAATGCCTATCACAAGATAGATGGCAATGCGCTAGCAAATATAACAAAAGTTTTAGAAGGATTTATAGATGAGTGAAATCAGCCTTAAAATTTGTAAAGGTGGTGATCTTGGTGTAAATTCTTATATTCTTATGAGTAAAGATAGTGCGATCGTGATCGATCCAGGGGATTTTAAACAGATAGCTGAAGCTTTGCAAGGTAAAAGACTTGAGTATATCATTATCACACATGAGCATTTTGACCATATATTCGCACTAAATGAGTTAAGGGATCATTTTGGCGCTAAGGTGATCGCACAAAGGACGGCGAGCCAGAATATCACAACATCAAGCAAGAATTTATCGAGATTTAGCGATATGATCTATGATGTTATGAAGGTTGCAAAGAGACAAAATATCGTGGAGTTTAATGCACAAAAAGCTGATATAGAATTTGATGAAAGTTACGAACTCTTGTGGCAAGATCATACGCTTTTACTTACTCATACGCCAGGACACACCGAGGGAAGCTGCTGCATAAGGGTTGATAGATGGCTATTTTGTGGAGATAGTTTATTTGAAGCTACACAAACCTCATTTTTAGGTGGATCAAAAGCAAAAGCAAGATATGATGAAATTTCTCTACCATTTTTTAAATCGCTAGATCCAGATTTGCGCGTTTATGCTGGGCATGGCGAGAGCTTTATCTTGGGTGATAAACTAAATGCCATACAAAGAGCGATTGAGATTTTTAAAAATCGTCCGAAATTTACAAATCTTTTTGTTAGTTTTGATGAATTTAATAAAATAATAAATGAAGCACAAATTCTAGTGCGTGGCAATAACTGCTTTTTACTCATTAAACATAATGGTTTTTATAAATTTTATTATTTGGTTGATAGTTTGGCTGATTTAAAAAATTTAGATGCTTTTTTTAGGCTTATAAATGAACCTATTATAGCCGAGATCGTCTCAACAGAAGTGATTAAGAGTGATTTTTTATACGATATAGATTTTAAGGCTTATAAAATTTATTCTAGATACAAATCAACAAAAAAAAATAGAAGCTTTAAAAATGTGCAAAACGCAACTTTAGATGATATAGATGAAATTTTGGAGCTTATTAATAAAACGTTTGATCCATTGAGTGATTATTTACCAAATTTTGATGAGTTAAAGGAGCTAATATTAAAGCAGGCAGTATTTGTTGTTAGGCTTGAAAATGTAGTAGCTGGCGTGGCTATATATGAGCTCAAACAAAAAATTTGTTATTTTAGACTAAATTGTGTTAGACAAGATTTTCAAAATGGGCTTATTGGGTATGCTTTGGCGTCAGCTCCAGAGCAAATGCAAGAAGCCCAGGTTTTTTATGCATGGATGCATGATGAAAATAGCGAAGCAATTAGGCTAAATCAAGCATTAGGGTATAAACCAGACGGTTTAAAAGACTATATTTTTATAAAAAAAGGATAATGGATGAGTTTAGAAGTTATACAAAATTTAATTATTGAAACGTTAAAAGAATATAACCAGGAGCTAGAAAGTAAGGAGCTAGAAAACCCAACAATAAATACTAGGCTTTATGGTGCTTCTAGCGCATTAGATAGTCTTGGCTTGGTTTATGTAATAGGCGATTTAGAAGATAAAATTTATAAAAACTTTCACAAAAGCATAGTCTTAGCAGATGAAAGAGCTATGAGCCAAAAGACATCACCTTTTAGAAGTGTAGAAACACTAGCGAACTATATACAAAATCTCTTAGAAGAATAAAATGGCTAGAGTAATAGTTATAACTGGCACATCAAAGGGTATTGGACTTGAACTAGCGAAATATTACTTACAAAAAGGCGATATGGTTGTCGGTTGTGCTAGAAGTCAAAATGATATAAAAGATAAGAATTATAGGCATTTTGTTCTTGATGTGAGTGACGAGAGAGCAGTTGTCGATATGATAAGAGCGATAAAAACAGAGTTTAATAAGATAGATATACTTATAAATAACGCAGGTATAGCTTCAATGAACCATTTTCTAACTACCTCTTTTGAAAGCGTGAAAAAGGTATTTTCTACAAATTTATTTGGTACATTTTTATTTAGTAGAGAAGTAGGAAAGATTATGATGAGGCAAAAATTTGGCCGCATTGTAAATTATACAACTGTGGCTAGTGCGTTAAGACTAGAAGGCGAAGCGATCTATGCTGCTAGTAAAAGTGCAATAGAAAATTTAACTCAAACTCTCTCAAAAGAGCTTGCGCCATTTAATATTACAGTCAATGCCATCGGACCAACTCCTGTAAAAACTGATCTCATCAAAGCTGTGCCGCAAGATAAGATTGATGCATTGTTAGAAAAACAAGCGATAAAGAGACTTGGGAATTTTGAAGATATAAAAAATGTGATTGATTTTTACATAGATGAAAAGAGCGAATTTATAACTGGACAGATTTTGTATCTAGGCGGAGTTAATGGCTAATGAATAATATGGTTGATAAATTTAAAGATAATGCACAAATAGCAATAATTTATAACGGCAAGAGGTATAGCTACAATGAACTATATATAAAGATAAAAGAGATAGAGAATTTTATAAAAGATAAGATAAAAAGTGGCGAAGTGGTTGCCATTTTGGCAGATTATTCATTTGTTAGCATTGCGCTATTTTTTGCGCTTTACGAGAATAAAAATATAATCGCACCCATAACTTCAACATCAAAAAAAGAGATAGATGGAAAGGTAAAAGAGTCATTTAGCACAAAGATAATAAATTTAGAAAATGAAAATTTAGTAATTACAAATATAAAAAGTGAAGCAAGTCATAAAATCATAAATGACTTACAAACTTCAAAATGTGCTGGCTTGATACTATTTTCAAGTGGTAGCACAGGTGCTCCTAAGGCAATGATACATAATTTGGACACTTTGGTGGATAGTTATGGGGATAAAAAGCAAAAGCAGATAAATATGCTAGTCTTTTTGATGTTTGACCATATCGGTGGCATAAATACTATGTTAAACATCTTATCTATGAATGCAACGATGATAATACCGCAAAATAGAAATGCTGATGACATTTGCCAGCTAATAGAAGAGTATAAGATAGCTGTGTTGCCTTCTAGTCCGACATTTTTAAATTTAATCCTTATAAATAGATCTTATGAAAAATATGATCTAAGCTCGCTTAGGATGATAACTTATGGCACTGAGACTATGCCCGAAGGGCTTTTAGGCAGACTTAAAGCGGTCTTTTCAAAAGTGAGATTTTTACAAACTTTTGGCACAAGCGAAACAGGCATAGCAGCAACATCATCAAAGTCTTCTAGCTCTACTTTTATGAAAATAGACGATGAAAATTTAGAGTATAAGATCGTAGATAATGAGCTGTGGCTAAGAAGTAAAACGCAAATTTTGGGCTATCTAAATAGATCAATGGAGAGCTTCACTAATGATGGCTGGTTTAAAACTGGTGACTTGGTAGAGCTTGATAATGAAGGCTTTATAAAGATAATTGGCAGGAATAAAGAGATCATAAACGTAGGAGGACAAAAAGTTTTACCTAGCGAGGTTGAGTCTGTGTTACTTGGCATGGATGAGATCGAGGATTGCTTAGTTTATGGCGAGCAAAATGCGATCACTGGGCAAAGTGTCTCTTGTGATGTAGTTTTAAAAAGTGGCGTTGAAGCTGATGGTTTTAAAATTTTAGTTAGAAAATTTTGTAAGGATAAGCTAGATAGTTTTAAAATCCCAACAAGGGTTAATGTCGTGCAAAAAACTGAATTTACGGAGAGATTTAAAAAAAGCAGGATAAAAAGCTAAGCGGATTTTGTCCGCTTAGCTTGAGAAATTACTTTGAGCCCTTTGGCAGCGCGTAAATAACAGTTTCTTCTTGTGTGCAGTCGTAATGACGCATAAAAAGTTCATACTCTGGAACCCATAGTTTTAGTAATAAAGGCAGATCCCAAAGGTCGCTAAATTTATGATAGATACAAATGGCAAGTTTTGGTTTATGTTTGATAATATCATCCATAACACCAAGTAGTGCGTATGTTTCAAAAGTTTGAACGTCCATTTTTATATAAGTTGGAGCTTGATCTATTATGTCACTTATGGCAGCCACTTTGACCTCTTTACCCTCGCCACCATCTGCGCTTTCTTGCAATGTAGAGAATGCATCGTTGCTTCTTATATAAAAACTTTTAGTTTTATAATAAACTCCAGCATCTATGGCTTTTATCTTATCTTTTTGTTCAAGTGTATTTATATATTCAGTCAAAATTTTATAGTTTTTGCCATCTGGCTCAAAACTATAAATTTGCTTAAATTTACCATTTACGGCTTTTATAAAAGCCTCTATCGTATCTCCAGTATAACCACCACAATCAACAAAAACTTCTTCATCACTAAATTTAACTACCTCATCAAAGTATTGTTTTTTAAGATCATCTTTTACATCTAAAAGATAGTGATAGTCTTCGGTAAGCTTAAATTTTAATGCAGCCTTATAAACTTCTTTTGATTTTTCATCACTAAGTAGATTATAAAGTGTAACAAGACGTGAAATTTCTGGAGTGGTAAAGACGTGATTTAGTTCGTTAAGATCGTATTCTTTAAAGTCGTTTAGTGTTTCTTTATTCATAGCACTATCTGATATTAGGTTTTTGCCAAGACTTCTCATGCTGTAATAGTGCTTAAAACCATCATCATAAAGGATATGTGGCATATGAGCAAATACTTCACTATTTATAAAAATAACTGTATTCTCTGGATCTTTATAAAATTCCTCTTTTGATAATAACTTTGCTTTATCTTTGTATTTATTATATCTTTGTAAATCTATGTAGTTATAGTCTTTACAATTTGCAAAAATCCCATTACCACTTTCTCTCTCTGCTACCCAATCATATACGCCATATATATCTACATCGTATGTTAGCTTTAAAAATTTAGGAAGCACTTTGAGATAATAACCAGTGCCAAGAACTATGAGCTTTTTATTTTTACAAAGCTCTTTAAATCGTTTAATCTTCTCTTTTTCATAAATATGGTTAAACTCACCATCTTGCGTCCCAAAAAGCGCATCAACTAGTCCTTTAAAATCGGCATCTTTTATGTTCATTTTCACTCCTTTATTAAATTTTTTAATTTATTTCTATCTATCTTTCCATTTACATTTAATGGCATTTCCTCAAGTGCTATAAGTCGTGTTGGTAGCATATATTTTGGTAAAATCTTGCCTAAATATAGCAAGATTTCCTTTTGTGAAATAGCAAATTGTGAAGTGTAAATTAATATAATAGCATCATCATATAATGCGCATGCACTATCTATGCCATTAAGAGATAGTGCAGCTGTCTCTATCTCGCCAAGTTCTATGCGGTATCCCATATGTTTGATTTGAAAATCTTTACGTCCTTTATACATTAGCTCGCCTAGATCATTATAGTAGGCTAGATCGCCAGTGCGATAAATTTGCTCGGGGTATTCTAGGTTTAAAGGATTTTGTGTAAAAGCACTAGCAGTTTTTGCTGGGTCATTATAATAACCTAGTGCTAAGCTACTACCTTTTATGCAAAATTCTCCGACAACATTTTTTTGTGTTATTAGCTTGTCGTTTTCGTCTAAAATCAACACTTCCGTATTTTGGCAAGGTTTTCCGATAGGCAGTATCTCTGTATCGCTAAATTCTCTATCTACATTATAATAGGTGCAAACCACGCCTACTTCCGTGGCTCCACCTGTATTTACGCACACAGCATCTGGTAAATACTTTTGCCAATACATTAGATGCTTTGTTGGCATTAGTTCGCCGCCGCAAATTATTGTTTTTATGCAAAGCTTTCTGCCTTTTAAAAGATCTAGTTTTGCTATATTTGAAAGTATCGAAGGAACCCAAAATATAAAATTTACGTTTTGAGACTCCAAAAACTCGACTAATTTAATAGGAAAGGTAAATAACTGCTCGCCAACCAAAATAAGCGTCGCACCGACAGCCATAGTTACATAAATATCTGATGTTGAAATATCAAAAACAAGTGGAGATTGATTTGCTATGATTAAATTCTCGTCTAATTTATACTCTTTTACGATCCAATCAATATAATCTATAATTGATCTATGTGGCAACGTTACGCCCTTTGGAACGCCTGTTGAGCCTGAAGTATTTAAGATATAAATTGGATCAGTATCGATCGTATTTTCATAATTTGTTGTATCAAATTTATCTTTGGCGCTTAGGTCTATCTCATCAAAGATTATTAAATTTACGTTTAAATTTTTTAAAATTTCTGCGTGTTTTGTATCGGTAACAATAAACTCAAGCTTTAAATTCTTTATGATCGCTTCAAGCCTAGGCATAGGATTTTTGACATCTAGTGGCACATAAAAACAACCGTTATAAAGTATTCCCAAAAAAGACTTTATAGCTTTTATGCTTTTTGGCAAAAAAACGCCAATAGGTCTATTTCTAACTATATTTAAGCTTTGCAAATGTGCAGCTATCGCCTTTGCTTGAAAATTTAGCTCACTAAAATTTATACTTTCTTTTTCATCTTTTATCGCCGTTTTGAGAGGAAATTTTAAAGCCGAGTTTTGTAAGTAGGAGAGTATGTTTCTTTGCATTTTCTGCCTTATTTGTAGTGGTTAAAATTTTAGTTTAATTTTATTATATCTTAGTTAAAATCAAACTAAAACTTTTAAGGAGAATTTAAGATGGATACAAAAGCAAAGATGGAACTTGTTGCTGAGCTTTTAGAACTTGAAGTTGGTGATTTTACCCCAGAGACGAAGCTTGAAGAGCTTGAAGAGTGGGACTCTTTAGCAGCCATCTCTTATGTCGTAATGATGGATGAACATTTTGGTGTAACAGCAAATCCAAATGATGTAAGAAATTTTAAAACTGTTCAAGATATATTAGATAGTATGAAATAATGGCTTTTGATCATATAAAAAATGTAAAGATTTCAGCAGTTTGTTGTGCTGTGCCAGAAGATAAGCTTACGATAGATGACTTTTATCAAAGATTTGATAAAGAGAGAGTGGATAGATTTGTAAGTGATACTGGCATTAAGCAAAAATTTTATAGTAAAAACAATAAGACTATAACGTCTGATCTCTGTTTTGCTGCAGCTGAAGAGATAATAAGAAAAAAAAATATATCAAGAGATGAGATAGACGCTCTTATCTTAGTGACGCAAAGCCCTGATTACAATGTGCCAGCTACGGCAATAACTTTGCAATATAGACTAGGGCTCTCTCAAGAGTGCATAGCTTATGACATAAATTTAGGTTGCTCTGGTTATATCTATGGCTTACATACGGCGGCATCGATGCTACAAAGCGGATATTTAAAAAAGGTTATATTACTAGCAGGAGAAGTAACTGAACCTAGTGTTGTATTTGGAATACGCGAAAATATGCCTAGTGTATTTGGTGACTTAAACGATCTTCTTTTTGGAGACTGTGGAAGTGCGACTTTGATCGAATATGATGAAGGAAATGAGGGCATAAGATTTGCTTTGCAAACTATGGGAGAAGGATTTAAGGCTATAGGGGCTTGCTATGGAACTAGATATGCATATGCGGGACATCCAAAATTTGATTTCTCCTTGCATATGGATGGGCTAGCTGTAGTTTCTTTTAGTATAACCAAGGTTCCAAAGTTATTTAAGTCTTTTTTTGAAAAATTTCAAGCATCTATAGATGATTATGACTCTGTTTTGTTGCACCAAGCCAATAAGTCTATGATCGACATGATAGCTAAAAAAATAAAAGCACAAGATAAGTTGCGCTTAAGTCTCGAAAGATATGCTAATACTTCATCGGCTAGCGTTCCTAATGCTATGTGCGACTACTACGGCAATAAAGATAAAGATGAAAGTGTTAAGGTTATAATGTCTGGTTTTGGCGTCGGTTTATCGCTAGGTGTTGCAGATGCATATATCAATCCAAAAGATATTTTGCCTATCATCCAAACAGGTATCACATGGGATGAGGGTAGATCAAAAGTGCTTGAAGCCAATGATAAATCTAAAAAATAAAAAAATACTAATAATTGGCTGTGGTGCTATAGGTGGTGCAGCGGCTGAAATTTTAAATGAACTAGGCGCAAAGGTTGTAATAAGCGATAAAGACGAGCTTGTTTTAGATAAAGTTTTATCGAATTTAGACAAACGGCAACATCATAAAGTAGTTTTTGATGTAAGACAAGTAGATCAAATAAAAAATTTTATAAAAAAAGTTGTTAGTGTTGATGACCTAAAGCTAGATGGGCTGGTTTATGCTGTAGATAAAAATTTAACCGCATCTTTAATGGATACCTCGTTAGAACTTTTACAAGATGTTATGATGGTAAATTTCTTTGCTTTTATTGAGGTGATTAAGGCTTTTATTGGCGAAGAAGTTTATAATCCAAATAGTAGCATAGTAGCAGTTTCAAACTATGCATCGCTAGGGGCTGATAAAGGACAAATAGCCTATGGCGCATCAAAAGCAGCGATGGATAATAGCATGTCTGCGATCGCAAAAGAAATTTACTATAAAGGCATAAGAATAAATTCCATACGACCAGCTATAGTGCAAAGCGATAAGCAACTTAGTGAGCGAGAAAAAGAACTAGTTGCTATGATGCAAACTGGTCCGATAGACCCTAAAATTTTAGCCCAGCAGATAGCTTTTTTACTAAGTGATGCGTCAAGTGGCGTTTATGGCAGGCATTTTGATGTTAGAGGCTATCTGGTATGATGAATTTTAAAAACAAAAAAATTTTAGTAACTGGTGCAAGCTCTGGCATAGGCAGGCAAATAGCTATACAGCTAAGCGAACTTGGAGCAATTGTGGTGCTAGTTGGGCGCGATGAAGCTAGATTAAGTGAGAGTTTGAATTTAATGGCTAACCCATCAGCGCATAGGGCATTTGCATATGACCTGCAAAACATAGATGATATCACAAGCTTCGTTAAAAACGCTTTAGTTGACGGTGTAAAGTTTGACGGCTTAGTTCATGCTGCAGGCGTACCAGCAATTTACCCTATTAAAGTTTTAGACTACGAAATATTTGAAAAAGCTTTTAAAATAAATGCCTATTCTTTTATTGAGCTAATAAAGCAAATTTTAAAAAAACAAAATTCAAATGATAATATAAGTGCAGTATTTATATCGTCTGTTTTAACTAAAACCGCTACTAAAGGACAACTTCCTTATATTGTTAGCAAAGGGGCTTTCAATGTTGCAGCAAAATCAATCAGCAATGAATTATCTAAGAGAAATTTTAGGTTAAATACCATAATAACTGGCGCTGTAATGACTAAGATGGTAAAAGAAACCGACGCTTATCGCATGCTTAGAGATGAAATACAAATACTACCAGATAGTTTTAAAATTTTATCTGCTGATGAGGTAGCAAATATGACAATATTTTTGTTAAGTGATAGTGCAAGATATATAATTGGTGAAAATTATTTTATGGACGGAGGCTATTTTTAATGAGTATAGAACTATTTTCAGATCTTAAAGGACAAGTTTATACCCTTGATGATGTAACAAACGCCATGAAAAATTTAGGTGCCAATAAAGCTAAAATACTTTATATTCATACTGATATCGGATTTGGCAAACCGATTTTAAAAAGAAAAGATTTTATCGCAAAGCTTTATGCAAGTATTCTAGCACTGGGCGTAAGAACGCTCATTTTTCCAACATATACGTTTAGTTTTTGTAACCGTGAAATTTATGATATAAAAAATTCAAAAACACCAATGGGAATGCTAAACGAATATGCTAGATGTCAAAATGGGGCGTTTAGAACAAAAGATCCACTAATGTCTGTTTGTGTCATAGGTGAAGTGCCTAGTGAATTAAAAAATATCTCAAAATTTTCATGTGGTAAAGGGAGTGCATTTGAGATAATGGCACAAAGCGACGAAAATATGTTTTTGTTTTTTGGCGCGAAGCCTACTGAGTGTTTTACTTTTTTTCACTATATTGAGTCAATATACGGTGTACCTTACAGGTATGATAGAGATTTTAGTGGTGAAACAATAGATGAAAATGGTATAAAATCAAACGATACATACAAGCTTTGTACCCTTTATGATACTGTAATACCTTACATAGATATGAAGTTGCAAGATAGACTAGAAGCTAAAAATATCTTAAAAAGGTCGCCGCTAGGTGAAAAAGAGCTAATGTTAATAAAAGGTAAGAGTTCGTTTGATGAGGCAATGGGTTGGCTAAAGGAAGATATAAATGTATTTCTTAAAAGACCTTATGATTTGTATCCACTTGGCAAAAGCTACTCTTATGGTGGTGTAGTAAGCGTAAAATAAGGATAAAAATGCAAGATAAAATAAGAGAAATTTTAGTAGATATTAGACCTGAATATGATTTTTTGGAAGATAAAGATTTTATTGAAGCGGGTATGTTAGATAGTTTTGATGTTCTTACTTTAGTGACTGATTTGGAGGAGAAATTTAATATAAAAATAGATGGTGGTGATATATTGCCAGAAAACTTCAGCAGTATAAATGCCATAAAAGATCTACTTATTAAAAGTGGTGCTAAAGTCCAATGAAAACCAAATTTTATGGTAAAAAAATTTCAGGTATGCTGGTTTTGTTACCAGAAAATGAATTTACTTTTGAAGAGGATATGAAATTTAACTCACTCTCTGAAAAACAAAATTTAAAGCTTAAAAATACTATGGGTTATGATCGCCATAGGTTTTTTAAAGATGATTCTTATATATCTCAAATAGCAACTTATGGGCTAAATTATCTTTTTGAGAATGGTTTATTAAAAAGAGATGAGATCTCAGCAATTATTGTTGCAACCATAACGCCTGACTTCTTGATGCCATCTACCTCAAATTTGATAATGGCTTCAGCAAATTTAAATAGTGAAACCTTTTGTATGGATACAAATCAACAATGTGCCGGTTTTGTAAATGGTTTATTTGAGGCTTTTATGCTCTTAAATAATGATGATGCTAAAAAAGTTGTATTGATAACTGGCGATGTTTTGTGCAAAAATCCAGATAGAAGTAATACAAGTAGTTATCCCTTAGCAGGTGATGCAGTATGCATTACTATAGTAGAAAACGATGGCGATAACTCTCCTGCTTATTTTCACTCTGTAGTAAATACAGAAGGCTATGATGCTCTTATCTTTCCATCAATGGGCTATAGGCGTGTTACCGACGAAGAGAGGGCAAAATTTGCAAGCTCTAAATATGGTGATTGTGATTGTTTAGAGTGCATCCATATGGATGGGCAAGCGGTATTTCAATACGTTATGCAAGATGTACCAAAATATATAAATGAAACCTTGGAATTTTCAAAAAAAGATAAAGATGAAATGGCATATTATTTCTTTCATCAGCCAAATAAATTTATGGTAGATAAACTAGCGCAAAAGCTAGGAGTTTCAAGCCAAAAGGTTCCAAGTAATGTTGTTACTTTTTATGGTAACTCAAATAGCTCAACCATCCCTGTGTGTATGGCGCACAATGCAAAGGATGAGCTTTTGGGAGAAAAACGTCTTTGTATGCTAGCTGGATTTGGTGCAGGATTAAACTATGCGGGCATAGTAATGGAGCTTGGCAAATTTGATTTTTGCGAGATGGTTGTAACGAAATTTTAAAAACCATCTACTTTTTAAATTTTATATCTGTATCTCTTTTATCTCGTAAAGCTTATCAAAAAGTTTTCTTGATTTTGTATTTTTTACAATGTCATTATCAAACTCAAATAATTCTGTAATATAGTGATATGAATCGCCATTTTGGCTTGATGATATGGTCTTTCCGCCATATCCAACTCTAAACACTCTGCTATTTTCGATCTTTATATCATAAGATATAATTTTTATCCCAAGCTTCCAGCATATAAACATCATACAGTTATGAAGCACTACTCCGCCACCTTCAAATTTATATAGCTCATCTACTAAATAGTATCCGACATAAAATGACCCGTCTTCAAGTTTTTTAAAATTTATTACGGCATAGTCTTTGTCGTCACATGTTATTAAAAAGGCAAAAAAGATATCCCTTTTCTCTAGAAGTTTATGATAGTCGTTGTGCTGCTTGGTAGTTATAAGCTCAGTCGAATTTGAAACAACTCTAACGAATTCTTGATTGCGATAATCTAAAATTTTCATATATTTTTCATGAGATAAATTTAAGAAATTTGTGATCCTTAGCTCTTTTTTTCTCATTTTTTACCTTTTGATCTTTGCAGTGCCTCATACAAAAATTCAGCCCTTTGCCAGTCATCCAATGTATCTATATCCTGCACCAAATGACGTGGTAAAACGATAGGCACACTATCTTGTCCAAAAAAAACATCATCACTTGATGAGATGTCTAAATTTGCCCAATAAAATTGTCCTGCGTCTTGGTAAGCCTCTTCTAGGTCTTGACTTCTCTTGGCAAAATTTTCTTTCCAAAACATCTCGCATCTGCCGTTATCTGTAATTTTAAATGTCCTCCAGATAGGAAAAGGCATAGATGTGCAAGAAAAAGCGTATTTTGCATTTGAGTTAGATAGCTTTTCAAACCCTATCCTTAGGTATTTTTCGTTGATTAGCGGAGCAGTAGCGTAAATGGTGCAAACAAATTTTATTTTCTCGCCACGATTTTTTAAAAAATTTATGGCGTGCTCTATGACAGCGCCTGTTGTAGTAAAGTCATCGCTTAGCTCTTTTGGACGCATAAAAGGGACACTTGCGCCAAACTTTTGTGCGATGTCTGCTATCTCATCATCATCTGTTGAAACGATGATCTCATCAAAAAGCTTTGCGTTGATCGCAGCCTCGATGCTATATGCGATCATGGGTTTTCCAAAAAATGGTTTGATGTTTTTTCTAGGTATCCTTTTGCTGCCACCACGTGCTGGGATAATGGCTATCGTTTTTTCTTGCATTTTTTACCTTATGTTTTTGGCTGATTATAGCCTAGCAAGTAAAATTTTATGATAAAATCAAACTAAAATTACGGAGTAAAATATATGAAAATAGCAAATTTTGATACCGATAAAAGTGTCTTTTTAATCGCCGAACTTTCAGCAAACCATTCTGGTAGCCTAGAGCTTGCTATTGAGACTATTAAGGCCGCAAAAAGGGCTGGAGCAGATGCGATAAAGCTACAAACCTATACCGCTGATAGTCTTACTTTAAATTCAAAAAATGATGACTTTGTGATAAAAGGCGGACTTTGGGACGGCTATGACCTATATAGCCTTTATGAAGAAGCTCTAACTCCGAGAGAGTGGCATGAAAAACTTTTTCAAGCGGCAAAAGAAGAAGGGCTTATTTGTTTTTCTAGTCCATTTTGTAAAGATGATGCAAATTTTCTAGAGCAATTTAATCCACCAGCATATAAGATCGCTAGTTTTGAAGTGACGGATTATGATTTTGTAGAGCATATAGCCAAAAAAGGTAAGCCAGTTATTATCTCTACTGGTATAGCCACAGAAGAAGAAATTTATGATGTGGTAAAAATTTGTAGAGATTGTGGCAATGAAGATGTCGCTCTTTTAAAATGCACATCAAGCTATCCAGCACCACTTGAAGATATGAATTTACGCACTATTGCAGATATGAAGGCTAAATTTAATGTTACCCCCGGTTTTTCAGATCATACTTTAGGGATTGTAGCGCCAGTTGTAGCCGTTAGCCTAGGTGCAAGGATAGTTGAAAAGCACTTTATCCTAAACAAAGAAGTAAAAAGTGTAGATGAGGCATTTAGTCTTGACGAGATGGAATTTAGACAGATGGCAGATGCCGTAAGAGATACTGAAAAACTACTAGGAAGTGTGACCTATGAGCTAGATCAAAAAGCAGCATTAAATCGATATGGTGCTCGCTCACTTTATGCAAGCGCAGATATAAAAAAAGGTGAAATTTTTAGTGAGAAAAATGTAAGGAGTATTCGACCTTTTTTTGGGTTGCATCCGAAATTTAAACATGAATTACTAGGTAAAAAAGCAAAAAGAGATATAAAGTTTGCTGCAAGATTAACGATAGAGGATTTAAAATGAGTAAAAAAAATAGTAACCAAATTGGTGATAAAACTAAATTATCTGATAATGGCGGAGCAAAAGTTCAAAATCCAATATTTCAAAAAAACCTTCAAGCACTTTTTCAACAAGATGAAATTCTAGCAGCTAGGCTTTGGTCTATTGTTGGTAATAAAGATTATGAAATCTTTATGGGAAAAGACCCTATTGATATAAATTTAATAAACAAACATACTTTTAAATATATATATGATAATCCAGCTGCCGATATCCTAAAACTACTTGAAGATACTGAAAAGGGCTATAAGCGTTATCCGATGCTATTTTTTTATGGTCTTGGCAATGGCATACTTTATAAAGCTCTAGCAAAAAATGAAACTCATCAAAAAATTGTAGTCGTTGAGCCAGAGATCGAAATTATATATCTTGTTTTAAACGTCATTGATCTATCAAGTGAGCTAACAAGCGGACAGATAATACTTTTTTACTCAAAATTTGCAACTTATACGCATTTTTATTATATGGTAACAGAGGCTAAGCTAAATTCATACGCAAAGACTTACGACCTTAAAGTTCATACCCCTTTTTATGACCAGTTTGAAGAAGACTATGTAAGGATAAACAAAGAGATCACAAGAGCATTTTCTCAGATAGCTGTTTCTCATGGCAATAGTATTGATGATCTTTTGCTTGGCACGAGACAAAACTGCGAAAATTTAGCATATATGATTAAAAACTACTGTTATACAAGCCTTGTTAAAAAAAGATATGGTCTTATGGATACGGCTATTATAGTCTCAACTGGTCCGAGCCTTGATAAACAACTTAATACACTTAAAAAATTCGCACCATATGTTACAGTTATAAGTGTTGATGCTTCTTATCCTATATTAGCAAAACATGATATAGCTCCTGATTATGTAATGTCTATGGAAAGAGTATTGCCAACTTCAACTTTTTTTGAAAAAGTGCATCCAAATATTGATAAAAATATATATTTTGTTGTAGCTTCTGTTACACACAAGCAAACTATAAAAAACATATTGCCAAGAAGGCTGGTATTAACTATGAGACCTCAGCAAGAAGAGCAAATGTTTGGTATGAAAAGATATGGATATTTGGGCATTGGGCACAGTTGTGCCAATATGGCATATCAATTAGCGTATGTTTTAGGTCACAAAAATATTGTTTTTATAGGACAAGACTTAGCTTTTGCACCAGATGGCAAGAGCCATGCTACTGGACATGCTTTTGCGCAAGCTGATGAGAATATATTTGTTAAGGCTTATGGAGGAGTTGGAGAGGTTAGAACAACATATGTTTGGACATTGTTTAAGAATCAGTTTGAAAATGACATTGCTCAATCAAGTTTGGAAAGCATCAAGTCTTATAATTGCACAGAAGGCGGCGCTAGGATAGAAGGAACCATAGAAAGATCATTTTTAGATGTTATGGGGGAGCTTTGCAAAGACAAAAAGGCAAAGACACTACCTAACATTAGAAAAGATAGTGAAACTACTATAAATAAGAATTTACTAAAAGCCTATGAAGTAATAAAGACAAAGGTAAAAATCCAAAGCCAAGTAAAACATCAAATAGAAAAAGTCTTTTTGGATGTAGTGCCTAGCATAGATAAGTTGCTCAAACTCGACAATGAAAATAAAATAACCGAAAAGCATTTTAATGAGCTTCTTAAAATAACTAAAAAAATAGATAAGCTTAAAGACATAATTGCAAAAAAAAGTTATCAAAAATATATAGAAAATGTTATACAAATTTCAGTTTATTATCAAGAGCTTGAGCTAGCTAAAATCTCTGTTGCACCAAGTGATACGACACTACAAAAAGTCAACAAACTTCTTATGTGGGTTGAAATGCATAAGTACTGGATGTTCTCTGCAGCGGGCGGTCTAAATGCCGATATAGAAGTTACTAAAAAGGCTTCAAAAGCACTTGTAACTGAGCTTAAAAAGAGAAAGTTAATAACTAAAAATGAGATAGGAAGTGTAAAAGAGAATTTTACGCTAAGTATATAGATAAATTTGCAAGTAAAAATTTAATTTTTACTTGCACTTATATTATTTTTTTGCAGTATCTATATAAATTAAACACGACAAATCCTTTAAATCACATCTAAATTTAAAACGATCAACAAACAAATCTATATTTTGGTTATTTTATTTATTGTAAAACCCCAAAGACTAGCTTTGGGGCTGGGGGTTTGCGTATTGTAAAAGCATTAACACATTAGGGCTTTGCTACTGCAACAAAGCCCTATTTAAAACTTAATTTAACTAGCTACGTTATTGTAGAAGTTTCATTACGTTTTGCTGTACGCTGTTTGCTTGACTCATAGCATAAGCACCTGATTGAGCTAGGATGTTATGTTTTGAGAAGTTAGCAGACTCGCTAGCAAAATCTACGTCCCTGATTTGTGATTCTGCTGATTTTACGTTAACTTGAGTTACAGTTATGTTGTTAACTGTAGCTTGAAGTTGGTTTTGAACTGAACCAAGGTCTGAACGAACTTGATCAAGTGTTTTTTGAGCTGACTCAGCGATACTCATAACAGCCATCGCACCGCGAAGTGTCATAACACCTGCAGATTGATTTTTATCGAGGCCCTTACTCATTCTTTGGAAGCCCATAGCATCAGCTAGTTTAGCGTCTATTTGTCCTCTTACATCTCTAAGAGAAACAGATTGTTGAGCACCACCATCAGTAGAGAATGCTGTATCAAGCTTGAAGGCAGCTGTTGCTGATAGCTTAATATCCCTACCATCAAGACGAACAAGGTTTAGTCTACCAACAAATCCTTTTGTTATGTTATTGCCTTTGCCTCCAAGGCCTTTTTCAATATCTCCACCAGTTGCAACAATGGCACGTCCATCACGGCTTGTTAGCACCATTTCGCCTGTTTCAGCATCAACTGAAGCCTCAACGCCAGTTTGATCTTTAACAGAGTTGATAGCATTTACTAGTGCGCCATTTGAGTCATTTTTCTTAACATCTAGGTCGCCTATTTTAACGCCGTTGATTGTTAAAGACTTAATTAGACCACCTTCAATTGCTTTGCCAGCCTTCCATGTAACGTCAGCTGTAGCTCTAACACCAGTTTTATCAGCAACTTTGTTGATGTTTTCTGCTAATGCACCAAGGCCTTTACCAATACCAGTTGAGATAACAGCAGATGTAACGCCTACATCATTTACGCCATCGACGTTAAGGAATTTAAGTTTTATTTCGCCCATAGCTGTAAGTAGTTTTGAACTCTCAAAACGTGTAAGACCGATCTTGTCAGATGTAGTCGCACCAATACTTGCTTTAACAGTTTGGTTTGAGTAAGCACCTATTTGGAACTCTTTATTAGAGAATGTTCCGTTTAGTAGTTGCTGACCATTAAATGAAGTAGTGTTACCGATATTGTCAAGCTCTTCCATTAGACGAACGACATCGGCCTGCAATGCTTGGCGTGATTGAGTTGTTTGGCCGTCTTGAGCTGATTGAGTAGCTTTAGTCTTGATAGTATCAAGAATTTTTAACTGCTCGTCCATAGCTTTGTCGGCAACTTGAATGATACCAATAGCATCATTACCATTTGCAATAGCTTGACCTAGAGCTGAAGCCTGGCTTCTTAAGCTATCTGCGATAGATAGACCTGAAGCGTCATCTGCAGCTGTTTGAATTCTAAGACCAGAACTAAGTTTGTTAAGTGACTTAGATAGGTCAACGTTGTTGCTAACTGCGTTAGCGTGTGTGTTAAGTGCGTTTACGTTTGTGTTAATACGAAAACTCATTGTAAATCCTTTTATGTTTTAAGTTACGACTTCATGTCGCACGAAAACTATATCGATCGGTTTTTAAAAAAGTTTAGAGCTATGCATAAAAATTTTTTACAAAAATAAAAATTACTCGCCATCTAAAAAATTTTTCACACGTTACACTCTAAAAAAATATTTCTGCTACAATTACGCCAAAAAATTTAAAGGCTATATATAAATGAAAAGCTTAATCATCGTGGAATCTCCCGCAAAAGCAAAGACTATAAAAAATTTCTTAGATAAAAGCTACAACGTCATCGCCTCAAAAGGTCATATCAGAGACCTGCCAAAAACGAGCTTTGGCATCAAGATAGAAGATGATAAATTTACCCCAGAATACCGCATCAGCAGCGATCACTCCGCCATCGTAAAAGAGATAAAAGAGCTTGCTAAGGGTGCTGATGAAATTTATCTCGCGACCGATGAGGATAGAGAGGGTGAGGCGATCGCGTTTCACATCGCAAATGCCATCGGCAAAGAGCCAACCAGCCTGCCTCGCATCGTCTTTCACGAGATCACCAAAAGTGCCATACAAAACGCTCTAAAAAGCCCAAGACACGTCGATATGAATAGCGTTAATGCCCAGCAAACAAGGCGTTTGCTAGACCGCATAGTTGGCTACAAGCTAAGCCCGCTTTTAAATTTAAAGATACAAAAAGGACTAAGCGCTGGCCGTGTGCAAAGTGCGGCGCTAAAGATAATAGTCGATCGCGAGCGTGAAATTCAGGCATTTAAACCAGTTCAATACTACACTATTGACACCGTTTTTAAAAAAGATCTAGACGCCGAGCTAGTTAAATTTGAAAACCAAAAGATCGAAAAGCTAACCATCCAAAATCCAGACCGCGCAAAATATATCATTGAAAATTTACAAAATGAGAAATTTAGCGTCCGTGAGATCGAGAGCAAGGATAGAAAGATCCAGCCAAGCCCGCCATTTATGACTTCAACACTTCAGCAAAGTGCGAGCAACCGCCTTGGTTTTAGCCCTAAAAAAACGATGATGATCGCGCAAAGCCTCTATGAGGGCGTGCAAACAAACGAGGGTTTCATGGGTGCGATCACATATATGAGAACGGATAGCTTAAATTTAGCCAAAGAGGCCGTCACAGCCGCTAGAGAGCACATCCTTCAAAACTACGGCAAAGAGTACTTGCCGGCCAAAGCGATCAGCTACACGACAAGCTCAAAAGGTGCGCAAGAAGCCCATGAGGCGATCCGCCCTACAAATTTAAACTTCACACCGCAAATCGCCGCTAAATTTTTAGAAAAAGATGCGCTCAAACTTTATACGCTCATCTACAATAGATTTTTAGCCTGCCAAATGAGCGCATGTGTAAGCCAAACGCAAAACGTCTATGTCGCAAGCGAAAAAGGCGAGTTTAAGATAAGCGGCAGAAAAGTGCTATTTGACGGCTTTTACAAGGTTTATGGCGAGCTTGATAAGGATAAAATTTTGCCAAATTTAAAAAAGGGCGACGAGATGAGCCTGCAGAGCATAAAAAGCACGCAAAACTTCACCGAGCCACCAGCTAGGTACTCTGAAGCTGGCCTTGTTAAAAAGCTAGAAAGCCTAGGAATTGGCCGCCCAAGCACCTACGCACCGACCATCTCGCTGCTAACATCAAGAGATTACGTGAGGATCGAGAAAAAGCAGCTCATACCAAACGAGATCGCATTTAGCATGATAGGCGTTTTGGAGGAGCATTTTAGCAACATCGTCGATAGCGAATTTACCTCACATCTTGAAGAAAAGCTCGATGAGATCGCGCTTGACAAGGCTGACTGGCAAAAGGTGCTAAGCGACTTTTACTATCCATTTATGGAAAAAATTAGTGCTGGCAAAACTGGCATAAAAAGCCTAAAAACAGCCACTCCGATCGGAGAAAAATGCCCAGAGTGCGGAAGCGAGCTAGTGCTTAGAAAGGGCAGATATGGCGAATTTATCGCTTGCTCAAATTTCCCAAAATGCAAATACTCAAGAAACGTCGCAAAAGATAATGAAAAAAGCGCAGAAACTGGCTCTACAACGGCTGCTAAGCCAAAACGTGAGCTTAAAAAGCTTGACGTGCCATGTCCAAAATGTGGTGGCGAGATCGTCGAGAGATTTAGCAGGCGTGGCAAATTTTATGGATGTGCCAACTATCCAAAATGCGATTTCATCTCAAACTACGAGCCAGTCGCGCAAAAATGCGATGAGTGCGGTGGCGATATGATCAAAAAAGAGCTAAAAAAAGGCACATTTATAGAGTGCACAAAGTGCAAGAAAAAGACACTTATCTCTGAAAATTAAAACTTCTAGCCAAATTTAAGCCCTTGAGCCTAAATTTGGCTTATAAATTTGGACCTTGAATGCCTGACACCATCATAGAAGTTAGCCAGTATAAAGGGCAAAAGAGCCTTGTGATAAACTGCACGCAGTTAGGGGACAGCTTCACACCGCAGTATAAAACCTCCAAACAAAAAAGAGCAGTGCTTGATGAGTGGTGCGACTTTTTAAGAAGCGAGCAAGAGGCATTTGATGAGCTTAGCTTTTGCACTAAAATGCCTCAAGAGCTCTTTGACGCGGTGTGCTGCCAAAGAAATTTAAAGAGCCTTCACATCAAATGGGGCTCGTATGAGAGCCTTGATGCGCTAGCAAATCTTTCTAGCCTAAAGAGCCTTTTTATCGGCTCAGGAGCTAGCGTAAAAAGCATAGCTCCGATCGCTAAACTTACTGGGCTTGAAAGCCTTGCGGTGGAGAATTTTCAAAAGATAAGTGACTACTCTGCGATTTCAAATTTGCAAAATTTAAAGAGCTTAGAGATCAGTGGCGACGGACTTTCGCCTAAATTTATCCATATAGAAAGCTTAGAGTTTTTGCGCCAGATGCCTGGGCTAACCAGCCTTGTGATCTTGGTGGCTAGGCTAAAGAGCAAGGACTACTCGCCCATCTTATCTCTAAAATCCCTCACTCACCTTAGCTTGCCGCCACAGCATGCACTTTTTGGACTTTTCGACGAGCTTAGTGCTTTGCCAAATTTAAAAACAGGTCTTTTAAAAGAGAGAGCAGAAATTTACAAGAAAAAGTAATGCTGTAAAATTTAAATTTTTGCATAGTTTTATTTCTAAAGGCAAATTTTAAACTTTCACTCACTCGCAAGAATTGACTACTAAAATTTGGCTTCGCTTACAGCTTAGTTCAAATTTTAGAGCCGAAATTACTCGTTCATGAAATTTTAAAATTTACCTTTATTTATTGACTAGCTTAAATTTAGAGGTTAAAAGCATTTGAGAAATTTGCTTGAATTTTGTGTATGTGATATGTCGATGCTATCTCGCCCAGTGTGCAACAGGTGTTTGGCAAAAGATGTGGCAAATGTAAGGATATTAACAGCCACTAAGTGAGTAAATTTACATTTTCTAGCAAATTTACTCACCAAAAACCACTAAATTTTGCAAAAATAGCCAAATTTAGCTCGCCGTAAAACCACACTAACGGCTAAATTTCTTTGGCGATTTTGCTCATTTTATTTATCAGCTCTTCACGCTCGCTTGATTTTAGGTTGCCGTATTGAAGCTTTGTCATCATCTGCATGAAGTCAAACTGCTTAAACATCTGCGCGTCGCTCTTTAGCTCTTTTTCAAGCTTTTCGTAGATCTTTTCTGTCTCTTTGTTTGCTTTTTCTAAATTTTGCAAAAAGCTTCCAGTAGCGCTTGCATCAAGGTCGTTTTTGGCTGCCTTGTCGATGACATTTTTTAAATTTGATAAATTCTCAGAAATTTTCATCTGCACTTCCTTTTGGATTTTAAAATTTAGAGCAAATTTTATTCCTAAATTTCATCCCACCACTTTTTTCTAGGTGGATTTTGCGCGGTGAAAACCTCTCCGATCATAGGCGTGGCGAAATTTAGCTCAAGTTTTGCTGCTGCCTTTGCAAAACGCTTTATTGGCTCGTCCCAAGCGTGATAAGAAAGATCAAATTTGCCCCAGTGCACCGGCACGCCAAGCCTTGCGCCAAGATCTTTTAGCGCTTGCGCCGACTCCTCTGGCTTCATATGCACAAACGGCCAGCCGTCACTGTAAGCGCCATTTTCTATGAAAACTAGATCAAATCCGCCAAATTTCTCACTTATCATCTTAAAATGCTCGCCGTATCCGCCGTCACCGCTAAAATAAAAGCTAAAGCCAGCCTCCTCTACCGCCCAGCCGCCCCAAAGCGTGCCGTTTCTTTTAAATTTGCGCCCGCTAAAGTGCCTTGAAGGGCAAAAAGTGAAGTTTAAATTTCCTATTTTTTGCTCGCTAAACCAGTCAAACTCGTAAATTTTATCTGCGTTTACGCCCCATTTTACGAGATGAGCTTTGACGCCAAGCGGCACTAGAAATTTAGCTATCCTATCCTTTAGCTCAAGGATAGTTTTATGGTCAAGATGGTCGTAGTGGTCGTGCGAGATGAGGGTGATGTCGATCACCTCTGGGTAGTCGCTGGCGGTGATGGCGTGCTTGTAGGCAAAGGGCTTGCCGCCAACTGGCAGCGGAAATGCGCGGTGCAAAACTGGGTCTGTGATGATGGTTTTGCCATCAAGCTTGCAGATGAGGCTAACGTGCCCAAGCCAGATAAATTCGCCATTTTTGAGGGCATTTGCGTCAAATTTTAAATTTGGCAAAGGACGCTTTGGTAGCTTGTCTTTTGGTGGAAAGAGCGCTTGGAGAGTAAAATTTAACATAGACGCTTGCGGACTTTTCTTTACCATATCAATCGTTGGCTCTAAATTTATAAAAACTTTGCCATTAAAATTTGGCGAAGCCTCTATAAGTTTTTGGCTTTTGGCGTCTGGTCTGCCGCCAAAAACAGGGGCAAATTTCATAAATGCAAAACCTGCAAAAATAGGCAAAAATATAACTATAAAAATTTCCATCAATAACCTTTTAAATTTAAAAGTGGGATTATATTTTAGATTTTTAAATTTCAGTTTCATTTAATTAACCCAAGCTTAAAAAACTAATTTTTAAATTTAAACTTAATTAAGATAATTTTACTCTTTTTACTAATTATTCGTTATGAAATATTAATCTTTTTTGATTAATCACACGATAATAACGCCATTTAATAGCATATCTTAAACTAATATAAAATAAAAATTTAATTTCAAAAATACAAAATTTGTCAGATAGCTGACGGAATTTAATCGCCAGAAGTTATAGAATTGTTTCAAAAATTTCAGGAAGGAGCGTTTGAGATGTTAAATAAAAATTTAACTATCTCTATTCATGTGATTAACAATCACTCTATTAGTGAGCAGGGCGGTCTTGCCTTGTTTTTTAGGAGGAATTTATGAAAAAACATAAATTTGTGATTGCCGATTCTAAACGCTGCATAGGATGTGCGACCTGTATGGCTGCATGTTTTAAAAGTGCTTATGAACGCGGCAAACTATCACGTGCAAGGCTAAGCGTCTTAAGAGAAGCTAGCGGTGTTATGCCGACTCAGTGCAGACAATGCGACGATGGCCCTTGCGCAAATGTATGCCCAACTGGAGCGTTGCGATTTAATGATAATTGCATCGAACTTCACGAGGAAATTTGTATAGGTTGCAAGATGTGCACGATCGCTTGCCCTTATGGTGCGATAAGCTCAAGTGCAGAGCTTATGCCTTCAGTAAATTACGCTGTCGAGCCAAAATACTATCTTGAAGTAGAGTCACAATCAGGCGCAAAAAACATCGCAGTAAAATGTGATATGTGCTTTGGCCGTGAAAATGGACCAGCTTGCGTTGATGTATGTCCAACAAGCGCTCTTATAATGGTAGATCCAGAAGAGGGCAAACATAAGCTTGGCAAGAGGATAGACTACGATGCAGCGAATAAATTTGCTACTAAAATTTTAAACGGACAAGGAGCATAAGATGACTACGGTTTATATGCTATTTCTTGTAAGTGCCGTCGTTAGTATCTTGTTCTACTGCGCTCCAAAAGCCGCTGTTAAAGTTGGTTTTGGACTAAGTGCTATAAGCTGCTTTTATGCGATGTGTCACTTCGTTGCAAATATGGGAGTAAGTGATAGCTTTGCTCTTATGGATGGCTTTTTGTATTCGCCAAAATTTGCACTAAATCCACTTGGAAATTTCTTCAGCTTTGTCGTTGTTTTCATCGGATTTGCAAGTAGTGTTTATGGTATGAGCTATGCAGAAGAGTACATAAAAAAAGCAAATGTTGGTGTGTTTGCATGCTTGTTTAACACATTTATTCTTTCAATGCTTCTAGTAATCAGTGCTGATAATGTATTTTGCTTTGTTGTTTTATGGGAGCTTATGACTCTTGTATCATCATTTCTTATCATCGTCAATGACGGTAAAAATACACTTAAAGCAGTTATGGTATATCTTGGTATCGCACAAATCGGTGCATTTTGTATAACCTGTGGCTTGCTTATCACAGCTTACTACGCAGGAAGCTTTGAATTTAGCGCATTTATGGGTGTTAAGATGCCATTTGGCGCTTCTGCTGCTGTATTTATACTATTCTTGGTCGGCTTTGGTAGTAAAGCTGGTATGTGGCCATTCCACGTTTGGCTTCCACAAGCTCACCCAGCAGCACCATCAAACGTTTCAGCCCTTATGTCAGGCGTTATGATTAAAGTTGCTCTATTTACACTAGTTAAATTTACACTTTACCTACCACTTAGCACATATTTTGGTCTTACAATACTCGCTCTTGGTGCAGCTAGCTCACTATTTGGTGTTTTATACGCTCTTTGCCAACACGACTTCAAAGCTTTGCTTGCTTACCACTCAGTTGAGAACATAGGCATCATCTTGCTAGGTCTTGGTACTGGTATCTACGGCGTTGCAGCTGGAAATTTAACACTTGCAGCAGTAGGTTTTTTAGCAGGTTGCTACCACGTAGTTAACCACGCTATATTCAAAGGTCTTCTTTTCCTTTGCGCTGGTTCAGTCATTCACGCTACTCATACACAAAATATGGACATCCTTGGTGGTCTTGCTAAAAAGATGCCATGGACAAGCCTTGGTATGTTTATAGGTATCATGGGTATCGCAGCTTTACCTCCAGTAAATGGCTTTGTTTCAGAGTGGTTTACATATCAAGGTATGCTTCAAGGTGCGATGGGAGAAGGAACATTAGTTAGATATGCATTTACACTTGGCGTCGTAGCTCTTGCGCTAACAGGCGTTTTGGTTGGTATGCACCTTAAACTTTACGCTGTTATCTTTGCAGGTACTCCAAGAGATCAAAAAATTTGGGAAAATGCTAAAGAGAGTCCGATAGGTATGGTTCTTGGTATGATCATCCTAATGATAGGCTGCGTTGGCTTTGGTCTTGGCGCAAACTACATAGTTGATTACATCATGCAAGCTGTAAATTCTATCGCTATAAGCGACTATAAAGCTAGCCTTGGTGCTATAAATGTAACTTCACCTATGGGTAGCATGATCTCAACTCCACTTATCGCTTTAGTCCTATGTGCAACTATGATTTTGCCATTTATCATCCTTGCTGTTATGAAAGCAAACAGAGATAAACCACGCGAAACTGATCCTTGGGCTTGTGGCTTTAAATATAGCTCACGTATGCAAATGACAGGTGGTCCATTTACTGGCGACCTTAGAAAGATTATGCAATGGCTATTTAGAGCTGATAAAAAAGTAGTTACTAGAAATTATTTTGACGCGGTTGAGTATCACAACCATCCAAAAGATATTTGGTGGGGAATGTTTTATGAGCCAGTCATTAAATGGTGTGTGAAATTTGCTGATAAGCTAGGTATCGTTCAAAGTGGTTATACAAATGTATATACACTTTATATCTTGCTATATCTTTGTGTCATACTTGCTGTGAGCTACTTTTTAGTTTAGGAGACGAAAATGCAAACTATACTTTTAATGATATTTCAAGTAGTCGTTATCGTTTTGGTAGCTCCTTTGTTTGATGGTATGGCAAGAAAACTTAGAGCTAAACTTCAATCAAAACAAGGTAGCGATTTCTTTCAAACATATCGCGACATTATAAAGCTTTTTAGAAGAGGAAGAACCGTCCCTGAGTGTTCTCACTGGGTATTTAGATGGGCTCCATTTTTCCTTTTTGCAACTTCAGCTGCAGTGCTAGCTGCTATACCTATCACTTATAGCAAAGACACTGTATTTGGAGCTTACTCAGATATATTTGTTATCCTCTATCTTGGTGCGCTACTTAGATTTGTATTTGGTGCAGCTTCAATGGATAGCGGCAACCCATTTGCAGCAACAGGTGGTGGCAGGGAGCAAATGCTTGGTGTTTATGTTGAGCCAGTTATGATTATGTGCTTAATCGTAGTTATGCTTGCAGCTAAAACATCAAATTTAGTTGAGATCCAAGAGATGGTAAGAACTGGTGTTATCGGATATCAAATTCCAAGTTTTGCCGTTGCTTCTATCGCATTTTTGTGGTGTATGTATGTTGAGACTGGTAGAAAGCCATTTGACTTAGCTGAAGCAGAACAAGAGCTTCAAGAGGGTGTTCTTGGTGAGTATGCTGGTAGCGACCTTGGCTTAGTTCAAGCATCACTTATATTAAAACAGTTTGCTATGATCGGACTTTTTCTAAGCATATTTGAGCCATGGAATTTTAGCAATCCTTTCTTAGCTATTATCGTTTTTGTGATAAAAACTGGAGTATTTTACGTCGCAGCTGTATTTATAGACAACTTTGGACCACGCTTTAAAATGACTTCATCTTTACGCAAAAATGCTCTTGGTGCACTTGCTATTTCGTTTGTTGCACTAACACTTTATGTAGTAGGAGCGTGAGATGCAAACACTAGATATATTAGCCATTTGCATGATCGTAACTTCGCTTGCGGTTTTTGGTCTTAGAAGCTTGAAACTCTCAATCATCGCTTATGCGATAGAGACACTACTTTTAGTTAGTATATTTTTCTTGCTATCTGAGAAATTTAACGCTGAGCAGCTAAAAACTTGGGCGATCGTTGCGTTTTTTACCAAAGTTCTTTTTGTGCCAGGAATTTTGTTCTGGCTTATCAAAAAACTTGGCGTAGTTAGCGAAGATGAGCCAGTTGGTGGATTTTTTGTAAGTCCTGTTATTGCTATGGGATTTTCTCTAGCTCTTTCAATGAGTATCCACCCTATATTTTTAAAATTCTCTCTTATCAAAGAAGAGATTATGTTAATCGCTGCTGGAACAGTCTTTATGATGGGAATTTTTGGCTTCATGCTAAGAAACTCATTTATAAAACAAATTCTAGCTTACTGCTTGTTTGAAAACGGTATCCACCTAAGCCTTGCTCTAATGGCTTACAACTCACATGAGCTAGTTGAGCTTGGAATTTTAACAGATGCGATATTTGCTGTTATTATCATGAGCGTTCTAGCGATTAGATTTTATAAAGCTTATGATAGCTTAGATACTTCTAAAGCTTCAAATTTAAGGGGTTAGAGATGGATAGTTTAGCTTTAATACTTATCTTACCGCTCCTTGGTGCTTTGATCTTGTTTTTAAGTCCTAAAAACTATGCAGTACTTAGCGGACTTCATGTCTTGTTTTCTGCTGCGACATCAGTGGCTTTACTTAACAATGTTCTTAAAGTTTTAAGTGGCGGAACTTTTTATAGTTTTGATAAATTTTTATTCTTAGATAGCTTAGGCTGTGTTTTCTTGGTGCTTATCGCTGTAACTGGATTTATAGTAAATTTCTACTCTATCCATTACATGAGATGGGAACTTGAAGATGGACACATCCACTTAAGCGATCTTAAAAAATACTACGCACTAAGCCATGTATTTATCTTTACAATGACTTTAAGCGTTATTTGCAACAACGTTGCGTTTATGTGGGCAGCTATCGAGGCTACAACACTAGCTTCTGTGTTTTTGGTTGCTATACACAAAGATCAAAAATCAACAGAGAGTGGTTACAAATACATAGTTCTTTGTTCAATCGGTCTAGCATTTGCTCTTTATGCAACCGTTCTTCTATACTCAGCTACATATAGCACATTAGGAGACGGCGAGGCTTCTATGCAGTTTTCAAGCATAATGGCTAACGCTAAAAATTTAAATCCAGATGCAGCAAAACTTATCTTTGTGTTTGCGCTAATTGGTTTTGGTACAAAAGCTGGTCTTGCTCCAACTCACACTTGGTTGCCAGACGTTCACGCTGAAGGTCCAGCACCTATCTCAGCATTGCTATCAGGCGTACTTTTAAAATGTGCGATGCTTGCACTTTTAAGATACTACGCTATCACAGCTCAAGCAGTTGGATTTAGCTTTGTTGAAGGCGTAATGATCGTATCAGGAACTATTACACTTTTTGTAGCAGGATTTTTCCTAATAAGACAACACAACGTAAAAAGAATGTTTGCATACCACTCAATCGTTCACATGGGTGTTATCGCATTTGCACTTGGTGTTGGCGGTAAATTTGGTCTATTTGCAGCGATATTCCACTGCTTAGCTCACAGCTTCACAAAAGCTTTGGCTTTCTGCTCAACAGGTAACATAGCAAGAATTTACGGCCACAAAGATATGAGTAAGATGGGCGGCATGGTTAAGATCGCACCTATTACAACTATTATGTTTGGTGCAGCTGTATGCTCACTAGTTGGTGTTCCAGCATTTGCTATATTTGTTAGCGAATATAACGTCTTTGTTGGAGCTATCACAAGTGGTCAATACATCGCAGTTGCGCTATTTGCTATTGCACTTGCAGTTATTTTCATAGCTGACTTTGCGCACTTTAACATGGCAAGCTTTGGCGAGCCAAAAGGTGTGGTTGTTCATAATAAAGAGATGAGTTTATTTGAAAATTTACCTCTTATAGCACTCTGTGCCCTTATCATAATCTTTGGCGTATGGCACGTAGATAGCTTTTATACGCTAGTAAATAACGGTGTTAATATAATGATGGGAGCTTTAAAATGAGAGGCGATAAATTTGTTGAAATCCTAAAAACAAAGGTAAAAATTTTAGAAGTAACTCGTCAAGCAGACGATCAGATCACAGTTTTAGTTGATAGAAACGATCTTCCACTAGCTGTTAAAACACTTTATTATGATATCGGTGGCTTTATAAGCACTATGATACCAAACGACGAGCGTCAGATAAATGGCTGCTATGCGCTTTACTATGCTATCTCAATGGAAGGTAGCAAGATGACTGAGGCGGACGACTTTGCAGCTGAGGATAAGTGCTTTATCACAGTTAAAACCCTTATCCCAGGAAGCGATCCGACATTCCCATCAGTTACTCCGCTTGTGCCAGCTTGTGTTTGGTATGAAAGAGAAGCTTATGATATGTTTGGTCTAGTAGCTGAGGGTCTGCCTGATAAAAGACGTCTAGTTTTAAGTGATGACTGGCCAGACGGACTTCACCCACTTAGAAAAGATGCTATGGACTACCGCTACCGCCCTGATCCAGTAGATCATAGAGATGAGCCTGATGCAGAGTTTTTGTTCCCAACAGGTGATGCAGTAGTTGATGTACCACTTGGACCATTACACGTTACATCTGATGAGCCAGGTCACTTTAGACTTTTCTGTGACGGCGACGAGATCATCGACGCTGACTACCGCTTATTCTATCAACACCGCGGTATGGAGAAGCTAGCTGAAAACAGAATGAACTATGATCAAATGGGCTATCTTGCAGAGCGCGTTTGCGGAATTTGTGGTTATGCTCACGCTATTGCGTGTATCGAAGCTGCAGAAAAAGCTATCAAGCTTGAAATCCCACTAAGAGCTCAAGCTATACGCGTCATCTGTCTTGAGATCGAGCGTCTTCACAGCCACCTTTTAAATATAGGTCTAGCTTGTGAGGTCACTGGTAACTACAATGCATTCATGCATATCTTTAGGGTTCGTGAGTACTCTATGGAGCTAGCTCAACTTGTAACTGGCGGACGTAAAACATACGGCAACGTCGTTATGGGTGGCTTAAGACGTGATATGACAAACCATGAGATCAAAAAAGGCTTGGAGATCATCAACAAACTTGACATTCAAATTTCAGAAATTTGGGATGCAGTTTTGGAAGATAAACGCCAAATCGGACGCTGGAAAGGTGTAGGTATCTTAGACCGTCAAATAGCACGTGACTTTAGCCCAGTTGGTCCAAACATGAGAGGCTCTGGCTTTAAACGCGATAACCGCTACGATCACCCATACGACTTCTTCAAACAGATAGAATTTGAAGTAGCAGTTGAGCATGGTTGCGACGTTTTTGCTCGTGAGATGGTTAGATATAAAGAGCTAAAAAGCTCTATCCACATCATCCGCCAATGCTTTGAGATGATGCCTCAAACTCCGATCATGATCGATCCTGTGACTATGATCAAGCCTGAGAATTTCGCACTTGGTCACGATGAAGCACCTCGTGGTGAGAACGTTCACTGGATCATGCAAGGTAGCGCTCAAAAAGTATATCGCTGGAGATGTAGGGCTGCGACATATAACAACTGGCCAAGCCTAAGGTATCAATTTAGAGGAAACAACATAAGTGACGCTGCACTTATCGTTTGCTCACTTGACCCTTGCTACTCATGCACCGAGCGTGTTACTTTGGTTGATGTAAGGACTAAAAAAAGTAAAATTTTAACAGAAAAAGACCTTAAAAAATTCTGTCAAGATGGCGGGGTTAGTAAGAAGGATTTAAGATGATGAAGTTATTTGACATCACAGAAAAATATGGAAAGGCGACATACGCCTATCCATTTGAGCCATATATTGTGCCTGAGAATTTCCGCGGTCAGCCAGACTATACATACGATCTTTGTATAGGTTGTGCAGCTTGCGGTATCGCTTGTCCTAGTAACGCAATAGAGCTTAAGATGAACGATGAGCAAACAAGACTTGTTTGGCAGTTTGACTGCGGTCGCTGCATATTCTGCGGACGCTGCGATGAGGTTTGCCCAACTGGAGCTGTAAGACTTAGCGATAGCTTTGAGCTTGCGGTTAAATTTGACAAGAGCGCTCTTATACAAAGAGGCGAGCTTGAGATGCAAACTTGCAAATGCTGCGGCAAGCCATTTACGCCAAAAAGGCTTATAAATTTCACTCTTGAAAAGCTTGGCACAGCAAATTTACTCCCAGGCAGACTTGAAGAGGCAAAAGAGTACCTTTTTATCTGCCCAGAGTGCAAGAAAAACCAATCTGCTGAAAGGCTAACAAAAGGCGTTGAGGAGGCTATAAAATGAGTCTATATCAAGTCCCAGAGGACATAAAAACAGCAAATGACCTAACTGCAAAGCTAGAGCATTTAAAAAATATCAAAAGAAGCTTTAGCGTTTATAGGATCGACTGCGGAAGCTGCAACGGTTGTGAGATCGAAATTTTCGCTGCTATCACTCCGATGTGGGATCCAGAGCGCTTTGGCTTTAAGCTTGTAGCAAACCCAAGACACGCTGATATCTTGCTTTGCTCAGGACCAGTCACAAGACAGATGTACTACCCACTACTTCGTGCTTATGAAGCAGCTCCAGATCCTAAGATCGTAGTTGCTTTTGGTGCTTGTGGAAGTACTGGCGGAATTTTCCACGACGCTTACAGCGTTTGGGGCGGTATAGATAAGATAATCCCAGTTGATGTCTATATCCCAGGCTGCCCTCCACACCCAGCAAGTGTTATTTATGGTCTTGGTATGGCTCTTGGCATCATCGATCAAAAATTGCACAAAAAAAGCTATGAAAATGACAGCACTACGCCTCCTCCAGTTAAAAAGTCAGTAATGGGCGATATCTTGTTTGAACGTGACTTGCATGCTGAAAGTAAAAGGCTGATGAGTTATATCTTTGGTAGAACACTATTTGAAAAATATATGGACGCTATCAAAGCCTCAAGTGATATCCACAACCCAGAGCTTGCACGTGAAGCGGTTATAGCAGCTATCAAAAAAGAAGATGATCCTAGATATGCTGAGTGTATGGCACTTTTACACAACGATGTCTATCTAAAATACGCAAAAGCTGGTAAAAATTTTGCGATTGATGTTGATAGTGAGGTTTGGAGTAAAAGATGATACAAGTTTATAAGCTTACAAAAAGGCATATGGACGACAACGAGAAGCTTCCACGCGAGCTAAAGGAGATAAAAGTTTTCTCCACTTGCGTGGGGCACGGCGTTGGCACGATTGATTTTAGCGAGAAGATCTTGGAGCTAAGCGATGAGGAATTTGACGAGATGATCAAAAACTCAGGCGAATATGTGAAATTTAAGATCGGAAATTTAAGCAAGTATTTTGAAGTTGAAATTTTTGCTGAGCATATCGCTAGACTCTTGCCACAGCTTTGTGAGTGTAAGCTTAAAGAAATTTTGGCAAATTTAAAAGAGGGATATATCGTGCTTAGGAAGGACTTTTGATGAAAAAGGCCATCCTTTGCATCGGTAATCCTATGCGTGGCGACGATGATGTTGGCAATGAAGTCGGCCGCATCGTAGAGCAGGAGCTAAAAGAGTGGAAGGTCTTTTTTGGGCAAGATGTGCCTGAGAACGAATTTTCAGCTATTAGAGAATTTGCACCTGACATTTTGATAGTAGTCGATGCGATGAGCGGCTTTGATGAGGATAAGATAGAGTTTTTTGATCTAAGTGACGATAGAGACTACATCTACTCAACCCACAACCTCCCAACGCCAGTGCTTTTAAGCTATTTGCGAAAAATTTGCCCAAAGACGCTTTTTCTTGGCATTAGTGTCTTGCTTGAAAATGTCCTTGATTTTGAAGAGGGTCTAAGCGAGCAGGCTAAAAAAAGTGCTAGAAAAGCCTTTTTAAGAATTGTAGAGATTGATAAAAATTTAGTTGGTTAAATTTAGCAAGTGCTAAATTAAATCTGGGGTTTGCTAAAGATAAATTTGATCGTTTTGGATTTGAAATTTAGTGTAAAAATAAGCTTTAGACATTAAATTTTGACGCTAAAAAAGTCTATCTTTGGCACTACTTCTTTGCTTTTATTTCTTATAGATCAAAGAAGGTTAAATAAAAAGGAGACGTGATGTTAAATCCGGCAGAAACCGCTCAAGCGGTCTCAAATTCAATGGAGCATAAAGCCCATACGCCACTTGTAAGCATTATATTTCTTGCTATCATGGCTGGTGCTGCTATTGCGATGGGTGATATCTTCTGGGCTCACTCAACAGTTGGTATGGCTGAAAAACAGTCTATCGGTCTTTCAAACTTCATCGGTGGTATCACATTTAGCTGCGGCCTCATGATGGTTGTATTTTATGGCGGTCACCTATTTACTAGCTCTGTTTTAAGCGGCGTTAGTGCGTATGAGGGCAAATTGCCACTTGGCAAAACCATAAGCTACTGGGTAATTGTTTGGATATTTAACTTCGTTGGCGGTGCATTGATCGCTTATATGTATTACTACTCTGGTTTGCCACTAAAGTATGACGGCTACATCTTGCAACACTTCGTGCCAGCAGCTATTGGCAAGATCACAGCACCATTTCATGAGCTATTTCTTCGTGGTATCTTTTGTAACGTCTTTGTTTGTATGTCTATCTGGACTGCGACAAGCGAGAGCAACCTATCTGGTAAATTCTTTGCCATTATGTGGATGATCGGCGCATTCGTTGCTTGCTCAATGGAACACTGCGTTGCAAATATGTTCATCATCACTGAAGCTATCATCTCTAAAGCTCACTACATAGCAGCAAGCGGTGGCGACATCAACGCTGCAGCAGCTTTACTTCACACTACAGCTGATAAACTAGATGTCATCAACTGGACAAATTTCTTAAGCAAAAACTTGCTTCCAGTTACACTTGGTAACATCTGCGGTGGTCTTTTCTTTGTTGGTCTTGTTGGCTTCATGGCTAATAAATTTGATATGAAGAAAAAAGCTTAATAAACTCCCTTTTAGTCTTTGCTTTTATGGCAAAGGCTAAATTACAAATTTCTCTTTTTTACCTTAAAAGTTTCAAAAAAATCTCTTATTTTTCATCTAAAAAATGTCACACTAATTTAAAATTTATCGTTTTAACTCTCTTGTTTTTGAAAATTTGTGACATTTTGGAGTTTAAAATATCTTAGTTAATAAATTTAGAGCAATAATAAAGCTAAAATTTAATATAATCCCACGAAAAAAGGAGAGCTTATGAAAATTTTCAATGCATTTTTTACTGGCATTATATTTGTTCTTGCTCCTATTTTTACGCTATTTGTTGGAATTTACAACAACTACTTTTCACACTACGGCATAAACGAGTATTTCAATGTGATTTTTGTGGATAACGTGCCTTTTTTGTGGCTTTTACCTGTGTTTTTTATATTTGGATATTGTTTCTTTTACGCGCCATTTAGAAAAATTTTTAGAGCCTTTTATCTGCTCTTGCTTGTGCTTTGCGCACTCAGTTGGTATCCTGATCTTGGACGAAGCTTGGGCGAGGCTTATTTTATGAGTAAGCCACTTGAGATGGATCTATCTTCAAATTTACAAAGCGAGCAAAAAACAAGCGGCAAAGTCCTTTATGACGGACGAAGAGAAATTTATTTTCTAAGAAGTGACAATGATAAAGTCGTTAAAATTTCAAAGTAAAGTTTTACCTTTATTTAGTTACAATGGCATAAAAATTTAAAGGTTTAAAATGCGTATAAAACTTCCACACGTACCTTATGTCTCACATAAAATAGCAATAGATCTTTTAAACTGTGGTTTTGTAAAGTTAAACAAAGGTATCGAGCCAATCGTAGCAAAAGCAAGTGAAATTTTAACTACTGATGTTCAAAAAGAAAGAGCGCTGGACGAGCGAGTAAATGAGCTTTTAGAGAAAAACGAGGACGAGATGCAAACTATGCAAATCGACCGCAAAAATATGTTTTGGCTCGTTAAAAAGAAACTTGCTGGCGAATTTGACGTCATTTTAACTCATGAAGATAGATTTAGCAATGTCGCTCACAAGATACTTGAAGCTATCTGGAAGAGCGATTTAGTTGAGTATAACGTATCAGAAAACCGCGTGAAAAATGTCATTTATAGCTCGATAGATGAGTATCTAAAAAGTTATGAGAAGATAGAAGATAGCGTCTATGAGATGATGCAAAACTACAAACGCAAACTTATCCCTGGAACTGACGAATACGACCTGATTTTTGAGCGTTTGTATCAAGATGAGCTTAAAAAAAGAGGAATGCTTTAATGAAAGCTTATATTTACATTGAAAACGGCGTTTTTTTAGAGGCAAAAGCCTTTGGAGCTCACGGCGAGTGCGCAGGCGAGCTCGTTTTTAATACCTCTATGACTGGCTATGAAGAGATCATGAGCGATCCAAGCTATGCTGGTCAGTTTATCGTCTTTACTATGCCAGAGATCGGCATCGTTGGCATAAACGAAGATGATATGGAGAGCCTTAGAATTCATGCAAGTGGCGTCATAATGAGAAGCTACAACGAAACCCCGTCAAACTACCGCTCGCAAAAGTCTTTGGGTAAATTTTTCGAAGAGCAGGGCAAATTTGGCGTTTATGACGTTGATACTAGATATTTGACAAAGATGCTACGTGATGAAGGCGCTTTGATGGCTTATATCTCAACGCAGATAAGCGACAAAGATGAGCTAAAACGCAGGCTTGAAAGCAGCGGGCGCATAGAAAATATAAACTACGTAAAAACAGTCAGCGCAATGGACGAGTATGAGCATAAAAAAGGCGCTTGGGATAGAAATTTAAAGTCATATAAGCCGCTAAAAAGTATCGGCAAAAAGATAGCTGTTTTTGACTTTGGCGTAAAGAGAAATATCCTAAATGAGCTATGCGAAACTGGTCTTGAGGTCATCGTCGTGCCACACGATACTAAGGCTGAAGTTTTGATAGATAAATTTAAAAATGGCGAGATAAACGGGGTATTTTTATCAAATGGTCCAGGCGAGCCAAAGAATTTAAAGGCTGAAATCGCTGAGATAAAAAAGATGATAGAGGCTAGGATCCCTATATTTGGCATCTGCCTTGGACATCAGCTGCTTTCAAATGCCTTTGGATACGAGACATATAAACTTAAATTTGGTCAGCACGGAGCAAACCATCCAGTCTTAAATTTAGAGACAAAAGCGATCGAGATAACAACGCAAAATCACAACTACAACGTGCCAGAGAGCATCGCTGAAGTAGCGGTTGTGACACATAGAAATTTGTTTGACAACACGATCGAGGGCGTAAGATACAAGGACTATCCGATCTTTTCAGTCCAGCACCACCCAGAAGCAAGCAGCGGCCCTAACGAGAGCAAATATATATTTAAGCAGTTTTTAGAAATTTTATAATATGCAAAACATAAGCCTTTACATGATTATCTCAGTTGCGATTTTGAGCAGCTTTAGTCATTGTATCGGCATGTGTAGCGGATTTTTGAGCTTGCAAGCTCTATTTTTTAAAGGCAAAAGTAAGAGTGAAATTTTAATGCTAAGCGCGCTTTATAACCTAGCTAGAATTTTTGCTTATGTGGCTTTGGGAGCTTTGTTTGGCGCTTTTGGAGCAGCCATTAGTTTTGGCTTGCAAGCAAGAGGCGTGATATTTTTCATAGTTGGCTTAGTGATCGCATTTATTGGCATCGCACTGCTTTTTAGGGGTGAGCTTTTAAAATTTGTAGAGAGCGAAAAAGCACTTAAATTTATAGTAAAAATGGCAAAAACAAGCGTGCAAAAGAGAAATTTGGCAAATTTTTTACTGCTTGGCTCTTTAAATGGGCTTTTGCCTTGTGGTGTGGTCTATTATTTCTTAGCGCTTGGAGTTTTAAGCGCAAATGTGGCTGACGCATCCCTGATAATGCTTATCTTTGGGCTTTGCACCTTACCAGCGATGTTGCTAGCTAGCTTTGTTTTTGGCTTACTAAGAGAGAAATTTAAAGAGATCATGTTTAAGCTCTCAGCTTGCATAATGATCTTAAACGGACTTTATCTATCATTTTTAGGATATAGAGCAAATGCCTAGTTTAAATTTAGATGAAAATTTTCTATCAAGTAGCGAGGGTATGAGGCTTGCTAAGCTTGCGATGATGGGCGAGATGATGGCAAATATAACTCACCAGTGGAAGCAGCCGCTAAATGAGCTAAGCTTAGTTTTATATAAGATGAAAAAGCTAGCACGCAGCGAAGATAACGAATTTATCGGCTCTTATGAGAGGGCTATGCAGATCATCAAATATATGTCAGAAACTACTGATGAGTTTAGCTCGTTTTTAAATCCAAACACACTTTCGCAAGAATTTAGCCTAGCAGACGCAGCTAGAGCATCTATACAGATCGTAAAAGGCGTGATGAAAAAAGAGGGCATTCATATAGAGCTTGAGGTGCTAGGGGACTCAAAAATTTATGGTCACAAAAATAGGCTCATGCAAGTCATCATAAATTTACTAAATAACGCAAAAGACGCACTAAATTTAAAAAAGATAGAAGATAAAAATATAAAAATAAAGATTGATAGCGATGAAAAATTTGCTTACTTAAGCGTAGAAGATAACGGTGGTGGCATAGATAAAAATGTGATAGATGAGATATTTAAGCCATATTTTACTACCAAAGAAGATGCCAAAGGCACTGGCTTAGGACTTTATATGTCAAAGCAAATAATCGATCAATTTAACGCAGAAATAACAGCGGGCAACAGCGATAATGGTGCCTGTTTCTTAATAAAGTTACCACACAAAGGAGAGATAGATGAATAAAATTTTAAAGAACCTAACGGTTTTGCTTGTTGAAGACGATAGCGACAGCAAAAAGATCATGCACGATGTGCTGAGTGACAATTTTGAGAAAGTTTTTACTGCTCAAAATGGCGATGAAGGTTTGAAAAAATTTAAAAAATACAACCCAAATATGGTAATTACAGATGTATTTATGCCAATTAGTGATGGACTTGATATGACAAGATATATCAAGGAAATTTCTAAAGACACACCTGTCATCGTCCTAAGTGCGCATAGCGAAAAAGAGACTTTATTAAAGGCTATCGATGTTGGCGTTGATAAGTATCTCATAAAACCTATCATGGCAGATGATCTTTTAAAAACGATAGAAAATGTCGCAAAAAGCAAGATAGAAACTGCAAATATTATCCAAGTTGCAAACGGATATAGCTTTAATAAGATCAAGCGCGTACTTATCAGAGACGGTGTTGAAATTTCACTTACTAAAAAAGAGCTCGCATTTATCTCACTTTTGATAAAAAGACTTGGTACGCTTGTGCTTCATGATGAGATCAAAAGCGTCGTTTGGGTTGGCGAGAGCGTTACAGAAGCAGCTATCAGAACCTTTGTTAAGCGTGTTAGAGACAAAGTTGGCAACAATTTTATAAAAAATGTCCCAGGACTTGGTTACAAAATAGACAGAAGACTTTCTTAGTTAATGAGAATTTATATTAATTAAGTTTTTTTATAGTCCTTATACTCTAAAATAACAAATCATTAATATAAATTTAACTAGGAGGATATTTTATGCGACCATCTCAGCTACTACACTATGATTATAGTGTAGCAAAGCTATTCATGTTTGCCACGATACTCTTTGGTATCATAGGCATGGTTGTTGGCGTAGTTATAGCTTTTCAAATGGCCTGTCCAGAGCTTAACTACATAGCCGGCGAATATTCGGCGTTTGGGAGGTTGCGTCCTCTTCATACTAATGGCATCATTTTTGGCTTCATGCTCTCAGGCATCTTTGCCACTTGGTACTACATCGGACAGCGTGTTTTAAAGGTCTCGATGAGCGAGTCGCCATTTTTGATGTTTATCGGCAAGCTTCACTTTTGGCTATATATGCTTGTTATGGTTTTGGCTGTTGTTACGCTTTTTATGGGCGAGAGCACAGCTAAGGAGTACGCTGAGCTTGAGTGGCCACTAGATATCGCAGTGGTTGTTGTTTGGGTGCTTTGGGGCGTTAGTATATTTGGCCTCATCGGTATCCGCCGCGAAAAGACACTTTACATCTCAGTTTGGTACTACATCGCTACATTTCTTGGCGTTGCGATGCTGTATCTATTTAACAATATGGAAGTTCCAACAAGACTTGTTAGCGGATATGGCTCATGGCTACACTCTGTCTCTATGTATGCTGGCTCAAACGACGCTTTGGTTCAGTGGTGGTATGGTCACAACGCAGTTGCATTCGTCTTTACAGTGGCTATCATCGCTCAAATTTATTATTTCTTACCAAAAGAGAGCGGTCAGCCGATATTTTCATATAAACTATCGCTATTTTCATTTTGGGGTCTGATGTTCATCTATCTTTGGGCTGGCGGACACCACCTCATTTACTCTGCTACGCCTGATTGGATGCAGACTATGGGCTCAGTCTTTTCTATCGTTTTGATCCTACCTTCATGGGGCTCAGCCATAAATATCCTTCTTACGATGAAGGGCGAATGGGCGCAGCTTAGAGAGAGTCCGCTTATTAAATTTATGGTTCTAGCTTCGACATTTTATATGTTCTCAACACTTGAAGGTCCGATACTTTCTATCAAGTCTGTAAATGCCCTAGCGCACTTTACTGACTGGGTACCAGGACACGTTCACGACGGCGCTCTTGGCTGGGTTGGCTTTATGATCATGGCGGCACTTTATCACATGACGCCGCGTGTGTTTAAGCGTGAAATTTACTCAAAATCGTTAATGGAAGCTCAGTTTTGGATACAAACAACAGGTATTGTCTTATACTTTGCCTCTATGTGGATCGCTGGTATCACACAAGGTATGATGTGGAGAGCGACTGATAGCTACGGAAATTTACTCTACTCGTTTATAGACACGGTAGTTGTGCTTATCCCATACTACTATATAAGAGCTATTGGCGGACTTCTTTATCTAGTTGGCTTCTTGATGTTTGCTTATAACATCTATAAATCAACTTCTGCTAAAGCTATCTTAGCAGAGCCAAAAAGCGCTTCGCCTATGGGCGGCGGGGCAAAAGCTAGCGCGGAGGTGATGTGATGTTTGCTTGGTTAGAAAAAAATCCATTCTTTTTTGCAGTTTGCGTCTTTATAGTTATCGCTTACGCTGGTATAGTTGAAATTTTACCAGACTTTGCAAACAGAGCTAGACCACTTGAGGGTACAAAGCCTTACACCGTTTTGGAGCTAGCTGGCAAAAACATCTATATGCAAAATGGCTGCAACACTTGTCACTCTCAAATGATCCGCCCGTTTAAGGCTGAGACTGATAGATACGGCATGTATTCACTAAGTGGCGAATTTGCCTATGATCGTCCGCATCTTTGGGGCTCAAAAAGAACGGGACCTGACCTTATGCGTGTTGGCAACTATAGAACGACTGACTGGCATGAAAATCACATGCTAAATCCAGCCTCAGTAGTGTCAGGCTCGATCATGCCAGCATATCCATTTTTATTTAAGAAAAATGCTGACATAGAGACTGCTTACGCTGAAGCGCTAACGGTTAAAAAGGTCTTTAACACGCCTTATGACGAAAAAGATATGCCAGCACTTGGCACGCTAGAGCAGACAAATGCTAATGTCAAGGCTGAGGCTGCAGCTATCGTTGAAAATATGAAAGATGAGCAGGTAAAAAGTGCATTTGAAAAAGGTGAAATTCGCCAGATCGTAGCACTGATTGCCTATCTAAATAGCCTAAAGTAGGAGTGTAAGATGGAGAACATTAGAGAGTTTCAAGCTTATGGCTATTTTTTCTTGACAGCATTTTTGGCGATCACTTTGTATGCCTACTTTTTTCATCTTTATAAGAGCGAAAAAACTGGCAGAAGAAACTATGAGAAGTACTCAAAACTAGCGCTTAACGATGAGATCAGTGACGAAATTTTAGAGCGTAAGGCTACAAAGGAGAGCGTATGCAATGGCTAAATTTAGAAGATAATGTAAATTTACTAGCTCTTATAGGAGCGGCTCTAATCATCGTGCTTACCATCGTTGTAGCTGGTAGGTACGTGGGGCAGATGAAGGTTAAAAAAGATGAGAGTGTTGAGCTTAGCGAGCACAACTGGGACGGCATAGGAGAATACAAAAACCCTGTCCCACTTGGCTGGGCGGTCGTCTTTTTACTAGCGCTAATTTGGGCGATCTGGTACTATTTGCTGGGCTACCCACTAAATTCTTACTCACAAATCGGCGAGTATAACAAAGAGGTTAAAGAGGCAAACGCCAAATTTGAAAAAGAGTATGCAAATCCAAGCAAAGAGACGCTTCACGCTATGGGCGAGAGCATATATCTTGTGCAGTGCTCAGCATGTCACGGCATCACAGGCGATGGCATAGGTGGCAAGGCTGCAAATTTACAAATTTGGGGTAGTGAAAAAGGCATAGTTGAGACCATACTAAATGGCTCAAAAGGGCTTGATTACCCTATGGGCGAGATGCCAGCAGGCTTAGCTGACGCTGATGGCGCAAAGGCGATCGCAGCATACGTAGCTAAAGAGATAAGTGCGATAAAAAGCACAAAAAATGAAAATTTAGTAGCAACTGGCAAAGAGCTTTACGCTGCATGTGCAGCATGTCACGGCGAAGATGGCAAGGGTATGGATGGCATGTCGGTCGATCTTAGCAAATATGGCTCGGCTAGCTTTGTGGCTGATGTGCTAAATCGCGGCAAAAAAGGAGCGATCGGCACTATGCCTAAATTTAATGATGGCAGGCTAAACGAGATACAGCAAAGCGCAGTTGGCGAGTACGTCATATCGCTATCAAAGGGCGAATAATGGAAAATAAAAATAGAAACATCTTTGCCTTAAATGGCATTAGCGGGTTTTTAATAGCGGTGGTGCTTTTGCTCTCTATCCTAGCGGTGCTTACATACGTTGGCATCGGCTTGCAAAAAGAGGTCGCAACCAAACCTTACTCACTAAAAGATGCAGCTAGCATCGAGATGAAGAGCGTAGATAACGCTAAACACGTCATTGTAAAGGAGTAGCGATGCTAGGCATAATAGAAAAAGCCATTATCCTGCTAATAGTCGTCGCAGGCGCCATTTGTGCTTGGTCAGTACTTACGCCAAATCACCTATTTGTAGGTTAAATTTGAAGAAATTTGCACTCATTTTTATCATTTTGCTATGGCAAAATTTGGCTTGGGGTGCAAATTTCGTTATCAATGATGATGGAATTTTAAGCCAAAAAGTGAGCCAAAAACTAAATGAGATCGGCAGCGAGCTTTATCAAAAAAGCAACATAAATTTAGTAGTTGGTGTGTATAAAGATGGCGAGCTGGACGCGCTTTTTAATGAGCAAAATTTAAGCTCGCCTTTTGTCTTTTTAGCGCTCATAAAAGACAAGCAAAAGGTTGAAATTTTTAGCGATACAAACACTTCAAAGCTTTTTAACAAGGAGCAAATTCTAAGTGTAAATCCAGAATCAGGCACCGTTATCCCCATTTTGGTCTCAAAAAATGGCAAAGATGTATATAACGCCGCTATCTTAAACGGCTACGCTGATATCGCCGAGCAGATCGCTGAGAGCTTAAATTTAAAGCTAGAAAGCGGTATTGGCAGCTCAAACAAAACGACCTTAAATTTCTTGCGAATTTTCATCTACGGCTTGATCGCATTTTTCGTTCTCATCATCTTTTATAAAAAGGTAAAAAATGGCTAAAAAGAGCTTTTGGCCTTATGGCATCGTGCTTAGCATAGTCGCTATCATCTTGGCTTGTGCCGCAACCATCGTTGTTGCGATCAACAACCCAGTCGAGATGGATAGCGCTTATATGCAAAGTCATCAAAGCGTCGATGAAAACATCACATTTATAAAAGAGAGTGAGGCGAGATTTGATGAGAAATTTGGCCTTAAATTTGAGCCAGAATTTAAAGGCTTGCAGGGTAAGTTTAAATTTCTTCTAACGCCAAAAAATGGCGAAATTTCAAGCCTTAGCTATGAAATTTTACTAACTCGCCCGCAGACAAATAAAGATAACAAAACATTAAGCGCCTCATGGCAAGAAAATGACCTTATAAGTGAGAGTGTTGGCCTAAAAGAGGGCAGGTGGCAGCTACTTTTAAGGCTAAGCGACAAGCAAGATACGAGATATTATAAATTTGATTTTAACGCCACAAAGTAAGTTAAATTTGCATCTAAAAGTTTTTAGCCAAGGTCAAAATCAAATTTAAATTTTTACTTTCTAGCCAGCCAAAACTCCAGCTCAAACCTCTCTAAAGCCAAAATTTAAGCCCAAACGCTTGCCAGTTGTAACATACTCTTTAAATTTATAGATTAGAGGCGAGTATTTTTTAGTATCTAGCTTTTCATCTTTTAACAAATTTTCATCCACAAAGATGCCAACTATCCTGCAAGTAACGATGCAAAACCACTCTTTTATCTCGCACTTTTCTACGATCGTTTCTATCTGTATCTTGCACTCTTTTATGCGCGCGCTTTAGTTTTTGGTGCTAAATTTAAGCAATATAAACCCCGCGGTACCTGAAACTACCGAACCTAGCAAGATAGCAAGCTTGTCGGTGTAGGCAAAGGCGTCCGTGTCGTTGTAGGCTAAGCCGTTAATGAAAAGGCTCATCGTAAATCCTACGCCGCAAAGTACCGCGATGCCGTAAAGCTGAATGAAATTTGACCCTTCTGGCAGCTTGGCTAGCTTAAATTTGATCGCTAAAAAGCTAAAAGAAAATACCCCGACTTGCTTGCCGACGAAAAGCCCCAGCGCCGTGCCTAGCGCGACCGGAGACAAAATCTCGTCCAGTCCGACGCCTCGCAGTGAGATGCCTGCGTTTGCGAAGGCAAATATCGGCAGCACGCCAAACGCCACCCAGCCGTGCAGGTCGTGCTCGATGCTTTTTAGCATAGATTTACCCGGCTCGTCTTTAAAGCTAAGCGGTATGAAAAAGGCCGCCACGACGCCCGCAAGCGTGGCGTGAACGCCTGATTTTAGCACTGCTACCCACATCACCGCGCCTACGATCAGATACGCCGCCTTGCTCTTTACGCCGAGTCTGTTTAGCGCAAAAAGCGCGGCTAGGCAAACGCTCGCGACCGCAAGCATTTGGACGCTAAGCTCGCTCGTGTAAAATAGCGCGATAATCACGATCGCGCAAAGGTCGTCGACGATCGCCAGCGTCATGAGGAAAATTTTTAAACTGGTCGGTACGCGAGGCCCGAGTAGGCTCAAAATCCCCAGAGCAAACGCGATATCCGTCGCCGTCGGTATCGCCCAGCCGCCAAGCGCAAAGGAGTCGTGCTTCGTAAAAAGATAGAAGATAACCGCGGGTACTATCAGGCCGCCTACCGCGCCGATGGCGGGCAGCGCGATTTGCGACGGATTTTTTAGCTCGCCCTCCAGCACCTCGCGCTTTAGCTCAAGTCCGATGAGAAAGAAAAATACCGCCATCAATCCGTCGTTCACCCACAAGATCAGGGGTTTGCTTAGCCCGTATTCGCCGAAGCTTACGGTAAATTTGGTCTTTAAAAATTCGTTGTAAAAATCGCTCAAAAACGTGTTTTGACACAGTAGCGCCGCGACCGTAGCGATCATCAGCAAAATCCCGCCGCTGGCTTCGTGTTTTAAAAACTCTTTTATTCCGCCCATTTTGCTTCCTTTTTATAAACTTTGGCGATTATAGCGTATTTTTACGCTCGCATAAAATTCGGGCGAATTTGGCTATAATCAGTTCAAATTTAAAGGTAAATTTAGTAGACGCATCTCTAAAATTTGCCGTGCCGCGCTTGCGGGAGCGGGACGTTTGCGCACGGTTTTTATAGATTAATGAGCGAAAATGAATGAAATTTTAGATATATGTAAGCGTGCAAAGGCTGCTTGCGGCGAGCTTTTGAGACTTGATAGCAGGGCTAAATTTGAAATTTTAAACGCCGTGGCGGACGAGCTGCTAGCGCAAAAAGAGGCTATAAAAGCGGCAAACGCCAAAGACCTTGCAAACGGCGAGAAATCGGGCCTTAGCTTGGCGTTGCTTGATCGTTTGCGACTAACGGATGCCCGCATCGAGGCTATGGCAAAGGGCGTGCGCGAGGTGGCGGGCTTTGCCGAGGTCGTAGGCGAAAATTTAGGCGGCTGGAGCCATCCAAACGGCATGCAAATCAGCCGCATTCGCGTGCCGCTGGGGGTGCTCGGTATCATCTCGCCCTTTTTGATCTTTTGTAGTGGCAAGCAGGACAGGAAAGCCGTAGTAAAAGCCAGATCTGTTTAACTCTTTATGCATTTTTGCTCCTTTTTTAGATTGTAGCCCTCAGCGCTTTAAGGCTTAAATTTTTAAAGAATTTAGAAAAATTTTCAAAGCTTGCCTTAAGTGAGAAAAAGCGCTCTTTTATCAGCTTTTGGCTATCATTTTTTAAAAATTTAAGAGAGTAAAATGCGCAATCTAAATCAACTTTTCGTCTTTACAAACTCGCGTAAGATCAGGGAATTTAATGCTGGTTTTAATGACGAGCTAATCCCAAAAAGCCTAAGCATCGCAGAGTTTTATAAAAAAGCTGTTTTTGTAAATGGCCGCTTTGAGTGCGATAGCACCTACGCTTTGGTGCTTATGAACAGAGCCTGTGCCAGCGTCAAAGAGGCAAATTCGGTGCTAAAAATCCCAACTGAGTTTTTTGAGTTTTTGAAAAACAACGACTATCTTTTTTCGTTTTTTAAAGAGCTTGCTATCAGCAAAAAGAGTATTGAAGAGATAAAATTTAACGACATTTACGCTGATTTTGAGGAGCATCTAAGCATACTTGAGGCGGTTTTAAAAGAGTATGAGAGCTTGCTTGATAAAGAAGATCTTTATGATGATATAACCTTGCCAAAAATTTACTCCATCAATGAAGCTTACATAAGAAGTTTTAGTGAAATTTCACTGCATATTGATGGAATTTTAAGCGAGTTTGAGTGGGAAGTTTTAGAAAAAATAGCAAATTTATGCACGCTAAAGATCATCTTTCAAACTAGCGTTTTTAATAAAAAACTTATCGAAAAGATAAGACAAATTTCAGCCATTAGCGAGTTTGAAAACTATAAAAAATATGAGCTAAATTTAAATATAAACGAGCTAACCTGCCTAGAAAATATCACAAAATTTGAGCCAGTTTTAGTAAGAGAATTTGCCACAAGAAGCTTGCAGTGCGCTTACGCTATGGCAAAGGCGAGCGAGTTTGTGCTTGATGGCATAAAGCCTGAAAACATCGCAGTCATCTTGCCAGATGAGGGCTTTAGCGAGATTTTAAGGCTTCATGATAGCGCTAAAATTTTTAACTACGCTATGGGCGAGAGCTTTAAAAATACAAAATTTTATGAAGCGCTTTACTACATCACAAGAGCGATCAACGAAGAAGCAAGTCCAGTTTTTGATCAAAGCAAGCTTGGGAGCTACGAGGAGCTCGGCTTTATTTTGAGCGAATTTGGTGTGAGTGAGCAGCTTTTTGAGAAATTTAGGACTAGCTATTTTGAGCTGTGTGAATTTGCTAAATTTAAAGAGCTAATAGATGAGCTTTTGGCGCTTGAAAATGAGCCAAGATGCGAAGAGAAGCTCGCACTTGAGCTTTTTAGGATGGAGAATTTATGCAGGTATTTTAGCTTTAGCTTAAAGCAGCTATGTGAAATTTTCTTGCTAAATATCTCGCGTCTAAGCATCGATGACGTGGGCGGCGGAAAGATCAGTGTCATGGGTATGTTAGAGAGCCGCGGGATGAAATTTGATGGCGTTATCATAGTTGATTTTAACGACAACTTCATCCCCGCAAGAAGCGCAAATGAGATGTTTTTAAACTCAAAAGTGAGGCAAAAAGCGGGGCTTATAAGCTATGTGGAGCGTGAAAATTTGCAGAGATTTTACTACGAAAGCCTCATAAATAACGCCAAAAAAGTGGCGATAAGCTGCTGTGTAAATGAAGAGAGCATACCTTCAAGATTTTTAAAAAATTTCAAAACGATAAAAGATGAGAAATTTAGCGATGATGCCTATTTGAAGCTATTTTTAAAGGGAGAGGCGAGCTTAAATTTAAAGGATGATGAGGTTATTTTAGAGCATGATTTTTTCACAAACCCACTCTCGTTTTCGACGCTAAATTTATTTCTAACCTGCCCAAGAAAATACTACTACACAAAGATAGCTGGCATAAAGCCTGCAAAAGGCGTAGCAAAAGAGCTTGGCACAAAACAAGGAAATAGCGTTCATAGCGCACTTTTTGAGTATTACACGAGCGAATTTTATAAGCAAAATAACACTTTTGATCTAGCCGTTTTTAAAGAGATGCTAACAAAGCAAAATCTTACGCCACTTGAGTTTGAAATTTGGACGCATAAATTTAAAGAGTATGAAATTTATGAAAACGAGCGTTTAAGGGCTGGTTTTAGGGTGCTTGAGTGCGAAAAAGAGGTGCAAAGCGAGTTTTGCGGCGTGCAGATAAAGGGATTTATCGATAGGATCGATGCGGACGCAAGCGGCGACGTGCTTATACTTGATTATAAAACGAGCGAGGCAAATGTAAATTCGCTCCAGCTTGCCTTTTACGAGGCGCTTTACGGCGGAGAGGTGCGAAGTGCTTACTATGCCCTAAAAAACGAGCCTAGCTTAGTTAGCTCGAAAAAAAGCGTAGAGGATCTAAACGGCGAGATAGAAAAGCTAAAAGGCATAAACAAAACCAAGATAAATTTTGAAAGAAAGAGCGGAGCTTGCGCATTTTGCGAATACGTCACACTTTGTAGGAGAGAGTTATGAAAAATTTTTTAGCCCTAAAAGCAAGCGCTGGAAGCGGTAAGACCTTTGCGCTGAGCGTTCGCTACATCGCTTTGGTGCTTCGAGGCGAAAATATAAACGAGATCGTCGCTCTAACTTTTACAAAAAAGGCAGCAAACGAGATGAAAGAGCGCATAATCGCTACTTTTTTGGACTTGCAGAACAAAAAAGGCGAGCTTGAAGCGGTGTGCGCGGAGCTTGGTATAAACCAAGATGAGGCAATAAAAAGGCGAGATGAGAGGCTTAGCGTCTTTTTGCAAAGTGAGCTAAAAATTTATACATTTGATGCGTTTTTCTCTGGGATTTTGAAGAAATTTAGCCAAAATTTAGGCATTAGTCCTGATTACAGCGTGCAAGATAGCCTGCAAGATCTGGCGTGGAAAAAATTTGTAAAAGAGGTGAGCAAAGATAAAAAGCTTCTTAGTGAGCTAGCCTTAATGATGATCATTTCAAGCCAAAAAGAGGCCAGCTTTTCGCAGACTTTGGCGAAATTTTATGAGAGCTTTGGCGGCGAGCTAAAAGATAGTGGTGCAAGCTATCCAGATGATAGCAAAGTAAGGGCGGCGCAAAGGGCGATAAATGAGTATATAGCCTTGCAAAATGGCGCTAGTGATGTGGCTAAAAAGACATTTGGCGAGCAGAATTTATTTGAGCTATTTAAGAGTAAGGTTTTTGCTAGAGAAAGCCTAGACTACCGCACTTTTAACAAAATTTACACCCCAGAGCTTGATAGGCTCTTTTTCGAGCTAAAAGAGGCAGCGAAAAACTACATTTTAGAGGTCGAAAGGTATAGGCTAAGTGGCTTTAGCAAGCTATTAAAGCTTTATAAGGCTTCAAATTTAGAGCTAAACAAAGAGATAAATGCGCTAAGTTTTGCTGATATAAACAAGCTGGTTTTTAAGCTTTTGGTGCAAAATTTGGATAAAGAGGCGCTTTATTTTAGGCTTGATGGCAGGATAAATCACCTCTTAGTTGATGAGTTTCAAGATACAAACGTGATCCAGTATGAGATCATCTTGCCGCTCATCGCTGAAATCGTCTCTGGATACGGACAAAACGGGCTTGGAAGCTTCTTTTACGTGGGCGACACGAAGCAGAGCATCTATAAATTTAGAGGTGGCAAAAAGGAGCTTTTTGACAAGCTGGGAGATGATTTTACTCAGATAGATATAGAAAATTTGCCAAGCAACTACCGCAGTTTAAAGGCTTTGGTGAAATTTAATAACGCCGTTTTTGAAGAAATTTATCATAGATATGGGCTTAGCTTTGAGCCACAAGAGCCAGCTAAAAAAGATGAGACGCTAAGCTACGAGGTAAGTGGCGAGTGCGAGTACTTTGAAGTAGAAAAAGATGACTACGGCTACTTGCGTGTGTTAAGCGATGAAGATATCGCAGGTGCGGTCGTTGCGCAAGCAAGTGAGCTTTTAAAAGCTGGCGTAAATGCAAGCGATATAACCGTGCTTTGCTGGAAAAATAGCGACATTAGCCTCATCTCAGAAGTGCTTAGTAGCGCAGGGATAAAAAGCGTCAATGAAGGCACTTTGGAGCTAAAAAGAACGCCACTTGTCGCGGCGATCATCGAGTATGCTAAATTTTGCCTTTTTAGTGAAGAAATTTATGAGAAAAATGTAAAAGCGCTAGTAAATGCAAACGTAAAAAAACTAAACATAAAGCCAGAAGTGAGCGCTACAAATAGCCTATTTTATTTAGCTAAAAATTTAGGCATAAGCATGGCAGACGTCGATATCTTGAGGCTATTTGAGCTAGGCGCGGGATATAAAAATTTAAGTGATTTTATATTTAACCTTGAAAACTTTAGCTCTAAAATCAGTCCAAAAAGTAGCGACGGTGTGAGAGTGATGACCGTGCATAAGTCAAAGGGGCTTGAGTTTGCTCACGTTATAGTTTGCGATATGATGGGCAAGGGCAGGGGAGATGACTCAAATTTCATAACCGAATACAGCGAAAAGGGCGAATGGATCGTAAAGAGTAAAATTTCAGGTAGAGAAAATTTTGATAGCGACTATGCAAGCGTTTTAGAGCAGATGAAAGAGCTTGAAAAGCAAGAAAATATCAATAAAATTTACGTCGCTTTCACAAGGGCAACAAAGTCGCTCATCATCATCAAGCAAGCCGTCCCAAGCGGAAATAGCCCAAGCTTTTTCTCGTTTTACACAAGAAGCGACAAGAGCGAAGCAAATGACTATCTTGACCTAAAAGAGTTTAGCTTTGGCAAAATTTTGCCTAGTAAAACTGAGCAAAAAGAGCTAAAAAAAGATGAAAAAATGCCTGAAATTTTAAAGATAGAGAGGCAAGAGGTAGAGGCGAAAGAGCAAAAGACGAGTGGTAAAAACTTAAGTGCGATATATTTTGGTCTGGCGTTTCACTATCTGCTTGAGATGAGCGAGAAATTTGATGAAATTTCACTAGAAAAAGCTAAAAATTTGATGCTAAATAAATTTCATAAATTTTTGCCACTTGAAGCACTTGAAGATGTCTTTTCTAGGGCAAAAATGCTTATAAGTGAGCCAAAATTTATAGAGTGCATAAAAGACAAAGAAATTTATAAAGAGCAGCCGTTTAAAGTAAAAAATGAGCTAAAACAGATGGATCTTTTTTGCTTTAATGAGCGTGAAATTTGTGTGATTGATTATAAAACGACAGATAAAAATATAGAAGAGAACAAAAAGCAGGTAAAAGAGTATAAAGATGCGCTTTCTAAATTTTACGAAAAACATAGTATAATCGCCGTCATTTTCTATGCTCTTGAAGGCAAAATTTTATATATTGAAGTTTAAATGCTACTTAATTTAAGCTTTGTCAAAGCATTCTTTAAATACAATCACAACTCAAAAATTAACTTGGCAAAGGTAAGAAAATGACAAAAATAACAAAGCCAAACGAAGTTAAGCGAGACTGGATCGTAGTTGATGCAGCTGGTAAGCGCTTTGGTAGATTGCTAACTGAGGTAGCAACTATACTTCGTGGCAAAAACAAACCATGCTTCACGCCAAACGTAGATTGTGGCGACTATGTTATCATCATAAATGCTTCTAAAGTAGAATTTACTGGTAATAACAAAGCTGAAGATAAACTTTATCACAGACACTCAGGATATTTTGGCAGCGTAAAGAGCGAGAAATTTGGCGATTTGATAGCAAATAAGCCAGAAAAACTATTTAAATTAGCTGTTCGTGGCATGCTTCCAAAGACAAAACTTGGAAGAGAGATGATAAAAAAACTAAAAGTTTATGCTGGCAGTGAGCATCCTCATACGGCACAAATAGCTAAAAAAGAAGGAAAATAATTATGGCAAAAGTTTATGCAACTGGTAAAAGAAAAACTGCCGTAGCAAAGGTTTGGATAAAGTCTGGAAGCGGTAAAATCGTAGTAAATGGTATGGATCTTAACACTTGGCTTGGCGGTCACGAGGCTATCAAGCTTAAAGTTATTCAACCACTTTTAGTAACAAAACAAGAGAGTTTAATAGACGTAGTAGCTACAACTTTAGGTGGCGGTTATTCAGCACAGGCTGAAGCTTTAAGGCACGGCATTTCACGTGCTTTAGCTGATATGGATGCTGATTTTAGAGCAGCTCTTAAACCAAAAGGCTTGCTAACTAGAGATTCTCGTGTTGTTGAACGTAAAAAATTTGGTAGAAGAAAGGCTAGAAGAAGCCCACAATTCTCTAAACGTTAATGGTTTTTTGCAAGTGCTTTCGCATTTGCAAAATTTAGGTTATGTAAATTGTCAGATTTACATTAAGAATTTGGTTATAATTTAAAGTTGATTTATTTTTATTTAGGTAAAATTATAGTCAACATTAAAAATCCCTATTTGAAAGGAATTCTATTATGAAAAAGATTGCTTTAGCTATGGTTGCCGCAACAGCGGTTTTTGCGTCTAACGCAGCATACAACTATGAGATCACTCCAACTATCGGTGGTGTTCATCCAGAAGGAAATCTACGTGTAAAAGACCACAACTTTGTTGGTATTAGAGCGGCTAGAAACCTTGAAGATTTCTTCTTTGATCAAGTTGAACTTGGTGTTGATTACTCTCAAAAACTTAAAGAGAGAACAGGTAACGTTGTAAGAGAGGGTAGAGCTCTTAGATACCACGCTAACCTTGTAAAAAATATCGTTGATTTTGGACCAGTTAGCCTATATGGTTTAATCGGTGCTGGTTATGAAGATGTTCCAGCTATTTTTGTTAAAAACGAAGATGGCGGTTTTGGTCAATATGGTCTTGGTTTAAGATACCAAGTAACTGATAGATTTGCTCTTAAAGCAGAGGCAAGAGATGCTATCAAATTTGAGCACGCTGATCACAACCTATTCTATTCACTAGGCTTTGGCATAGGTCTTGATTCAAAAGCAGCTCCAGTTGTAGCAGCAGCTCCAGCAGCAGCTCCAGCAGCAGCTCCAGCTCCAGTTCTTGATGATGACAATGATGGCGTGCCAAATGATATCGATCAATGCCCTAACACTCCAGCTGGTGTAGTTGTTGACGAAAGAGGATGCGAGAAAGTTATCGTTCTTAGAGACCTAGATGTTAACTTCGCATTTGATAGCTACAAAGTTGGACCAAAATATGCAGCTGAGATCAAAAAAGTAGCTGACTTTATGGGTGAACACCCAGATTATAAAGTTGTACTTGCTGGTCACACTGATAGCGTAGGTGCAGAAGCTTACAACCAAAAACTATCTGAAAAAAGAGCAAAAGCAGTGGCTGAGGTTCTTGCTGGTTACGGCGTAGAAAAAGCTAAAATTTCTACAGTTGGTTACGGTGAACTTAAACCAATCGCTACAAACAAAACTAAAGAAGGTCGCGCTCAAAACAGACGTGTTGAAGCTACTTTCAATAAATAATTTTATTATTTAAAATTACTTCTTTAGGGCTTGGCTTCGGCTGAGCCCTTTTTTATTTCTGCGGAGAATTTCATGAAAAAAACTATACTTTTTGACTTAGATGGCACACTTATAGACTCTACTTCTGCTATTTTAAAAGGTTTTGATGCGGCGTTTTTAGCTCACGATAAAAAAGTGCCTGATCATGATGCACTAAAATCTCTAGTAGGATATCCGCTTGAAATAATGTTTGAAAAACTCGGTGCCAAGAAAAATTTGATTGATGAATATGTAAAAGAGTATAAAGCTTGCTACGAGAAGATCTATTTAGATGAGACTGTGCTTTTACCATATGCTATGGATGCTTTAAAAGAAGCTAGCACGTTTGCTGATGTTGGCGTTGTTACAACAAAGACATCGAAATTTTCTATCATTTTGCTAGAGCATTTAGGCGTTATGAAATTTATAAAAACGGTTGTTGGACGAGACGATGTTGTTAATCCAAAGCCAGATCCAGAACCTATAAATCTGGCTTTAAAGAGGCTAGACAAAGAAAAAGATCATGTCTTTATGGTTGGCGATACTATCATGGATCTAAAGGCTGCTAAGGCCGCTCTTATAACTGGTGTTGGTCTTACGTGTGGATATGGCAAAGTGTCTGATTTAAAGCAGTTTAGCGAGCGTATATTTGCAAATCCACTTGAAGCTGTTGGTTTTATAAAAGAGGCATGATAGTTAAAATTTATTAAGGCTCTTGAGCCTTATACTATTTTAAACGCAATGCTATTCATAAAAATTTTTGATTATAACTTACTGTAAAATAGTTCGCTCAGATACAAAAATTTTATATCAAAAACATCTATCGCTATTTTTAATTCTTTTTTAAATAAATTTGCATTTGTTTTATTATTTAAAGCCTGTTATTTTTTATAAATTTACTAACAAAATATGCAATAAATTTGCTTGGACTGAATTTACTAGGTAGAGATTTTATTGGTATCGAAATGGAGCCGGAATTCATAGATATCGCACTTGTTATAAACACAAGCGATACAAAATCAAGCGTAGATGATGGCAAAAAGATCCGCCAAAATGTACTTAGATTTAAAATCCCTTACTTCACAACTATCCGTGCAGCACTCGCAGCTGCTAAGTCGCTAAGCACAGTTCAAACTGGCAAAGCACTTGAAGTAAAAAGCTTACAAGAGTATCTAAGTGAGAAATGAACCAAAAAGAGTGCGTAGTAGAAGCGTTGGCTAACCTTGGTGGCATGGCAACGCTTTTTGATCTCTATCAT
>NZ_CABPUX010000002.1:415324-545561 GCF_902460715.1 Campylobacter concisus | reverse complement strand
GTTATAAACACAAGCGATACAAAATCAAGCGTAGATGATGGCAAAAAGATCCGCCAAAATGTACTTAGATTTAAAATCCCTTACTTCACAACTATCCGTGCAGCACTCGCAGCTGCTAAGTCGCTAAGCACAGTTCAAACTGGCAAAGCACTTGAAGTAAAAAGCTTACAAGAGTATCTAAGTGAGAAATGAACCAAAAAGAGTGCGTAGTAGAAGCGTTGGCTAACCTTGGTGGCATGGCAACGCTTTTTGATCTCTATCATAAAACTGATGTGAGTACTTGGGGCAGCAAAACCCCGTTTGCTAGTATAAGACGGATAGTTCAGACTAATAAAGAATTTTATAAGGTCAGAGCTGGGCTTTGGGGACTTTGTGAGCTTACGAGCTTAAGCAAAAAATAGTAATTTTAGTGGCAGTTTTAGCTGCCACTAGCTAAATTTCACTTCTATTTGATTAGTTATTTTTTAAAGCGCTAGCTACCTTTAGAGCGCTTGCAAATGCAAAATGCAAGTTATATCCACCAAGCATACCAGTGATATCTAAAACCTCTCCTATAAAATAAAGCCCTTTTACACTTTTACACTCTAAATTTTCATCTAAAGATATAGTTTTTACACCACCTTTTGTAACTTCAGCCCTTTCAAAGCCAAATGTCCCAGCTGGAGCAAAATGATATGCAAAAAGCCTTTTTATGATACTTTTTTCATCATCATTAAATTCATAATAAGCTCTATCTTTTAAGCCAAAATTTATTAAAAACTCCAGCACAAATCTCTTTGGCAAAGGTAAAACTGAGCTAAGCTGCTTTTTGCCATTTACTAAATTTTCCTCACTAAATTTAGGCAAAAAATTTATGCAAATTCGACCCTTGTGCCAAAAAAGTGAGGCGTTTAGTATCGCTGGACCACTTATTCCTCTATGTGTAAAAAGCACATCGCCACTAAATTTATGGCTCTCGTTTTTGGTATTTATCACTACATCCGCGCTTAGACTAACACCGCTAAGCTCTTTAAACCAAAACTCATCTTTTTGCACGCTAAAGCCAACAAGGGCAGGGGTAGGCGTTGAGAGCTCAAGTCCAAATTCGCTAGCTATCTTGTAGCCAACATCGCTTGCGCCAAGGGCTTTGTAGCTTAGTCCGCCACTTGCGATGACCAAATTTCTAGCTCTAAATTTCTCATCTCTTGTTGAAATTTCAAAAATTTCATCTACTTTTTTGGCGCCAAGAACCTCTTTGTTATAAAAAATCTCTGCATTTTGCCTTTTTAAAAGCAGGCTCAAAACGCTCTTTGCACCGCTATCACAGAAAAATTGATTTTGCTTTTGCTCGCTAAATTTAAGCTCACTAAAAAATTTCAAAACCTGATCAGGGCTTAGTATTTTTAAAATTTGCTCTATAAATTTTTGCTCGCCAAGGTAGTTTTTAGCGCTTACAAAGCGGTTTGTGATGTTGCATCTGCCACCACCGCTTGCTAAGATTTTTTTGCCAGCGCTGCTGTTTTTCTCTAAAATGGCAACCTTTTTACCCTTTAAATTTGCTCCTAAAAAGAGCCCGCTAGCGCCAGCACCAACGATGACGACCTCGTAGATCAAAATTTCAAGCTCTCTTTTAAAGCCGCCTCGCTTGTTAGGCGAGAGTCAAATTTGATCACTTGATTTTTCTCATTTTTGTAATAATCCACCACGCCTTTTTGGCTGTTTAGAAGCTCTAAATTTAAGCTTATTTCTGGGCTTAGGTAGATATTTTTAAAGATTCTTGGATCGCTTAGGCTAAAGAGCAAAACAAGCCAGATCACGCAAAGCACCACGCAGACGATGGCAAGCACTTTAAAGTTAAAGGCGTGCATGATATATCCGCCAAATGCGCCTCCAACGAAGCTTCCAAAGTAGCCAAATGAGTTAAAGATGCCAAGAGCGGTGCCTTTTTGTGAGGATTTTACAAATTTGGTCGCGGTTGATTGCATGATTGGCTCGTGAAGGTTAAAGCCTATAAAAAATATCGCGATGCCAACCACAAAGATAAATTTCGTAAAGCTAAGGGCAAAAATGGCGTAGGTTAGGGCAAAAAGCAATGTGCCGGCTATCAAGATGACCTTGCTAAGCCCCTTGCCATCGCCCAGCGCACCAGCTAACCCCATAGCCAAAAAGCCAAGCACAGCGCCAAGCGTATAGACCTTGTAAAGCTCGCTGCTCTCATAGCCATACTCTTTTACCAAAACGATAGGGATAACCAAAAATGCGATGCTTGTGAGCATCTTTTGCATGAAGGAGGTGAAATTTATGATCATGTAGTCTTTTTGTAAAAATAGCTTGCCAAATGGCACCTTTTCGGCCTTTGTGCTCACTTTTATCTCTTTTGGCACGACGGTGTAGAGTAGCACGACGCAAAGCAAGCTAAGTGCGGCGCTTAGATAAAAAAGGCTTGAAAGCCCGTAGTCCTTGGCAAGAAGCGGTCCAAGCACCATCGAAAGTGTGAAGCTAAGCCCTATAAAAGCGCCCATTATCGCCATGGCTTTTGAGCGGTTTTCTTCAGCCACAAAGTCGCTTATCATCGCAGTTGCCACAGCTCCCACAGCTCCCACACCTTGTAAAAATCTACCAAAAAGCATCGTGTAAATTTCACTTGCCAGCGCGCAGACGATAGAGCCTGCCACAAAGACCAAAAGACCGATGGTTAGGGCTTTTTTGCGGCCGATCTTGTCTGAAAGAGCGCCAAAAGGCACTTGAAATATCATCTGTGAGATCGCATAGACGCCTACTATTAGCCCCACTAAAAACTCATTTGCGCCGCTTAAATTTAGCGCATAGAGGCTAAGAACTGGTAAGACTATGAAAAGCCCAAAAAATCTGCTAGCTACGATAAAAGATAGTGGCAAAACGCTTTTTAACATAAATTTTCCCTTATTTTTAAAAGGACTAAGTTTATCATTTTAACACTAATTTAAATTTAAAAATTTAATCTACTTTTTTGTAAAATACGCCCAAAAATCAAGGAGTTTTGCGATGAAAATCGTGCTTGCGACATCAAATTTAGACAAAGTAAAAGAGATAAAAGAGTTTTTAAAAGGCTATGAAATTTACGCACTAAGCGAGGTTATAAAGCCGTTTGAGATCGTTGAAGATGGTAGCACTTTTCAGCAAAATGCGCTCATAAAGTCAAAAGCAGTTTTTGCAAAGCTTAAAGAGCAAGGGCTTGAGGACGAATTTGTCTCGCTTAGTGATGATAGCGGCATCAGTGTGGATGCACTTGGCGGCGAGCCAGGGATCTACTCAGCGCGCTACTTTGACCTTGATGAAAATGGCAAAGTGTGCGGCAAAAACGCAAATGACGCAAACAATAGAGCAAAGCTGATTAGCAAGCTAAAGGCGCTAAATTTAAAGAGCTCACCAGCTCACTACACCGCCTGTATCGCTATTAGCTCAAAATTTGGCGACTACACGACGCATGGCTTTATGTATGGCGAGGCGATAGATGAGGAGCGCGGCACAAACGGCTTTGGCTACGATGCACTCTTTATCCCAGATGGCTTTACAAAGACGCTTGGCGAGCTAGATAACGAGACAAAGCTTAAAATTTCTCACCGCTCAAAGGGGCTAGAACTTGCAAATTTTGTGCTAAAAAGCCTAAAGAAAAACTACAAATAAGCTATTTTTATGAAGAAAATTTTACTTTTTATATTTCTTGCTTTTGGCATTTTGGTGGCGAGCGAGTATAGGGTGCTTGAGCATAAAAGCATATTTTATAAAGATGAAAATGGCAATGGAAAGATCGACTACATCGCACTTTTTAAGGCAACGGACGAGCTATTTATCTATGCAAAGGCATATCCTTTGAAATTTAAAGATGAGCAGCAAAAGAAGGTGGCGTTTAACGACCTTTTGAAGATTGAGAAAATTTTTGAGTTTATGGAGGAAGAGGGCTTTAGCAAGAGTCTGGGCGGGCAAGAAGGTGAGTATTTTAAAATTTGCCAAGCTAGGATCCACGTGATGAAGCACAACTTTGACGTGCAGGGCGAGGCTAAGAAGGCCGATAAAATTTATGGCGAGCTTATAAATTTGATGCCAAATAATGGGGAAATTTATGCTGAATTTGCTGATTTTTTAGCAAATTCTAACCGCTTGGACCTAGCAGAGCAAAACTATGATAAAGCTCTAAATTTAGGCGTAAAAAGGGCAAATTTAGGTTTTGCACTAGTAAAGCTTGCTAAGATGGATCAAAAAGGCGCGCTGCCACACTTAGAAGAGTATCTAAAAAGCTACGCAGATGATGAGTTTGCCAAGATGCTGGCAAGTTCTATAAAAGAGGGCACGCTAAAGGTAGAGCCCTAGTTAAGCTCCTTTAGCCCCTTGTTGGCTCGCTTTAAAAGATCCAGCGCGCGAGGGTTTTGCTCCTTGCCTTTTAAAATTTCAAGCACTTCTTTGTAGTTTTTGGCGGCTTCGTCCTTTTGATTAAGCTTTACTAGGTCGTTAGCGACTTCTATTAAAAGCTCCGAGCGGACGAGCTCGTTGCCACTTAACTCTGGCGTGATATCAAGTAAATTTAGCGCTAAAATGTGGTTTTCGTAGGCTTTTGCAAAGTCATTTTTAATGTAGTAGGTGCTGCCGATGGACTTTATGCAAAGCAGCTCGTCGCGCATTGGGGCATTTGGCGTGACGTCATAAATTTTTTGAGCTTCATTAAAATTAGCAAGTGCTTCGCCATATCTGCCTAGCGCCTTTTTTGCTGCGCCTATGTTTTGATAAGAGCGAGCTAGTAGTAGTTTGTCACTAACGTTTGCCGCGAGCTCTAGGGCTTTTTGCGAGAGCTCTAGTGCCTTTTGAGGCTCTTTATTTACCATGCAAATGCTGGCGCCATTTATTAGCGAAGTGATCGCCTGCTCGGTGTTGCCCTCTTTTAAGCAGACATCAGTCGCTTGCGTGGCAAAATTTATAGCTCTCTCCAAATTTCTATCACTTTTATAAAACTCATTTACGCTCTCTTGCACTAGCTCGTCGCAGCTACTTGCAAAGAGGCAAATAGGCGCTAAAAATGGCAAAATTTTCTTCATCTCTTTACCTTTAAAATTTGGCTCATTTTACCTTTTGAAGCTAGAAATTTATATTAACTTTGCTAAAATCACTAAAATTTTAAGGAGCCAAAAATGTCAAATATCTTAATCATCGGAGCAGGTGGCGTGAGCCAAGTCGCAACCGTAAAATGTGCGATGAACTCGGACGTTTTTACAAATATCACCCTAGCAAGCCGCACAAAAAGTAAGTGCGACGCGATCGCTAAATTTATAAAAGATCGCCTTGGCGTGCAGATAAATACCGCGCAGATCGACGCTGACGACACGACGGCCGTGGTGGAGCTCATCAAACAAACAAAGGCTGATCTGCTTCTAAACGTCGCGCTGCCGTATCAAGACCTAACCCTTATGGACGCTTGCGTAAAGGCTGGCATACCTTACATCGACACCGCAAACTACGAGCACCCAGACACCGCAAAATTTGAGTACAAACTTCAGTGGGCGAAGGACGCCTACTTCAAAAACGCTGGCACCATGGCGCTTCTTGGCTCTGGCTTTGACCCAGGTGTGACAAACGTATTTTGCGCCTATGCACAGCAAAATTTATTTGACGAGATCCACGAGATCGACATCCTAGACTGCAACGCTGGCGATCACGGATATCCATTTGCGACAAATTTCAACCCAGAGATAAATTTACGCGAAGTTAGCGCAAATGGCCGCTACTGGGAGGCTGGCAAGTGGATCGAGACAAAGCCGATGGAGATCATGTTTAAGTGGGACTACCCAAAAGTTGGTGTCAAAGATAGCTATCTGCTCTATCACGAGGAGCTAGAAAGCTTAGTTAAAAACATCAAAGGACTAAAGAGAATCCGCTTTTTTATGACCTTTGGACAAAGCTACCTAACCCACATGAAGTGCCTAGAAAACGTGGGAATGCTCCGCATCGACGAGGTCGAGCATAACGGCATGAAAATCGTGCCGATCCAGTTTTTAAAGACGCTTCTACCTGACCCTGCAAGCCTTGGCCCACGCACAAAAGGCAAAACAAACATCGGCTGCGTGATACGTGGGCTAAAAGATGGCAAAGAGCGCCAAGTCTATATCTACAACGTCTGCGACCACGAGGCTTGCTACGCCGAGACAGGCGCGCAGGCTGTTAGCTACACCACAGGCGTACCAGCGATGATAGGCTCGCTAATGGTCGCAAAAGGCATCTGGAGCGGCAAAGGCGTCTTTAATATGGAAAATTTCGACGCAAAACCTTTCATGGACGAGCTAAATAAGCAGGGGTTGCCGTGGGAGGTAATCGAAATGAAACCCGGCGAAAGATACGAAGTTTAATTTGGGTTAAATTGTTAAATTAAAAACAAAGGAGTGGAATATGCGCCAAGATGATTTAGTAGATTTTTTATCTAGCTTAGACAAAAAATATATTGATAGTTTAATAGATATCATTACAGATAACGGTGCTGGTAGGGTTGCGTTGGATTCGGCAGTTAAAGATTTTTTGGTCTCTGAAAAAAATAGTGAATTAAAAACTCACTACAAGGGGACTATTAAAGTTTTACTGAACGAATTTTATCATTTTGGAAGCAACTCATTAATGAATGTAGTTAGAAGCCTTACAGCTAAAATAAAATCTGTTGATTATTACGAAATATTAAATGATATATATGAACTGTTTATTTCTAAAGAAAACAAGCTTTCTTGCGAGCAAAAAGAACAAGAAATTTTATTATTTGTTTTGGGGAAAGAATGGCAACAAATATCATTTGAGGATGTGCAAAAAAAGTCTAAAGAAATTGATATTAAGTTTGGAATAAGCTCTGATAAAAAAAGTAAAACTTTTACCAACATAGCATCAAAGTTTAGCACTTTTGTTTTTACAAGAATAAACCCAGCCATTGCAGCAGGTGACGCCATTAGGCAGATATCGTCTCCTGCTCTAAGGATTATTGTGCCTTTTGTGATTCAACTAATGTGGCTTAAAAACAAATCTCAAGATTTAAAACCCCATATTTTCTACACCACAGCCAATTAAGAAAAATGGTATAGAAAAAAACATAAACCAACAAGAATCAAAAAAAGATGATCATATTTCGAAAGGATCTCAGCTTTTAAATAATACCACTGGAGTTATAACCTCAATGGAGTTAGCAAGTGGCAATTATTTACAATGCACAGTAAGTCCAGAACTTTTAGCTAGTGTTAAAGATAATCCAGGACTTTTAAGAGGCGTAATAGTAGAAAATGGCAAAATAGTAGAACATGCAAAATTTTTCAAACCTGAAAATTTGGAAAAAATTGTAGCTTCTGGTGTTTTATTTAATGCGTTATCTACTGTGGTTGCACAAAAACATTTGGCTGATATAAACAATAAACTTTCGTCAATACAAGATGGCATAGATGATATACTAAAAGATATAGAATTTACAGAACAAGGCAGAATAAATGATGCTATTAAAAATTTAGAAAAAGTATCAAAAATCAGCGATATAAAAAATAACCAAGTGGTGCTAAATAGACTACAAGATGACGCAAAAAATTTATCTATGCTTTATGAAACACTTTTTCTAAAAATAAAAGACAATATACAAAATATAAAATACATTGACATTACAGATAAAAAAATAAAGCAAGTTTTTATAAAAATACATAAGTTGGTTGAAAAATATGACGCTTGTATAAAAATTTTATTAAGCATTTATACAATATTGTTTTATGCAACTAAAAATGAATTATTTTATCAAGATATAGAAGGTCTTAAGCAACAGATAAATGATTTTAATGGTTTGTTGAATAATGTTAAAGAAAAGGATAGTTTGTTACAGTCAAACAATCTAAAATTAGCCAATGAGGCATTTTTAGAAAATAGAAAACAAGATTTTAAATATGTTTATAATGGTTTAGAAACCGAGCTAAAACTAGTTAATAAAGAGTATACTTTAGCGCTTGCTATTGAAAACAATGAAGTTATAGATTGTAAGCTTGTAGAGTAGTGATAGTGTGATTATCATCTAAAAATAGCATAGTTGATCTTGTGGCTATGCTATTTTTAAATTTACTTCACTCCACCAAAGCAAATTTTCTAAATTTACGCCCAAAGCTAGTTTTGGGCGCTTGTTGCTGCCAATTTATAAATTTATACTATATTTACGAAATCTTAATCACAGCTAAAAAAGGGGAAATCTTGCAATCAACAAAAACATCTATCTGGTTTTTAGTCATCCTAAGCGGTCTAATGGCCTGCACCTCGCTATCAACGGACGTCTATCTGCCTGCCATGCCTACGATGGAGCGACAGCTTCATGGTGATGCGGAGCTAACGATCACTGGCTTTTTGATCGGTTTTGCCACCATGCAACTCGTTTGGGGGCCCATTAGCGACAGGATAGGGCGAAAACTCCCGCTATTTATCGGTATGGCGTTCTTTGTCGTTGGCTCCATCGGATGTGCCATGTCACAAAGCATGAGCGAAGTGATAATCTGGCGTATCTTTCAAGCCACAGGCGCGTGTGTGGGACCTATGCTTAGCCGTGCGATGATCAGCGATGTTTTTGAAAATAGCGAAGCTGCAAAGATGCTTTCAAACTTAGTCATCATCATGGCTGCAGCTCCTATCATAGGACCGCTGCTTGGTGGCGCATTACTAGAGATTGGCACTTGGCACTGGATATTTTGGCTAATGGCAGCTGCAAGTGCTTTTTTGTTTATCCTTATCTTCTTCTTGCCAGAGACGTTACCACAGCAGAAGCGCTCAAAAGAGCCGATGATAAACTCGTTTAAGAGCTATTTTGTGCTTATAAAAGATGCTAAATTTATGAAATACACTCTAAGTGTAACCTTCTTTTACATCGCAGCATACGCCTTTATAACGGGATCGTCATTTGTTTATATAGATTATTTTGGCATACCGAGCAAGTACTATGGCTTTTTGTTTGGCGTAAATATACTTGGTGTGGCGGCGCTTAGTTTTTTAAACAAGAGCTTGGTCAATAAATTTAGCCTAAATTCGCTTCTTATCACCTCAAGCACAGTTGCCTTTGTCGCTGCGGCTTTGCTTTTAGCGCTTACATTTTTTGGTATCGCCGGAGTTTGGGGCGTTATCATACCTATGTTTTTCATCTTTAGCATGAACGGTATCATCGCCTCTTGCTCAAACGCAGCCGCTCTTAATCAAGTCCCTCAAGAGATGAAAGGCAGAGCAAATGCTCTCATTGGCTCACTGCAATATGGAAGCGGTATCGTCTCATCAGCCATGCTAGCACTCTTTACGACCACGACGCCACTTATCATGTCAGCCATCATCTTTGTCTTTGTATTTTTGTGCTGGCTTGCTGCCTATCTAAACAAATAAACTCTCAAAAGGGCTTAAATGCCCTTTAAATTTAAAGCTATTTCACCTATAATAAAGCCAAAATTTAAAAGGAAATTTCAGTGCTAACGATAGAAAATTTATACATTTTGGTGGCAGCTCTTGCGCTTGTTTGCGTTATCTTGGTAGCTTTTTTGATAAATGCAAATTTGAAAAATGCAAAACAAAGAGAAGCTTTAGAAAATTTACAAGATGAGCTAAAAGATAGCGAGCGGCTAAATATCGAGCAAAGAGCAAAGCTTGAAGCAAATAGTGACAAGATAGATGAGCTAGCTAAAAATTTAGACGAGTATAAAATTTCGCTCAAGCAAAAAGACGAAAAAGAGGACGAGCTTGAGCGTGAGCTAAGGCGCTTAAACGAGGAGCTTGGCAGCCAGACAAAGATGGCTGAGATGGCAAAGTCGCTATCTTTAAATTTACAAAACGAGCTTGGCGCAAAAGAGGACGAGCTAAGAAGATCAAACGAGAGCGAAAATGAGCTAAAACGCGCTATCGTCGCTCTAAAAAGCGAGATCGGGGCCAAAGAAAACATCCTAAAATCGCAAGAAGAGAATTTAAAAAAGGTAAAAAACGAGCTAAATTTAGAGTTTGCAAACCTTGCAAATAAGATATTTGAAGAAAAAAGTGCAAATTTCTCAAAAAACAGCAAAGAGTCGCTTGAGCTCTTGCTAACGCCACTTGGAGAGAAGATAACAAGCTTTGAAAAGAGGGTAAATGACGCCCACAGCGACTCGCAAAAGAGCGCAGGCGAGCTTAACGCGCAGCTAAAAGAGGTGGTCGAGCTTGGCAAAAATATGTCAAAAGAGGCAAACTCGCTAAGCACAGCACTAAAAGGCAGCAACAAGGTCCTTGGCAACTGGGGCGAGATGCAGCTTGAGCGCACACTGGAGGCTGCTGGGCTAGAAAAGGGCACGCACTACACTACGCAAGAGAGTTTTGACGTGAGCGGCAAGAAGCTCATACCCGACTTTGTCATAAATTTCCCAGACGACAAACAGATGATAATAGACAGCAAAGTCTCACTCCATGCCTACGAAAAGGCAGTCGCTGCGGCTGACCCGGTGCAGAGCAAGCTAGCTCTTGGCGAGCACATCGCTTCGATAAAAAAGCACATCGACGAGCTAGCTAAAAAAGACTACTCGTCGCTTGTGAAAAGCCCTGATTTTGTGCTGATGTTTGTGTCAGTTGAGCCGGCATTTTTGGAGGCTTTGAAATTTGATCCAAATTTATTTAACTACGGCTATGAGAAAAAAGTGGTGCTAGTCTCGCACACGACGCTCATGCCGCTACTTCGTGTGGTGGCAAATTTATGGCGTATGGAAAATGGCAACAAAGAGGCGAAGGAAATTTTAAAAAGCGCAAATGAAATTTATGAGAAATTTTGCACCGTCGCCGAGAAGCTAAATAGGCTTGGAAACTCGGTGAGATCGGTAAATGATAACTTTAATGAGGTCGTTAAAAGCGTGAGCGGTCAAGGTGGGCTTGATAGCAGGCTAGAGAAATTTAAAAAGATCGCTATAAATCCCAAAGATACGCAGGTAAAAGAGCTTGAAGCAAGACCTAGAGAGATCTTGCTAGCTAGCTCTAAAGAGTAAATTTAGAAATTTAGAGTAAAAGTTTTTTAGCAGGCGCCAAAAAGCCTTTAAATTTAGTGATGCATATGCATATTTGTTGAGTTATCATCACTCATCTGTTGCATATTCATCATCATCTTGTGGTGATCATGCATCGGCATATCTGCTGGCATGTTCTTTGGCATATTCATCTGCATATCCATCGCGCTATTTTCAGCCTTATAGCCTGTTATGGTAGGATCAACCATGCCAAATATCATAGCAACGTGTCCAACGATCAAGAAAAATATGAGCAGGCAAAAATGAAGCTTTAGCTTTGCCTTTTGGCTTGCGTTTTTATAGATCAAATTTAGCTCTAAAAGCGCGATGCCAAGAAGTGGGATGACGCCGATGAGATATGAGTAGATAGCGATAACATCGGCATATCCGCGCCATTTTATGGTTGGATAAATTTTTGCTAAAAAGTAGATCACAAGAGCTGTAAAATAGACCCCAAGCACTATGCCAACAAATTTGCTAACGGCCTTAAAGCCAGCATTTTTGCCGCTATCCATGTGATACATCGTGAAAAACTCCATCGCCACTAAAAGCTCCGCAAGCCCCATAGGTATCACTATGTAGAGGATTAGATTGTAGGGTTGATCGAGCGATAAAAGCTCCATGTAGTGTGTCATTACCATTGTAAATCCTTTGTAAAAATTTAAAGAAATTTACTACCAAAGGGCTAAGATAGTTAAAAAATATCAAGAATAGTTGCAGGATTTAAGCGGATGTTAAATTTACTCCTAGCTAGGCTAAGAGTAAATTTAAGCTAGTCTTTAAACTCTTGTGAGATGACTGGAGAGAATTCCTCCCAGTGAAGCTTGGTTTTAATAGTTGGCATCTTGCTTTGAAATGGCTCTTTTTTAAGTGCTGCCATAGCGACGCTATCGCCTTGTGGCTTGGCTGGCGCTTCTACGCTTAAAACGGCTCTTTCAAGCTCGATAAAGTATTTTAAGATGAGCGCATAGGAGCGGAAGAAATTTGCATTTTTATGAGCTAAAAGTAGCGAGCCAAACTCATCTACAAATAAATTTAAAGTCTCGCTAAAAAGCTTGTCGCTGATATTTTTTGCGCCGTTAAATTCATCATTTAAAAACGTAGCCATCGCTAAAAATATAAAGCCAACATAGTCCTCGCTGTCTTTGCAAAGCTCCTTATCACGCCTATATGGGCTAAGGTTTAGGCAGTGTATCACCCTAAGTCTAGCAGCTCCGTTATCTCTGCCCTCTTCATAAAATGAGGCGCTTAAAGGGATATTTGTAAAGCCAAAAAGAACGTCATTTTGCTCATTTACAAGCTCTTTAAAGCTAAATTTTTCTAAATTTGCAAATGCCTCTGCGCTTTGCTCACTTAGAGGATTTTGCGCTAGGTAGCTAAGCTGCTCTCTCCACCTTGCAAATTTCTCATCGCTAGTGTGAAAAAATAGCGGATAAGCTAAAAATTCGTAAAAATATGCCCTTGCTTTTGTGATGTTTTTATCCATTTAATAAATCCTCTCTCATCGCGTTTAGTTGGGCTTGCACCATGATCTTTGCCTTGCAGTCGGCACAGCAGTAAAGAGCTTTTATCTTGGCTCTGTCGTTGCCAAAACGTGGTTGCATGATCGCTGCGATCTTCTCGACTGCTTTTTTGGTCGCAAACTCTTTTCCGCACTCCACGCAGGCAAATAGTTCATCATGCGCAAGCTCGCTATAAACGAAGCTCTCAGGCTTAAGTGCTAGCTTGCCAACCTCAAGTGAGATGGTGTTTTTCTCAGCGCAGCTTAGCTCGCAGTAGCCACAGGCGGTGCAGACGCTTGGGTTAAATAAAATCGAATTTGTCTTCTTATCAGCCACCAAAGCGCTTACGTTACAAGCTCCAACGCAGCTAAGGCAGAGCGTGCAAGTTTCAGCGTTTATCTTAACCTCGCCGTATCTTATCATCTCGCCGCTTTTTACCACGCCAAGATCATCACCACCCACGATAAACTCAAGCCTTTTGGCAAAAATTTCTCTCTTTGGTAGTGCGTATTCGTTGATTGAGTGCTGTGAGCCGTCTATTAGTTTTGCTTTTTTAAGCGCGATTTCAAGCTCAGCCTTGTCTTTTGCGTGGTATATCGCTTGCTCTTTAAATTTAAGCTCATAAATTTGATTTAATATGCTAATGGCGTCTTTTTCGCCCTTGCCAAGGCTCTTGCTATATAAAATCACACTCGCGCCACTTTCTTGAAGAAGTGTTAAAAAGTGCGTTTGGCTTAGCAGATGTGGGGCTAGGATGACAAAAGGTAGGACATTTTGCGGTAGGCTAATGCTAAGCTCTTCTAAATTTATCTCTTCAGATACGATGAGAGCGACCTTATCTTTGTAAAGCTTAGCGATAGTTGCAAACGAGCTTTGTGGCATGAGCGTTGAGTCTAGTGAGCCGCTAGGGCAGACACTGATGCAGTTTCCGCAGTTTGTGCAGTCGATCGCTGAAAAGACAAGGTGCTTTGTCTCGTCCTCTTTTAAGATAGCAACCGTTGGGCAAACCTCGGCGCAACGACCGCAAATTTCAGTCCTGCGCTCGTGATACTGGCAGATTGAAGAGTCGTATTGCGTAAAGCTTTTGTATCTAAATTTTGGGCTTTTTGCGTTTAAAATTTCAAGCACTTTTTCATCTTTTAGCCCTGAAATTTCATAGCAACCGCTTTGCTTTAGCATATAGTCCCTTGCGTTTTCAACTAAGAAAAAGTCGCAATCAACCTCAAATTCATCATTTGCTCTAAGCACCAAAACGCTTAGCTCGCCAGCAGCGCCATATATAAATTTAACCTCAAAGTGCGTAAGCTCTATCACTTTGTAGCCATTTTCTTTTAGTAAATTTGCTAGCTCTGCTCGGCCTGAGTTGCTTACTATCACGACATTTTTGCCGACCTCTTTTTCGTAATCCACATCCTTTGCCATGTCAAAGGCGCTCGCTCTTGCCTCGTAGAGTAAAAGTGTGTTTTTGGCTTTTTCTAAGACGCTTGCGGTGGTATTTTTAAGGTAGAAATTTATCTCAGGTGCGATGATGTTTGCTTTTAGCTTTGGAGAGTTTGAGACTAGATAGTCACCATTTTCGTTGTTGATCTCTATCTGCTCATTTAGCATCAAAGCGTCGTCAAAATCGTTATAAAAGCCAAATTCTTTCATTGTTTCTCCTATTATCAAAAACGGGCTTATTCTAATATTAATGGGATTAATAGACTCTGAAATTTATATGCTCTTTTTTTGCTCTAAGTTTTAATTTATAATATTTTTATGTTAAAATCACGCCTTGGTAAAACTAACTTACTAGGAGCGCAAATTGAACGATTTAAGAAATATCCCACAAGTTGATAAGATCATAAAAAACGAGGCATTTTCGGGGCTTGATACGAGTTTAGTCACTATGCTTGCAAGGCAAATTTTAGATGAGGTTAGGGCTAAAATTTTAAATGAAAATGCAAACTTTAGTGGCGAAGAGATAATAAATTTGATCCTAAATGAGTATTATAAATTTAATGAAGCTAGCCTTCAAAGGGTGCTAAATTTAACTGGCGTTGCCATACATACAAACCTAGCTAGAAGCGTTATCGATAAAGAAATTTTAAAGCGGGCAACGCCTGTTATCACAGGATACTCAAACCTCGAATACAACCTAAAAACAGGCAGCCGCGGCAACAGATACGACTACGTTGGCTCGCTAATAGCAAGAGCTTTTGGCTTTGAAGACACCATCGTTGTAAATAACAATGCAAGCGCTGTATTTTTGGTGCTAAACACCTTTGCAAAGGGCAGAGAAGTTGTCGTTAGTAGAGGCGAGCTAGTCGAGATCGGCGGCAGTTTTAGAGTGCCAGAGGTGATGGCAAACGCAGGTTGTATCTTAAAAGAGGTCGGCACTACAAACAAAACTAGGCTAAAGGACTATGAAGAGGCGATAAGTGGCGAGACGGCGATGCTTGTGAAGGTTCATAGATCAAATTTTGACATCGTTGGCTTTAGTGAAGAGACCACGGCAAATGAGCTTAGTGAGCTAGCAAGCAGGCAAAATTTGATAGATTATTTTGATCTTGGCAGTGGATTTTACGGAAATTTACCATTTAACTTAGACAAAAACGAGCCAGATCTAAAAAATTTAAAAGATGTTTCGCTAGTTAGTTTTAGCGGTGATAAGCTGCTTGGCGCGGTGCAGTGTGGCATCATTGTCGGCAAAAAAGAGCTCATCGCAAAGCTTAGAAAAAACCAGCTTTTAAGGATGCTTCGTGTCGATAAAGTGATCATCTCGCTTTTGGCTGAGAGCATGAAAGCCTATCTAAACAAAGAATTTGAGCTAATCACAACGCAAAAACTACTTCACAAGAGCGTAAAAGAGCTTGAAAGCTTGGCAAATTTTATAAATAAAAGCCTAAAAACTCCGCTTGAAATAGTGCGAACTTCTACCTTTGTAGGAGGTGGGGCGATGCCAAATAAAAAGATCCCAAGTGTGGCTTTGGCATTTGGTGGCGATGCAAATTTAAACGAGCTAAAATTTAGGCAAAAAAAGGTGATCGGACGCATAGAAAACGATAAATTTATGCTAGATCTCAGGTCGCTTCTTGATGATGACGTAGAGACGCTAATAAAAATAATAAATGAAACGGAAGAAAAATGAGTTTAATAATAGGAACAGCAGGGCATATCGATCACGGAAAAACCGCGCTTATAAAGGAGCTAAACGGCTTTGAGGGGGACAATCTTGAAGAGGAGAAAAAGCGTGGCATAACGATCGATCTAAGCTTTTCAAATTTAAGCAAAAATGATGAAAATATCGCGTTTATCGACGTGCCAGGGCATGAAAATCTCATAAAAACGATGATAAGTGGCGCGTATGGCTTTGATGCGTGCTTGTTTGTGGTGGCGGCAAATGACGGACTTATGCCTCAAAGCTTGGAGCACCTTGAAATTTTAAATCTACTTGGCGTGAAATCTATAATCGTGGCGCTTACAAAGTGCGATCTCGTGGATGAAGCCACCATAAATTTAAGAAAAAAAGAGATAAGAGATGAAATTTCTAAATTTAAAAACCTGCAAATTTTAGAAATTTTCGCCGTTAGCATAAAGGATAAGGTGAGCATCGATGAGCTTAGAAACTACCTCTTTACGCTAAGAGCCAAAAAGCGCGATGAGGAGGGCGTTTTTAGATACTACATCGATAGAGTTTTTAGCCTAAAAGGTATCGGAAATGTCGTAACTGGCACTGTGATAGAGGGAAGCGTTAGTAAAAACGAGAAGCTTTTTAACTACGACGCTGGCAAGGAGGTGCTAGTAAGAAGCGTGCAAAGCCACGATAAATTCGTTGATAGTGCTGGAGTTAGCAGCCGCGTGGCGCTTAATCTAACTGGCATAGAGCTTAGTGAGCTGAAAAAGGGTCAGCTACTTAGCAAAAAGGGCTTTTTTAGGGGATTTAGAGAGGTTGATGCGGTCGTAACTGCTAAAAATCTCATCCACTCTCAAAGTGTAACATTTTGCGTGGGCGCTAAAAACGTGCCCGCAAAGGTGCTAATCCTTAGCCAAAAAGATGATAGCTACTTCGTGAGCTTTAAATTTCAAAGCGATATGTTTTTAAAATTTGACGAGGCCTTTGTGCTCATCTCAGATGCGCGCGTGATAGGCGGTGGTAGGGTGCTAAACCCAATGCTTGAGCCACTAAAAAAGGCTGGCAAAATTCTCTTTTTAGCATCGCTTTTAAAGCATGATTTTGTAGAAGCCTTTTCTATACTTAAAGAGGCTCACAAAAATGGCTTTGGCATCATCTCTTCTTATCAAAGATTTGGTCTAAATCACGAAGAAGCCGTAGCCGTGGCTAAAAAAGTCTCAAATGTTTTTGTCGATGAAAAGGCTTTAAATATCTACGATCTAAGCGCGGTTGAGCGGATAAAATCAGCCATTAAATTTATGATAGAAAAGAATGAATTTGCTGTATTTTCAGCTCAAAGCATCAGCCTAAAACTTGCTTGGGCTAGCCAAAATTTAGCCCAAAAAGCGCTTGATGAGCTTGAAAGTGCAAATTTGATCGCCAAAGATAGCGGTGTCTATACCAAAAAAGGCGTTGATCTTAGCAAGCTAAAAGTAAGGCTTGAAGAGAAAATTTATGAAATTTTAGAAAGTGGCAAGCTAGCCCCAACGGCGCCATATAATATATATGATGATCTTGAGATCGATAGGGTTAGTGGCGATAATGCTCTTAAAAAGCTAACCGCAATGGGTAGGGTCATAAGGCTAGAGCATAACCTTTTCATCACTAGAAATTCACTAAAAATGGCACTTGATAAACTAAGAGAGATCATAAAAAATCAAGGCTTTGTAAATGTCACAAACGCCAAGGATGCGCTAAATTTAAGTAGAAAATATGTAATCGCCTACCTTGAGCAGCTCGATCTTGAGAGTGACATAATGAAGCAAGGAAATGATAGGGTTTTTCGCAGTTAGTATTCATTTACAAAAAGCAAATATAATCCGCCAAATTTTTAAAAAGGATAAAAATGAAAAAAGTGATCTTAGCCTCAATCATAGCGGCAACTAGCCTAATGGCAGCAAGCGATAAGCAAATAGAGGACTTCTACTCTCAAATGGTTGATAGCAGCGTAAAAGTAAAGGTAGCTGATCGTCACAAAGTGGCAGGCGACATCGAAGCTGTCGTGGTAAAACTAAGCAAAGATGGCAACTCACAAGATGAGATAGTATTTACAAAAGGTGACTTCATCTTCCCAGACGTGATCGATCTAAAAGAGCAAAAATCATACCTCGCTGAAGTGAAAAAAGAGGTCATCGCAAAGGGAATTTCTAAAATTTATAAAGATGAAGACAAGGCAAACATCATCGTTCTTGGTAGCGACCCTAAAAAGCCAACTATCATAATGTTTTCAGACCCTGAGTGCCCATACTGCAGAGCTGAGCTAGCAAAGATCGAGACAACGCTAAAAGATAGCAACGTAGAGATCGTCCTAACTCCAGTGCATGACATCTCATCACTTCAAAAAAGCTCACTAATCTACAAAGATGCAAAAACTGCTAAGAGTGACAGTGATAAGGTTAAAATTTTAAGAAAATACTACGCTGAAGACTACAATGTAGATGATAAGAGCGTTAGCAAAGAAGATGTCGCAAAGATCGATAATCTGCGCAAAAAATACTTTGCAGCCGGTGTTAGATCAGTGCCATTTATCGTAAATAAAAGCGATCTAAAATAACATTTTCTAGGGAGCTCTCCCTAGAATTTCTACTACAAATAATTCTTATAAATTTAAAGTATATTTAACTATATTTTTAATAAATACTTAACATTCTTAATTAAACTTTTATATTTACTTTGCTTAACTTAGAAATATGCTAAATTTACATAGTTTAACTTTAGGGTGCTAAAATGCCCTTAAATAGGCTATTTGCGATATTTTAGAAATTCTAAATATGCAAATTTTACATATCAATGAACCAAATTTCTCAAAAATTTTTGAGGCATAAGGAGGAAAAATGCAAGGATCAAGAAGAGATTTTCTCAAAAAATCTCTAAAAGTCGGTGCTGCCGGCGGTGTACTCGCAGTCTCAGCCGTAGCAAAAGTGACTAGTGATGACTTGGCTCCTGATGACAATGGCGTTGTCGTAGGCAAGTCAAACAAAAAAGAGGTGCTTTATAAAAAAAGCAAAAATTGGGAAACCTACTATAAAATCGCATACTAAGGGAGAAAACCATGAGTGATGCACGTATAGGAAGACGTTCATTTTTGAAGCTAGCCGCACTTGGTGCTGGCACCACAATGGCTTTTGGACAAAATGATACGATAAGACACGCTAGCGCAGAGGAGATAAAAGATCCTTTTCCTGGCTCAAAAAAGGTTAGAACTATTTGTTCTATATGCTCAGCAGGCTGTGGTATCGAGGCTGAGGTACAAGATGGTGTTTGGGTTCGTCAAGATATGGCGATGTTTCACCCGATATCTCAAGGCTCACACTGCTCAAAAGGTATCGATCAGATCGACCTTACACACAGCAAACAACGCATCAAATACCCTATGAAAAAGGTTGATGGCAAATGGCAGAGAATTTCATGGGATCAAGCTGTAAATGAGATCGGCGATAAGATGCTTCAGATCCGCAAAGAAGATGGTCCTGATAGCGTTATATTCTTAGGATCTGCGAAATTTAACAACGAACAAGCATATTACTTTAGAAAATTTGCTGCGTTTTGGGGCACAAACAGCAACGACCACGTAGCAAGAATTTGACATAGCGCAACAGTCGCCGGTGTGGCGAATACTTGGGGTTATGGCGCGATGACAAACCACTTTGGAGATATGGCTGCAAATTCAAAATGTATATTTATAATAGGTGCAAATCCAGCTGTGGCAAACCCAGTTGGCGGCATGAAGCACACTTTGCAAGCAAAAGATAGAAACAACGCAAAAGTGATCGTAGCTGATCCAAATTTTACAAAATCAGCCGCTCACGCTGACCTTTATCTAAGACAAAGATCAGGCACTGATATAGCACTTGTTTATGGACTTATCCACATCATCTTAAAAAATGGCTGGGAAGATAAAGAATTTATAAAAAATAGAACTTATGGTATCGATGAGATAGCAAAAGAGGCTGAGCACTGGACACCAGAGGTCACATCTGATGTTACAGGCGTGCCGGTTGATAAGCTAATGGAGGCTGCAAATATCCTAGCTCACACAAAACCAGGCACTGTGATCTGGGCACTTGGTATCACTCAGCACTCAGTTGGTAGCTCAAATACGAGAATTTTACCTATCCTTCAACTAATCCTAGGCAACATGGGCAAACCAGGCGGTGGCTGTAACATCATCCGTGGTCACGACAACGTTCAAGGCTCAACTGACATGTGTAACCTCTCAGATAGCTTACCAATGTATTACGGACTAACTGACGCAGCTTGGAAGTACTACTGCCAAGGCTGGGGTGTTGATTATGATGAGTTTATAAAACGCTTTGCAGTCTCAACTAAAGAGCCAAAACAAGGCGGCACACCAGTTAAAAACACTGTTTTTGAAGAGTATTACTACCACGATCCTAAAAATCCAGAGGATAGAAACTGGAGAAATGAAAAAGGCTGGTCACTTTCAAAATGGTGGCAAGGCGTCTTAAAAGAGGAAAATACCTTTAGCAGTGGTGCATTAAGAGTTCTTTGGGTTCAAGGAACTGGTCTAACATCTATGGCGCACCTAGCTAAAATCCAAGAAGCAGCTTCAAAACTAGATATGATCGTAGTTGCTGAGCCATTTGTAAATGAAATTTCTATCCTTTCAGATAGAAAAGATGGTGTCTATATCTTGCCAGTGGCAACTGCTTTTGAAAACGAAGGTCACCTAAACGCTACAAACCGCTCAGGTCAGTGGAGAACAAAAGTCGTTGATCCACTTTATGAGAGCAAGGGCGATCACGAAGTTATGTTTGCATTTGCTAAGAAATTTGGCTTTTACGATGAGTACGTAAAAGGCATGAAGATGGCTGTTGTAAATAGAGAGCTAAAACAAGTAAAAGATGACTTTGTATGGCCAGATGATGCGACAAATGAGATAGCAAGAGTTGGAAATTCTATCGGTTATGGCGGCAGAACTGCTGAGATGTTTAGACGTCACCAAGCAAACTGGGATAAATTTGACCCAGATACGCTAATAGGTCTTGGCGGTGAAGTAAAAGGCGAGTACTACGGCAAGCCATGGCCAGCATGGGATGAAAAACACCCTGGCACACCGATACTTTATGATATGAGCAAGCCTTATGCAGAGGGTGGCTCTGGCTTTAGAAACCGCTTTGGCTTAGAGCATAACGGCGTTAGTCAGCTAGCTAGCGAAGAGAGCACGCTTGTTGGCTCAGCTATAAAAGGTGGCTACCCACAAATCACAAAAGATAATATAGAAAAAGTCCTAGGCATCACTCTAACAGAAGAGGAGAAAGCTAAGATCGGACCTAGCTGGAGCATGGACTATAGTGGCATCATCTTAGAAAAATGCCGTGAAAAAGGGGTCGTGCCGTATGGTAATGCAAGGGCTAGAGCTATCGTTTGGGAATTCCTTGATCCTATCCCAAAACATAGAGAGCCTATCCACTCACCACGCTGGGATCTTGTTCAAAAGTATCCGACATTTGATGATCAAGCTAGAAATTTCCGTGTTTCTACTAGATTTAAGTCAGAGCAACAAGCAAAAGACTGGTCAAAAGAGTTCCCTATCGTATTTAGTACGCAACGCGTCGTAAATTTAAGTGGTGCGGGAATGATAGAAAGAACTAGCAAATACCTCTCAGCCATCACGCCTGAAATGTTTGCTAACGTTCACCCTGAGCTTGCTTTAAAATACGGCATAAAAGATCGCGATATGATGTGGATCCACAGCCCGCAAGGCACGAAGATCAAAGTAAGATGCTATCACAGCTACATGGTCACTCCAGATAGAATTTGTATGCCTTACAACTTCGCTGGCGTTATGCAAGGTGTCGATCTCTCAGCTCGCTACCCAGAGGGCACTAAGCCTTATGTTATCGGCGAGAGCTTTAACACAGTTACTAACTACGGATTTGACCCTGTTACTCAAATTTCAGAATTTAACGCAGGTCTTTGCCGCATAGAAAAAGCTGAAGAGAATACCTTTAAAACATCGTTTTATCACGAGTATGGCGAGAGAGACGCCCTAGGTAAAGAGTAAGGAGAGAAAAATGGCAAGAATGAAATTTTTTGTAGATACTAATAGATGTATCAGCTGCTTTGGATGTCAAGTCGCCTGCTCTTCTGCTCACGAGCTTCCAGTAGGAATTTATAGAAGAAAAGTTATCACACTTCACGATGGTATCGAGGGCAAAGAGGTATCAACCACTATCGCATGCCAGCACTGCACCGATGCACCTTGCGAGCAAGTTTGCCCAGTTGATTGCTTCTACATTAGAGCTGATGGCATCGTGCTTCACGATAAAAACAAGTGCATAGGCTGTGGATACTGCTTATATGCTTGTCCATTTGGTGCGCCGCAGTTCCCTAAAGACGGGGCATTTGGCGTAAAAGGCGTAATGGATAAATGCACTATGTGTGCAGGCGGTCCAGAGCCAACTAACTCACACGAGGAGAGAGAGCTTTACGGTCAAAACAGAATAGCTGAGGGCAAAGTGCCTATGTGTGCGGCTATCTGTTCTACAAACGCGCTTTTAGTTGGCGACGCTGCTGAGGTTTCAAATGTATATCGCAAACGCGTCATGCTAAGAAATACAGGACTAAACGTATAACACTAAGGAGGGCGCTTGCTCTCCTTTTAAATTTATAAAATTTAAATTATCTTTATGATTTTTATAATCTAAAATTTCATCAATAATTTTTCTTATCTATTGAAATTATCAAAAATATATAACTTTTTTATCTTGATATGAAATTTATCTCTAATCCTCTAAAGCCCTAAATTTACGTAAAGTTGATTATTAGATTGTAAAAAATATTATTTGTGCTTTCAATTTACATTCTTTTATGATAATCGTTTTTATTTTAATCAAAGTAAAGCCTTGGTAATATTTCGCTTTAAAATAATCTCACAGGTGGTTTAATTAATGAATAAATTTTTTAAATTTATGCTTATCATGCTACTGCCTATCTGGCTTGTGGCAAAAAATGACGACTACACACAAGTCGCAGCTCAGATAAAAGAGTCATTACAAAAAGTAATAACAGAGTATAGAGCTGGCAATGTCGAGCAAGCAGTTAGCGATACTCAAAATGCTTATTTTGGTCTGTTTGAAGATGTCGAAGCTGGCATCAGAATAAATTTAGGTCAGAAAAAAGCTTACTCTATGGAGAAGCAGTTTGGCGAGATCAGAAAGGCGATAAAAGCTGGCGAAGCACCAGATGATGTGCAAAAAAGAATAGATCAGATAAATAGCGAAATCGCTGAAGTTCTGCCAGTTATTTTAAATGGACATAAGCTTGTTGGCGAGTATTCAGACACCCCAGCACAAGCTGCTGCAAGTGGCTATGACACTTCTAAATTTATCCCTGAGTGGAAGGTGGCATTTGAAAATTTATCAGCAACTCTTGATAAAGCCATAGCAAGCTACGAGGGCGATAAACAAGATGATGCTAAAAATTCTGTCCAAGATGCTAAATTTAATGATTATAGAAATACTCAACTTGAAATCGCCGTTCGCCAATATATAGAAAATGGCAAAAGTATAGATGCTGACATCCAAAGAAAGATGGGTGAAGCGATCAGTGGCATCACAAATGGCATAACAAAAGATGATTTTAAAACAAAGCTAGAAGAGATCAAAAAGCTAGCGTATGACGCTATCGCTAAACTCCCAGCTGAGACAGTAAAACTAGCAAAAGTTGATATGAGTAGTGCAGCATCTAGCGATAGCAGCGAAGATAGCGGCACAGACTACACTCAAACTGTTAAAAACATAAATGACAAAATTCAAGCAGCTATCGCGCTTTATAAAGGTGGCAATAGCGCCAAAGCTATGGGCGATATCCAAGATATCTACTTTGATGAGTTTGAAGGTAGCGGCATGGAGAACAAAGTAGGTGCGATAGATGTAAATTTAAAAACAGCTATCGAAGCTACATTTGGTAACCTTGTAGCCCTTATGAAGTCAGGCGCAGACGAAAAAACACTTGAAGAGAGTGCAAGCAAGATGTCATCTCAGCTAGCAGCTGCACTTGAGAAAACTAGCGGTTCAAGCTCACCTTGGACGCTATTTATCTGGGCGCTAACTATCATCTTAAGAGAGGGCTTTGAAGCTCTTATCATCGTTGCAGCCGTTGTTGCATATCTTGTAAAAACTGGCAATGCAAAAGCTATGGGCAAAGTCGTATATAGCTCAGTTGGCGTGGCTGTCATCTTAAGCTTTGTCATGGCTTGGATAATGAACATCATCTTTGGCGAGGCAGCAGGTCAAAAAAGAGAGCTTATGGAAGGCATCACTATGCTTGTTGCAGTGGGACTTCTATTTTACGTTGGCTTCTGGCTTCTTTCAAATGCTGGCGCTAAAAAATGGAACGACTACATCAAATCACACGTTTCTGAGTCTATCTCAAGTGGCTCAAGCACAGCACTTTGGTGGACTGTATTTTTAGCGGTATTTAGAGAGGGCGCTGAGACAGTGCTATTTTATCAAGCACTTATCTTTGACGCAAAAGACTCAGCTGGCTACTCAATGATCGCAGCTGGCTTTGTCGTAGGTCTTATCGTTCTTTTGATAGTCTATTTCTTATTTAAAATTTTCGCTGTTAAAATTCCTATTAAACCATTTTTTATATTTACATCAGCGATCATCTTTTATATGTCGATCGTCTTTGTTGGCAAGGGCGTTGGCGAGCTAGTTGAGGGCAAAATTTTCATCCCAACTATCATAAAAGGACTAAATTTTCCTGACTGGATGAGAGACTGGCTAGGACTTATGCCATATTACGAGAGCTTAGTACCTCAGATCATTATGGTGCTTGCCCTAATCATAGGCATCGTTATCATGAAATCAAAACAAAATAAAAACTAATCTTATATAAAGGAGAGGATATGAATAAAATTCTTAGTTCAGCTCTAGCACTTAGCTTAGCAGCTGGTTTTGCACTTGCTGGAGAGCACCCAATCGGCGAGCCTGTAGAGGCTAATGGCATGGAGATAGCTGCAGTTTATCTTGAGCCAATCGACATGGAGCCAAAAGGCGTTGATCTAGCTCCAAGCTTGGCTGATCTTCACTTAGAGGCTGACATCCACGCTATAAAAGGCAACAAAAACGGCTTTGGCGAAGGCGAGTGGATCCCATATCTAAAGATCAACTATGAGCTAAAAAACCTTGATAATGGTAAAACTAAAAAAGGTACATTTATGCCTATGGTTGCAAGCGATGGCCCACACTACGGCGCTAACGTAAAAATGGATACAGGTGTTGGTAACTATGAGCTTAAATTCCACATCGACAATCCAGAAAAACAAGGCTTTGGTCGCCACGCTGACAAAGAGACTGGTGTTGGTAAATGGTTTGAGCCTTTCACAACAACTTATAAATTTCAATGGACAGGTGGTCCTGTTAAATAATCACTTTGGGGCGTTTTCGCCCCTTTTTAAAAATTCTCATAGGGTTTAGTTATGTCAATTTACTTCTATCAGGTCTTTTTAGCCCTCCTTGGATTTACGCTTTTTGCTGCCTTAAATAACAATGGCAAAAGTTTAAAAACGATCTTTTTACCATCATTTCTTGGCGTTGTTGCCGGTGTGCTTATCTTTAAAGCTGCTCGTCATGCGCTTGTTGATGACCAGTTTAAAATTTTTATTGATTCTGTGACGCTGGTTTTTCTACTAATTAGCATTTTATGGATATTTTTCGAGCTTAAGATAGCAAAAATCGTAACATTTTTTATTTTAGGCATCGGCTTTGGTTTTGGTTATAGCTCAAGTAGCGCTTTGTTCCCACTATTTGGTGGCGAGCTGCTTGATACGCTTTCAGTCATAAGCTTCTTTTTGATGATCTTTGCGATGATCTTGATACTATTTTTATTTTTCTTCATTTCAAATTTAAAAGCTAGCATCCCATCATCAGTAGCTAAAATTTTAGCTCTTATCACATTAGTATTTTTGCTAGTCGATAGAAGCTCGCAAACTGCACTTGAGCTTTTACGTGCAGGCGCTTTAAAGATAAGTAGCGAGCTAAATTCTCAAATTTTATCTATCAGCGCAAAAGGCATCTATGTCACAGAATTTAGTGCCTATTTTTACATAGTTGTGATCCTACTTTTATGCATCATAGCACTTTGCTTTATGCCAAAAAGTATCGATAAGAGCACGTTTGGTTCTATCAAATACCGCTTTACAAAAGCCATTAGAGAAAATGTCTTTGACAATGCAAAATTTGCATTTTGCAGCGTTTTAATAGCGCTTGGCTTTTCACTTTATTTTGATCTTTACGCATCTCGCCCACCTCAAATTTCAGAGCCAGTCTTGGTTGAGCCAGTGGGAGATAAATTTATATTTGATGTTGATATGTTAAAAGATAATGAACTTCACAGATTTGCCTACATCACAGATGAGGGCAAACAGATAAGATTTTTCTTGCTAAACCGCTTTAGCGACCGCCCATCTCCTGTCATCGTCTTTGACTCGTGCATGATATGCGGCGATATGGGCTACATAAAAAAAGGTAATGATCTTATTTGTATCTCTTGTAATGTTAGAATTTTCTTGCCGTCAGTTGGCAAAGAGGGCGGTTGTAACCCGATCCCTATGGCATTTACCTTCGATGGTAAAAACATCATAGTTGATTATAAAACGATCGTCGCAGGGGCAAACTACTTTAGCAAGGTCGTCGAAAAGATGGTGCTTGACCCTGTAAGCCGTAAAAAGGTGAGCAATCTTGATTCAAGATCATATTTATACTACGGACGCACATATTTCTTTGAGAGCAACGAAACTCAGGCGAAATTTGAAGCAAATCCAGAAAAATATGTAGAAACAAATGGAACGTTAAAATGAAAAATATGCAACTAAGAATGATAAAAAGCTCGATCACTGGCTCAAAGGTGCAAAAGACGATGGCGTTTATCACTATCTTGCTAGCTGCTCTTTTGATAGCTTGCATGCTAAATATCACGCTAAAAATCGGCGATCAAGTGGCAAGCGAGCTTAGAGGATATGGCTCAAATATCGTCGTTTTACCACGTGGTGAGAGCCTAAGCATCGAGATCGAGGGTAAAAATTTCACCCCACTAAAATCACAAAATTTACTCCCAGAGGCTGATATCTACAAGATAAAAGAGATCTTTTGGAGAAATAACATCGTTGCTTTTGCTCCGTTTTTAGAGACAAAGGTAAAAGACGCTAAGGGCGATGAGTTTAGCTTTGAGGGGACATATTTTGATAAAAATATCGGACTAAAAGACGAGCCAGAATTTAGCACAGGTGTTAAGAGCTTGTATGGATTTTGGGGTGTTGAGGGTGCTTGGCCAAAAGATGAGAGCATGGATGAAATTTTAGTCGGCGATGAGCTTGCAAAGGCTAAAAATTTAAAAGTTGGCGACAAGCTTAGCCTTGCTGGCAAAAACGGCACAAAAGAGGTTAGCGTGGTTGGCATCTTAAAAGGATCAAGCGATGAGGCTCATAAGCTAATAGGCTCGCTCAAACTTGCTGGTGATCTCTCAGGACACGCTGGCTCATACACAAAAGCCGAGGTCTCAGCCATGACGATCCCAGAAAATGACCTATCTCTAAAAGCAAGAAGAAATTTAGACAACCTTGATAGCGCAGAGTATGATAAATGGTACTGCTCAGCTTATGCGGGATCGATCGCATTTCAGATAGAAGAAAATTTACCAAACGTTAGCGCAAAGGCAAGCCTTCAAGTAAGTGATGCGGAGAGTAATATCGTAAAGAAAATTCAAAGTCTAATGGGTATCGTTAGTATCATCGCTCTTGTGGTCTCAGCTATTGGCATAACATCGCTAATGACAAGTGAAATTTACCGCCGTAAAAAAGAGATCGGACTTTTAAAAGCCATAGGCGCAAGTAACTTTGAAATTTACGCCCTTTTTGCTAGCGAGAGCCTTGTGGTTGCCTTTTTTGCAGGCATCACGGGAGCATTTTTAGGATACGCGCTAAGCTACGTGATGTCTTACATCATCTTCTCTCACGGCATAGGCATAGCATGGATCGTGCTGCCAATTAGCGTGGCATTTGCCTTGCTCATCTCAGTCGTTGGCTCGCTAATGCCAATGAGAAACGTCATAAATTTACTACCTGCGGAGGTGCTATATGACCGCAAATAGCAAATTCTTTTACAACCTTATCTACAAAAGCCTAAAAAATGGCTCATCAAGGGTTATGGTCATCGTGATCTCGATCTTGCTTGGAGCGTGCGTGTGTGCGGCATTTGTCAATGTCTATCTGGACATCGACTCAAAGGTCTCACGTGAGCTAAAAACTTATGGTGCAAATATGATCTTTGCTCCAAAAGATATGGCGACAAGCGATGATATGAGTGAAAAAACCTATAATGAAATGATCGCTAAAGTCCCAAAAGATAAGCTTCTTGGCGAGAGTGGATATCTCTTTGCTCAGGCAAATATCGGCCCAACTAATGCCATCGTCATGGGGACAAAATTTAGCAATCTAAAAAAGGTTAAGCCGTTTTTAGATGTTAGAGATGGAACTATGATAAATGTCGATTTTGACGATAAAAACGTGCTAATAGGCGTCGATCTTGCTCGTCAAGCTGGCTTTAAAGCAGGCGATGATATAGAAATTCGTGCCATTGGTTCAAACGAGAGCATAAATGTAAAGATAAAAGGCGTAGTGGCAAGTGGCGACAAAGAGGACGCTCTTTTGATCACGTCACTATCTTTGGCTCAGAAAATTTCAAACAAAGCTGGCAAGATAAACTACGCAGAGGCTGTTGTGCTTGGAAATTTTGACGAGATAACATCGCTTGCAAAGACTATAAGCAACGATGAAATAGTCGCAAAACCAGTGGCAAAGGTCTCAAAGTCTGAGGGCTACATCTTAGAGAAGATCAAACTTCTAATGGCGCTTGTGAGCCTTGTCATCTTGCTTATCACTTCAATGTGCGTAAATACAACGCTTAGTGCTATCTTGCTCTCTCGATCACGTGAGATCGCACTTCTTAGAGCCATAGGCGCTAGCAAAAAAGACGTGCTAAGGCTATTTGGCTTTGAAACATTTGTGACAGCGCTCATTTCAGCGTTAGTTGGAGCGTTTTTAGGTTATCTACTAGCTCAAATTTTAGGTTATGCGATATTTGATTCTAGTATTGATTTTAGAATTCTAAGCATCCCAGTAGCTGTGGTCATATCACTTCTTTTTGCAGCGATCGCAGCATTTTACCCGATTAAACGGGCACTTAATAACAAAATGGCAGATACACTAAGAGGAGAATGATATGCAAAATGCACTAGAACTTAAAAATATTTGTAAAATTTTTGGCGATGTAAAAGCACTTGATGATATAAGTTTTGAGGTTAAAAAGGGCGAGTGGGTCAGCGTCATGGGACCAAGCGGTAGTGGTAAGAGTACTCTTGTAAATATCCTTTCTCTAATGGATACTCCAAGTAGCGGCGTATATATGCTTGGCGGCGATGATGCGAGCAACCTAAATGCCGATGATACGCTTAAATTTAGACGTGAAAAGATCGGACTTGTCTTTCAGCAGTTTCACCTAGTGCCATATCTTAGCGCTCTTGAAAACGTGATGATAGCGCAGTATTATCATAGCTCAGTTGATGAAGAGGATGCTAAAAAGGCGCTTGAGGCAGTTGGTCTCTCTCACAGGCTAACGCACAGACCAAGTCAGCTAAGTGGTGGCGAGCAACAACGCCTTTGTATCGCGCGCTCACTCATAAACGACCCTGAAATTTTAATAGCAGATGAGCCAACTGGTAACCTTGACGAGGCAAATGAGAGGATCATACTTGATCTATTTTGCAAGCTAAGAAAAGAGGGCAAGACGATACTTCTAGTCACTCACAACCCAGATCTAGGCGAGTATGGCGATAAGATCGTCTATCTAAGACACGGCAAACTAGAGAAGATCCGCACTATTGAAAATCCAAAGGTGCCAAATGCGATATAAAATTTTACTTTTATGTCTAGTTTCAGCCCTAGTTTTGGGCTGCGTCAAGCAGTATGAGAAGCACCACATCACTCTAAATGACTCAAGTGGCATCGATACGCAGTTTTTCCCTACTGAGAAGCGCCTAAAGATAGGCGATAAGCCATATATGCTCTTTTTCTTTGGCACAGACTGCGGAGTTTGCAAGGCTGCGATCCCTGATCTAAACGCACTTGAAAAAGAGTATGGCAAAGAGGTTCAGTTCATTGGCATTTTAGGACCTAGCAAGGGTTTTGATAAGGATATCGAAATCTTAAAAGAGCACAACATCACCTTTAAAACTACAAGCGACAAGGTCTCGGTGGATTACTTCAGCAAGGCAGTTGGTGGCGTTATGGGCGTACCAGTTATCTATTTTTTTGATAAAGATGGTAAGATGCGATCAAAATTTATCGGTCTTACACCAAAAAGTGTGCTTGAAGGTGCTATAAGATCGCTCTTATAGGAGTGAAGATGAGAAATTTCTTTTTATTTGTTCTAGCGGTATTTTTTGTCGGATGTGCTAGCAGCACGCCAAATATCTCGGTAAAAACGAGCGATCCGATATTTTTTACGCTTGGAGAAGCAAACAAAAGCGTCTATGTAAATTTTAAAAATAGCGCGACTGGACAAGATGTAAATGCTGAAATTTTAAGCGAATTTGCAAAGGCTGGCTTTAGAAATGAGCCAAATATCAAAAATGCCGACTTCATCATCCTTGGCGACGTGCAAAGCTTTTCTAGGACAACCAAAAGAGATCCTAGATTTTCAATGGGCATGGGATATGGCTTTGGCAGACCAAGTTTTGGCTTTGGCTACTCGATGTTTTTCCCATTTGACTATGATGACGATGATGACTTTAGCACAAACAGCTATGCTTACTACATGCAAGTAAGCGTGCTAGTGCGCCCAAAAGATGGCGGTGAGAAAGCGACAAATATCTCGCTCATGCAAGCGGGCAATGTCTATTCGCCAAGCTACATCTGGCCATTTTTCAAAGAGCGCCTAGCAAAACAGATCGTTAGCTTTTTCTATAACGTCTCACAAAGGTAGAGAAATTTATCTAAAGCTAGGCTTTTAAAGACCTAGCTTTAAATTTTCTAGTTGTCTATCATAAAATCATAAAATTCGTTGTTATATCCTACGTTTCCTACTTTGCTGTATTGTATAAGAGCTGCTTTTATGTTGTCAATTTGCTGATACATAAAGCCAAGGGCAGCTCTGTTTTCAACAGCGCTTGGGTCGCTCAGCTTTGTAAGCTCCAAAAGTGCGATCGCATTTGTTATTTTGTTAGCTCCAGTCGCAGCCACAGAGGCCAAAAATAACGTGCCAGCGTCATTTATCTTAAACTCGTCTATAACCTCATTATAAAGCTTATAGCTCTCGTCAAAGTCATTTGTAAAGATATCCACGTAGGCTAGAGTTTGGATCAAATTTATATTCTTTGGCGCACTCTTTAGCTGGGCTCTTAGCTTGTCGCGCTCCCTTGTTAGCAAGCCTGAGATCTGAAGTAGCTTTATGTATTGCTTTTTGATGATGTCAGCGCCGTGATAAAAGGCATTTGAGTCGAGATTTTTATCGTTAAAGTAAATTTGTATCGCTTTTGCGTACTCTTTGATGTTTTGATCTTTGTTTTTAGAGATGAAATTTAAGATATTTGCGATGATGTCGTTTGGCAAGATTTTCATGAGCTCATCAGCTTTTTTTGACATTAGCTCATCGTTGTTTGAAATTTTAGCGGTGATGATATCAAAGGCTAAATTTAGCGTCGTAGGCTCTTTTGGCTCTTCAAGCCACCTTATCATCGCACTTTGGTTGCCACTAACTAGGCTTAAAAGCGAGGCATATAAATTTACAGGCTTTAGGCTTTTGTCGTTTTCTAAATTTTCGCCGATCTCCTCAACTAGTTTTGGATTTAAATTTCTATTTATATCCATACAGATCGCGCCAAAGATGCCTGAAAGATGGTTATTTACATCTTGATGATAGCTTGCTATAAAGTGCTTTGCTGCAAGGCTAAAATTCCCAAGCTGAGCGTAGCTTAGAGCCAGGTTATACTGCAAGATCGAGTGGTTTGGATAGGCCTTGGCTAGCTCTTCAAAGTCCTTGTTTGCCTCTTTTAATCGGTAGTTAAGTGCCTTTGCGATGGCTTCACTAAGTTTTGCATTGACCTTTGAGGCGGCGGCACTTTGGCTAAGGTAGTCATTTGCCGCTGAGGTGTCATCTAAAAAGACGCTAACTCCGCCTTTTCTTATCTGCTCGATGCTCCGTTTCGCGTCAAAAACCTTGTAAGGCGCAAAGTAAAATAGCGTCTCGTAGCGCCTTGTTCTATCAAAAAACATATCGTCACTAAAGTGCGCCTGAGCTAGGCTGACGTCAAAGAGATCTGGCTTTAGTATGGTCTTTATCTTATAAATTTTACTTGGCATCGAGGCGTTGTAGTCATAAACGTCTTTGATAAATGCCGCCGCGTCGCCATAATCAGCAGTCTTTAGATCGATTAGCGCCTCAGTCATCTTGATAAGATCGATATTTGGTGTATTTTTAGAAGCCTTTGTTAGATGGTCCCTTGCCTTGTCGTATTTGCCAAGCCTTGCATAAAGCTGCGCTAGCGTAAAGTCAGCCTTAAAGGCCTTTTGCCCTTCAAGCTCAGCTATGGCTCTCTCGTCATCTCCAAGAAGCGATAAAATTTTGGCGCTCAAGTAGGCATACTCGCCCTTGTAGTCATCTGTGCTAGGGTGAGAGAGTGCTTGCAGCGCCTCGTAGTAATTACCCTTGTAATAATTAACCAGTGCATAGTAGTAGCTGTAAAGTGGCGAGCTGTTTTCATACTGCAAAAAGGAGTCTGCAAGCCCTATGTAGTAGTTGAAATTTTTAGTGTTATTTAGCTCAAGTGAGCAAACAGCGGCGTTTATGGCACTCACCGCGGTATTTTCGCGATCAGTTATCGCTTTGTTAAATGAGATGATCGCCTCGTCACATTTTTCTTGTTTCATCTGCGAAACGCCAAGATTGTAGTTTGAAAGTGACTGGTTATAAACAGCTATGTTTTCATAAATTTTTAACGCTTCAAATTTATTGCCACGCTCATAAAGCTGGTTTGCTTTGTTGATCATCTCATCGATCTTTGAAGCGCCAAAATTTTGCGTTTGGTAGTTGTTTTCTATATTTTTTACGATAGCTGTAGTGTCTATCTCCTCTTTTTTATCTTTTTTTAGCAAGACGATTAACAAAACAGCGATCAAGATGACAAGCACCAAAGCAGCCGCACCGATGATGATAAAGAGCTTTTTCTTGCTCTTTTTTACTGGTATTGGCTCTGGGATACTCTCATCTTGAAGCACGCCGTCATTTGCGATGCTATCAAGCGAGACGATCTCTTCAGGCGCCTCGGCTTTTGCCTCCTCAGGCGCTTGCTCTGCTTGCTCGCCAGGTGGTTTTAGAACTACAACCTCGTCATCAGCCACTACATATACCTTTTAAGAACTTCTGGAATTTCGATAGTGCCATCAGCCTTTTGGTAGTTCTCCATTATCGCTATTAGCGTCCTGCCAACTGCCAGACTTGAGCCATTTAGGGTATTTACAAGCATATTTTTCTTGCCATCTTTAAAGCGAATTTTTGCTCTTCTTGCTTGAAAATCACGAGTATTAGAGATAGAGCTTATCTCGCGGTATTTGCCCTGACCTGGTAGCCAAACCTCAAGATCTACCGTCTTTGCTGCGCTAAATCCTAGATCGCCGCTGCAAAGAAGCATGTGGCGGTGAGGCAAACCAAGGCTAGTTAGCAAGTCGCTCGCGCAAGATATCATCTCAGCAAGCACGCCCTCGCTTTGATCAGGCTTTGTGATGCTTACAAGCTCGACCTTTTCAAACTGGTGCTGGCGGATCATGCCCCTTGTGTCACGTCCTGCTGAGCCTGCCTCTTGGCGGAAGCATGCTGAGTAGCAAGTCATCTTTATAGGCAGCTCGCTAGCTTCTATGATCGTGTCATTGTATAAATTTGTTACAGGCACTTCGCTAGTTGGGATGAGGTAGAGATCCTCGTCGCGCACTTTGTAAAGATCCTCTTCAAATTTAGGCAGCTGACCAGTGCCAAAAAGTGTGTTTGAGCTTACTAGATAAGGGACATTTACAAGCTCAAAGCCGCGCGCGCTGTTAAAGTCGATCATGTAATTAACAAGCGCTCTACTAAGCCTTGCTCCCATGCCGCGAAGCACGGTAAAGCGAGATCCTGAGAGCTTTGCACCTCTTTCAAAGTCAAGCCAGCCAAGGCTCTCGCCTAGCTCCCAGTGCTCTTTTGGCGTAAAGTCAAATTTAGTAGGCTCAAGCACCGTTTTTATGCAGACATTATCGTCCTCGTCCTTGCCAAATGGCACGTCATCGTCGGTGATATTTGGCACGCTAAATGAAATTTGCTCAAGTTTTTCTTCGTATTGTTTAACGATCTCATCAGCGTCAGCAAGGGCAGCTTTGTTTAAATTTAGCTCGCTCTTAAGCTCGCTCACGTCCTCACCAGCTCTTGCTTTTACGCCAAGCTCCTTGCTCTTTGCGTTTTGGATCGCTTGGAAATTTTCAAGCGCTTTGCGCTTTTGCTTTAGCTCGTTAAAAGTGTGCAAAAGCTCGTCTAGCAAGCTAGCTTTAACGTTTTTGCCCTCTAGTTTTTTTACGAATTCATCGTAGTTTGTCTCAAGTAGTTTTAAATTTATCATTATCCTCTCCTTAAACCATAAACATAACTTTTGCAAGCAAGACGATCGCCACCGCAAGCGTAAGTGCGATAGGGTGGATGTTGCCAAGTGGGCTAGGGCGCTTAAATATAAATTTGCAGCTTAAATTTGTTATAACCGCAGCCACGATCACCATCGCTAAGAAAAATTTGATCATAAAAGCGATCTGTAAATTTGTCTCAAAGTAGCCTCCAGCCTTGCTGCCGACCCAGTTACTCATCATCATGCCACCAGTTAAAACTAAAAGTAGCACGCAAATAGGCATGATTTTAACAGCTACTGAGCCGATGGCTTGCTTTGCCTTTTGAGCAAGCTCTGGCGGCATCTTTTTGCTCGCCGCTCTTAATATGATCACATCAAAAAATAGATAACCAACAAAAATGATCGCACAAAAAAGGTGAATTATCTGCGCGTAGGGATATAAATTTTGCATATTTTTCCTTATCTGTAAATTCCAACTGCTTCACGCACTTTTTTTATCGTTTCGTGAGCTACATTTTGAGCTTTTTTAGCGCCTAGATCTAAAATTTTAGCCACCTCGTCAGGGTTGTTTTGATAGTATTCAAATTTCTCTCTTGCATCTTTAAAATAGTCCCAAACAAGCTCGTTTAGATAGGCTTTAAAGTGTCCGTGACCTTCTCCTCCACGCTCATATCTAGCCTGCAAGTCGCGCTGTCCGCTCTCATCTAAGAAAAGTTTTGCGATGTTATAGACGTTGCAGTTTTGCCACTGCTTTGGCTCTTCAAGCGGCGTGCCATCAGTCACGATGCTTGAAATTTGCTTTTTAAGCGTCTTGGCGTCAGAGAAGATATCGATCGTATTGCCGTAGCTTTTGCTCATCTTTTCGCCGTTTGTGCCAGGCACGGTGGCTACGTTTTCATCGATCTTTGCCTCAGGCAGAGTAAAAATCTCGCCATGTTCGTTGTTAAATTTGATCGCAATATCACGTGCTATCTCTACGTGCTGGATCTGGTCCTTGCCCACAGGCACGACCTGCGCGTTATAAAGCAAGATATCAGCTGCCATCAAAACTGGGTAGCTAAAGAGTCCGTGGTGCGAGCTAAGCCCCTTTGCAACCTTGTCTTTGTAGCTGTGTGCGCGCTCAAGTAGCCCCATAGGCGTGTGCTGGCTTAGCACCCAGTAAAGCTCAAGCACGTCTTTAACGTCGCTTTGTACCCAAAAAATACTCTTGTTTGGGTCGATTCCAAGCGCCAAAAAGGCACAAGCAGCGTCAAATGTGTTCTGCTTTAGCGCCTTTGCCTCGCTAAGACTAGTCATCGCGTGGTAGTTTGCTATAAACATAAACATCTCGTTTTTTTCTTGCATATCAACCATCTGCTTTATCGAGGCAAAATAGTTGCCTAAATGCAGCTTTCCGCTTGGTTGGAGGCCGGTTAATACTCTCATCTTATCCTTTCAAATTTTGGCTTTGACTTTTTCGCTTATGCTTCGTTGAAATTTTGTTTTCAAGCTCGGCAGACCATCTGTCTAGCCCTCACTTAAAAACAAAATTTCGTCTTGCCTAAACAAAAAAAATCTTCGCCAAAACGTTTAAATTTCAACATCACGTTAGACTTTGTGTATCTAGCTTGATCTTAAAATTTAGCATGGCATTATGTGTCTAGCCTCGGCTTAAAATTTCTTCACAACTCTCGTCGCTTTAGCGTTGCGAACAAGTGAAGCAAAAATTCATCTCACGATACTTCGCCAAAATGCTTTTTAAATTTTAACGTTACATTAGACTTTTGTATCTAATCTAATCTTAAAATTTAACTCGGCAGAAAAACAAAATTTTGCCTTGCCTAAACAAAAAATTCTTTGCCAAAACGTTTAAATTTTAACATCATGTTAGACTTTCTAGTCTAGCTTGATCTTAAAGTTTATCTCGCAGGCTAAATGCCTAGTCTTGATTAAAATTTATCTCAAAATTTCGCCAAAATTTCTCACTATAAAACGTTAAATTTAGCTCAAACATCACAAATTTCAACACCACGCCAGACTCCATCTAGCCTGATCTTGAAATTTATCGTTGCAAGCAGCCCACGTACTTTGCAACTAAACTTTTAAAAGTATCCTTATCTCTTTTACGATCTGCTTTGGGGTCTTGCCCTCTACTTCAACGATATAATCAGCCTTTTTCTCATAAAGCTTCTCGCGCTCCAGATGTAGCGCTTCAGCCTTTTTTAGGTCGCTTAAAAGAGGGCGTTTGGCGAGTTTTTTCTCGCTATTTTTGCTATTTTTTAGCCTTTGCATGATCGCATCAAAGCTTGCCTTTAGATAGATCACGGTGCCTATTTTGTTTAAATTTTTAACCTTCGCAAAGCCGCCACCTGTCGAGATGATCGCATTTTTGACATTTGTGGCTAGAAATTTAGCCAGATCCTTTTCAAGCTGCCTAAAATGCTCTTCGCCAAATTCATCAAAGATAGTTTTTATCTTCATATTTTGCGAGCTCTCTAGCAAGTCGTCGCAGTCAAGATTCATCGTCTTTAGCGCCTTGCTTAGCGCCCTTGCAGTGGTGCCCTTGCCAACGCCCATAAACCCTATTAAAACAATATTATTGTTCTTTGTCTTCATCACTCTCTCCACGTTTTTTAGGGATTAGCACGATAGGCACTCCAGCTAGGCTAAAGCTCTCTCTAAGCTTGTTTGTTAGGTAGCGTTTGTAGCTAAAGTGCAGGCATTTTGGGCGGTTCATTATGAGCGCTATCATGATAGGTGCTGTCTTAAACTGCACTGCGTAGTAAATTTTCACGACCCTGCCTTTGTCGCGTGGCAGTGGGTGCGCTTTGGTCGCTTCGCCGATCACTTCGTTTAGCTTTGAAGTTTGGATTTTTTGGGTGTAGTTTTTGTAAATTTCAACTATGAGTGGGTAAATTTTATGCACTCTTTTGCCACCAAGTGCCGAAACGCTGATGATCGGCGCGTATGAGAGAAATTTAAACCTATCTTTTATTTCTTTGCAAAGCTCGTCAAATTCTTCGCTGCTTTTGTCCCATTTGTTTAGCACGATGATGACGCCAAGCTCAAATTTCGAGGCGATGCCAGCGATGCGCTCATCAAGCTCGGTTAGAGGCTCAGAGCTATCTAGCACGAGTAGTGCGACGTCTGTCTCTTCTAAAATTTTCTCAGTTCTATTTAGTGCGTATCTCTCGATACCCTCGATCTTGCCACGCTTTCTGATACCGGCAGTATCGACAAACTCAAAAACCCTGCCATCATGCTCGTAAATTTCATTGACTGGGTCGATCGTAGTGCCTGCTACGTCGCTAACGACGGCACGGCTCTCTTTTACAAGAGCGTTTAGAAGTGAGCTTTTGCCGACATTTACACGGCCTATGATGCCAACTCTTATATTTTTGCTCTCATAGTCTATCTCGTCGCTTAGCTCGCCCTCGTCGTTATAGTTTTCTAAAAAATCATCAAAATCATCGTTCAAATCGGCCTTTATCTGCACTTTCTCTTCTAGGTGCTTCGCTAGCCAGATGCTAAGCTCATCGACGCCAGTGTTGTGGCTTACTGAAATTCCAAATGAGTTTTTTGCGCCAAAACTTACAAATTCCCACTCTCTTTGCTCGTCTTTTTTGCTGTCGATTTTGTTGATGACTAGAGCGATTGGTAAATTTAGCTTGCTAAGCTCGTAAAAAATGGCTCTATCCTCATCATCTGGCATCATTTTGCCATCGACCATGTATAAGATAACGTCTGAGTTTTTAGCCTCTGCCAAGGTCTTTGCTTTTACGTTTTTAAAAAGCTCGCTGCTATCATCAAGCCCGCCGCTGTCGATTAATATACACTCTTTGCCCTCAACTTCGATCTTAGCTTTGTTTGTATCTCTTGTGGTGCCGCTAACGTCGCTTGTTATGGCGATGCGTCTTCTTGCTAAGCGGTTAAAAAGTGAGCTTTTGCCGACATTTGGCTTGCCTACTAGTATTACTTTTTGCAAATTTTGTCCTTTTTATGATGGCTGATTATACAAATTTTTCTCTTATATAAAGTATAAAATTACGCTTAAAAGCGCCGAAATAAAAGAAAAAACAACTAAATTTTAAGCCATTTTTCATTAAAATGAGTGCTTTAAATTTAGAGGTTTTGCGATGTTAAAAAGGTTTTATATTTCACATCTTGGCATTTTTTATATGCTCTTTGCTTGCTTTATGTTTGCCGTGACTGGCGCATTTGCAAAGTATCTGAGTAAAGATATGCCTTCTATAGAAGTTGTTTTTTTTAGAAATCTCATCGGCCTTGTTATCGTGGTTTACGCCATATATAAATTTCCATTTAAACAAACTGGTGGGCACTTTTTCTTGCTGATGTTTCGTGGGTTTGTGGGCACGGTGGCGCTTTTTGCATTTTTTTATAACGTAGCACACGTAAATTTAGCCACAGCCTTTACCTTTCAAAAGACAAATCCGATATTTACAGCCATTCTCGCAGCTATTATTTTTAAGGAGCGTCTAAGCTCGCTTGGCTGGTTTGCTGTCTTTTTAGGATTTGGTGGAATTTTGCTTGTTATTCAGCCAAATTTAGGTATCAATAAAACCGATATCATCGGCATTTGGAGCGGCCTTGGAGCGGCTATCGCCTACACAAGCGTCAAGGAGCTAAACAAGAGCTACGGCACAAACATCATCGTGCTAAGCTTCATGCTTTGGGGCACATTTTTGCCGCTTATTTGCATGGGACTGGCGGAGTTCTTTACATACGAGCCGCTTGATTTTTTGTTTTCAAAATTTAGCATGCCAAACTGGAACAACCTCATTTTCATCTTGCTAATGGGGCTTACTGGTTATTATTTTCAGGCGTTTATGACAAAGGCATTTGCGGTTGGCAAAAAGGCTGGTGTGATCGCTGCGGTTAGCTACGCAGACGTCATTTTTACGCTTATTATTGGCTATTTTATGGGCGATGCGTTGCCAAATCACTTGGCACTTTTAGGCATCTTGCTAGTTGTGGTGAGTGGAATTTTAGTTGTTAAAGAAAAATAAAGGAGAAAATATGATCTTAATCGCTGGACCTTGCGTGATAGAGAGCAAGGAGCTTGTTTTTGAAGTGGCAAAAAGGCTAGTTAAATTTAATGAAAATCCAAAGCTTGATTTTTATTTTAAGTCGAGCTTTGATAAGGCAAATCGCACGAGTATTAGCTCATTTCGTGGCCCTGGACTAGAAAAAGGTTGTGAAATTTTGGCTGAAGTAAAAAAAGAATTTGGCTTTAAAATTTTAACCGATATCCACGAGAGCTATCAAGCTCAGCCAGTTGGTGAAGTGGCTGATGTGCTGCAAATTCCTGCATTTTTGTGCCGCCAAACTGATCTGCTCGTGGCAGCTGCAAAGACAAAAGCGGTCGTAAATATCAAAAAAGGGCAGTTTTTAGCGGCTTCAGCGATGAAACACTCTGTTAAAAAAGTGCTTGAAACAAGAGGCGTGAGCGGCGATGGATACGAGGTCGCAAAGGCAAATGGCGTCTGGCTAACCGAGCGAGGTAGCACCTTTGGATATGGAAATTTAGTCGTTGATATGAGAAATTTGGTGATGATGAGAGAATTTGCACCAGTCATTTTTGACGCGACCCACAGCGTGCAGATGCCAAGCGCACTTGGCGAAAAAAGTGGCGGAGATGCTAGGTTTGTCCCTTATCTTGCAAGAGCAGCAGCTAGCGTTGGGGTGGATGGATTTTTCTATGAGACGCATATAAACCCTTGCGAAGCGCTTTGCGACGGACCAAATATGCTAAATTTAGACGAGCTTGAAAAGGTCGTAAATGACACGCTAAAGATAGAGGAAATTTTAAATTTTTAAACTAAGGAGAGAGATGAAAAGGATTTTAGCGCTACTTTTAGGAGTGTTATTTTTGGTAGGTTGTGGCTCATCTCAGCCAAAGGTGCCACTTGCTGGCAAGTATAAATTTGAGGGCATTGGCTACACTCATGTGCAGCGCCATGAGCCGACAAAATTTCTCTACCAAAGCCCAAAAATGATCGAGAAAAAGTATAACAAGCAAATCACTGAGGCGCTTACAAAAGAAAATTTGCTCGATCCTAACTCAAGCGACGAGCTAAAGATAAAGATAACTCACCGCAGGGAATTTATAGGCGAGGCAACCTTTGCTAAAAGCGACAGGATGGGCAATATCTACCTTACTTACGAGGTAGAAGTCGTTAGAAATGGCGAAGTTTTGAGGCATTATAGCTCTAGCGAGCTAAGGTTTAATCCTGGAGTCTTTGGAAATTTAAAGGGGCTAGTTGGACAAAATAACGATGATAGCCTTGAAAATAAGGCGATTAGCGCAAATGTAAAAGAGATCGTTGATACCATAAAAGGTATGAAGTAAATTTATGTCAAATAGAGGCTTTTTGTGGATATTTCTAGGTGCGGTGGCTGAGTGTGGCTGGGCGTATGGGCTAAAGCACGCGTCAAATTTAAGTGAATTTTTGCTTACGACGCTGCTTGTAAGCATAAGTTTTGTTTCGTTTATGAAGGCTTTAAAATATCTGCCAGTAAGCATCTCTTATGCTGTATTTGTGGGCTTTGGGACGGTTTTTATCGTCATAGCTGAGATCGTTAGCGACTACGTAGCAAGCGGGATCATGCCAAATTTCATTAGGCTATTTTTCATAGCGACGCTCATTTTAGGCGTGCTTGGGCTAAAAGGTATAAAAGAATGATCCACTTTTTGGCGCTTTTATTAGCTGGATGTTGTGAAGTCTCTGGCGTCTTTTTTATCACGAAATTTTCAAAAAGCACAGGCGTAAAAAAGTGGGCAAATTTCATCCTTTTGCTTGGAAATTTCGCCCTTTCTCTAACGCTACTTAGCTATGCGATGCAAACTATCGCTATGTCGGTGGCGTATGCGATCTGGACAGGCATCGGAGCGATCGGAGCAGTCGTGGTGGGCGTGGTTTTTGAAGGTGAGAAGATAAATTTTAAAAAAGCCTTGTTTTTAGCGCTCATCATCTTTAGCGTGGTGATGTTAAAGATCGTTTAAGGAGCAAATTTGGAAGTAGTAGAGCAGGTCACGTCGCGAGATAAGACCATTATAAAAACAGGTATTATAGGTATAGTGACAAATGCCATTTTAGCGGCTATAAAGGCTGTAGTGGGCTTTGCTAGCGGTTCGATCGCTATCATCTTAGACGCGGTAAATAACCTAAGCGACGCGCTCTCATCGGTCATTACCATTGTCGGCATAAAAATAGCTGGGAAAAGCCCAGATAAAGAGCACCCATTTGGCTACGGCAGGGTGGAGTATCTAACAGCTATCGTTATAGGCGTGATCATACTTTACACAGGCGGCACCTCTGTAGTCGAGTCGGCTAAAAAGATCATCTCACCAAGCACCCCAAGCTACGACACTATCTCGCTTGTTTTGATCGCCATTTTGGTAGTGGTCAAATTTGCGCTTGGGCTTTACACGCAAAGGGTCGGACAAAGGGTAAATTCTGACTCGCTCATAGCAAGCGGAGTGGATGCGAAATTTGACGCTCTAATCTCGCTTAGCACGCTTTTGGCGGCTTTAGTATTTGTGTTTTTTGGCGTTAGCCTTGAGGCATATCTCGGCGTGGCGATATCGCTACTTCTTATCAAGGCGGCACTTGAAATTTTACGTGACGCGATAGATAAAATTTTAGGCGCAAGGATGCCTAACAGCGATAGTTCGCAAATTTATGAGTGCATAGGCTCGTTTGACGGCGTGCTTGGGGCGTATGACCTTATATTTAACGACTACGGACCAGACAAGAAGCTAGGCAGCGTGCATATAGAGGTGGCGCACGACATGAACGCTGCGCAGATAGACGCGCTTACTAGGCGCATACAAAATGAAATTTTTGCGAAATTTAACATTGTTTTAGATACCATTGGCATCTATGCATTTGATAAAGAGAACAACGCAACAAGGCTAAATGTCGAAAAGATAGTTTTTGGGCATAAATTTATCAAGCAAATGCATGGATTTTACATAAACAAAGAGACAAATACGATCACGTTTGATATCGTCATAGACTTTAACGCACCAGATAGCTCGGCACTCTACCGCGAAATTTTATCGCAAGTAAGCAGCGCCTATCCTAGCTACAAGGTCATCATCACACGTGACACGGACTACAATGGATAGAAATTTAAGGAGCAAATATGAAAATAATCGAGGGAAATTTAGCCCTAAAAGGCAACGAAAAGATAGCGATCATAAACGCAAGGTTTAATCACATCATCACAGACCGCTTGGTGGAGGGCGCAAAAGACGCATTTTTACGCCACGGCGGCGACGAGAAAAATTTAACTTTAGTGCTAGTCCCTGGCGCATTTGAGATACCTATGGCGCTTGAAAAGGTGCTTGCAAGCGGTAAATTTGATGCGGTTTGCTGTGTGGGAGCGGTGATAAGAGGCTCAACGCCGCATTTTGACTACGTAAGCGCTGAGACCACCAAAGGCATCGCAAACGTGACGCTAAAATACGCAAAACCAGTCACATTTGGCGTGCTAACGGTAGATAACATCGAGCAAGCGATCGAGAGAGCTGGCAGCAAGGCTGGAAACAAGGGCTTTGAAGCGATGACGGGCGTTATAGAGATGCTAAATTTATACAAAAAGCTAGGAGAGTAAAATGGCCACACGTCATCAAGTGAGACAAGCCATAGTTTCGCTACTTTACTCAAACGAGATAAATCCCGTAACTGCGGAGTTTGAAGAGGAATTTTTAGAAGAGAAAAAGATAAGAAATGAGCGCAAAAATGAGGCGCAGCAGACCTTTAAAGAGGTGCTTGCAAACAAAGAAAAACTAGATGAAATTTTAAAACCGCACCTAAAAGACGGCGACTTTAGCAAGGTTGGCGCAACTGAGCTTGCTATCCTTAGACTTGGGCTTTATGAGATGAAATTTAGCCAGACTGATAAAGCCGTCATCATAAACGAGGCGATCGAGCTTGCAAAGGAGCTTGGAAGCGATCAGGCGCCAAAATTTATAAACGGTGTGCTAGATAAGATAAAGGGCGACCTATGAGGCTCTGCGTCGCTCTTGATATGGCGAGCAAGGATGAAAATTTAGCCCTCGTTCGTGAGCTAAAAGGGCTTGACCTTTGGCTTAAAGTGGGGCTTAGAAGCTATATTAGAGACGGAGCTAAATTTATAGAGGAGCTAAAAGGGGCAGGGGATTTTAAAATCTTTCTTGATCTAAAGCTTTATGATATCCCAAACACCATGGCAGACGCCGCTGAGGTCGTCTCAAAGATAGGCGTAGATATGATAAACGTGCATGCAAGTGCTGGCGAGAGAGCGATGAAGACCGTCATGGAGCGTCTTAATGCGCTGCAAAATCGCCCTTTGGTGCTTGCTGTATCAGCACTTACTAGCTTTAACGAAAGCGAATTTGAAGCGGTTTATAACGATACTATTTCTCGCTCGGTTAGGAAATTTAGCCAGATGAGCTTTGAAGCGGGGCTTGACGGCATGGTCTGCTCGGTCTTTGAAAGCAAGCTCATAAAAGACGTGACAAATCAAAATTTCATCACGCTTTGCCCTGGAGTTAGGCCTTTTGGAGAGAACGCTGGCGATCAAAAGAGGGTTGCAAATTTGGTTAGCGCAAAGCAAGAGGACAGCGACTTTATCGTCGTTGGCAGGCCGATTTATGAAAACGCAAATCCAAGAGAAATTTGCGAACGCATTTTGGAGCAAATTTAGCGCCATAACTTGCATAAATTTGGTCTAAAATCATTTTAAACATGGTTTTTCGTGTAAGAAATTTTAATTAAACCACCTCGCAAGAAGCTTGGATAACGACTTAGCGCAGTAGCAAGATAAAATTTAGCAAGCTTTGTAGTGCACGAATAAAATTTAATTACGGCGAGCTTGACGGAATTTAAAAGAAATTTGAGGTAAATTTGAGCGATTTTAAAAAAATCCCATATGTCGGCGAGGCAACCGAGGCCGATTTGCTGGCACTGGACTACGAGGATATTGCTTCGCTAAAGGGCGCGGACCCTGAGGAGATGTTTGAACGCACAAAGGCTCTCGGGCGCGGCAGTGATAGGTGCATTCTATATGTTTACCGCATGATTTGTTATTACGCAAACACTCCGCACCCAGACAAAGCCAAGCTAAAATGGTGGCTTTGGAAGGATTAAATTTTTAAAATTTGGTAGCCACTATTTATAAACAGCACAAACTTTTATCAACTTTTACAAGCATTGAGCCACGGTTTTAACGTTATTTTAAAGCCTTTATGCATAAAATCACAAACTATTATTATCAGAACTTTTTAGTTGACTTTTTGACTTAGTAAAACAAAAACCATAGATAGCAAAGGGTAACTAATATTTTTAATTATATAAATAAGGTAAAAATGAGACTCTGGACGATAAATTTTAAATATCTTGATGCAAAGGGTCTTGTGGCTCTGTGGAGAGAGGCTTTGCTGGCTAAAAATGTTTTAGAGGGGCTGACAAAAGGCTATAAAAACCACCCACAATTAATTAGATTTTACACTCATCAAAACTCTATAGATGCTATAAATGCCTATCTTTTGGAAGTTTATAAAGAGGCTTGCGCTCGTGGATATAAATTTGATGTTGCAAAAGTTGGAAAATTTGACGCAGAAAATTTATCCAAGATCGCCGTTACTAGAGGTCAAATCGAGTATGAATTTAGCTTCTTGCAAGAAAAACTAAAACTAAGAGATTTAAAAAAATACAAAGAAAATTTAAATGTAAAAAATATAGAAATTTCGACTATTTTTACGGAGATAGACGGCGACATTGAGCTTTGGGAGAAGGTAAAAACGCTCATTTAGTTTTTATACTACAAATTTTTTTAACGATCTCTATCCTATTTATATCCTCAAATTTGATCTTAGTTTTTACGACCATGAGGGTTTTATCTTTGAAATTTACATCTGAGACTAGTCCGCCAGATCTTACGTAAGTAAAGCCGTCGTGGTAGCTTACACGCACTTCGTCAGCTATTTTTATCTCGCTTATCTTTTTTAAAATTTCATCGATCTTGCTCTCATCAAGCTCGAGCTTTTCGCATTTTTCTCGCTCTTTTTGGCGCAAGGCTCGCTCTAAGGTAGAAAGAGGATTAAACGAGCTAAAAATTTTCGCCCTATCTTTACTCACCGCTCTTGTGCCCTCCGATCTTTTTGTTTCTATCTTGCCCAGTCGCCTCTGGCAGCAGGTCGATCGCGCGCAGGATCGAGTTTTTACCAAATTTCTCTTTTATCAAATTTAGCGACTTTAACACCGCTTTTTCTTTGGCGTCATCTTCAAATAGGCTAAACTCAACCAAATTTTCTTTCACTACATCGTTTGCAGATATGCCTATTTGCCTGATTAGCCCGACATTTTTTATCTTGTTTAAAAGTAGCTCCTCAGCCGCACTCATCAGCACGCTTGAGATATTTGTGGGAGTTTTAAATCTCACGCTTGCACGTTGTTGTGGCTCAAGCTTATCGGCAAATCTCACATTTATCGTTAGCCCACTCGCCCTCACATCTTTGTTTATGAGCCTAAGAGCGAGCCTGTCAGCCATCTCTTTTAGCACGATCACCGCCTCGCAGCGCTCATAATCTCTTGGTAAAATTTCCGAGCTAAAGTAGGACTTCGTGCTTGGTTTATAGGCCTTTATCTCAGCTATCGTCGTTGGCTCTATGCCGTTTGCGTGATCTATCGTGATATAGGCATCGACGCCAAAAATTTTTTCAAGCAGGCTTTTTGGTGCATTTGCGATATCTTTCATGCAAAAGATGCCGCATTTTTCGAGCTTTAGCCTAGTTTGCTTACCTATACGCCAAAAGTCACTTAGTGGCTGGTGCGTCCAAAGCTGCTTTTTGTAAAGCTCTTCGTCAAGATAGGCGATGCCGTCATCTTGGTGCTTTGCTAATATATCAAGCGCGATCTTTGCGAGGTATAAATTTGTCCCCATGCCACAAGTAGCCGTCACTCCAGTCGTTTTTAAGATCTCATCCATCATCATCTTTGCCATCTCTTTTGCACCAAGAGCGTAAAATTTCAAGTAAGAAGTGAGGTCTATGAAGCACTCATCGATCGAATAGACGTAGATGTCCTCTTTGGAGACATATTTTAGATAAATTTCATAGATCCTTGCGGCGTAGTCGATGTAAAACTGCATCCTAGGTGGCGCGATGATAAATTTGATATCCCTTGGTATCTCAAAGAGCCTGCAGCGGTTTTTCACCCCTTTTGCACGAAGCGCAGGGCTAACAGCTAAGCAGATGCCGCCACTGCCACGACTAGCGTCAGCCACGACCAGATCGGCCTTAAATGGATCAAGCCCGCGCTCTACGCACTCAACCGAGGCGTAAAAGGACTTTAGGTCGATAACGGCGTAAATTTTGCTCTTTGGATTTTCATTTTTCATGAGAGGATTATAGATGAAATTTGGTAAAAGTTAGTTTGTAAATTTTGTTTGAAATGGCTTAAAATTTTAATAAAAATCTTTTAGAAAAAAGCTAAATTTGAGTGCAAAAACCATGCGCTAAAGATACTGCCTCCACTCACAGCTAAATAACTCAATAATCAGAAACTACGCTAAAATATGCGCGCGAGCCAATGCTTATAAACGTAAATGACGCCAAGAAAAAGACATCGCAACTGGCGACGTGATGAGAGTTAATGACAAGGTGAAATTTAGTTGGCGCGCTTGTTGCTCATCATCCAAGAGCACGTCATCGCCATCTGCGAAGGCGCATGGCATGATCCTGAAGTCTAAGCAAAAGAGCCTTTGCAAGCATGGCTGCGTCAAGTCCTAACTAGCGACAAAGGCACACTAGCACCGCTTAAAACAACTGCGGACACAGAGTTTTAGCAAATTTAGAAAAATTTAAAGGCGAGATCAAACCGATCATCGCGTTTTCTAAACCAAAAATTTTGCAATTTCTATAGAATTTATATAAATTTAACCCCCGTTGGGGGCAAATCAAAATTAGCTGTAAATTTTCTTTAAATTTTCAAGCTTTGTGCTTGCATTTAGTAGGAGCATATCAGCAAGCACCAGCCTTATCATCGCAGTTGCTACGACGCTGCCACGTATGCCTATGCAAGGATCATGCCTGCCTCTTAGCTCAAAATCCACCGCCTCGCCCTTTAAATTTAGCGTCTTTTGCTCTTTAAATATTGAAGGCGTTGGCTTAAAATGGCTCTTTAGCACGATCTCAGCACCACTGCTTATACCCCCAAGTATGCCACCAGCGTTGTTGCTTAAAAAGCCAAGCTCGTCCATCTCGTCGTTGTTTGCTGAGCCAAGCATAGAGCTTACATTTACGCCAGCGCCGATCTCTACGGCCTTTACTCCGTTTATGCCCATTAAAGCTGCCGCCAAAGCACTATCAAGCCTATCATAAAGTGGCTCGCCAAGACCAGCTGGCACGCCTTTAGCCACGCTTAAAACCACAGCTCCAACGCTATCGTGCTCGCTTCTAGCTTTATTTACCGCCTCTTTCATCGCCTCTTCGTTGCCAAGGGCATAAATTTGCGAATTTTTGGCAAAATCAAAATCAATCTTGTCGCTAACAGCCTTGCCGATGCCAAGCACGCCACTTAAAACTTCTATCTTAAATTCATTTAAAAGTAGCTGCGCAAATGCCCCACCAGCGACCCTTACAGCTGTCTCTCTGGCACTTGCACGCCCACCACCTCTATGATCTCTAATGCCATATTTTTTAAAATATGTTAGATCAGCATGCCCAGGGCGGAAAATCTCACGTAAATTTTCATAGTCATTTGACTTTTGGTTGTTGTTAAAAATGGCAAAACCTATCGGCGCCCCAGTACTCATGCCATCAAAGACGCCGCTAAAAATTTCTATCTTATCAGCCTCATCTCTTGCCGTTGTGAAGCTACTTTGTCCAGGACGACGTTTGTCAAGCTCGCTTTGGATGAAGTCTGCATCGATCTTTAACCCAGCAGGTATGCCGTCTATCACGCCACCAATCGCCACCCCATGGCTCTCGCCAAAGCTAGTTAAGGTTAGTTTTTTGCCAAATGTGTTCAAAATTTATCCTATTTTTTGATTTTTTCTAGCGCTATCTTTGCTGCGAGCTGTTGGGCTTGCTTTTTGGAGTTGCCAACGGCACGTGAAATTTCCTTGCCATTTAGCAGTAGAGCTATCTCAAATTCTTTCTTGTGATCAGGGCCAAAAGAGCTTATAAGCTCGTACGTTGGTATGACGCCAAGGTTTGCTTGAGTGACCTCTTGAAGGGCGGTTTTGTAGTCTTTTTCAAGGTGCGCAAAGTCGATCTTTGGGTAGCAAAGCTCAAGCAGTGTGATAGAAATTTCTCTAACTTTATCAAGTCCAGCCTCAAGGTATATTGCACCCATCACCGCCTCAAATGCGTCGCTTAAAATGCTATCTTTCTCTCTACCGCCGTTATTTTCTTCAGCTTGGCTAAGCCTTAAAAACTCGCCCATTTTTAGCCGCCTAGACATATTTGCAAAGCTTTTTTCATTTACAAGTGCGGCACGAAGTTTGCTCATGTCGCCCTCTGCGATCTTGCTAAATTTCTTAAAAAGATACTCAGCCACGAGCAGATCCATCACCGCATCGCCCAAAAACTCAAGCCTCTCGTTATTTAACGCCTGCTTGGTGCTCTTATGCGTTAGCGCCTCTTCTAAAAGCTCAGATTTTTTAAATTTATAGCCAAGATTACGTTCAAATTCTTCTAAATTTTTCATATCTTATTCTCATCTTTTATTTTTAATGCCTCGTCTCTTGCCATCTGGTCACACTCCTCGTTTTCAGGATGTCCAGCGTGCCCTTTAACCCAGCTAGCCACGACTTTATGTGGCTTTGAAATTTCTAAATACTCCTGCCAAAGCTCGACATTTTTTACATTTTTAAAATTTCTCTTTTGCCAGTTTGCAAGCCACTCATTTATGCTATTTACCACGTATGAGCTATCGGTTATTAGCCTAACTTCACATGGCTCTTTTAGTGCTTTTAGCCCCATTATCGCAGCTTTTAGCTCCATTTGGTTGTTTGTCGTATATGCCTCGCCGCCACTTGCTTTTTTCTGCGCTTCGTTAAATCTCAATATATAAGCCCAGCCGCCAGCTCCAGGGTTTCCAAGGCATGAGCCGTCACTAAAAAGTGTTACTATCTTCACTTGCTTTTTCTGTGATGTGGGATAAAATTTTGACACTTCCTAGCTCGTGACAGACTGGACAGCGGTAAAAGTGCATAGGAAATGAGTTTTTGCAGTTTTTGCAAACGTAGTTAAAGCTTAGCCCTGCCGCGTCAAATTTAGCGTCCTTTAGCCTTTTTATGACATTTAGCTCAAAGCCGTAAATTTCGCATGGACCTTCTATATCGCCCTTTGCATAAAAGAGGGATTTATATTTTGGATCGCTTAAATTTATAGGTGTTTTTAGGTTGTAAAGTAGATCAAGCACATCTTCAAATTTGGCAAAATCTTTTAAATTTTCTAAATTTTCATTGTGTCTTATGAAAAGGGCTAAGATCATGCGCTTTAAAAGCTCAAAATTTTGGCTAAGGTGTGAGAGAATTTCCACCTTTTCACTAAAGCTTAAATTTCTATCATCAAGCGTGCTGATCGCCTTTATATAGGCCTTTTGATCTTTTACATTTGTCCCTAGCTCTTCAAGCGAATTTAGCGCATAAAGGGCTTCTTTATAGTTTTTAAGCTTCTCATCTATCATCGTTAAAAAGCGCAGTGCGAGGACGTTTCTAGGGCTTAGCTCAAGCGCTTTTTCAAAGACTTCGCTAGCTTTTTTTAAAAATCCAGCCTTGAAATAGACCTCTCCAAGCTCGTTTAGGATAAATTCCTTCTCGTTTTTATCTTTTACCTTTTCAAGTGCGATTAGATAGACGCCGATTGATTTTTCAAAGTCGCCATTTTTGGCAAATGTTTGACCTAGCATGCTAAGGCTTGGTATATCTACTTCTGGACTTTTTAGCATCTGCTTGTGCTCGTCGCTTATGCCATCTTTGCTGTCAAATTTCTTGATAAATTTCTCGATGCGTTTTTTCTCATCTTTACTTGAAAATATGCCCCAAGCGTAGCTTAAAGCAGCGATCATCAAGATGATACTAAATAGAATAATAAGGCTAAATATCGGATCTCTGTGTCCAATGAAAAAAATATCCACGCTTATACTTTGTAATAAAATTTTACTTTAATTATAACAAAGCAGTTGTATAATTTTGCTTATGATAGATCCAAAATCCATTGAAAAATTAAAAAACCAAATAGACATTGTTAATATCATCGAGCAGTATATCCCAGTTAAAAAGATGGGCTCAAGCTACAAGTGTGTCTGTCCGTTTCACGACGACAAAAACCCAAGCATGAGCATAAATCAAAACAAACAGATGTATCACTGTTTTGCCTGCAAAGCTGGCGGAGATGCGGTTAAATTTGTGATGGATTATGAAAAGCTCACCTACCCAGAGGCGATAGAAAAGATCGCTCAAATTTCAAATTTCAGCCTTGAATACACAAACGACAAGGTGCCAACGCAAAAAGAAAATAAGCACATTTTAGAAAAGGTAAATGCCTTTTATAGAAGTGAGTTTTACAAAAACGAAGCGGCCATTAGATATATCAAGTCGCGCGGCATAAATGATGCGATGATAGAGAAATTTGAGCTTGGCTGGGCTGGGGATAGTAAAAGCACCATTAGGCTTTTGCAAAATGAAAACATAGAGCCTAAAGAGGCGCTTGAAGTTGGCATCGTAAAGCAAAATGAAAAGGGAATTTACGCTAGTTTCATCGAGCGCATAACATTTCCTATCTACTCGCACACCACAAGGCTAGTTGGCTTTGGTGGCAGAACGATCTCAGATCACCCTGCAAAATATGTAAATTCTCCTCAAAGTGCGGTATTTGATAAGTCAAAGCTACTCTATGGCTACCACCTAGCTAGACAAAGTATATTTGAGAAAAATCAGATAATAATAACTGAGGGCTATTTAGACGTCATCATGCTTCACTACGCTGGCTTTACAAATGCTGTTGCCGTGCTTGGCACAGCACTTACTACAAGCCACTTGCCACTTTTAAAAAGAGGCGAGATAAGCGTGGTGCTTTGCTTTGACGGCGATGGCGCTGGCATAAATGCAGCCATAAAGTCAGCTCACCTGCTAAGCATAAATAAGATAGATACAAAAGTAGTCATCATAAGTAACGGCGCAGATCCTGCTGATATGGTCTTTGCAGGTAAGATAAAGGAGCTTAATGAGCTCTTTGGCTCTGGCGAGGACGCGGTGAAGTTTTATATAGAAAAGATCATGCAAAAGTATGACATCACGCGTTCAATGCAAAGAGATAACTGCCTTAGCGAGATAAAAGCCTATATGGACGAGCTTGGAGAAGAGATAGCAAGCTCGTATGTGACAGAGGTAGCGGCAAGATTTAACCTCACTCCACAAAGCGTGGCAGATAGGTTTGGACTAAAGCAGAAGCCAAAAAATGAATATAAATTTAAAAGAGAATTTAGAAAAAAAGATAAAGATGAATTTAGCAACTCTGTCATGGTAGATGAGGTGCCAGCTGTGATGAACAAAGACCCGCTTGAGTTTGCACTTTTTAAAACCATGCTAAACAACCCAAACTACAGAGATGAGATACTCTCAAAGCTTGGGGCTAGATACTTCATAAAGCATCCTGAGTATCTAAACGCCATCCTTTATAGATACGACGTGAGCGATGAGCAGATGGTTAGAGAAATTTTAATGGACGAAAAGATCCATGAGATCACCGATGCAACCACTTTGCAAAAGGCTATTTTAAATATGCAAATCGCCTTTTACGAGAACGAACAGCAAATTTTAAAAGGCTCTGACAACCCAAATAAGATAGAAATTTTAGAAAAACTGCTATTTATCATCAAAGATCTCAAGACTCAGCTTTATAAAATTTAAAAAATCACACTTTTTCAGCTTCAAATCATAAAACAAAATGTAAAATGCTTAAAGTAATAAATCTTTTTAAGATTGGCTTTATATTTTAAGGATTTATGATGATAGACGCTAAAAGATTTGAGAGAAATTTTAACGCTATAAGCGAGTTTGGAGCGCTAAAAGGCGGTGGGCTAACAAGGCTAGCCTTTAGCAAAGAGGACCTTGAAGCAAGAAAATTTCTTATAAATTTGATAGAAAAAAATGGCTTTAAACTTAAAATTGACAATGTCGGCAACATCTACGCCATCTATAATGATGGCTGCGAGGCAGACGCGAAGCCAGTTTGCGTGGGTTCTCACATAGACAGCGTGCCAAATGGCGGCTTTTATGACGGCACACTTGGCGTTATGGCTGGTCTTGAGGCGCTAACTGCGATAAAAGAGGCTGGCATCAAGCTAAAGCGCCCACTTTGGCTCATAAATTTTAGCTGTGAGGAGTCAAGCCGCTTTAAGACAGCCACTATCGGCAGCAAGATAATAAGCGGCAAACTAAGCCAGCAAAGGCTTCATGAGCTAAAAGATGAAGATGGCATCTCGCTTTTTGAGGCGATGAGTGCGGCTGGATTTAAACCACAAAATTTAGATGAAGCCATACTAAAAGAAAACTCCCTACACGCCTATCTTGAGCTTCACATCGAGCAAGGCCCAGTGCTTGAGCGAAGCGGTATAAGCGTTGGCGTGGTAAGCGGGATCGCAGCTCCAATTAGATTTGAGATCACAATACATGGCAAGGCTGATCACAGCGGTGCAACTCCTATGAATATGCGCAGTGACGCCCTGCTTGCTGCTTCACACATCATAATCGCCGCAAATAAATTTGCTAAAAACAAAAAAACAGCCGTCGCGACCGTTGGCTACGCGCATGCAAAACCAGGCGTTTTAAACGTCGTGCCAGGCGAGGCGAGGCTTGGCGTTGATCTAAGAGATATCGACAAGGCGAGCTTAGAGGAGCTAAATTTAGAGCTTAGAAATTTTGTTGGCGAACTAAGCCGTGAGCTTAAATTTAGCTACGAGATAAGAGAGCTAAGTAGCGACGAGCCAGTAAAACTAAGCGAGCACGCCATAAATTTACTTGAAGATGAAGCCAAAAAGCTTGGCATAAAAACGCTTACTTTGCCAAGTGGGGCTGGGCATGATGCGATGAATTTAACAAAGCTTGCAAGTAGCGTTGGCATGCTCTTTATCCCTTGCGTGGATGGTATCAGCCACAACGTCAAAGAGGCGATAAATTTTGATGACGCCGTTTTTGCAACAAAAATTTTAACAAACGCACTAATTAGACTTTCAAACGAGGAGTAGTCATGGATAAAATAGCAAAATTAGCACTATCTTTAAAAGAGGATATGATCAAAGATCGCAGATACTTTCACTCGCACCCAGAAACTGGCTGGTTTACCTTTTTTACGACTGCGGTTTTGGCAAAAAGACTTAGCGAGCTAGGCTATGAGGTGAAGCTTGGCGAAGAGGTCGTAAAAAGCGATGCAAGACTTGGAGTTGGCAGCAAAGAGCAGTGCCAAAAAGCGATCGAGCGAGCAAAAAGTCTTTTAAATCCTGACGAGGCAAAATACCTTGAATGCATGAAAGATGGCCTAACTGGGCTAACAGCCTTCATCGACACAAAAAGGCCTGGTAAATTTAGCGCTTTTAGATTTGACATTGATAGCGTTGATGTGACAGAGAGCGCAGAGGCTGCTCATAGACCTTGTAAAGAGGGTTTTGGCTCAGATATCGCTGGTATCACGCACGCTTGTGGGCACGATGGACACATGGCGATGGGTCTAGCACTTGCAAAGCTGATCGCTAAAAATTTAGACGAGTTTAACGGCAAATTTAAATTTATATTTCAAACAGCAGAAGAGGGCACAAGAGGTGCCGTGGCTATGGAGGCTGCTGGGGTGCTTGAGGGCATCGAGTATCTACTTGGCGGACACATCGGCTTTCAAGCAGAAACAAATGGGGGCATAGTTTGTGGCACAAACAAACTGCTTGCAACATCTAAATTTGACGTGCATATCACTGGTCGTTCAGCTCACGCAGCAGGAGCGCCGCAAGAGGGAGCAAATGCCCTTTTAGCCGCTGCTCAAATGGCTCTAAATATGCATGGCATCACAAGGCACGCAAAGGGCGTGACTAGGATAAATGTGGGCGTTTTAAGAGCAGGTGAGGGCAGAAACGTCATCGCACCAAACGGCTATCTAGCCTGCGAAACAAGGGGCGAGGATACAAATTTAAATGAGTTTATGTATAAAAAATGTATGGATATCGTAAAAGGCGTGAGTGAAATTTACGGCGTTGAGAGCAAGGTCGTGATGACTGGGGGCACAAGCGGGGCAAATAGCGACAAAGAGGTGACTGAAATTTTCTATGAAGCAGCAAAGCAAAGTCCATTTATAGATGACGATAAGATCGTTAAAGAGCTTGACTTTGGCGCTTGCGAGGACTTCGCCCACTTTATGAGAGCTTTGCAAGATAGGGGCGCAAAGAGCGGATATATGATGATCGGTACAAATTTAAAAGCAGGCCATCACAACAGCAAATTTGACTTTGACGAGGAGTGCTTGGTCGCTGGGGTTGATATCTATCTAAGGGCTGCTTACAAACTAAACGGAGCTAAAAAATGAAAAATGCTTTACTAATCAGCGCTTCAAGCTACCAAGATACTGGCTACTTGAGACACTGCAAAAACTGGGTTAAGGACTTTTTGGGCGAGAGTGGCAAGGAGGAGATTTTATTTATCCCTTACGCTGGAGTTAGACGAAGTAATGACGAATACGAGCAAAAGGTCATAGACCGCCTAAAAAATAAAAATATAAAATCTATCCACCACTACGAGGATAAAATTTCAGCTATCAAAAACGCCAGCAGTATCGCAGTTGGCGGTGGTAATACCTTTATGCTTCTTTACACGCTTTATAAACTAAATTTAATTGAGCCTATAAAAGAGGCTGTGGCAAACGGAGCAAAATACTTTGGCTGGTCAGCTGGCGCAAACATCGCTGGCAAGACGATGATGACGACAAATGATATGCCTATCATCATGCCAAAGTCCTTTGATAGCCTAAATATCTTCCCATATCAGATCAACCCGCACTTTATAAGTGGCAAACTAGCAGGTCATAACGGCGAGAGCAGGGAGGAGAGGTTGGAGGAGTTTTTGATAGCAAATCCAAAAGAGACTATCTATGCTTTGCCTGAGGGCACGGCTTTGCTTATAGCTGGTAGCGAAGCTGAGGTCATAGGACACAGCGAAATTTTAAAATTTGAGTATCAAAAAGAGATAGAAAAAATAGAAGTTGGAACTAAATTTAAAATCTAAACAAGGAGAGAGGTATGGAATCATTCAAGCTAATTGCTGCCATTCTTGGCATCGTTGCAGTTGTAGCACTTCTAGTCTTAAAAAAAGAGACAAGAACGGTGCTAATAGGTGTTGGTTTGGTGCTTTGTATAATCGCACTAAAACCGATGGGAGCACTAAGTGCTTTTACTGACTATATGACTAAAGCAGGGCTTATAAAGGCTATTTGTGCAAGTATGGGTTTTGCTTTCGTTATGAAATACACAATGTGCGATAAACACCTTGTTGCGCTTCTTACAAAGCCACTTAAAAACGTGGGATTTATCTTGATCCCTGTAACAACCGTGCTAACTTACTTTATAAATATCGCCATCCCTTCAGCTGCTGGCTGCTCTGCTGCTGTTGGTGCGACGCTTATACCACTTCTTATGGCATCAGGCGTTCGCCCTGCGATGGCTGGTGCGGCTGTTTTTGCAGGCACATTTGGCTCGGTCCTAAGCCCAGGCTCTGCGCACAACATATATGTGGCTGACCTTGTTAAAAAGACAGTTGAGGGATATACAGTTCAAGACATCATAAAAGTGCAAATTCCTAGCGCATTTACAGCTCTTGTTATCGTAGTTGTCATGCTAACTATTGTCGCAATATTATTTAAAGACTATCAAAAAGGTACAAATTTCACTCTTGAAAATGGCGCCTCAAGCGAAGAGAAGTCAGCGTTTAAAGTAAATTTGATCTACGCTCTTATGCCACTTGTCCCACTTGTTATCTTAGTCATCGGCGGAACAAGCCTAGCAAAAGACTACAGCTTTTTGGCATGGACAAAGATGGGCGTTGCTGAGGCGATGATACTTGGTGCTATCATAGCTATCTTTGCTACGCTTACAAACCCACAAAAGATCACAAAAGAGTTCTTTAACGGCATGGGTCACGCTTACGCTGATGTTATCGGTATCATCATCGCAGCTGGCGTCTTTGTCGCAGGTCTAAAGGCGTGTGGAGCTGTTGATGTGGTCATCGCGTGGCTAAAAACTGATCAAAGCTACGTTAAATTTGGCGGAACATTTGTGCCATTTATCATGGGTATAGTTACAGGCTCAGGCGACGCTGCTACATTTGCATTTAACGAAGCTGTTACAACAAACGCTGCTGCTCTTGGCTTTGAGCAAGATAAGCTTGGTATGGCTGCGGCAATCGCTGGCTCACTTGGACGTTCAGCTTCTCCGATCGCTGGAGCTGCTATCGTTTGTGCAGGTATTGCTATGGTTAGCCCAGTCGAGCTTGCAAAAAGGACATTTTTGGGTATGTTTCTCTCTGTTGTGGCGATCGCATTTTTCGTCATCTAAGGATGAAAGATGGATATCGTAGAGAGATTTATAAACTATACGAAATTTAACACCACGACAAATAAAGAGAATGGATTAAAAGGCATTATGCCTTCTAATCCAACCGAGTATGAGCTAGCCAAATTTCTAAAAGATGAGCTTAGCTCGCTTGGTATAAAAGATATCATCTTGCAAGATAATGCCATCTTGATAGCAAAGATCCCTGCAAACTGCGAAAATGCTCCAAGTATCGCCTTTTTTGCGCACTTAGATACAAGCAGCGAGCAAAAAAACGACACAAAAGCTAAGATAGTAAAATACACAGGCGGCGACATCTGCCTAAACGAAGAGCAGGGCATCTATCTTAAATTTAGCGACAATCCAGAGCTTAAAAAATACGTTGGCGACGACATAGTCGTGACTGACGGCACTAGCTTGCTTGGTGCTGATGATAAGGCGGCGATCGCTAGTATCGTAAATATGGCTAGCTTTTTCATGCAAAATACTGATGTAAAGCACGGCAAGATCGTGATCTGCTTTGTGCCTGATGAGGAGCAGGGCTTGCTTGGTGCAAAGGCGCTTGATGTAAATTTGCTTGGGGCTGACTTTGGCTACTGCTTAGACTGCTGTGAGATAGGCGAGCTAATATACGAAAACTGGAACGCAGCTGACTGCACGGTGGTCTTTAAAGGCGTTTCAGCTCACCCGATGAATGCAAAGGGCAAGCTTGTAAATTCGCTACTTCTTGCGCATAAATTTATCTCGCTTTTGCCAGGTGGCGAAGTGCCAGAGTGCACCGAGGGCAAAGAGGGCTATTTCTGGGTAAAAGAGCTTAGTGGAAACAGCGCGAAAACGACGCTCAAGATCGACATAAGAGAATTTGACGAGGTGAAATTTCAAAAAAGGCTTGAGTTTTTAAGTGAGATGGCAAGCTCTTTTAATAAAATTTATGGGGATCGTTGCGAGATCACGCTAAAAACACGATATGAAAATGTCTTTAAGTTCTTAAAAGATGAAAACTCACTGCCTATAAAACTGGCAAAAGATGCCTTTAGCGAGCTAAATATCACGCCAAACATAAAGCCGATGCGTGGCGGATACGACGGTGCTGCGATCTCTGCAAAGGGCGTGCCAACGCTAAATTTATTCACAGGCGGAAACAACTTTCACTCCGTCTTCGAGTACTTGCCAGTTAGCAGCCTAAAAGCCGCAAGCGAAGTCATTAAAAAAATCGTAATTAACGCTGCTAAATAAACTTCATAAAAGCCTAGATTTAGTAAATTTAGGCTTTAAATTTTACTTTCAGGACAAAAATGAAGGCTTTAGCTTTGTTTAGCGGAGGGCTTGATAGCATGCTCTCTATGAAAATAATAAGCGATCAAAATATCGAAGTGGTCGCGCTTTATATGGATACTGGATTTGGCGTGGATGAGGAGAAGCACGAAGTTTTAAGGCGCCGTGCAGCCTTGGCTGGGGCTAGCCTAAAAGTGGTTGATATGAGAAACGAGTATCTTCGCGACGTGCTTTTTAACCCAAAATACGGCTACGGCAAGCAGTTTAACCCATGCATCGACTGCCACGGATATATGTTTAAAACCGCTCTTAATATGCTAAAAAGCGAAAATGCAAATTTTATAATCACAGGCGAAGTCGTAGGACAAAGGCCGATGAGCCAGCGCAGAGATGCACTTTTTCAGGTTAAACGCCTAGCTGATGACGAGGATGATCTAGTGCTTCGTCCGATGTGCGCTAAACTCTTGCCACCAACTAAGCCAGAGCGCGAGGGCTGGGTCGATCGAGAGAAGCTGCTTGACATAAGCGGGCGCGATAGAAAGCCGCAGCTTGCTTTGGCAAAGAAATTTGGCTTTGAGGACTTTGCAACGCCTGGAGGTGGCTGTTTGCTAACGATTGAGAGCTTTGCTGTAAAGATAAAAGACTACTTGAAATTTGATAAAGAGATGCGAGATATCGATGTTACTTGGCTAAAACTTGGTAGGCATCTGCGCTTGGTAGATGGCGCAAAAATGATAATAGGACGTGATGAAAACGACAATAACGCACTTTTGGCGCACCCAAATGATAAATTTACTAAGATCAAATTTGATGAGCGAGATGATATCGTCGGAGCTGTTAGTTTTATAAGTAAAAACGCTAGCAAAGCTGACAAAGAGCTTGCTGCAAGGCTCGCACTAGCTTATACAAAAGCTAGCCAAGATGATGAATTTGAAGTTAGCATCGCTAATGAGAAATTTATTATTAGGCCTGAAGATAAAAAGCTAGCACAAGAGTTTTTTGTGAAGTAAATTTAAATTTGCAAAGGAATTTGATCTAAATTTCTTTGCAATATCTAAAATTTTATAACTATTTCAAGCCCCCACAAAATCTAAATTTACAAAATTCCCAGTCATAAATATGTCACAACTGTACCAAAGTACAATGGTTTGATTTTAATAAAACCGCTAAATTTAGGAAAAAATTTAAAAAGGGAGATGCATGTCAAAGGAAATAGGCGTAGTAAAAAATGTAACGCAAGGAAGCGTAAAAGCCGTAAGCCTAACAGGCGAAAGCAGAGAATTAAAAGTAGGTGACATAGTATATCAAGGAGAAAAGATAGTCACTGAATCAACTGACGCAAAAGTAGTAATAGCAAAAGCAGATGGAAAAGAGATAAGCCTAATAGGTAAAGACTCAATAAATTTAGACCAAAGTGTAGGTGAAAATTCTCAAACAACAGCAGACATAACTTCACTTCAAAAATCAATCTTAAGTGGTGAAGGTTTAGCTGGTTTAGAAGAGACTGCAGCTGGTGGAAACCAAGCTGGTGGAAACGCTGGAGGTGACGGAGTAAGTCTTGGTGCTGCTAGCTTTGCACAGGGTGGCCACTACTCAAATATAAATGCGAATTTTAACAACCTCTCATCTCAAGCAAGCGCAAATGCCCCAGTTCAAACAGGTGTAGGTGGTGCAGTTACACTTGACAACCTTGCAGCTGCTATTGACGCGATATATCCAACTAGCAATGTTCCAACTCCAACTATTACATCGATAATAGATGGTACTTATGGTGGTAAGTGGAATGCTGATGTAATAGGTGATCTATCAAATGATAATAGACCATTTATCAAAGGAACAGCAGAAGCTGGATCAATAGTTGAAATCTATGACAATGGCAATAAGATAGATGAAACAAGAGCCTATGATGATGGCACTTGGGAGTATGTGGTGCAAAATGACCTTCCTGATGGAAAGCATACTATCACAACTGTGGCTGTTGTAGATGGCGAGAGAAGCCTTAGCAGCAAAGGAGCTGAGGTTACTATTGATGCAACTAAGCCAACAATAGAGTGGACAGATTTGCCACATAACATTATAAGAAAAAATGTAATTTCTATGAGCGATAGTGATCCTGAGCCATCAATGAGTGGTAAGACTGAGCCAAATTCTGAAATAAATGTAAAAATAGGCAAGATAGATGATAATGGAGCTAATACAGTTTTTGAAGGCAAGGTAACAGCCGATGATAATGGTAATTTCACAGTAGATAAATCTACAATGGGTGATGGTTTCCCAGAGCACTTTGTACCTGGCGAATACTCTTTCACAACACAGGTATTTGATCCTGCTGGTAATTCAAGTTTTACAAATTTGCCTAAAAACTATACGCCAAAAAATGGTGCATTCTCAATAGAGCGCATATATGATGATGATTTTAGTGATCTAACAGAAGTGCAAGGCGATTATAGTCCTGTTTATAGACCTGTTGATGGGGATAGAAAGCCAACATTTGAGGGCACAGCAGAAGCAAATGCTGAGATAACATTAGTTGTTAAGCATCATGGTTATGATTTTAATACAGAAACGAGAACTCCAGTTGAGATACAAGATATTTTAACAACAAGAGCTGATGAGAATGGCAAATGGAGCGTAGAGGCAAAAGTTGATTATAAAGACTCTATGCTTGACTACCACACAGTTGAGGCAAAAGCTACCAACCCATCAGGTGAGACGCTTGATCTTACTCCAACTACATTTTTCATGCCAACAACTGCACCCGAAGATCACCTATAATCAATTATGCGAAGAGTTTTGCTCTTCGCTATTTCTTATTATTTAAAAAATTATTATTTGACACAAATTTAGATTTATACAAATTTCAAGTAGGATAACGCGGTGCAAAATGTCCCTAGCGCATATCTAGTGCCTAGTGCTGTCTATGAAAAGATGACAGAGATAATAGAAGAGTATCATCTAAGTAAAGCAGTAGATATTGCTCTAGCAAGTGGTGAAAAACCAGTAAAAGTAAGTTTAGATGAGCTATGAGTTAGAGTTCTTGTCAAGTGCTTTAAAGGAGTGGCAAAAGCTAGATAAAAAATTTAAAATATTTACTATTCAAATTTACAACTACGTCGCAAATCCAAAAAATTTAAAAAACTATTTCCTATTAAATTTTTTATCATAAATAACATGATCTCTTTCTTTGCCTATTTAAGATACTTTATAGCTACTTTATCACAATTGCGATCAGTTAGCTCTAGTAGTATCTATATTGCTGTTTTATTTAGATCTATGATGGTAGTGTTATAGAGATGGTTGGGGAGAGGAAAGAAGGAGAAAGAGTCAATACCTAAAAATATAATCCACTCTTTAGCTTGAGATTCTCGCAATTAAATTAATTGCTTTTCAAAAATTTAATTAGAGATTGACCTATTATATAAGTTCTTTTGTCGCCAGTTATACTAAAAAGAGAAGCTAATGCTATAAAGTAGTCACTGCTTAGAGATATACATAATCCCCCCCCACATTATTTAGTTTCTATAAAATTATCTTTTATACCTTATAAACTTAAGCCAAGGTTTTGTTTAACAAATTTATAATAAGCCTTTTTTATCTTAATCTTAAAGGAATAAACATGAAAGGGACTGTATTAGCTCCTGGCATAATATTAAATGCTGATGATCAGCGTTTTACTTATATACAAGAAGACGTAGCGTCTGTGGCAAAAGACGGAGCTGCCATAGTTTTAAAACAAGGCGATGAGGTTGATTTTATCGCGGATGGACAAACTGCAAAACAAATTTATCTTACAAAAACAAAATCTATGAATCTAAATTTAGATAACATAAATTTTGATATCAAAAGCAATGATTTATCTACCATTAGAACGCTGGGATTAGCAGGCTCTGCTTTACCTATTTTGGGCATTATCCCATTCATCGGATTTATCTTTTTTATCGCCGGATTTTTATGTATGTTGTTTGCTATATTTAAGCTATCAGATAAAGTTGGCAGTCCTACGCTAAAGAAAAACTATATCTTATATCTAGTTGTTGCGGTAGCATCAACTATCCTGATCTCGATCGGCGTGATAACTGGGGCATTAGGCTTTGCTGGTATGGGTTCTGGCTATGCGAATGCTGGTGGGACAGGTGCTATTTTTGGCGTCATTTTAGGTTTAGTGGGCGTTGTAGGTATGATTTATGCATTTTTCAAAGAATTTCAAGTCTATAACGAGCTTTCAAACATATCTGGCGATAAATTTTTCCTATACTATTTTATAGGTTCGGTTGTTGGAACCATTACTTTATTTATAATCATTGGTTACATCTTGTTGATTGTGGCATTTGTTTTACAAATCGTCGCATGGTATAGACTACAAGAGGTTAAAGCAGCTTAAATTTAATCATAAATCGGAGGGAATTTTCTGCTCCGATTTTCTTTCTTTATACAACACAAAACTTGTATTTAATTAATGAAACTAGCATTAAGGATATATTCATTCTAAGCTAAATAGCATTGGGCTATTTGAATTTATAGAGAATAAAAAGAAGCAAGCTAGGAAATGTGGCAAAGCAGTTAGACTATTTAATTGTGATAATAAAGACTTCTCTGAATATTTTAGAAAGAATATCAATACTAAAGTTATAAAAGATGGTGATAAAACAAGGACGTTTCACTCATTTAGACACACTTTCATAAACAAGCTCATTCAAAGTGGCCAAAGAGTTGAGCATATAGCTGCTCTGGTAGGGCATGAACAACAATACAAGATCACCATGAATACTTATGGCGAACCAGTAACTCCAAAAATTCTAAAGGATCTAGTTGAAGAGGTAAATTTTTATCAAGGAGGGGAAGAGTGAGTGCTTTTTAATTGTAAATGTATATAGCCATTTACAATAGAGAGAGTTTTTATGCTTTTTAAGATCAACTATATTTGTAGTATATCCCATATCTTTTTATGATATAATTGTATTGTATTACATAGTAAAGGGATAATATGCTAGATCAACTTTTTTTAAAGAGCAATGACCTTATAAGGTTAAACAACCATAAATTTAAAAGATACTTTATAGACTCCAAGGACTTATCTCATAGACTTATCGTTATCCTGGGACAAAGAGGAATAGGTAAAACAACTACACTAGCTCAGCTAGCTAGTAAAAACAAAGATAGTCTTTACCTAAGCCTAGATGACATAGAGATATCAAATGACATAACCTCGATTATAAGAGAGTTTGTATTAAATGGCGGAAAACATCTATATCTGGATGAAATTCATAAAAGTAAAGATATATCGGCCGTATTAAAATTTGCCTATGATAATTTTAAAGAGCTAAACATAGTAGCTACTGGCTCGTCTGCTCTTGAAGTGTTAAAAAGCTCTCATGATCTAAGTAGAAGAGCGATCGTATATAAGATGAATGGAATGAGTTTTAGGGAGTATCTAGGGCTAAGGTATGGTATAAATTTAGAAGCTATTGAGCTTACAAATTTACTTACAAATCATCAGGAGATAGCTATTGACATCATTAACGCCTTAAAACAAAAAGAGCTAGCCGTCATTAAGCTTTTTAGAGAGTATCTAAAGGTGGGTTACTACCCATACTACAATGGTATGCCAAATGATACTGTCTTTTATCAGACTCTAAGGCAAAGCATAGAAGCTACGATAGATAGCGATCTTTTAAGCATATATCCAAATTTAAACGGCAATACGGCAAGAAAACTAAAGATTTTAACTCATGCTATAAGCACAAACGTCCCATACCAGCCAAACTACTCAAGCCTAAAATCGCTTGTTGATATAAGAGACGATAGAACCCTAAAAGAGTATCTTGCTATGCTTGATAGTGCTGGGCTTATAAGGCTTTTAATGAAAAACGAGCTTGCTATAAAAAATATGGATAAGGCAGATAAAATTTACCTTGAAAATACAAATTTAATGTATATAAATAGCCCTGATATAGGAAATGTGAGAGAGACATTTTTTGCCAATCAGCTTGGAAATATCACTGAAATTTACTCTGGCAAAAATGGTGACTTTATAGTGGATGATAAATTCACCTTTGAAATAGGCGGAGCAAAAAAGAGCTTTGAGCAGATAAAAGATATGCCAAATTCATTTATAGCAGCAGATGATATTGAAGTCGGTGTCGGCAATAAGATACCATTATGGCTATTGGGGTTTTTGTATTAGGATTTATGCATGAGTAAGAAACCAAATAGAACAAGAGTTGCCAAAGGGCGGTGGGATAATATTTTTTTAGAATATACAACACAAAATCGGAAATAGTGTCTAAAATTTCAAAAGATTTGAAAAAATGATTTAACGAAGAAAAAACTGGCTCTACTTTAAATGCCTATGCTAGTGCTGCTGGATATAGGCTAGATGTAAATTTTGTGCAATAGCTTTGGAATGATTTGCATTTATATAAATCTAATATGTTGATCTTCTAATATCCTTTGGGTGCTTTTGTTTTCTTGTATAGGTCTTTTTAGATCTCACGACTCTTATATGCAGGCTGATGCTTCCTTTGATAGACGCTACTATAACTGTATCTCTTGTTTTTGTTTTCATTTTTATCCTTATTTTATAGAAGTACAGCAATTATAAAGCCCAAAAACGACAGCATGTGTCATAAAAATTAAAAACTAAGCAATTTTTCTATTTTGCTCCTTTTTTGCCACAATGTGTCCAACTTGCTAGATACTATCCCATCTTGTTTATTTAAAAAGGAATAATAATGAAAAAAATGTTTGTTCTAATAAACCATAATTTAACACAAGAGCAAAAAGATCAAGCTATAAAATCATTTGATATCGACTCTATAATAAACATTACCGACGATACGTGGTCAAACATCAACCCAGCAGATGAAAATATATTATATGCTTTAAATACATACAAAAAAGAGTTGATGCTTGAAGCTAAAGCTGGTGATATTTTGTTGGTTCAAGGTGACTTTGGCGCTACTTACAACATGATAAATTTCGCTAAAAATATCGGGATAAAAACCATCTACGCAACCACTAAACGCATCGCTCAGGAGCTTACCATAGATGGTAAATTAGTAACTAGGCGTGAATTTAAGCATGAAAAATTTAGGGAGTATTTATAAAAACCACCTTTTTTATTAAGTAAAACACAAGTTGCAAAACGAGATAATCTCCTATACTTCAAAAATATAAGTTGTTAAATTCAAAGGAAGCAAAATGCCGCTAACTATAGTCAAAAAAGCAAATCCGCCCCAGAGTGAAGAGATCAACAACAAAACAGCCGTTATCACCATCCTTGGTATACAAGGACAAAAAGACAACATCAAAACCAAAGGCTGTGCTAAGTACTATTTTGCTGGTGAGAGCCCTGATAACTCGCAAGAATTTTTTAACACCTTACCTCTTCTAGCAGATAAATTTGGTGCTGAAAATATAGTGCCTATATATACTGCCGATGCTAGAGAGTTTAACGAAGAGGTAATGGCACACTATGTAAATTTTAGGATAAATTTTAACGATAGCTACAAGATCACAGATGAGAAAAATTTTGAAGCTATATTTGAGATATTTGAAAGAGCTGTAGATGACCTAGTTAAAGGTGGTGTTGGCAAGATCGTCTTTGACGTGACGCATGGTTTTAGGCATCTGCCTTTGTTAGCGCTAGTTGATCTACTCATACAAAATTTCTCAAATGTCTCTCAAATAGATCAAATCTTATTTGCAAAAGAGATAGAAAAATCCAAGCTATACGAGATAATAGATCTAAGACAATACTTAGATATCGCCAACATTGCTTTTGTGATCGCAGCTTTTTCTCAAAACTATACTTTGGCTCAACACATAAGAGCAAAGAAATTTGAGTCGCTAGTAAATGCTTTAAACGATTTTTCAAATAATATACTAAGCCTAAATATTGCAAAGTTAAAAAGCTCGCATAACGAGTTGATCAAAGAACTTGACAAGATAGATGATATCGCACTGATATCAAGAGCTAGGGATCTAAAAGATAGGCTAAATAAAATATGTGACTGGAGCGATAGCGCATATATTTTTAGGTATAAATTAGCCAAAGATATGTTTAAAAAGGGTTATTTGCTGCAGTCGTTGGTGCTGCTGTTTGAAAGTGTGAATAGTTACATAGTTGGAGTTTTTGAAAGAAATATCCCTATCGTGTATAAGAAAATTTTAGATGAATGCTCTACTATGGGCGTTAGAAAAAATTATCTGATAAGCAATTTCTTTATTCAGTCGTTAAAAACTAGAGCTTATGAAACTGATGATGACTTTGTTGGCAGGACTATGAAAAATTTAAAGTATCTTGAACTTTCAAAAGAAGATATAAAAGAGATTAGACGGATTATAAATACAAAATTTGGCTCTAGCAATGAACTGGCAAAATATCACAAGCAGTTAGACGACCTACGCAACGACTTTGCACATGGCAATATCAGCGAAGAAGAATTTAGCCATATTAAACAAGAGATAAAAAAGCTGTTTGATAGATACCATAATTTTATAAATATACAACAAAGCCTATAATTTAATATTTTTAGACACTATATGTCTATAATGCCCCTTATAATCTCCGAAAAAATAACGGAGGTTATAATGAGCAACCAAGCTTTCTTAGACGGCATGAGAGAAATTTTCCATATGACAGACCGAAATAATTTACAAAACATTTTACTACATGGCTTGCAAAATCACTACAACACTTATAAACAAGTAGATATCAGCAACCAAGAGGTAAATGCAAGGCGCGAAAAGATTGAGCGCATATATGGACATAAAATTCACGACTATGTTCCTTTTTATTTTAATCCACGCAATGCCATGCTCTATAGAAATAGAAGCAATGCTCGCGTTATCATTCTAGGACTTGACGTTCGGGTTATCAAAGATCATCGCAATGGCTTTTTGATCTCAAATCGCAATGCGTCTGCAGATGAGGCTAAATTTAGTAAAAATTTGCCCGACTTGCAAGATCCAAATTTTATAAATTTTGATGATGTCTTTTCTCCAAGATGGTGCAACAATGGCATTGCAAACAATGATATCAAGCAAAAAATGATGGCAGAAATTTTGATCAATGATGTAGTTTATAGCCGCTATATACGCTCTATATATGTTAAAGATCAAATTAGTAAAAAAGCTATCGAAGAGCAACTAGCTGGCGATCTTAAAATGTATAATATCAACGTCATAGTTGATCCAGCTAAATTTTTCTAAGGATAAAAAAATGGTAACACTAAAATATGGAAATATATTTAACACCAAGGCAGGCACTATCGTAAATACCATTAACTGCGTAGGCGTCATGGGTGCTGGTATAGCCTATGAGTTTAGACTGCGCTATCCTGAGATGTTTGCGCGATATGTCGAGCTTTGTAGTGAGGATAACCCAAATAAAATAGATATAGGCAAGCTATGGCTATATAAAGTAAACGATGGACGACAGGTGCTAAATTTCCCTACCAAAAAGCACTGGAAAGATCCGTCAAAAATGAGCTACATAAAAGCCGGCCTTGAAAAATTTGCAAATACCTATGTGAGCAAAAATATCGATAGCGTCGCATTTCCGCTTCTTGGCGCTGCAAATGGCGGACTTGATAAAGACGAAGTTATAAATTTGATGATGAAATTTCTAGAGCCTTTAAATATAGAGTGCGAAATTTGGGAATTTGATGAAAATGCAAGTGATGACTTGTATGATGATTTTGCACTAAATTTTGATATCGATGAGCTAAAAAGGCAGACCAAGATCTTGGGCGTAAAAAATATAAGATTTCAAGCTATCAAAGATGCTATAGATAGTGGGCTATATCACTCGCTAAGCTCTTTGCTAAGGGCTCCTGGCATAGGCGATAAGTCGCTTGAGGCATGTTTTAGGATAGTTAAAAGCATGCCAAAAAGACTATTTTAGTTAGAGTAAATTTTTACCTTCTTCTATCTTTTTTATGATCTTTTGTTTTAGCCCCACTGGGGCTAAAATTTTGACGTATCCCAAAAACTCCATGATAAAAAACTCTATCTCCTTAAGATCGCTAAAATGATAACTGACCACGATCGCACCGTCTGACTTGCGCTCTATGATCTTTTGTGAGCGAAAAAATTTTTTTCTCTCAAACAAAAAGGCTTTTTGCGGACTGATCTCGAGCCGTACTTCTATAAGCGAGCTTCTCCACTCATGCGAAAAAACAGCAAACGGCGTTTGGATGTTTTTTATAAAGTCGTCGATGTTGTAGTCGTGATTAAACGTTTCGCCTTTGATAACCTCTAAATTTACTATCCCAGCTATCCTAAAAAGTGAAAAATCATACTCGTTGTTGCTATTTGCCAGATATAAATTTTCATTGATTAGCAAAATTTTATATGGCTTCACCTCTTTAAATTTTTTGCTATTGGATCTGCTTGTAGGCGTATACTCAATCGCGAGCTTTTTTCTATAGCGTATCGCATCTTCTAGTGTTTTTATGACGCTTTTGTCTAGTTCCGTCTCGATCGGGCTTGTGACAAAGTCATAAACGCCCAAAGACTCGTTTATAGCTTGAGATATAGCCGTTTTCTTGCTGGTTTCGTTAAATTTTTGAGAGTTTTTGGCAAGCATCGTGTAGATTATCTTTAGGACATTTCTCTTTCTCTCATCGAGCAAATCATCAAGTAAATTCGTATTGATAGCCTGGTAGCAGCCAGGATCTGTTCGCTTTATCTCTATCTCACCAAATACACTTTTTATAGCATCAAAGTCTCGTCTTATTGTTTTATAGTTTAGCCTCGGAGTATCATCTTTTTCATTTACCCACAGCTCGTCTTGTGCAGTGTTGATTATCTCGCCACGATTTAGCTTTTTAAGTAGCCATAGTATCCTGGTTTGTGCGTCCATTACTTTATCCTTTATATTCTCTAAAGTTTTTTATGAATTATACACAATATGTCCATACACTCTTTTATAATTCTCCCAACAAAACAAAATAATTCAACACAAAGGGGTTAAAATGGCAAAATGCTATTCACGTTCTTATTCAAAGTCTTCTTCATCGTCTTCAAGCAGATCTTACTCATCTGCTCGCGCTCACCAAAAAGTGGGTCAAAGCTTTGGTGGCTACACCAAAGTCCAAACGACTAAGGGTACATTTCGCATGAAGCCAACTTCTAAATAGTTGGCCCATGCAGCCATGAAGCAAAATTCATGGCTCATTTGAAGTAGTCTATGTAAAAACAAAATAATTCAACACAAAGGGGTTAAAATGGCAAAATGCTATTCACGTTCTTATTCAAAGTCTTCTTCATCGTCTTCAAGCAGGTCTTACTCATCTGCTCGTGCTCACCAAAAAGTGGGTCAAAGCTTTGGTGGCTATACCAAAGTCCAAACCACTAAGGGCACATTTCGTATGAAGCCAACTTCTAAATAGTTGGCCCATGCAGCCATGAAGCAAAATTCATGGCTCGTTTTCGTAGCTTTTATTTATCTACGCAAATCACAAAAACCTATCTTTATTGTAGTTTTTCATAAATCTAAGCCAATCTGTTCTTATCCAAATTTATCCAATAAACGCATATAAGCACCACTCATTTATTTTTACAAATAACAATATAAGCCACTACCTACAACTTTACCAAATTTCATTAGTCCCCTTGATCGGGTCAAATTTGTTTAAATACATCCTAGACATCGATGCCATCATACCGCCCGAAGTGTTTCAATCCCCTTAGTCGGGTCAAATTTGTTTAAATCCTTGAGGTAGCGGAGCTTCTAGAGATAGAAGTTCAAGTGTTTCAATCCCCTTAATCGGGTCAAATTTGTTTAAATAATGGTAGCAAGTAACAGCCTAGAAGCATACAACAAACTGTTTCAATCCCCTTGATCGGGTCAAATTTGTTTAAATATTGCCTTATGAAATTACGATCAGGCCACTAACTAAAGAGTTTCAATCCCCTTGATCGGGTCAAATTTGTTTAAATAATAACGATGGATCAGTTGCTTTTGAACAAGAAAAAAGGTTTCAATCCCCTTGATCGGGTCAAATTTGTTTAAATGCTAAGAAAGGCTTAGCTAAACAGAACAAACGTATGTTTCAATCCCCTTGATCGGGTCAAATTTGTTTAAATTAGCGAAGAAAGGTCTTCGTGCTCAGAACAAATCGGTAGAGTTTCAATCCCCTTGATCGGGTCAAATTTGTTTAAATACTATGTGAAGGTCCCTAGCCAATTTCATAGCGTAGGGTTTCAATCCCCTTTATCGGGTCAAATTTGTTTAAATGTGTGTGATGTCCTAGAGATTGAAGTTCAGGACATCAAAGGTTTCAATCCCCTTTATCGGGTCAAATTTGTTTAAATATTACCTACCGCAAGGTAGGAATTACTACAACGTTGTAGCGTTTCAATCCCCTTTATCGGGTCAAATTTGTTTAAATATCTCCCACAAGGTAGAGCATTCTACAACATTGTCTCAAAGTTTCAATCCCCTTTATCGGGTCAAATTTGTTTAAATCGAAAAAATAAGCCGTTCACTCAACTATCTGCCATCTGGTTTCAATCCCCTTTATCGGGTCAAATTTGTTTAAATATACTACAATATTGTGGTCAAAGACCACAAAATGGTGTTTCAATCCCCTTTATCGGGTCAAATTTGTTTAAATCTAAGAATGCTGAAGAAGCTCTAGCTGCTGTTAAGCAGTGTTTCAATCCCCTTTATCGGGTCAAATTTGTTTAAATACACCAGAGGAGACTCTTACATACCTCCAAACCCGTCAAGATGGTTTCAATCCCCTTTATCGGGTCAAATTTGTTTAAATGCTATTTGCAAAGCAGAAAAGACGAGAACATCGTAGGTTTCAATCCCCTTTATCGGGTCAAATTTGTTTAAATATTATGAGCCTCTATTAGCTGAGATACATAAACGTGTTTCAATCCCCTTTATCGGGTCAAATTTGTTTAAATAGGTATTGTACTTGAAGTAGCAGAACTCTGTGAAGTAGGTTTCAATCCCCTTTATCGGGTCAAATTTGTTTAAATTACAGCAGTTGAAGCTGCTGAGCTATTCGAGATCGAGGTTTCAATCCCCTTTATCGGGTCAAATTTGTTTAAATACAGCAGTTGAAGCTGCTGAGCTATTCGAGATCGAGATTGTTTCAATCCCCTTTATCGGGTCAAATTTGTTTAAATTTAATCTCAGTTCTTGAAATGAACGGCGAGAAAATAAGCGTTTCAATCCCCTTTATCGGGTCAAATTTGTTTAAATGGCGAGAAAATAAGCCGTTCTTTAAATTACCTACCTAGTTTCAATCCCCTTTATCGGGTCAAATTTGTTTAAATATTTAAATCTGTAGGCATCGACAGCTTAAGAATAGCTTAGTGTTTCAATCCCCTTTATCGGGTCAAATTTGTTTAAATAAAGAGGCAGCTGCTAGTATTGCAGCCAACGTAGTCTTGTTTCAATCCCCTTGATCGGGTCAAATTTGTTTAAATTTTAGTGCGAAGTATCTCGGCGTCAAAGTTGAAGAGTTTCAATCCCCTTGATCGGGTCAAATTTGTTTAAATGTGCCTAGTGGTCTAGGCGAGGTAGAGCTGAGCAACTTAGTTTCAATCCCCTTTATCGGGTCAAATTTGTTTAAAAATGTAGCTGCTAATATTACCTTAGAGGTCTGCGAATTGTTTCAATCCCCTTGATCGGGTCAAATTTGTTTAAATTTTAGTGCGAAGTATCTCGGCGTCAAAGTTGAAGAGTTTCAATCCCCTTGATCGGGTCAAATTTGTTTAAATTTCAAGTGGGCTTATGATAAGAGAGGTAGAGTATATTCGTTTCAATCCCCTTTATCGGGTCAAATTTGTTTAAATGTATTGTACTTGAAGTAGCGGAACTCTGTGAAGTAGAGATGTTTCAATCCCCTTTATCGGGTCAAATTTGTTTAAATTAGAGGCTGCGGACTTATTAGAAATAGAAGTCCAAGACGTTTCAATCCCCTTTATCGGGTCAAATTTGTTTAAATAGCCTAAAAGACTATTTTTGCAAAGGAAAAATTAGCAAAATTATTTAAGAAACCGGCTTTAAAGATACCTAAAATTCGTGAAAATCTCAAAAAAGTTCGCAAATGTATAGGTATTTAAAAATACTAACTTCATAAAATTAACAATGATAAGTGAAAGAACCCCTAAATTTAGGTATTTGTCATCTTAAAAAAGTTCGCAAATCTCTTTTAAAAATTTCAAATTTTATAGGTTTGCGAACTTTAAGCGGTATATAAGTTTCGCAAGGTCCTAAAATAGGCTATCCTAAACTTAGGCATAACTAAAAGTTCGCAAATGTATGAGAGATATTTTGAAAAAACTAGATTTGCGAACCTATTTTGCGAGATTTTAGCTAAAAAGGGTCAAATTTCAGCTAAAAAAGTTCGCAAATCAAAAATCCAAAAGAAATTTAAGAATGACATAAGCTAGACAAAGAGCTCTTGCATCTCAAAGATACCTTTTTTATCGCATAGCTCAAAGCTTTTTCCCACGCAGTTTTCGCATAGTCTATAAAATCTTAGGCTATCTGTTTTGACATTTAGTAAAGCCTTGGCGGACTTTATCAGTTTTTTGAGCTTGGCTTCATTGAGCTCGCACTCAAAGACGCTAAAATTTACACGGTAGCCGATGCCCTCAAGGATGTCTGAGAGTTTTTTGCGATTTTTATCGCTTTTTATGTCGTAGGCTATTACAAATTTCATTAGAATTTCCCTACAAAAGGTCTATAGCTTTTGCTCTCGCCGTTTACGAAGCGAGCTAGTTCGTAGCACTCTTGCATGATTATGTTTTCGCATTTGCATGACTCCTTTTTCCACATAGTGTAGCTGCCGAGTTTTTCTTTCATATTTTGCGCTATGAGCTTTTTAGAAGCGTCGGTGAGAAGCCCTTCTTTATTTAGTGAGATGGGCTCATCTTTGTTTAGCATCGAGACTATGACCCTATCTACCATAAATGTCCTAAACTGCTCTATCATGTCAAAGACTAGGGTCGGCTTCGTGCTGTCAAGCGCATGTAAAAATGAGATATGTAGGCTAAGGCCTGCTAGATATAGGCACTCTTGGACTTTGGAGTAGAGTATGGCGTAGGCGTAGTTTAGTGAGGAATTTACGATATCTTTGGCGCCAAATGTTATGCGTTTTTCAAATTCTAGCGGTAATATGCTCTTTATACCGTCCCAGTAAATAGCAGCAGCCGAGCCCTCAAATCCCATGAGCTCGTTTGTGTTTTTGATGTATTTTAGCTTTCTTTCTAGGATATTTTCTAATTTTAGGATGTTTGGAGTTGGAAATTTATGGTATTTGTTTAGGTATTTTAGATAGTTGGTTTGGTTTCTTATCTTTGCCTCGACAAAAGAGGTGGCGAGATATAGCTGGGCTGGTGTGTTTAGGAGCATGGCTTGTTTGTGCGTAGTCTGAGTAGAGACGCTGTTGTAAGCTAGCAAAGTGGCGTATGGGACGTAGTGCTTGTCTATGAAATCGATGTGGATCTTTTCTCTTGCGCAGCGCCATATCACTGCAGAAGATAGTGAGATATGCTCGCTATCAACGATGATGCGGGAAATTTTAGAGATGGGAAATTCTTTATAAATTTTACCGTATTGCTTTATGGTAAATTTATTTTTGCTAAGGCCTAGATAGACACCTATTTGGTTGATATGAAGCGTAGAATCCGAGGCGATCTTGGTGGCGTAGAAATTTCTCTTTTGGTTTATCTTGCGGGGCTCGTTTTCGTAGCTTTTTTGTGATAGATATTTGTCATAGCCTTTTGTTATGGCTAGGGTTATCTTGTCTTTTATCTCGTTTTGACCAAACAATACTCCAAAGTCGATCTTTTCAAGGTAGAGGGTAAACTCTTTTTTTGAATTTATACTTTTGTTTTGTTTGTATAGGGCGATCTTTTGCGCTAAAGAGTCTATGAGGTGCTCTTTTATCTGCGTTATCTGCGGTGAGTTTGGCGGTATGATCTTTAGATAGTAGTTTTTAAGCGTAAGCAAGATAGCGTTTATCTCATCGATATAGTCTATGAAATTTGACTTTTCTTTGCTTGCAGAGTGTAAATTTGAGATGATCTTTTGAATTTTGTCGTTATCTACGCAGCGGTTTTTACCAAAGAAACGAACGCCTAGGAAGACAAAACCGTCGTTTATGTTTACGACTTTTGTTTTTTCTTTGTTGAGAGATAAATTTAGTAGTTTTAAAAAGTCATCTAGCTTTTGCTCAAATTCTAAAGCTTCGTCTTGTTCTGCAAAGCATACTATAAAGTCATCTGCATATCTTATAAATTTATCCGTGGTCTTGATTATAAACCTATCCATCAAATCAAGATAGATGTTTGATAGCATAGGAGATAGGATATCGCCTTGGTTCACGCCGATTTTATGCTCTTTAAAATCGCGCTTTAAAAATCCGCCGGTTTTTAAAAAGAGCGAGATAAGGTTTGTGATCTTTGCGTCTTTTATATGTTTTTGTAAAATTTGTAGTAGCTTTGAGTGGTTTACCGACTCGAAAAAGTCTTTTACGTCGGCTTTTAGTATCCAGCAGTAGCCCTCGTTTATGAAATTACTAGCTCTATTTATGGCTTTGTAAGTCGATTTATTTGGACGGTAGGCATAGGAATTTGATAAAAACGTTTCGTCAAAATATGGATTTAACTCCGAGTATAAAACTCTTTGAATCAACTTATCTTTTATGGAGGATATGCCTATGGGTCTTACTCCGCTACGATTTTCTTTGGGGATGTTTATCTTTCTTAGCGGTTCTGGCGTGTAGGTGGCATTTAATATTGATCGTATGAGATGATCTGCGTTTTCGTCAAAGTTTTTCTTAAAATCAGCATATGAGATCTCATCTAAACCTAAAGAATTTGCAGAAATTTCGTCAAATGCAGAGCTTAAAGCACCTTTTGTAAATATGTGTTCTAGGTTTTTAGTAAACATTTTGAATTTACCTTTTAAGTGTGGTATGGGTCGCTATATCCCCTGGAGCGGGTCAAATTTGTTTAAATAAAAAATTAAAAGGTGCGAAATTTGTGCATCAAAACTGTTTCAATCCCCTTAATCGGGTCAAATTTGTTTAAATAACTTTATTAAAAGGAGACACTATGGAGTGGATTATTGCGTTTCAATCCCCTTAATCGGGTCAAATTTGTTTAAATGGGCAGATCACATCTACGTGAAAGTCCCTTCTAGCTTGTTTCAATCCCCTTAATCGGGTCAAATTTGTTTAAATGGGCAGATCACATCTACGTGAAAGTCCCTTCTAGCTTGTTTCAATCCCCTTGATCGGGTCAAAGTTGTTTAAATGTGAACGACAGTGGTGCAGAAAGCTGGATCACAAAATTGTTTCAATCCCCTTGGTCGGGTCAAATTTGTTTAAATGTTATGCAAGTCTCAATTCTAGAAATGAACGGAGATAAGATGTTTCAATCCCCTAGAACGGGTCAAATTTGTTTAAATGTTAGCTTCCATCATACAAGTTGCCAACATTACTGTGCTGTTTTAATCCCCTTAGTCAGGTCAAATTTAACAATGATAAGCAAAAAGAACCTATTTTAAATAGCTTTAAAATCACAAGTTTTTGAAATTTTAGCCAAAAAGATGGAAATTTAAGCTAAAAACCAAGAGTGATAAAGGTGCGAAAAATATACAAAAATAATAATTTTTAAACAAAAATTTAAAAATCATAAACATTTACCTTTAAATCATATATAATAAGACAATTTTAAAATCGAGCGTTGAAGTGAATAACGAAACTAATATGATTTTGACCTTTTCTCGCTATATAAGGGCAGCAAGAGTTAGCCTTGGCGTGCTGATAAAACTACCAGAGCTTAATAAATTTATCCCCAAACTTAAAATAAATAGAAAAAATGCTCTAAAAAAGAGCATAGTGGGCGTAGCTTTAAAATATGTGAATATAAGGAGTTTAGATGAGATATGCCGAGCTTAGAGTGAAATTTGAGCCGTCACAAAAGCCGCCATTTTTTATCGGCTCGCAGGTGCGAGGAGCCTTTGGGTATGCGCTAAAAAGCGTAAGCTGTATAAATCACGCCCATAAGTGCGACGAGTGCTTTGCAAATGAGAGCTGTTTGTACTACGACTTTTATGAAAAGAAAAATAGCTACCATAGATATAGGCTGGACTTTGAGCTAGGGGCTAAAGAGTATGACTTTGGCATAGTTTTGCTAGAGAGCGCGTGCGAAAAACTACCATATATCGCTTCTGCGGCATATATGATGTTAAAGAGATATGGCCTTGGCAAAGATAGGGTTAGGTATGAGAAATTTGATATGTTTATAAATGGTGAGGCGTGTATGGCAGAGGATAAGATAAGCCTGCCTAAAGAGTACGTGAGAGAATTTAGCTTTGATGGTGATGGGGGCGATGTTAGGGTTAAATTTATAACTCCGCTTAGGATAAAAAAAGATAATGTTTTTTTAAAAAATGACAATATAAGTCTAAAAGAGATACTAAACTCCATCTACCAAAGAAGGCTTGGACTCTTTGGACAAGATCACGAGGCATTAACGTGCGAGATAAAGGGCGAGATAACCAAAAAAGACCTAAAATACGTGGAGCTAACTAGGCGTAGCAATAGACAAAATACTACTATGAATTTTGGTGGCTTGGTAGGGTCTTTAGAGATGAGGGGCGTTAGCAAAGAGTGCATGGAGCTACTAAAGCTAGGCGAGATAATAGGCGTAGGCAAGCAGACTGTTTTTGGACTAGGGAAAATAGAAACGGAGGATATGAATGAGCAAATTTAGCAGTTATTTTAATGATGAGTTTGCCTCTTTGGAGCAAGGATCTAAGAGCATAGATGAGATATTGCAAGATAGGATGTTTTTAATAGGTGGAGACTTTTACGGGATACAAAAATTTATATTTGATAACCTAGGCTCAAAAAATGCGGCCAAGGTACTAAGGGCAAAGTCTGCATTCTGCGAGCTTTTCATGATGGTCTTGGCTAAATTTATCTGCCAAAAACTGGGCATAGATGAAAAATGTATCTTATCATGTACGGCTGGTAAATTTGAGATACTATCCCCTAAATTTGATGAAGCTGCTTTTAAAGAGATAAAAGGCGTTATAAATGCTTATTTTATAAAAAATTTCTTTGGCGTTAGCGGTGTTAGCCTATCTTGCGTGGAGTGCGAGAGGGCTGACTTTACGGAGCCACAGCAATATAAAGAGCTAAGGGACAAGATCAGCAAGGCTGTGGAGCTAGAGAAATTTAAAAAGTTAAATTTAAAAGAGCAAGAACCGGTGCTTTCATACGATAAGGGCATAACAAATCAAACTCTTTGCAGGATTTGCAATATAAGAAAGATAGCTCACGACAAGGATAAATGCGAAATTTGCACCGCCTTTGTACGCCTTGGTGAAAAGCTGGCTAGCGATAGCAAGAAGATAAATAGCAAAGCTATAGGCATAGACTTTATGGACGTTGATCTTGAGATAAGCGAAAATATAAGATCATACGTCGCAAAAGAGGCGGGCGAGATAGTGGACTTTGAAGATATGGCTAAAAAATCTCGCGGAGATAATGCGATCGCTGTGATAAAAGCCGACGTGGATAATATGGGAAATTTCATAAAACATAGCGACGTTACGCAAAACTTTGCAAATTTTGACACATTTTCAAAGGGGATAAATAACTTTTTCTCTCTATACGTGCCAAGAAAGATGAAAGAGAAATTTGAAAATAGCTATACGGTCTTTGCAGGTGGTGATGATCTGCTGATAGTTGGTAGCTATGATCAGATGATAGAGCTTGCCATTTTTGTAAGGCAAGAGTTTATGAAATTTATAAAGACAAAGGATCTAAGCATCTCTTTTAGCATCATTTTAGCAAAACCGTCCACGCCGATAAGCTTTCTAGCGCAAACTAGCGAAAAATGGCTGGAGAGCTCAAAAGAGATGAGTGGAAAAGATGCGATTAGTATCTTTGGCGAGACTGCTAAGTGGAATAGCTATTTAAGCGTCAGAAGTCAAATTTTAGATGAATTTATGAAATTTAATATAGACAATACGGCGTTTTTATATAGGCTGCTCGAGCTTTGCGAGATGAGCAAAAAAGTATGCGAGGATGTGAAAAATACGATGTGGAAGTCAAAGCTAAGCTATAGCTTTACTAGAAATATGCAAAGTGGTAGTGAGATGAACGAGCTACTTCTTATGCTAAATAATGTGATAGAAAACAATCCAAAGGAGAGCAAGATGGCTATTTGTGAATACATATATAAAAGGAGAGAACGATGAGTGGATACAATAGAAGTGGCGGTGGCAACTATAATGCCGGCAATAAACCGCAAGCTGACTTTTTACCGCCGATAGTTTTGGACTACAAGAAAAATCCAAATTTGTTTGACGAAACAGCAAAGATCGTCGCTGATCTAGTCTCTGCTAGAACAAAAGCTACTCAGATAAGAGCATTTTATGACTATATAATCGAGCTAGAGCAAAAGTCAAATAGTGAAGACTTCAGCGAAGTTTTGCCATTTGTAAAGATGCTAAATTCAAAAGCGGCTTACTCTAAGTCAAGAAAATGCTCAAGTGATGAATTTGTCGAGATGATAAATAAATGTGTAGCTCAGGTAAAGACAAAAGATGATCTAAGGGTATTTAAACTCTTTTTTGAGGCCGTTATAGGCTTTGCTAAAAAATAAGGAGAGAATATGAAAATTTTAACTTTAAAGGGACAAATAGAGCTTTTAAGCGGACTTCATATAGGTGGCGGCGATGATACTATGAAGATAGGTGGCATAGACTCGCAGGTGATAAAAGATATAAACACAAGTAAGCCTTACATCCCTGGAAGCTCGCTAAAAGGTAAAATGAGAAGCTTGCTAGAGTGGAATAATAGGCTGGTTGGATATGGTGAAGGAGAAGTATTTAACTCTAAAGTTTTAGAAAAAGTACCAGAGCCAGATAAAAAAGCGGCACAAAATTTACTAAAAATTTTTGGCGATAAAGAGAATAAATTTGGCATTACTAGGATAAGCGTTGGGGATTGTTTGTTGTCTAGCGAGAGTGAAGGGCTAAAACTAAGCGAAGCAAAATATGAAAACGTGATCAACAGAGAAAGTGGAACTGCCGAGCATCCTCGCCAGATCGAGCGTGTGCCAGCTGGAGTGAAATTTGACCTTGTTATTAGACTAAAAGTTTTTGATGAAAAAGAGCCTTATAACGACAACGAAAACGAGCTAAAAGAGATGGTTGAGAGTGGACTCAAGCTAATACAAAACGACTATCTAGGCGGTAGCGGCTCAAGAGGTTACGGAAGGGTTGAATTTACAAATTTAAGGTGGGAATAATGACACTTTATAAAACTACCATAACACCCAAGTCAAATTTCACAACGCCACTAAAGGGCGATACTTTGTTTGGACAAATTTGCTGGGCGATCAGATATAGGTTCGGAGAAAATAGGCTAAATGAGCTACTAAGTGACTATGACAAAAAGCCATTTTTGATAGTGTCTGATGGCTTTGCTAGCGGGTATCTGCCAAAGCCTAGCATGCCAAGTCATTTTTTGGGCGAAAATTTGGAGCTAAAAAAAGAAAATAGGAAGAAAATTTGGCTTAGCATGGAGGATCTGCAAGGTGGAAATTTCAAAAATGCCAAAACAAGTGCTGAAGCTGGCTATGAGCTAACAAAAAACGCAACGATAAAAAACTCCATAAACTACCATACGTTTACGACCGATGAGAGCGGTAAATTTGCGCCTTATGCTTTAATGGAGATGAAATTTAGCAAGCAAGATATCTACTTTTTGCTAGATGATAAATTTAAACTTGACGAACTAGAAAAAGTGCTTGAAGTTGTATCTAAAAGTGGATATGGCAAGAGAGCTAGCATAGGCAAAGGAGCGTTTGAGTACAGAGCGTTTGAGAAGGTGTCTGTAAAAAAGAACTCAAATGCCTTTATTACGCTTAGTCCAGTCGTGATAGATGATGAAAATTTAAAAGAATTTTACTATGAGCCATTTACTAGATTTGGCAAACATGGTGGAGGGCTTGCAAGCACAAATCCTTTTAAAAGCCCACTCCTAATGGCAGATAGCGGTAGCGTGGTGATATATGATGAATTTTGCGAAAAAGAGTATATAGGAAAGGCTATAAGCGGACACTCTACAAACGCAAACACAGTGCACCAAGGATATAGCATACTAATAGCTACGGAGATAAAAAATGCACAATGAAACTAAAAACTATAAGATCAAACTAAACCCTATAAGCCCTATACATATAGGTACTGGAGAGGCCTATGAGCCTATGAACTACGTCATAGATAGAGGCGCGGATGATAAATACTATATGTATGTTTTTGATGAATTTGAGTTTTTTAAAAAACTTGACGATAAGTCTAAAGATGAATTTATGAAAATAGCCTCAGACACTACTAGTGATGGCATATTGAAGCTGCAAAAATTTATAAAAGAGAAGAGTTCTTTGGCAAAAAAGGTCTCTTACTACAAAATGCAGGCACTAAAAAACATCGCAGAAGACTATAATGACAAAATAGGCAAGGTAGTTCAAAGAGAAGGTGGTGGCAAAAAAGTCATAAACCAACTAGTGGTCGAAAAGACACTTATATCTCCAAATTTAAAAAAAGCCATAATCCCAGGAAGCTCACTAAAAGGCGCTATAGCTACAGCTTTTGGTGAAATGCTTTATAAAAAGAGTAAAAGCTATGATACAAAAGAGTATTTTGGTGATTTTCTAGTGGCTGATAGTGAGGTGATAGAGTCACATACTTTTGCCTCTGTTGCTACAAATATAAAAAGAAATAGAGCCTCAAGAGACCAAAATGAAAGCAAAGGCATACCAGTAAGATATGAGGTGATAAACTCAAAAAGCGAATTTAAAACAACATTTACGATAAAAAATAATAAATTTGGCATAGACGAGCTAATAAAAGCTTGCAACTCTCACTATATGCCGATATTTGCCTCTCAGTTTAGCTATGAAACGGACGAATTTACACGCGAAGGACTATCTGATAAATTTATTGAGAAATACGAGCATTTAAAACTTACGGATAATCAATTTTTATTGAGAGTTGGAAAGCATAGTGGTGCAAGAGCCGTTACGGTAGATGGCGCGAGAAGGATAAAAATAATGAGAGGCAGGGGAAAACCATCTATCCAAGAGGAAGAGACTACAGCTTGGCTTATCAATAAACAGCCGTTTGGTTGGCTACTTTGTGAAATTTTAGAAGAGGATTGATCTTTTAAAAACAATGCAACCTAGTTTTTAATGCAGTTGGAACTAAAAGTTTTGAGTAGAGCTATATTCACTTTCTCAAAAAAGAGTTAAACTATAGCGATGAAAATTTGATAGATATTTTAAGTGATGATATAGACCATTTGATGCTAAAAAGTATGATAAAGACGATTTATCTGAAAAGATCATAAACGGCGGCTACCCATAGATCACAAAGATAACCTCTGAAAAATCAAAATATCTTTGGTTTAGCTCATATTTCAATAACGCCCTAAAAAGGTTCATAGATACTAAAAATTTTTGCTACTGGTACCTAGATGATGATATGTTTGCATTGCCGTTTGGTTTTATGGGGTAAGAGATGGCCAATAATTTGGTTTCTATAACAGCTTACGATAATCTACCTTCTCAAACCATCATACTCTGACTTCACATCCTGATCTTTGTGTTCTGCTACACTTGATGGTTGTTTTGTTTGCTCTGCTCCAAAGTTACTGTCAAGTCCTTGACCATATAACTCTTGATTTGTTATTTTTAGTGAGCCAAATGATATATGATCATTTGCTAGAGATATATTATCTGTTTCATAACGCTCCTTTAGCTTATTAAAGCCTTGCATATCTTGCCAATCTTTCATATATATTTTTATATTATAAATTAAGCCTTTATAGTTAATCTTAGCTATATCTGATAGATATTTTTTAAAGTTTTCGGTTCTATTTATAAAAGCTAAATAGTATCTATTCATATCTAGATGGTTATCGATATCTTTTACGAAGCCTTCATATTCATTTTTTGTAATACTTAGCTTTTGAATGAGATCATCATCATAAAATCCAGTTTTTATCTTTCTGGCTGCTTCATAAAATTTATCTCTAATGTAGATATATGGAGTATAGTGTCTATTTTGGTTAAAAGAGTAGGCTGTGTTTTCTTCTGGCAGGTATAGGTATCTGCCGCTCTTGCCAGAAAGTATTTGATGATTTTTATATTTTTTAAACACAGTGCTCTCGTCAAAGTATTCTATTAACTCTTTTATTGGAATCTTTGATGAAATAGCTTGGTAGCTTGCTCTTTTAATATGTAAGTTGCTATCTTTTGGTTCATGGCTAAGCTCATATCTTCTTAGTTTTTGTAAATCTTCATATATGGCTTTAATATCCATATTATTAATATCTGTTTTTAGGCTGGCATCTTCAATGGCTCTTGTATTATCAAAAGTTTTTCCACTAATGCTTACAAGTTCAGATCCTGATACTGGAGTGTAGTGAAATTTACTATGATATAGGCTCTGGTTATTTACTATGTTATATAATCCAAGCTCTCTTGTTATCTCTTTTATGTATTCATCATATTCATTTAAGCTTGGAGCCTTTGTTGTGGGTATTATGAGTTTAAATTTCTCTACTTTTGTATCTGGTGTTTGATAAGTGGTTGGATATATAAAGCCCTTTATTCCTTTGCTTTGTAGTAAATTTTGAGCATCATTTGCAGTAAATTTAGAGTTATTTATATCATATATAAGCGTAGGAGTTATGCCATCAACACTACTAGCTTCTTCACTTTTATCTTTGAAACTTGCCACTGATATAGCTGAATAGTTTTTAAGTACCGATTTTAGGTTATATGGCTCTATTCGTATCGTTTTCCAGCTATTTAGCACTTGAGTTTTCGGGTCCTTATTTGGCGTGTTAAAGTCACTACTTACACTTAATGTTATCTTTGGCTCATTTTTATTGGCTTGAAGCTCTATAAGCATTTGCTCTAGTTCATTAACTACATGAAATAATGCTCCTTTTCTGCCATTATAGACTATCTTGCACATTAGATCAGTTAGATTATAAGTTCCCTTAAACCCATCTACACTTACTTTATATTTGTCATTTACCATTTCATGTTTTGCGGTGATGTTAAATTTTGCATTGATCATAGGCAAAAATTCTCTTATATCTATCTCATTAAGCCTCTTTGCTCTATCATAGTAGTCTTTTTTGAAACTCTCATCTTCTTCTATCATTCTTAATAGATAATCAGCTGTAGAATTTCTAGCATCAGCTAGCAGCTCTTCAACACTTATATTTTGCTCTTTTGTATTTGCTTTTGGCTCGATCACCACATCTGTTTCTATCTTCATTTGTGTATCTTTTTCTTTGCCTTTCTTAACCTTTTGTGCTGCACTTTTAAAGCTTTCATATTGTTTATTTAGTTGGTCTTCATCCATACCTAAAGGTTCTATATTATTTAGACCATACTTGTTAGATAAGATATCATTAACCACTCTTTTAAATTTCTCTGCTGATTTAGCCATGATGGCTTTTATTTGTTGCTTGGCTGCACCTTTTGTATATATAACTCCACCAGTTTTTACACTATGGGTAAATTTCATATTTTCAAAAGAGACTATTAGATGAACATGAGGCTCTCTTTTTAGTGGTTCACCATTTTTATGTTTCTTGTTTAATGTTCTATTTTCTAGCGCCCCTTCTGGACGAGGAATATATGGCTCTTCTTTTATTATAGGCAGATGAGCTTCAGCATAAAAAAGTAGCTCATCTATGTCGTGATTTGGGAAAGTTAGCCTTAAAAAATCCATTATAAACTCATCTATATTGCCACTTTCATATAGCTTGTTCCACTCCTCTGAAGTAAATGACAAGGATATATGATAGTAGTTATATTTCTTATTCTTTTTCTTGCTCTGGTGCCTTTCAGACATCTCGATAAGATCTAAATTTCCAGCCAGTGGCAATCTATCATCTTTTTCATCTCTAGTTAGCTTTGAATCTCTTTTCTTACCAGTTTTTAAATAATCAGCTACGCCTTTTTCTCCCTTTGAGATCTTAACTATCATAGTTACTCCTTATTAGGCTTAAAATTTCAGTTAGGACTGATTGAACTTTGTACAACTCTTCTTGTGCTCGCAGTATCGTTTTTAAATCTATATTGCCACTAGTCTTATAAGCTATATTTAGTCTCTTTGCTATTTGATTGATGTTATTAAAAGGTCTAGCAAAATATGTAATGATTGTTGGATATAGCTCTTTCTTTTTTATGGATTCAGAATTTATAGTGCCATTATCTATAAGATAGGAAATGATTTCTGATTTTGATATTTTTAGTTCTCTAGCCATATCAGATAATTTGCTATTTTGCTGAGAAGTGATCCTTATAGAGAGTACCTTATCCTTGATATTTTTTGGCATATGATATCCTTTCATAAAATACGTTAAATATGTTAGCAGATGAAGCGCTTTTAACGCTTCTTATATCTCGCATTGTAGCCCTCGGCAGAGCAAGATTATACAAGGTATGAAAACGAAGTGTCATACATTGTATGTGTCTTGCTATTAGAAAAATTTGCTTACTGCTGAACATTTTTACCACCATTTGTGTTTAGCCATTTAGTAAAATCTTCACTAGCTTTTTGGCTATCTTGGTTGTAGATATGGATGATAAAGCCTTTAAGATTAGACACGTCATGAAGTACTTTATCTAGCCTACTTTTTAATGTGGACTCAGCTTCATTTATCTTATGGCTGTTATAAAATAAGTAACCAAAAAAGAAGATCGCTTCTATAAATACAAAGGCAATTAATGCATATACTATCTTTTTCATCAAAGAGCTAAAAGATGAGTTGATCTTCGATATGGTTTTGTCCGCACTCCGTAATGTCTTTTTAAAGTCATTTTGAATCTCTTTTGTTGCATTTGTAAGTTCAACACTTCCTTGCTCTATAAGCTCTATTTTTTCTTTAAAGCTTTTATTAAAGCTATCTGCGGTTTGATTAAAAAGTTCAATATTATTTCTAATATTTTCACTAGCCTTATTGCCCATTTCGATATATTCTTGTAGAGCAATTACGGCATTTGCCGCAACTGCTGTATCGCTACTCTTGATTGTTAGTGCCATTGCTTAGTTCCTCATCTTTTTTATTATCTTCTTTAACCTCAGAAATTTGATCTGCATCAGATGATTGATTTGTTATTTGTACTTCATATTCTTTCTTCCATTTGAAAAACTCTTTATTTGATAGCTTTACGCTATAACGATTTTCGATTAGTAACTTGCATTCTTTGAGTGTTGCTTTTTCTGGAAACAAGACTTCAATACATACTTGTTTAATCTCCTCTTTTTTCTTATTCTTTCTAATGGTTTTTAAATCATTTAAAATTATTTTTTTATTTGGCATTTTTTCTCCTTTTTGCCATTTAAAAAATCAAGAGACAGTAATAGCCATCTCACCAAATGGACATACCTATAGTGTGCCTTTTATTTTGATATGGTAGTTGTTGATAAGGTTTTTATTTAAGTAGTTTAAAAGTAGAGAACGATTACAATAAGGGTTCTCGCAACTTATCGTAGGGGTTCTCTTTAATTAAATACTTAAATAGAACCTCTACTTTTAATTAGTTTTATTCATGCTGGTTCCTTTTTTAATTAATATATTTTTAAAAATTGTGAGCATTATAATCTTTTTTTATAGTCGAGTCAATGAATTTGATAGTAAGTAGAATAAAAAAATGATTTTATGTTTTAAAAAGCACGATATATCAAGGGGTTTTTGCTTATAATTGATTGTATAGCATAAAAATACTTATGAATTACTTAATGCTAGTATTTATATGAGGAATCGAAACAAATATCTTAAAATTACCAAATAAAAATTATTGCATCATCATCAATTGCGCACCAAATACTCTCCAAGCAAATTCTCAAATTTTGTCTTTAGATATTCTGGATCTTTTATCTTGATAAATGGGAGCCAATATTTGACCATACGCAGGATCTCGTAATACTTATGCAGTCTATCTCTATTTTGTGTTTTATTGCTAGGAAATATAAATGAATCATAACCATCAAAAATATTTTTTAGTATATATTCAATAGCTACAAGCGCCATTTATACTATACATCCATAATCATTTTATTTAAGTTATGATAAAAATTTAACCCAGTAAAGTGACAGATTATATCATAGTAGATGATTCGTTAAAAAAATTACTTGTTTTTTAAAATTTTACAAAAAACGTGTTAAAATTACTGCGAGCTTAAAAATTTGCTACATAAAATTTTATTTTGCTACAAACATTAAGCTATATTTCATGAAAGGTGACTGCAATATAATATTGTAGAAACATCGTAGTTTAGGTATTTATGGTGTCACGGGGGAGACTTGAACTCCCGACCTCCGGCTTATGAGATAAATTTTTAAATATCGCTTAAAGCCCTGCTACATCGCCATTACAAACAACTTTTCCCAATAAGCACTAGCCAAGTGTCCCACTTTTGTTCCACTGCAAACCCATGGTACATCTAAAAAACCGCAATGGAATTTATTACTACCGAAGCGTCATCGCACCAAACGCAAGAAAAGTCTTAAAGTGCTCAAGAGAGCTATCTTTCTCCTTGGGGACTTATTCTTTATTAAAAGCCAGAAAATCTGCTAGAATTTATGATAGATATATCTATCTCATAACAAAGGCAGTTGATATGAAGCTAAATCAAGGAATTATAGATTCATTAGTTGATAGTTTTATGCAGGCAAAGGTGGATAAGAGCATAAAAGAGCATTCACTTTTTGATAAAAAGATAGATATTGACTTTGCAGATGCGCTAAATAAGCATTTTAAAGAGGCTTTAAAAGATAATGCCTTTCCTGATTTACTTAATAAAAGTAATGAGACTTTGATAAGTAAGGCTAAAATTTTATCTAACAGTCCAGATGAAGCCATAGATCAAGATGATAAAGCCAGCATAGCTCAAAACTTGCTTGAAAAGCATATACTATCCCTAAACTACCTAATATCAAAGCTTGATAAGAGCACAAACCTTGTGTCTAAAAGACTTAAATTTTTAAGCAAAAAAGATGAAAGTTATAGCTTTGAGCCAAACGATATAGATAGCTTCCAAGATAACATCAACGCTCTAGATGAAGCAAGTGGATTACCTCTTAATAAAGAAGATATCAAAAGCCTAGCTAAAAATTTCTCACATGCCATAATGGCAACTGCCGAGCAACAATACGGACTTAACACTCCTTTTAAGCTAGTAAAAACAAAAGGTGATGAGAGGGATGCGAAGCATATACTAACTAGCGATAGCCATCTAATAGGCAAACGCATAAAAGTAGGAGATAGCAGCTTTGACATGGGTAGCTTAAACGATGAGGCAGTACAAGAATACGAGATAGTGCCATGTTCTCCTAGTCAAAAAAAGATAGAGAGAAGGGAGATCATCACATTAAAAATGGCATTTGAAAATTTTACAGCTAACACTAGCGTTAGTCAAAAGTGGTCAAGTAGCACTATGGATCTGGTAAATATCGTAGGCAATATATTGTTTAAATTTTTTCATCCAAGCAAAGATATCACAACCATATCACGAGATGACCTGCTTAAATTTAGAAATACTTTGGCTCTCATACCAACCAAGCTAAACCAAAAAGCCAAATATAAAGACAAAAGCCTAGAGCAAATCATACATATAGGCAAAAACGATGCCAAGCTATCACAAGTAACCATACAAAAATATATGATAAGAGTAGTGCAGTTCTTTAAGTATTGCTATAACAGCGACTACATAAGTAAGAGCATCGTAAATGATCTAAACGTAAAAGTAGAGATAAATCCAATGGAGCGTAAGGTTCTGCCTTATAGCAAAGAAGAGGCTAATGCTATCTTTAAAATAGTCCAAAATTTTAAAGAGACCAACAAGTCACCAAGCAAACGCATAAGTGCAAATGATCTATACTATATAACCATGATAGCAGCATATAGTGGCATGAGGATAAACGAGATAGTTCAGCTAAGAGCACGTGACATTGTGCAACACAATAATGTGCTTTGCTTTAGTGTAAATAGAGATGATGGCAAGAGCACCAAAAATATAAACTCCATAAGGCTTGTGCCAGTCCATAGCAAGCTAATAGAGTTTGGACTAATGGAGTTTGTAAAACAAAGAGCTAGTGCAAATAAAAGCATCTTCAAAGTAAGTAACAAAGACTTTTCAGAAATTTTTAGATCACAAATACAACGAAAGCTAATAAGCAGCGACAAGCAAAAGACTTTTTACTCATTTAGGCACTACTTTATAGATACGCTTGTCCAACAAGAAGTAGAGCCAAATATCATAGCTCAAATAGTAGGACATGAGAAGCAGTATAAAATTTTACTCGGAACATATGCTACAAATATAAATGCTAGTGTTTTAAAAGCAAAAGTAGAAATGGTGTGCTATTAGATATTAGACGTATGGTTTATATAGTGGATACATACTTCCTTTTATAAACCATAATCTATTACATGATTTTATACTTAATCCTTTATATTATGCTCTTTAGCATAGCTTAGTATCTTTTGCCTAAGATCTTCTGGAAAGCTATCTCTATACATCACTGGTGTTAGAGGGTTTAGCTTTTTATCTAATTTACCAGCCTCATATAGTCTTGTTAGCTCTTCTGGTGTGTTATAGTATGGTGCATTTGGATATCCCTCTGGTGGGGTTAGGGACATTATTTTGGCTTCTAGGAGGGTGGAGTCGATAAAAAGAGAAATATCCCTCTCTTCCATTTCTTGCGGAAATCCAGGAACTTCATATTTGTCTTGGAAATTTGGTAATTCTTTTTTTACATAAGAAACAAATTCCTCCCTCGTGGTCTCATTTGCGTCTATGTCTCTAGGGTCTAGTAGTTTGCCTTCATCCTCTACGAGTTCTCTTAGGTCTTTATATAAAGAATTATCTGGCATAGCCGCTACCCCGCCTCTATTAAAATCCATCACGAAGTAGCTTCCTACTATCTCATCAAGATAAGGCATCATTCCATATTCATCTAGTGGAGGATTTTTAGCTAGTTTCCTAAATTCTTCAGCCATTTGTAAATTTTTATTTAGACCTACTAGATAGGTAGAGTATTCAAACATGTCGGCTAATGCCTCTAAGGCTCCGTCTTGACCAAGCTGGGCTGATAGAAACATTGATTGATATGCTCTTGCTTTAAATCCTGCATAACCTAATCCAACTCCTCCTGAAAATCCAACAGTGCTTCCTAATACTCCAGCACATATATTCCACTCAGCTGCAAATAATTCTGATTTTAATGTACCTTTGTGAGCATTTACTTCATCATAAATTTCAGCATACTCTGGCTTTGTTAGTTTGCCATTACTATCCACTCTACCTATGGCATCATCTGGGATATCTATCATAGTGCATTTTAGATTGCTTCTTTTTACTAGATAGATATATCTATCTCTTTTATCTTTTAGGCTTTCATAGTAGGCTTTTTCTGATTTAGTCCAAGGAGATAGTTTATTTGAGCTTGATTTATAGCTAATGTCTAGCCATGGTTTAAATGCTAAATAGTCTGTTTGACCTAGAGAATTTGGTTTAGGGTTATAGTATAAGGGTTTATAGTTCTTATATGGGGATGAGTCTAGGATGGAGCGGGAATCTAGAACTAGCTTAGATAATAAGTCATTATGTGTTTGGCCTTTTATCTCATTTTCTGAAACAATCAAATTTGTCTTTTTATCAAATTTTACCTCTCTGCCATTGTGGGCTATAACCGTATATGTATTACTATTATCCATTAAATTTCCTTTATCTTGTAATTTTCCTTTGCTTATTACCACTACTACTGCGACTGCTAAAAGAGCTATGATGATAAATATTATCTTCTTCATTGATTATCCTATATATAGACCATCTTCCATAACTATGGTAGTGGCTAGACGACCTACTAGGCGAGGAGACATATCTTTTTTGCCTCTAGATTTGTTTTTAGGAAATCTACACCCCACATATATGCCCTTTATGTTATTGTTACCTATAATATCAAGAGCTTCTACTAGATCTCTTGAGAGGTTGCGGTGAGTATTGCCATAGTTGGTGTTAAAAATTCCTAGTCTAAGCATATATATAATATTTGCAGCCTCTTGATAGGCATCTATCGGATATTTTGGTTTGCCTGCTGCTTTATTTGGCAATGCGCCATCCTTGTAATTATTGTATATCTCTTTCTCCTCTTTCACATCCAAATTTAACTTCCTTATCTCTACATCAGATTCAGTGTATCTACTTCTAGCATATTTAAAATATCTTGCATCTATCTCATTACCAGCTCCTCTTAGCTCATCTAAGCATAGATAAGCACTAAGGTTATTTAGTGCTAGTTTAGAGGCTAGGTTAAAAGATAGTTTGTTTTTCTTATGGTCTATGTCGTAGTATATAAATGAGTTATAGTCTAGTCCTCCACTACTTATATTAGCTCCTAGAAATAGTCTATTTAAATTTAGGCTTATATAGTTTTGATAGATCATTACTGGATAGTAGCAATAGCTATTTGTACTATTTTTATCATAAGCTTCTTTTATAGACATAGGTTTATATGAGATATTATTTAGCGCGTAAGCTTCATTAAATTTATATGTATATCTTGTATGCATTATCTCGTTGTAGTTCTCTTCTAGTTTTTCATAGGATGTTTTCCAGAGTTCTAATGCACCACTAACCATAGAAGCACCTATGCTCTTGCCTAATGATCCTGCATAATCTTTTATTAGTCTCTTTATCTCTTGAAAATCTGTATAGCTAAACCTATGAGTATATCTCATAAAGGTATATGTTGTGATCTCTGTATAAGTTATACTTAGTTTATAATACTCCATCGCCATATGAAGCCTAAAAGCATTTGAAGCTTGAATGATTAGATTAAGCTTTGAATGTTGTAAAACTACGCTTGTAGTTTTTAGACTTGTTATTAGCAAGATATATCTATCTATCTCTTTAGTCTTTCTTGCACCAAGTAGGCTTTTTACTAAATTTAATACCCCAAGCTCATCAAGAAATGTTTCTCTTAGTGCCTTTGCGTCTTTATTAAATATATAAGAGCCAAGTGATTCATATATCTTAGATATGCCATCTTCACCAACAAATTTTGCTAGTGGAAATACCTCTTCTATAGTAGTTTTTACTAATAATGAGGTTACTTCTTTATTTATATCTCTATCATTGCTATATGCTATATCTTTTAAATTTATAGCCTCTTTTAGAATGTTTTTATTCTTGGTGGTGATAGCCTCTTTTATAGTAGCTTCATCTTTTTTATAGTTCTCATCTATCTTGTCAGCTTGTTCTATAAGAAGTTTCATTAGATCTTTTTGCAAAGGGTCTTTGATATCTGCATTCTTACCAACTTCATTTTCAGCTAAAAGCTCTTCTACACTAACTACATCTTTGTTATTTACTCCATCCATATATTTAGAAATTTCTTCTATACATAGATACTCGCCACTTTTTAGACCACTACTTTTTACTGAGTCTTTGTAGAAAAATAACTTTAAATCTCTATCAAAAATTCTTATTATAGAGTTTGAGTGCAAAGCTTTTATCTTATCATCTTCTATTACTATATATTCATCACCATCTTTAATGCTTTTCTTTATCATTTTTTTTGAATAGCTTTTAGTTATTATAAAGTAAGCTACGCCAAGAGATAGTGCCTCTATGAAAGAGTAGCGTTTTGGGAGGGTTTGTATTATACGTTGCATTTGTGATTGGTATTCATCTGCGGTTGATGAGCCATTTTTTATATCATCTATAAGTTGGCTTGAGATATTGCTATTGTTATATGCTTCAGCCTCTCTTCTGTTTAAGGCGTTTTCATTTACCTTATCAAATACTGCTTTAAAAGAGAGAGTTACCTTTTTCATATACTCTTCTTCGCTTTTTTTGATCTTCTCCATATCATTTGGTTGCTTAACATAAGCATTTACGTGAGAGAAATTTGTCTTAAATAACTCTTCGTATTTGGTGTAATTATCAAGATAGTTAGTATCATCTTGATAGGCGATCTCTTTAAATTCTTCCCTCTTTTGCTCTATGTTGTCTATATATTTTTTATCTATCCTTGCAAATGGAGATAAATTTAAGACAAGAGTTGATTTATTGTTTTCTTTATTGATATTTATGCTGTACTGGCTGTAATCCTTAATAGGACTTAGGGTTTTTATGTCAGTAAATTTTTGTTTTACTAGGTTGGATTTGTTGGGTCTATTTAGCCCGTCTTCTATCACTTGATCTAGGCATTTACTTATTACTTCTTCTCTTAGCCCTGCACTTGATCTAAAAGGAGAATTTGAAAGAACGATATAGTTTTTATTTAAATTAGAAAAGTCCTTGCTATTCATCTCGTCGTTTGTAGATTTGCCGTTTTTGTTAGACTTATCTGATATTAGATTGGCTAGTTTTACGGAATTAAAATTTGAAGCGCAGATGAAATTTAGGTTTGCATTTAGTCCTTTTATTTGATCCTTTAGTCTTTTAAAGAGCGTATCATCACTAGAGCCAAAGCCTAAGTTTTTATTTACTATATCATAAGAGCAAACGTCCTTAGTGTGATCAAATACCGACAGATCATCCAAATGACCAAACACACTATATCCCTCATCTGCATTGCAATTAACCTCATTTAGGTTATTGTCGTCTCTAAAGTAGATATAGTCTAAATTTAGATGGGTAAAGTCTATAAAAAAGCCAGAGTTAGAGGATTTATCTTGTTTAAAAACTAATACATTGCAACTTGAGTTTATATTTAGAGTATTTATAATAGAAGCAAATCTAGATGTGAAAAAGCTAAGGATAGGTAAGGTTACGCCATAAAGAGATCTATTACTTTGATGCTCAACCATCTTGTAGGTTAATTTACTAAGCTCATAGAATAAAAAGCATCCGTTTGCCTTTTTAAGCGCTGCCTTTGGATCACTTAGATCAACTATGCTTAGTATAAAAAGAAATATTTGCTTTAGCAAAAACTCTCCGCTTTCTTTATTTAACTCGCTTAAATTCTTATCTAGCTCTCTAAAACACTCTTCAATACTTTTTTCAAATTTAGCTCCATCTAGTCCCTCGCTAGATATCAAAGAGCTAGCATCACTTAGTAGATCATTTTTTAAGGTATTTAGGCACTCTTTTACAATATCTTTGGCGTCGTCGTAGTTGGATACTACGGTCTCAAACATATCATAAAAGCTTATAGCTTCTGTCTTTGTTTCACCCATGCTTTTTAGCAAATTTCTCTCATGCTCATCCTGAGCAGCTTCAAGTTCAGCTTCATATCTTGCTTTGCTTTTTATGGGGCTTATCTTCTCTTTTAAATTTGCAAAAAACTTGTCAACTGCACTCTTTTTATGGACAATCTTTACTGGTATATCTCTATATTCAAATTCTCTTATTCTATTTAGTTTGCTATCAGTAAAGCTCTCTTTATCTATATAAAAGTCAGATACGATCGACACATCTTTTTTATCTCTCTTCTTAGAAAATATTAGATTAGATATGATCTCATTAGCTATGCCGTTAGAGTACGATGTGAGTGAATTCAAACTAGATGTATAAAGAGTTACGCATTTCGCATCAGCCATATACTCTTTTATCTTTTTTAATGTCTCTTCGCAAGAGTAGGTTATATTTATTTCGTTGTTTTGCATATTAAGCCACCACTACTGTTTTTGATATTTTATTGTGATTGTATTTATAATATTATTAATTTATTATGGGCTAAAGGAAGGTAGGAAATGTTTAATACTTGGGCTTATATTTTTTAGTTTGCCAAGTTAGTTAGATAAAGCCATCTAAATTTATATCATAATTATGCTATAATCATGTCATATTATTAAAAGGAAATAGCATATGCCTCAAATAGTACCTATAAAAGAGCTTAGAAACACAAATGAAATTTCACAGCTATGCAATAGCAAGGATGAGCCAGTGTTTGTCACTAAAAATGGCTATGGCGACTTGGTTGTGATGAGTATAAAGACATATGATAAGCTAGTAGCCACAGCCGATATAGATAGCGCTATCGCATCATCTGAAGCTAAGATAACAGCAGATACAAAGATGCTAGAAGCAAAAGATGTTTTTGCTAGTTTAAAAGATAAGTATCTTGAATAAATATAAAGTCCTTATCTCACCACAAGCCTATGAAGAGCTTGAAGCGATTTATAAATATATCGCACTATCTTTGCTCTCGTCAGGTGCTGCAAACTCTACACTAGAGGCTATCAAAAACGCTATTCTTAGCCTAGATGAGATGCCAAATCGTGGTGCTATTAGAAAAGTTGGCAGATATGTCAATATGGGCTATAGACAGCTATTTGTTAAAAACTACACAGTGATTTATAGGGTCAATGAAAAAGATAAGGCTGTTATAATCATCACTATTAGATATACACCAAGCGCTTTTTAGAAATAACTTCAATAATATCTATCTAGAAAAATATTCTCCAAATCCAAACACTCTTTACACCTGTAAAATATACATCACATACTATACATGACGTCACCTACTGCATGTTACATCATGTACTATACATTACATCATGTGCTGCATGTGACATCACATACTTGACGTGACATCAAGTACTGCACATTACATCACATGCAGTATGCTACATTATGAATTTATTTGTTATAATCCAAAAAATTTAATGCCAGTTTTTAGCATATTTATCAACATTTTTAGTATGTTGATAAACTTACTTAGCAAGCTCGGTCCGAGCTTGCTGTAAGGTCTTAGCCAGACGGGCGAAATTTTTATTTACTAAGATACAACCTAAACAAAACTTTATCCATTAAAGATTACTTTTGTCGATAAAATGTCTAAGTTTTATTTAAGAAAAACTCGTTCATCATGCTGTAAAAATAGTCAATAAAGCAACAGCCATTATTAAAGCCACTCGAATCATCATTAGCGTTTGTCTCTAGGCTAGTTGGATTTGCCGACATTGCGAGCAGACTTGCTTTTTTACTTTTGCCTTATAGTTCATCTAATTTTCAGGATTTAGTATCTCTTTTGTTTCCTCATCGCTTAGTTTATAGCGGTAAAATCTGAGGTAAAATTTTTTGACTTCGTCTTCTAAATTTAGCTCGGTAAAAATTTCAGGATAAAAGATTTTGGCTAGCCAAAGTGGCTGTAAAGCACCCTCAGCGCTTCTAACCGACCATAGATATACCCCACTAGGCACGACATATACGGCACCGTTTTTAACGGCTTTTATGTTACTAAACGGAGGATTTTTTAATATTTTTTCCTTGCCTTCGCGCGAATTTGTTATGATGATGTCAGGATTTAGGATGATAATTTGTTCCTCGTTTATTATCTTTGAGATTTTAAAATCAGTTTCATTGTCTTGAGAGCTTAAATTTATCCCGCCAGCGATTTTTATGTATTCCGCACCGATATCTTTGGTGGTTATGGTAGTGAAATTTCCAGAGTTAAAATTTAAGGCCAAAACCCGCTTTTTATCCTTGACATTTTGTACTTTCTCGCTTACAAATTTTATATTTTTGTCAAAATATGTGTTAAATTCGCTAGCCCTTTTTATAGCATCACCGCCCAAAATTTCAGCGATTTTACTAACTGATCCTTTTATCTCGCTAGGGTTACTAAATTTATTGATATTTACGACCGCGATGCCTGCTGCTTCTAGCTGTGCCTTTTGATTTTCGTCAAATATCATGCCTAGTGGCCCAAAAACCACCTGAGTATTTGAGGCAATGATAGTTTCAACACTGCTTGTTAATGAGCCGCTGATGTTATTTGTCATTCTTATTTTAGGGAAAATTTTACTCATCATTTTTGGCAACTTCGGTGCTCCCGAAATGATCTTGCTTTCATCACTTAGCATTGCACTCATCTGAGTAAAAGCCCCTATCGTGGGCGTCACGCGCTCTACATTATCAGGTATTTGCACCTCTTTGCCATCGTCATCAACGACGATACGCGCCTGCAAGATACAAACCGCCAAAATCAAAATCGCCAAAATTTTTCTCATTTTTTCTCCTTAAATGATCGGTACGCAGGAGTAGACGCTTCTGCCCTCGATCTCGTTTTTTACTACTCTGATATCCGCGCCATATGCGAGCCTTAAATTTTCATCTGTTATCGCTTCGCTCGCGCTGCCGTAGATGATGTTTTGATCCCTTTTTAAAAGCGCGACCTTGGCGTCTATATAAAAAGCATGCTCGGCAAAGTGCGAAGTCATAATAACCTTATTTCCTTGAGCGGCAAGCTCTTTTACTGCTTTTAGAATTTTTATTTGGTTGCCAAAATCTAAATTTGATGCAGGCTCATCAAGCATAATAGCCTTTGCTTCCTGCGCTAAAGCTCTTGCTATCAAGACCATTTGCCTTTCGCCGCCGCTGATATCGGTGTAAATTTTATCTGCAAATTCGCTTATCCCTAGTATTTCAAGCTTTTGAAGGGCTATCTTTACGTCATTTGCGCTAGGGCTTTCAAATGTTCCGATAAAGGGTGAGCGCCCCATTAAAACGACGTCTAAAACCTTAAAAGCAAATGGCGGAGTGTGAGCTTGAGGCACGTAGCTAACGAGCTTTGCACGTTCTTTATCGTTTAAGGCGAAAAAATTTCGTCCGTCAGCTAAAATTTCCCCGCCAAAAGGTTTTAAAAATCCCAAAATCGTCTTAAAAACCGTCGTCTTACCCACGCCATTTGGCCCTAACAAGCATAAAATTTCACCATCTTTTAGCTCTGCATTAAAGTCCTTTACGACTAGCTTTTTGCCGTATCCGCAGCTTAAATTTTTTATCTCAAATTTCACAGCCAACCCTTTTTGCTTTGATAAAGCAGGTAGATAAAAACCGGTGCGCCGATAAGTGAGGTGATGATGCCAAGGGGCATTTCACTAGCCATAGCGCATCTTGCGATCGTATCTACCACTAGTAAAAATAGTGCTCCAATTAGCATTGAAGCGGGCAAGAGGACGTTAAAATTTGCCCCCACGATAGAGCGAGCTATGTGTGGCACGATGAGCCCAACCCAGCCTATGATACCGCAAAATGCCACGCTAGAAGCTGTCAGTAAAGTAGAGGCGCAGATGATGATGAGGCTATAAAATTTGACATTGACGCCCATAGCCTTTGCTTCTTCTTCGCCAAATGCCAAGATATTTAGTCTAAATCTAAGCAAAAACAGAGGCACCAAGCAAAGCGCCGTGACGCCTAGCATATAAAGGACGTTTTGATATCCTCCGGTGCGAGCTAGGCTACCCATCAACCAAAATGTAATCTCCGGTAGCTTGTTTTCACTATCTGCTAGAAATTTTAAAAGCGAGCTAAAGGCGGCGAAAAGCGAAGATATGACGACGCCTGAGAGAACCATTATGATGACGTTTAGCTTGCCTCTAGCGATTAGCTGGCTTAAGAAAACCACCGCAAAAACAGCCGCAAGTCCAAAGCCAAAAGCTGCTAGCGAGACATAAAGTACAGGTAGAGATAGGATGATAGCGATGCTAGCGCCCACCGCCGCGCCACTAGAGACGCCCAGGATATCTGGGGAGACTAGGGGATTTTTAAAAAGCCCCTGATATACAGCACCAGACGCAGAAAGGGCAGCTCCTACAAGCACCGCAAAGGCGATGCGAGGAAGTCTGATCTGTGTTATGACAGCGTTTGCCTGCTCATTTTGTGCGCTTGAGCCTGTTATTAAAGAGTAAAGGCTATTAAAAATTTCAGACGCAGTGAGACTATATCTGCCAAGAGCTAGAGAAGCAAAGGCACAAACTATCAGCACGATCGTTAAAATAGTAAAAAAGACTTTGTTACTCAAATTTTACCTCGCCTACATCGTACCACATAGCGTAGCTTTTTGTCGCGCGGTAAAATTTAACTCCGCTTTTATCTTTTACCAGCCATTTATCTACGTTTTTTCTATAAATTTTCTCTTTTTCTTTTGGGATCTCGCCTACAAATTTTAAAAACTCATAAGCCTCGTCCTTGCTCGTAAAACTTTTTTCATAAACGGTGTCAAATATCCGCACATTTACGTTTGCACCCAGATCATAAAGCATATTAAAAGTGACGTTGTAGCCAAACATTCTAGGATTTTCATTTATGAAAGGCGGACGCTTAGAGGCTCTTTCGTCGATGCCTGCAAGCAAATCCATCCAAATTTCTCTAAGACTTGGATAGTCTTCTAAAAAGCTAGTTATGCATACGTATTTTTTCGATGCTTCGTTTAGTCTTTTTATATCTCCAAGACCAACTGAGCGAGAGGCGACGACGACGTCGTGCTTGCCGATCATATCTAGCGCATCGCTATCTAGCCAGCTTTTTTGCATAAATTTTATATTTTTTACGTCAGCGTTTTTGGCGTTTTGCTTACAAAATTTAAGCATCTCTCCAAACGCATCAAGCGCGGTTAGGCTTTTAGCCCGTCTAGCCATAGGTATGCTAAGGCGTCCAGGCCCGCAGCCAACGTCTAGCACGCTATCTCTATCTGTAACAGGCAAGGCATCAACTAAAATTTGTGCGCTATGCTTTTCAAGCTCAGCCATGCCGTTATACATCACAGCTACTTTGTCCCAATCAACCGCACTCCCGCCAGCTCCATCTCTAGTCATAGGCGCAAATTTGAGTTCTCTAATCGCCTGCCAGTTTAGTAGTCCTTGCATGGTTGCTCCCTTAAAATTTGACTTGAGCAGAAAGCATAAAGGTTCTGCTTTGTCCCAAGAAAAGCGAAGTTCCTCTAGCTGCGATCGCTCCGTCTACGTCAGAAGGGAACATTCCTGCCCAATATTTTTTATCAAAGAGATTGTTTATGTTAAATCTTATAGTTGTCTCTTTGCCTAGCCAATTTTTAGTAGTATATCTAGCTCCAACATCTGTTGTAAAGTAGCCATTTACGCTATGAGCGTTGGCATTGTCGATGTAGCGTTTGCCTGTGTAGTGGAAATTCGTTGTAAATGCAAGTTTGTTTGTGCTAGGAACTACGTAGTCAAACAAGACATTTGCTTGAAATTTTGGCTCACCGATAACAGTTTTTCCCTCAGACACGCCATCTTTAGCATTTTTTATCTTAGCATCAAGAAGTGTAAAACCGCCATAAACACTTAAAGTATCAACAAGCTTTCCTCCAGTAGTTAGCTCAAAGCCGCGGTTTCTTTGTGTGCCTTGAATTTTATACTCTGCATTTGCTCCGCTACCGACTAGATATGCTACTGGACGTTTGATCTCAAATATCGCAGCTGATAGATCAAGCTCACCTAGTCTAGCTTTCGCACCGATCTCGTATTGTTTGCTTCTAAATGGTTCTACCACTAAAGTCTCGCCTTTTCTAGCTCCATTTGAAAATGTATATGTTGTTCCTTCATTTGAGATGCTATCTGCATAAGTAGTGTAAAGGCTTACGTTTTCAACTGGCTTATAAACAAGACTTACGCCATAGTTAAAGCCACTTTTATCGTAATTTTTCTCTTTAGAAGGATCTAGGTTGTAGCTCGTAAACCAGCTCCTTGAGACCGATAAGATCGTGCTAAAGTGGTCATTAAATTTAATATCATCAACGATAGATATGTTTTTCATATCGCTACTACTTCTTTTATATGTGCCACTGCCCTTTTTTACGTGAGGGTCGTTAAAGACTCTTGGATTATATAAATTTGATATGCCAAGATTTGCTCTGCCGCCACTATTTCTAGCACTATAAATAGTCCAGCGGTAGCCATTTGTAGCTAGAGCAAAGTTATGATCCAAAAAGCCAGTTTGGAAATTTGTATTTCCTTTTAAGAACCAGCTATCTACATCAAATCTACCAGATGCTCCGTTACCACCACTTTTAACAACCCTATAATCACCATTTTCATTTAAAAACGTCCCGCTTGTACCATACATATCTCGGATCGCTTTTTGCCATTGGTAGCCACCTTCAAAGTACCAATTCTCACTCGGAGCGTATTTTAGTTTCACGCTAGCCGTCGTAGTTTTTAGATGGTTGCCACCAAAAGTTTGTTCGAGCCCTTTTTTTGTGTCTTTTGCGGGATTAGGGACGTCGAAGTTAGCTACGCCGTTTGTTAGTGGCATACTAAATCCACCTGGCATTCCTGAGTTTTTGTGCTCATAATGGCTAAAATTTGTCTCAAGTGCTAAATCTTCTGTAAGATAAAAGTCAAGTCCCATTGAGGCTAAGCGGCGAGAAAATTTACTATCTTTTGCGTTTTTTGCCCCACCTGAATAGTAAAACACACCTCTATATCCAACCTTTTCAAATTTATCAGAAGTGTCAAGCCCTACGCCTAGATTTGACCTTGAGCTGTAATCAGTCCAGATGATATTTTGAAACGGAACTGGACGCTTACGAGAGTAGAGAAAATATCCAGAAGGTGTAGCGCCGCCATAAAGTGAGCCAGCTATTCCGTTTTGAATTTGCAAGCTCTCAAACATTGCCATTGGAACAGCTGTAGTAGATGTGGAGTAAAAGCCATCCCAAAGAACATTACCAACGACACTTCCTTGAAAGCCGCGAGTTTGCGGACGTCCGATTTCGGCTCCGCCACGATACTGAATTTGAGCCGACGGGAAGTATCTAGCCGCGTCTTCAAAGCCTTTTACGCCTTGGTTATCAAGCACCTCTTTTGATATTGTATTTACTTGATAAGGCATATCTAGCACTTTTTTATCAGCTAATGGGCCAGCAGCAACTCTTTTATCTAAAATTCCTTCATCGATACCGCTTTCGCTGATGTTATCTCCGACTGAATTTACCTCAACACCTTGAAGTTTAGTTGTTTTGATAGCATTTGCTTCTACTACAAATAACGCCAAAACAGCACAAGCAGTAACTGAAAATTTAACTCTCATGTGAATCCTTTTTATAAATATAATTTATTATATTTGGTTTATGAAATATTATATATAGTTACCTTAATATGCAATTTAAGCATAATATATTTTTATAATTTAATAAAATTATTGTATTTAGATTAAAATTTCTTTGCTAAGTGGCTATTTTGCATATTTAAACAAGAAGAGCCGAATTTATTTTACATAAGCAACATTCCACAACCATAAAATGCTAAAATAACAAACAAAATATAAATAGCTAAATTTACAAGCTAGATAAAGCGCCTATACACTGATTTTATAGATAATTTAGCTGCAAAACGGAGAAAAGAAGATAAACATTAGAAAACTAGAAAATGACCTTTGGGAGTCAGCGGACCTTTTGTGCCCAGGCTCAAACCTCACATCGTATCAATACTACGTGCCAATGCTTGGTCTTATCTTTTTGCGATACGCTCTGGAACGAGCTACCTGATTGCTATGATGACGCAAGTGTCTCAGCGTGCAGAGAGAAAATTTACGAGTATGTCTATATGAGATATAGGAGTGTTGCGTAGAATATATCGCAAGTTTGTAAGCAAGCTAGTGTAAATTTACTTAGTAAAATTTGCACGACTAGCTTACTTTGGTGGCTTAAATTTATAGATTACGCTTTGTAAAATTTAAAGAATGCTAGCTACCCCATCTCTATCCCAGCTTCATCTTTTGTAAATTTACTACTTAGCTCTGGCATCTCATTTACTATCATCCCTTTTAGCTCAGGATTGGAGCTTGCTATTCCTAGTAAGAGACCTAAGCTTTTGTCATTAAAGTCTCTTAGCCTGATATTTTCTTTTTGCAAGCTTTCGCTTTTACGAGTTAGAGATTGATTTTCTTTATCCTTGCTCTTTAACAATGCATTTTGTTCATCTATTTTTGTTTGCTGATTAGTATGTGCTTTTAGTCTATTTTTAAGAAGCATTATCTCTTTGTCTTGCTCAGCTTTGGTCTCTTTTAAATCATCTAGCTCTTTTTCTAGCTGTTCTTTTTCTTTTAAGACTTCTAAGCTTTTCTTTTTATTTTCTTCTATGATCTTGTTTTGTTCTGTTACTTGCTCATCAAGAAGCTCTACCTTTTCTTTTAGCTGCTCATCAGATGTGATGGTTATGCTTTCTTGCATTTGTTCAAAAACAGAATTTCTAAGACCTACTATTAAAGCTCTTTTTTCATTTGGCTCTAACCTAAAGTACTCGTCGCCCAACAAAGGCTCTTTCTTTTGCATATACTTATTTGCTTCCGCTTCTATAAGCTTTTGAATTTTCTCTTTTAACTCTTGCTCACTCTTATATTCACTTGCTATTTGGTGCATTTTGGTTAAATTCTTATGTCTATTTTTACTTGGCTTACCACGAAGTACCTGACCTTCAAATGCCTCTGCACCCATATCTTGTAGATCTTGGCCAAATTTTGCTGTTTTTGACCTGCCGCTAAATCTCAAATTTGCATGCTTTTCAAAGCTGTAGTTTGTAAAAAAGATATGAAAGTGCTTAGTCTTCTCATCATTATGTTCAGCTACAAGCAGACACTTTGCGCCATACTTCGCGCAGTATGCGTTTACAAATCTCATTACTCTATCCATATGTATGTTTTCATTTATAAATTTTGACTCTTCGTCGTTTAGCCCTTCTTTTGGCTCCTTCTCTCTGTCTGTGCCAAACGTGATGATGACTTCACAAAAACTAGCCATATCTTTGCGCCAAGACTTTTTTATAACAGTATCTTTGCCATTTCGCTTTTGCGTATAGGACTGCTTGGTATAGTCTTTCTCAAAGCTATCCTGGAAGCCTTTAAGTAATTTCTTTACAAAAGCCATATTATGTAGTTCATCATCTTTGCTGTTAGCATCTCTCATATTGCCATTGCCATTAAACTCGCTTAGAAGCTTGTAGCGATTAATAGTGACTGGATTTTTGTTGAGATACTTTATATGCTCAGTTTGATTTTTCTCACGGCACGCATGTGCAAACCTGCCTATGGCTCTACCATATGTTAAAAAACCTGACCTCACATTTATGACTAGGCTGTGATCATTTACTATATATGCATTAGCCATAGTAAATCACCTCACCATTTGAACTTTCTCTCGTGCTAGCAGTGCTAGTTACTATTAATGAAAATTTTTTCATTTTCTTCCTTTTTAAAATGTCTTTATAGTAATTACACCAATTTTGGAAAAAATCTGCGCTAGAAATGCAAATTTTTGTAAAAAAATTCATAATTAGAAAAAGAATAAATTAAAAATAGTAAAAGGATAAATGCCAAAAGTGCGTATTTATGGGGATTATAGATAAAAAGCTAGAAGTAAAAATTTAAAGCAAATCTATTTTTTATGGTATTAAAAGGACGATGGCTTTATAATCATTGGAATTTTTAAGAGACTGTCCCACTTTAGTAACTAAGTGTTCCACTCTTAAAGGAAATTTTAAAGAAAGGGAAAGAACAAAAGCATTACTGCTAGTGCCTAAAATAGGGTGTTATGGTGTCAAGGGGGAGAATTGAACTCCCGACCTCCGGCTTATGAGGATTTTTTATATGAGCTCACAAAAGCCTGAAATACGCACTTTAGACGATTTTTTGCTTAGTCGTTACATAAAACTGTTCCATTTTTGACCGGTTGGCTATTAAATATGGGACAACACTTAAGGGAGCGAAACGGTATATATTACTACCGAGTCACACTTGCTCCAAGCATCAGAAAATTTTTTAACGAAAAGCGAGAAATTTGCTTCTCCACATCCACTAATCTCTTGGAAAAAGCCAGAAAAAGGGCTAAAATTCTAGATAATAATCTTTACCTGATAAAAAGGGCGGTTCACATGAATCTTAGTGATAACATAATCCAATCTTTTGTAAATTCTTTTATGAAAGTAAAGCTTAGCAAGAGCATCAAAGAGCACTCTCTTCTTAACAAGAAAATGGATGTAGAATTTCTAAATGCGCTCAATGACTACTTTAAACAAAGTTTGATAGATGGCGATCTACCTCAAATTTTAATTAAGGATATAAGCAATATCACTAACACTGCTGGCGCTCTTGGTAGTAAGGATAAAGAGAACATAGGGCAAACTCTTTTAGAGAAGAATATACTAACACTTAACTATCTTGTATCAAAGCTTGAGAAGAGCAGCGTGCTCTTTGATGATAAGCGTGAGCAATACTTTCTCGAAGATGATTCTAGTGATAACTTAGCCAAACATGCCAAACCTAGTTCGTTTGACGCTAAGGACATAGCTTCATTCCAAGAAAATATAAAAGAGCTTGAAGATAGCGGTTGTTTGCCTATTACGGATGGACAGCTTAAGGCTATGGCTCAGAGGATTAGCGAAACGGTTTATGCCATACTAGATCAAAAGTATGGCTCGACCTCAAATTTAAAGCTAGTAAGAACAAATAATAGCCATAGAAGCATGGAAGATATCATAATGGATCCAAATCCACCAAAAAATATCAAGATAAAATTAGATGACGATAGTAGCTTTAGTATTTTTAATCCTAGCGCCCAAGTAACACAAGAGTATGAGATCAGGCAAGCATTGCAAGTGGCATCTGGCTCTAGCAATCAATTCACAGCTTTAAATTTAGAAGATCAAAAGAGCTTAAAGGATGCATTTCATATATTTGAAACAAACACTAAAAGAGCTGACAAGTGGTCGCCAGATACGCAAAGATTAGTTACTGGCGTAAAAAAGCTCTTATTTTTATACTTTAAAGAAGATACGCCAGTTTATAAGATCACGAGAGATAACTTGCTTGAATTTAGAGATCTTCTTTATAAAGTTCCAACTAAGCTAGCCCAAAAGAGTAGGTATAAAGATAAAAGTTTATCTCAGATACTTAAGCTAGGTGAAAAGGACGATAAACTCTCTGAGCCTACTATCCAAAAATATATGATAAGGGTTATTCAGTTTTTTAACTACTGCTTTGATAGTGGCTATATAGGTAAAAGCATAACTGCAAAAATGAACGTCAAGATAGACATAGACCCTAGCGAAAGGGCAGTGCTTCCATACGAAGCATCAGAAGCTAGGAAGATCTTTGAGATAGTAACTAGTATCAAACAAAGTGGTAAATCACCAAGTTCAAGGATAGAGGCTAGTGAGCTCTACTACGTCACAATGATAGCTGCTTATAGTGGCATGAGGATAAAAGAGATCACACAACTTCATAAAGAAGATATAGTCTTAAAAGATGGAATTTACTGCTTTAACATCAATACAAATGATGGTAAAACTACCAAGACTAAAAATAGTATTAGATTTATGCCTATTCATAGTAAGCTCATAGATCTAGGTTTGCTAAAATATGTTAATAGCAAGAAAAGCGGAAATATATTTAAGGTAAGCAATAAGGACTTCTCTGAAATTTTTAGAAGCCAGATCCAAAGAAAGTTTATAGACAAAGACTCTAAAAAGACCTTTTACTCTTTTAGACACTACTTTATAGACTATCTAGTGCAGCGCGAGGTAGAAGCTAACCTTATAGCTCAGATAGTAGGACATGAAAAGCAGTATAAAATTTTGCTAAACACTTATGCTAAGCCTATTAATGCAAACACACTAAAGAGTAAAGTAGAGATGGTATCGTATGAAAATGAATAGGAATAAATTTCAAAGCATGAGCTTTAAGACTATTCTTATATCTTATTTAGTATTATTTTAGGTATTAAATAAAGGATAAAAATGCAAACCATACGCAAAGCAATATCATATGGCACAGCACTTAAGGAAAAGAAGTTGAATTTTGAGGCTAACTACTCTAAAACTAAATGCTTTTATATTTTATAAGTATTGTTATATAATTCATAAAAATTAAAAAGGTTTTTTGTGACTTACAGAGTAGGAAGTTTATTTGCTGGAGTTGGTGGTGTGTGCCAAGCATTTAAAAATTCAAATTGTAATGTTGTATGGGCAAATGAAATTGATAAAGACGCTTGTAAAACTTACAGATTGAATCACGTCAGCACCAACCTCATTGAAGGAGATGTTAAAAAGTTAAATGGTAAAAATTTAAGTGATATAGATATATTAACAGCAGGTTTTCCTTGTCAGCCCTTTTCACTTGCTGGACATGGCAGAGGGTTTGAAGATGAACGTGGTAAGCTTTTTTTTGAAGTATCAAGATTACTAAAAGAATTAAGGCCGAAAGCCTTTTTTTTAGAGAATGTTAAAACTATAGCTTCTCATAATAACGGTGAAACTTTTAAAACCATTAGAAATGAGATAAAAAGAGCTGGATATTCTTTTATACCATTTATATTAAACGCTGCAAAGTATACAGACATACCACAGGGAAGGGAAAGAATTTATATTGTAGGCTTTAAGGATGAAGACGACTATTTATTTGAAAAACCTATAAAAGAAAATATAAAAGAAACGGAACAATCCAATCTACTATCTAGCAAGTTTAAAATTCCCAAGGAAACAAATAAGAAACCAAAAAGTATAAAATTCTTTCTAGATAACTCGTGCGTTACCTTGACTGATATTTATAACGACAAAAATAATAAAATTCACCGTAAAGTGATAGAGAGTGTTGTGGATGAAAATATTGTTTATCAGTATAGACGCTATTATGTTCGCCCTAATAAATCAAATGTGTGCCCTACTCTAACTGCAAATATGGGTGCAGGTGGACACAATATACCAATTATATTAGATGATAGTGTAATAAGAAGATTAACCCCAAAAGAATGTTTTAATTTACAAGGCTTTTCAAGGGACTTTATACTCCCATCAAACATATCAAGAGCACAGTTGTATAAGCAGGCTGGAAATTCTGTTGTTGTGCCAATGGTTGAAAAAATTGCAAAAGAGATTGTAGCGGTGTTGGATGGATCCGATAGAAATTAATCCAAATGTTGCAAATTTTATCAAATCGCTTCGCGACATAGGGTATACTTTCGAGGTAGCAGTTGCAGATATCATTGATAACAGTATATCAGCTGGCGCAAATGATATAAAAATTTATGCCATACAGCATCCTGAACCGTTTTTTTGCATTCTAGATAATGGTGCGGGAATGGACGAAGATGAACTAATAGAAGCTATGAGGCTATCATCAAAAAATCCAGATGAGAAAAGAAATGATATCGCACTTGGTAAATTTGGTTTAGGTCTTAAAACGGCTTCATTTTCTCAATGTAAAAAACTTACCGTTGTATCAAAAAAATGTAATCAGATAAACATTAAACAATGGGACTTGGACTATATCTCTAAAAGCGATAAATGGCTACTTTTGACGCCTGAGTTGAGCGAGTATAAAAATCTTGAAATCTTTAAAGATTTTTATAAAAACGATAATTCTACTCTTGTTGTATGGGAAGATATGGACAAAATCGAGCAAATTTCAGAATGTTTAGAACCGCTAAGAGAGCATTTGTCTTTGGTTTTTCATCAATTTTTAGAGGGAGCTGACGGCGCAAGAAAAATAAAAATATCCATCAACAATAATCCATTAATACCTTTTAATCCGTTTAATCCAACACATGATGCAACCTTTATGAAATCTACAGAAATAATTAAATACAACGAAAAAGAAATAAAAATTACTCCATTTATCTTACCGCATCATTCAAAAGTGACTTTATCGGAATGGGAAAAATATAGTGGGAGAGAAGGCTATATAAAATCTCAAGGTTTTTATCTATACAGAGCCCACAGGCTACTTGTTTACGGTAAATGGTGGGGTATTCTTAAATCTAGCGATACAACAAAGCTTGTTCGTATAAAGATTGAAATTTCAAACGATCAAGACGAGTTGTGGAATATTGATGTAAAAAAGTCTATCGCAAATCCAGTTGCTGGCTTGAAAGAAGAGCTTAAAAGAGTTGCTCTATACTCCATAAAAGATGGGGTAAAGCCCTTTTTCACTCGTGGTCGTAAAATAAATGACAAAAATGTTATTAGATTTTGGGATTTAGTTTGCGAAGATAGCAAAATTTATTTTGCAATAAATAAAGAAAATCCAATGCATCAAAAATTATTAGATTTATTGGATTTGCAAACGAGAGAACTATTTCAGCTATACCTAAAATCACTTGAGGCATGCATACCATTAGAAGCTATACAGGTACAGGTCCAGCAAAATCCACATAATTTTAGGCAAGAGGGTATTATTTCAAATACAGAAGCGGTTAAAATACTGGAATATCTAAAAAATATAGGACTTAGCGAAGATGAAATTAAAAAAATAGAGATTTTTAAAAAATATAAGGAGCCGTTGGATGGAATGTAGTTTTTATGAAGAAGTTTTTAATTTTTCAAAAAGTAGTTTGACCAACAAGTACTCTAAACAGAATGAGGTTTTACAAGAGGAAGATATTGACAACGAAATATCTCGAGTAAAAAGATTTATTAAGTCCGACATTAAAGTTGATATATTTAACCAAGACGGCGATTTTTCAGATAATGATTATGAAAAACTAAAAGACGACTTAGAGAAATATTTTAATGTAAGTATGAGTACGGGCTTAGTAATAAAAGGCGATGAACAAAAACGACGCAATACGTCTTGGTATAGCATAAACACAAAAGCCAATAATAGTAATTTTTACTGGGATAGATTGGAAAAATTTTATAAAGGCTTATTGCCTCCGCAAGTTATCAAGACTGTAGATGATGATACTGATATGATAATGAATCAAATTGGAGATCCAAGAGAGAATAAATTTAGTGTATACGGTATGGTTGTAGGGCATGTTCAGTCTGGCAAAACTTCAAACTATGCTTCCTTGATATGTAAGGCTGCCGATATTGGTTATAAATTTATAGTTATTGTTGCTGGAGATAAAAACAATCTTAGAAACCAGACTCAAATTCGTATAAATGAGGCTTTTGTTGGTAAAAATGACTCAAAAATAGTCGGGGTTGGACTTGATGATTTGCCTAATGCAAATAGAATGCAACCCATTAGCTTGACTACGGAAATAAGCGATTTTAATACAACAGATGCACGTAAAAACTCACAAGGTGTAAATTTTGATAATATTAATACGCCAGTACTTTTGGTTATAAAGAAAAACGCAAGCACTCTTTCCAATGTCATAAGATGGATCAAGTTTCATTATAATAATAAAATTTCAAAACATGCCATGTTATTGATAGATGACGAGTCTGACTATGCCTCCATAAATACAAAAGAGGAGGGTGATCCAACCACTATAAATAAAGAATTAAGGGCTCTTTTGGAGCTTTTCGAAAAAAGCTCTTATGTTGCATATACTGCCACACCTTATGCAAATATTTTTATAGATCATACAATAGAAGATGAGCAAAGCGTAAAAATTAAAAACATGAATGAGCAGATTTCTAAAGATTTATTTCCAAGAGATTTTATATATGCCCTTGATGCACCAACTAATTATTTCGGCGCCGAAAAGATTTTTATAGATAATCCTGATAAATATTTAATAGATATTAATGATTATGATGAAAAGATTCCTTTAAAACATAAAAAAGATCACCTTATATCAGAATTGCCACAAAGTCTATACGAGGCTATAAATGTATTTATACTAAATGTGGCAACAAGGGATTTAAGGGGTCAAATTAAGCATAATAGCATGCTTGTTAATATTAGTCGCTTTTCTGATGTGCACGAAAAAATTGAATGTTTGATAGATGAATATTTAAAAGCGTTAAAAAATGATATTAATGCTTTTATTTTACTTCCAAATTCAGTAAAACAAAGTAGCTTGATACTAAACTTAAAGAATATTTTTGAGACAAAATTTGATATAGAATTTTCATGGTTAGAGATTTCAAAAAAATTATCCGAAATCGCAAATAGTATTCAAGTAATAGCGGTTTACCAAAATAGTAAGAAGCCGCTTAAATATAATACTGGCGAAAGAGTAAATGTCATTGCGGTTGGAGGACTTAGCCTATCACGTGGCTTTACTCTAGAAGGACTCAGTGTTAGTTATTTTATAAGAAGTACAATATTCTATGATACGCTTATGCAGATGGGTAGATGGTTTGGGTATAGACAAGGCTATGAGGATTTATGTAAAATTTATATGCCAAAAGATATTCAAAACTATTTTAGATTTATTATTGAGGCTACAAATGAGCTTATGTATAAATTTAAAGAGATGGCGGAAGATGGTCTAACTCCTTATAATTTTGGACTAGCTGTCAGACAAGATCCAAACAGTCAATTACAAATTACAGCCAAAAATAAGATGAAAAACGCAGAAGAAAAATGTATGTCATTGGATTTAAGTGGAAAGCTAATAGAAACCGTAAGATTTGCTAAAAACCCACAACTACACGATAATAATTTAAATATTTTAAAAGAGCTTATAGAATCACTTAATAGAGGTAGTAAAAAAGGAAGCGCCACTATATATAAAAATATAGATAAAATGGAAATATTAAAATTTATAAATAACTTTAGTGTTATAAAAGCACATATGCAGTTAGATTTTATAAAGGCGTATCTGGAAGATAAGAATACAGTGTGGGATGTTGTTCTTTATGGAGGAAGGGGTATGTTTTTAGAAAAATTTGGGATAAATATGGAAGAGCGCTCAAAATTGCAAGACAAGGGTGATTACATAGAACTTGGGAATAGAAAACTATCGGCAGGAGATCCTGAGAAAGCATTACTAGATGATGAAATTTATGAACAAAGCAAGAAAGAAAAAAGGGGCGACAGGTCTTCATTTTTAAGAAAAAATTTGAAAAATCCAATTTTAATGTTACATATACTAGACACTAAGAACAATCAAATCGGCTTTGGTTGCGATATATTACCAGCCTATGGCGTTTGTTTTCCTAATGATGGTGTTTGTAGTAGCTCTCAAACTATTAAATATTTAATCAATAAGGTATATCAAGAAGAGATGCTTTTTGAATTTGAAGAATTAGAAGAGCAAGATGATTAATCCTTGGAATGATATGAAAAATAATACCAGAAGAAGGATTAATGGTGACAATAGATATGATATTTTTTGGATAGTGGATTTGGATGGAAGATATACTTTTGGCATTGAACTAGATTTTTGTATAAAAACTAGTAAAAAGAGTATAAAATTTATTGGTTTAAATACACTAAGAAAAGATTTTAAAGATGCTACCAAATTTTATATAGCACTAAACGATAATTCCAATTGGCAACTATTTGTATTGGTTTGCAACGATATTATTTCTCTTTTAAATACTTGCAATAATAATGAAAATGTTTTAGACAATATAGAAGCAAGACTTCTAAAATGGAAAAAATTTTTTATTTCAAATGATGATGATTTTGGGACAGAAAGGCAAATGGGGCTATTTGGTGAACTTAGTTTTTTAAATAATATTGCAGCTAAACAAGTTGGTTTTGAAGAGGCATTAAGTTCTTGGGTTGGGGCAGATTTTGATAAACAAGACTTTTTATTTAATGACTGCGCTGTTGAGATTAAAACGTATAAAGCTTCAAAGTCACCACATGTTATAATTTCATCTGCTTATCAACTTTATACAACTAAAGAAAAATTATATCTCGCGGTATACTCTTTATCTATAAATTCGCAAGGACTTAGTGTTGAGGATATCATAAAGAGTATAGAAGTAAAGGTCGCTGACGTAGAATCATTTTATAAAAAGCTTTTTTCGTATGGCTATAAATCAAATTTCCAAGTAGAACTATTAAAATTTAAAATAGATAAAATTTTATTTTTTAATGTAGATAATAAATTTCCAAAAATTACTTCCATAGATATAGATTCCAGAATTCATAACGTAAAATATACGGTAGATTTATTAAAATGCAATGAATTTTTGTTGGATAGAATAAAACTTTAAAGGCAAAAAATGGTTAGTTTAGATGACTTTCATCAAGATTTTATGCAGGATATCGTGAGTCAAGCCCAAAGCCGAGGTATAAGCAAACAAGAAGCATTTTTTGAGTCGGTCTGTGACTCTCTTGTTGACGAAGGAGAGCTATCGCAAGACTACATGATTGCTGAATACAATAAAAGAGATATGGAAGTAAGTGGATATGACTTTGATGTAGAGCGTGGTAAGCTTAGTCTTCTAGTGCATTGTTTTTTTCAAAGTGATGATATACAAACTCTCATAAAAGCGCAGATAGAATCAAAATTTAAAAAGCTGGAAAATTTCCTTTTAAGGAGTTTCCAAAAACTTTATGATACTATGGAGGAGGGTTTTGAGCATTACTCAATGGCCTATAATATATATTCGTATTTAATTAAAAATGAAATTAAAAAAATCCGCCTTATCATTATAACAGATGGAAAAATTACTAAAAATTTAGCAAGCATCCCAAATAAAGTACTATCTGGCATTGATGCGGAATATCGCATCATAGATATTGAGTTTTTATATAAAATCTATACTATAAATAACTCAAAAAACAACTTTGACGTTGAGGTTGATTTGCCGGCGCTTGTAGTAGACACGCCGGCGAAAGACTACAGATCTTATTTAAGCGTAATAGATGGTAGGACAATAGTTGAAATTTATGATACATTTGGCTCTAGACTTTTAGAACAAAACGTCAGAACTTTTTTGCAGTTTAGAGGCAACGTCAATAAGGGGTTGCGAAACACTATAGAATATAAGCCAGAGATGTTTTTCGCATACAATAATGGCATAACTGCAACAGCTAATGATGTTATTTTACAAGATGGCAAAATTATAAAAATATCAAATTTTCAGATTGTCAATGGAGGTCAGACCGTATCGGCCATATATGCTTCAAGTAAAAATTCAAAGCTAGACGTATCAAAAATTTATGTTCAGATGAAACTATCTGTAGTTGCTGACGCCGAAAAACAAGATGAATTTGTCTCAAAAGTTAGCGAATACGCAAATACCCAAAACAAGATAAATCAATCGGATTTCTTTTCAAATAGTCCTTTCCATAAAGATTTCAAAGAATGCTCAAGAAGAAATTTGGCACCAGCTGTTGATGGAATACAAGTAAGAACTCATTGGTTTTATGAGAGGGTAAGGGGCGAATACTTAAATGAACAAGCATATTTAAGTGGCACAGATAAAAAGAAATTTCAAATAGAAAACCCCAAGTCACAACTTATAGATAAAACATTTTTAGCTAAAAGCGAAATCGCTTGGCTACAATCGCCGGATATTGTATCAAAAGGCGCACAATATAGCTTTATGGCTTTTGCAAAACATATTACTCAAATGTTAGAAAAAGATGAGCTTTGTATAACGAGCAACTATTTTAAAGAAGCAGTATCTAGAATTATAATGTTTAAACAAGTTGAAAAACTTGTTTCTTACGCCACTTGGTACAATGGTGGTTATAGGGCACAATGCGTAGCCTATACCCTATCGTACTTATCGTATTATTTAGAAAAAAATAGATTATTTTTAAATTTTTCTAAAATATGGGATGAACAAAAAATATCTAATAATTTAGAGAATATAATCTCTATAGTTGCTAGCAAAATATATACTAACATAACTAACCCGCCGGAAGGCAATGCAAATATAGGTCAATGGTGTAAAAAGAAGTTATGCTGGGATAGTATAAAAGATATTGAATTGAGTTTAGGATTTGATGATGAGATATTAAGTAGTGCAGAAGAAGAAAAGTATATAAAAAAAGAAGCAAGAAAAGACAAGAAACTTGATGACAATATAGAAGTTCAATCGTTTGTCGTTAAATTTAAAGATTGGGACAAGATTTTAAAATATTATGAAAAAGATGAAATAAGACACCAAATATCTATGAAGCAAATGGATATATTGGCAAAAATTGCAAATGGAAGTATAGGACTTCCTTCTATAAAGCAAGCTATTATTTTATATGATCTTTATGAGAATGCTATAAAAGAAGGTTTTTTGATATAATGGCTATATTTTATACCAGTCAATAAGGATATACTTCAGTAATTGTATGTATAGTGTTAAAACTATTTTGGAAGCTATACTTCTTTGATTGTAGATAAAAATGAATCTTAACTGAATATTAAAAATGTATAAAATTAAATAGAAGAGAATTTTTGGTATTCCTTTTTAAGTGTCGTGCTTCAAGATATCAAGTTCATGGTATGTTAAATTTAGGATCTTGCGTTAGAATGTACTACTGAGGGCTTGTAACCCTAGAAATATTGTCTTAGATTTTTAAAGTCTTTAGTAGAGATAGTGACGTATGAAAATGAATAGGAGTAAATTTTAAAGCATGAGTTTTAAGACTATTATTATATCTTATTTAGTATTATTTTAGGTATTAAATAAAGGATAAAAATGCAAACCATACAAGCAAATTTCACAGCTAGCATAAGCGAGCTAAAAAAGTCTCCAGCTCAAATTTTAAAACAAGCTGGAGATAATGTCGTAGCTATACTAAACCACAATGTCCCTAGTGCCTATCTAGTACCCAGCTCTGTCTATGAAAAAATGGCAGAGATAATAGAAGAGTATCATCTAAGCAAAGCAGTAGACGCTGCTTTAGCAAGTGGTGAAAAACCAGTAAAAGTAAGTCTAGATGAGTTATGAGTTAGAGTTCTTGCCAAGTGCTTTAAAAGAGTGGCAAAAGCTTGACAATAGCATAAAGGTGCAGTTAAAAAAGAAGCTAAGTGAGCGTCTAGAAAACCCAAAGGTTGCCAAGGACAAGCTACGAGGCTATGAAGATGTCTATAAGATCAAACTAAGAGATGTCGGCTATCGCTTGGCATATCAAGTTAAAGATGATGAGATCGTAGTGTTAGTGCTAGTTGTCGGCAAAAGAGAGAACAACGAAGTGTATGAGATGCTAAAGGATAAATTTAACTAAGCATTAAGTCCCTTATCTTTAACTACCAATGACTAAATTTGACTAACTTGTAGTGCTTCTTTTATGATGAGCGCAATCTCTATATTTTTATTATTTTATTTTCTTAATTTCATACTAGACTAAATTTCTAAGAGAAATTTAAAAGCTACAAAAATTATATTATATATTTCATAGTATTTTTTAAAAACACGCATTTTAGCGGCCTGAAGCCTACCGAATTCCTTGTTTTAGGCTGTGAAATTTTATAAAATAATCTTAAAAGATATTTAAAGAGCAAGTCTGCCAAACTTTTTATGACATAAGATTTTTGAGTGGCTTCTTTTTTAGATTAGGAGAAAATTTACGTGAGTTCTGAAAAGACAAAAAAGCGCAAGGTAACCAAAGTCATAACTAAAAGACTTAGGCTAAGTAATGAAGAATGGTTGGTAATTAATGATAAATTACAAGAAAGTGGCCTAACTTTCTCAAAATTTGCCTTAAGAGCTATGTTGTCTAAGCAGATTTATGCACCAATTAGAAGAGAGCTTTTAGCTGAATTATCTAGACATGGACAAAACATAAATCAAATAGCCGCCAAATTAAATAGTGGGCAAAGCCTAGATAGAGTTGGTATCAAGATCATAGCGGATGATAACGATGTCTTACATAAAGTTTATGAAGCATTGGGTAAATAATATGTTGCTTGATTTGCCTTGTATCAATACAAATAAAGGCACTAGTGATGCTAGTTAAATTTCTTCGTACTTATACTGGTGGTGGCCTTGGGAGCATAAATTATCTTTTAAATGAGAGAAAAGCTGCTGGAACAGCAAGAGTTATAAAAGGTGATGAAAATTTAACTAGAGCTATTATAAAAGGCATCACCTATAAACAAAAGACCTGTTTTGGTGTTTTATCATTTGAAGAGAGGCATGACTTTTTAACTGAAGAGCAAAAACTAAAAATTATTAAGGATTTTGAATATGCTCTTTTGGGTGAATATATGCTTGAACGTACAAATGTATTATGGGTAGAACACTCAGACAAGGATGGACGGCTTGAGTTAAATTTCCTTATCCCTAAGATAGATCTTGAAACAGACAGGTCATTTAATCCTTATTTTGCCAAATATGATCAAACGAGAATAGATCTAATCAAAAAGATCATTAACGATGAGTATGGACTATCAAGTCCAGATGATCCAGCAAAAGAGCAAACTATATTGTCTAGCAAGAAAAACATCAATCATTATAAAAATTTAGAAGAGCTAGACCAAAAGTTGCACGATCTGGTTAAGCAAGGCTATATTAAAAATAGAGACCACATGATTGAACTTCTTAAACAAAATGGTATCGAAATAACCAGGATCAACAAAAAAGGCATAACGATCATACTGCCTACTAAAAAAACAAAAAATCGTCTAAAAGGAGGAATATACGATGCAGACTTCACCAGTGCTCAAAGACTTGGAGAACTCAGCCAAAGCTCAAGCAGAAGAATTAGAGAATTCCATGATAGAAATACACAAGCAGAGTGCAGAGAAAATAGGCGAAAACTTGAGGAGCTTATTGCTAAAAGAGATAGATTTAATCAAGAAAGATATGTCGAAAGAACTTCAAAAAACAATATCCTTGCATCACAAGGACAGATCGGTGATAATCTCGCTATCAGCGGCTACCGCACTAATTTTGGGAATAGCAATTGGCTGGGTAGTGCACGCAATGATATTAAAGGAAGAAGTAGCTTGGACGATACCAAAACAATGGAGATACAGCCAACCTACTGCGGACAAGACCCAGAGGGAGTATTACATATCGATTCCAAAAGACAAAGAGATAATAGAGAACGAGAGCAGGAAATTTATATTAATGAAAATGGAGTAGAGGATGACAGCATTAGAGAAAGCATTGCTAGAAGAGAACGAGCGCTTGACGAAGACGATCGAAGACGAAAGGAGCAAGCACGAATTAGAAACAATGAATTTGCAACAAGACTGCGAGAAGAAGCTCGCGATATTACAGACAAATGTGACAGAGCTAACAAAGAAAGTCAAGAGCTTGAACAAAGATTGCAACGACGCCTTAACGGAATCTTTGCAGCAACAAAGAGATATGTACGAGAGTTCAATATCTTGCTTGGAAGAAAAATTAGAAAATTTAGAAGAAAAATTCCAAAATTTGAGAGAAGAATACGAGAGCTTACAGATAGAGCACAAGATGCTACAAGAATATGTAGAGAATTTATAGAGGAGCGTGAATACTCCCAAAAAGCCAGCATATATCACCATGTGGGTGATGTATGCAAGGAAAAAACTCAAAGTCTAGATATGTTTTAAACGTAGAGACTCTACTAAGTTTATTACATAATCATCTCATTTATTACTTCCAAACATTATTTGTTACGTTGCCATTTTAAAAATATACTAAAATATATTTTGTAGATCATAAAAAATAATTTAGTCTAATTATTTTTGTTCTTATGGCTGCCTTTAATCAACTTAAGCTTTTATTAAAAAAAGCCTATCTTGCATGGCCACTTTAATAAAGAAAATATTTTTTAAGCGTGGGTCAAGGGAGCGGCAAGCTATCCTTGCGAGCCTCTATGGAGATGCAAATGGTAACATTTTGTAGCTACATAGAGTATGCTCGCCCTAATATCTGAATTGAATTTTGGCGCATACTGGAATTAAATCAGTCCCACCAAAGAATGACTTAGTAAAAGTAAATTTTTGTAATTTTTGTGATTGGCATATTTGTCACTTGTTTATTTTGACTGATAAATTTGGATAGTCAATTATTTTATGGTTACTTTAATTAAAACTTAAAAAGCAAGAAGCTAGGAGGCAAACCACGAATGATATTAGCATCTTAAGCACCAATATAAATTCATACACTAAGCAACAGCACAAACAAGGCAGGTCTGCAAATTTTAGTGATATTTTTAACCAAAAGACCAAAGAAAAGATTAGCGAGCCAAACCTGTAACAACTTGTCAAGGACTTTCTAATCATTTTTATCATTTTTTTGATGTTTTTCACTCTCAATTTCTCTAAGCATTATGCGTTTCAATTTGTCTTGCATTGTTTCAGTAGTATTTTTATTAAAATGTACAACAACTTCATAGGTAGTTTTTCCAATCTTCTTTATTGTTTTTGTTTCTGTATTATTTTTTTGCATATCATCATTCCTTTTCTTGCAATTAAAAAGCGATTAGAATTTTTTACTTTTCCAATCGCTCTCATTCATCTATTAAGTTTTGTGCTTTCTTCAGCTTTTCTTTGCTCTGTATTTTTCTTCTATCAAGTCCCGTTATCCTAAGAGGTAAACACATCTCGATTATCCTTGAATAAATTCTGCCAAGCATTATATCTTCCTGTTCTTTTTCTATATCTTTGAAATTAAGGTTAGTAGTTATAATGGTTGGTCTTGCCTTTAGGTATCTTGCATTGATTACATTGTAAATTTGCTCTAAGGCATATTCTGTATTTCTCTCTATTCCAAAATCATCAAGAATTAGTAGGGTAGGGCTTGTTATCTATTCGATATATTCGTTTCTATCAAGATTAAAGCCGCCTTTTTGTAAGTCGTTTAATATCTGTGCAAAGTTCCTCATTTTTACTGTATGGCTATATTCTGTAATTATAGCGTTGGCAATAGCACAAGCTACATAGGTCTTGCCACTTCCTACATTTCCGTAAAGTAACAGTCCAACATTATCTTTTCTCATTTCTTCAAAATGTTTTACATAGTTCTTTGCTTTTTTGATGATTTCCTTATCTGTATCTTCATCGGCATTTTTAAAGGTGTAGGCTATTTGATTTTTGGATATAAAGCAGCTTTGTCTCAACCTATCTTGTTTTAACAGTTTTTTCTTGTTCAGCTCTATCTCTATCACATTTACAAGCCGTTCTGATAATCATAGGCTTATCCAACATCGGAATTACCTTACCGTCTATTCTTTCATTACAAATCTTGCAATAGATATGTCCGTCTTCTTCATAGTGAGTATCTTTGTTGTAGATAAAATCTGTCCCTTGAATTTTTGTAGTAATCATATTTTCTTTATCATTCATAATTTTAGTCTCCTTTTCTACATCAGGCTCTATAATGCGTTTTTAAGGCTTATTTTTATCTTAACCATAGTCTGACACCTCTTTTATGATTAAACCCTTAAAAACACCTTTTATAGGCTGTCGCTGTCTTCATAGTTGGTTGAATAGGTTCTATGGCTTTTATTTTGATTATTTTTCTGTGATAGCTTTTTTTTATCCTGTTCATACCAATTCATACCAATTAAGGATTGTTACATAGTGGTCTTTGTAGTCTGTGCCTTTACTTTTGATATATCTTAATAGCTTTTCAGTCATTGTATCTGTATGACCTTTCAGCCTATCTTTTAGATTTTGGTATTTTTCATCGGTTAAATGAATATTTTGATACTCTCCATAAAGGGACACTGGGGCAACCTGTTCTATTCTCCTCTTATCTAATCTACCCTTAACTATACTATGCGGACAAACGGTTGACACTTGGTTGTCATTTGGTATACCAAGATTTTCAACCTTGATATATGCTCCATTTTCCGTTTGCGTTATACTTTGCTTTTCTTCAAGATACATCGTTTCTTTTCGTCTGTCATTTCTGATGTAGTTATTTATCTTCCAATAGGTAATGACTATAACCCCTCTTTAAAAGACAATTACAAAACCTTTTGTAATTAGAATTTTTAAGTCATCATCATCTGCCCTCATAGATAGATGAAAATACAGGCATTGGCTACTTAATGGCATATCCAAAAATAAGTCGCTATCCACTATCTTTATTGAAAACATCCTTTTATCTGCCATTTTTCTCTCCTATCTTTTGTTATGAAAATGTAGCAACAAATCGTTACTCCTTTTATCTTTTAAGGAAGTCGTGTTTCACTACCCCCTTTGATTAGTACTGTCTTTGATTTAGGTACACTCCCATTTTGGGAATGTGGCATTTGTCATCTTCTTATTTTTCTTTTGTTGTTTTAGATGTCGGTCTTAAAAATACTTTTGCTTTTCTATAAACTGAATGAGCGTTTTGAAACGGTACAATAGAAAAAGCCGACTATACTTTTAACTTTTGTTGTTTCAGTATGTCGGCTTAATGTAAGCTATCTGTTTCAAATTTTTATTGTCAAGGGTGAGCGATAGTGAATGCGCTTTACCCTTGATGATAAAAAAGCGAATGAATTATATTCAGTTGTCTTTTGCCTTTAATACGGAAAAATGCTTCGGCTTTTTTCTTTGCTCCCCGCAAGGGTAAAAGCACCGCAGGTCGCAAGGACACCTAAAGGGTGTATAATTGCGCCCTTAGAAAATCTAAGGGAATTACAATTATACTATGTCCTTGCGTTTCTTAGTCTTTTTGAAATGCTCTTTGCAAAATAGCCTTTATTTCTTCATTACTTTTCTCGCTTGCTCCCTCAATTAAACTTTCTAAGATTGCTCCTCGCTCTATCAATCTATGGTTTCGCTTTTTTCTTTCTTCAAGGCTCGTTTGCTTTCTGATTTTCTTTTCCTGATTTTTAAGCTGAGATAGTTTCTTTTCATATTTTTTTTCTTCTTACTTGCTTTCAATCTTTTCTTTTACTTTTTCTAATTCTGTTTTTATTGTCCATAAATTTCATCTCCTTTCAAGTTTTTTTCATAAGAAAAGACGATAGATGTTTTACTTTCTATCGTCTTGAATCTGTATTATTCAGCTAGACAAACTGAAATTTGACTTACTTCTTGTATTTCTCAACGATTATGCCTGCTACAATACCTACAATAAATCCCGCCGTAGTAACAGCCGAAAACTTAAACTTACCCCAAAGAGAAGGAAGCGCAGAAATCGCAAGTGCATACCAAAACAGATTACTACTGAGCAACCAACCATATAAATAACTATGCTCACCAGTTGGAATATTAGTAAATAGCCAACCAATCAAGTTGCTCTCACCAATATATCACCAGATATACAGCTATGTATCCCAATGTTATATAAACATTTTTCTTTCTCAAGTATAATCACAATCCTTTGTCAAACGGGAATTTTATTCTCCTGTCACTCGTTTATAGGATCATAGTCGGAAGGGACAGGTGCTACTATACTTACAAAGATGATATCCTCATCTCCAGTATTTTTTGCTCCGTGGCAGGAGTCTTTCTTCGATACTATGACATGGCCTTTCTTGAATGGAACCTCTTCATTAGGCTGGGGGTAGAATATTCCCTCTCCCTGAAGGACGATCCATATATCGTCGGAATTGTGGTGATAGTGCTTTTGCAATGTCTGACCGGGTTTGATAACCCAGACCGATCCGCCTGTAGATTCTGTCTGATAAAACGGTGTTCTGACAGCCTTTTCCGGATCCTCTTTTTTTACAAGGTCCATGCAATAGATTCTCTGTTCGCTCATGATTATTTGCTCCTTTGTATTCCATAGTTTAATCGAAAAAATGCGATTTAATGATATACCGACAAATTCTAATTTGTCTACTTCTTTATGTTTTTTAATCGTTCATCATAATATTCTTCTACAAATTTATGATTTTGGTGTTTTTCAATTTGCTTAGTGATAAGCTCTATCATTTGCTCATTTTGTTCTACTGTGTAGTTGAAATTTTTCCAATGAGAAACATTGTCTAAACATATTTCAACCAACTTTTCAAAGGTTAATACCCTTTCATTATCGGAATAATATGTTTCTTTTATATTTTTTGTTGTTGTAACTTGTATATTAGCCTCATATAGAGTGTTCAATACATCAGAGCTAATAGAAGTATCAAGAGTTGCTAAAAACATTTCTCTTGCACCTGTTCTTCCCATTTCTTCAGGTACTTCTTGCCATCTTTCTCTTAATGTGGTTTTTGCACTAATTAAGACAGTATTTCTCTTATTTACAATGTATTCTAAAACACCCGGAGAAACTAAATCTACCAATTTACCAAGACCTTTATTGACAAACTCTTGTTTACCTATATTACCTTGACTGTCAAGTGGAATCCCTGCACCAATCAAAATGAGTTCTATAATACTTTCAAATTCTTTACCTGCTCTACTCCTCCTACTTTGAGTATTTGACAAAGTCAAAGCATATATATGTTCCGGAAATTCTTCCACAAACCAAGTAATTGCCTCTATTGGTGTAAGAGTTTTGATATACTCATCATCAACTAACTCTTTTAGCATTTTTGAAGTAAAGTCTTTTTCTAATGGCTGAAATTCACTCCAACAGCTATTTCTAAGTTTTTCAACAACTTCACTTGCATTACTTAAAAAGAATTCTTTAGGGACTTTGTCGTATCCTAATGTAATAAAATTATCATAAACTAAGTCATAAGGCTGTTTAAAGCCTTCTTTCCTTTTTTCTTTAACTAAGTTTTTATATTCATCAAGAGAAATATTTGCCATAACTCTTTTCCTTTCTTGAAAAATTTTCTTCTATATGGTACAATAGTGTCAAATAGAGGACAGTTAGTCCTTGAAATAACATATATAAAAAGGAGAATATATATGAATATTATACCACAAATCATAGATAATTCCCCTGCTATTTTAATAAAAAATAAGCGTATCAGATTACAAATGACTCAAAAAGAATTAGCTGATGCTGTTGGTATGTCCAAATTCGGAGATAGGACAATTCGCAGATGGGAAAATGGAGAAAGTCAGCCATCGTCCATTGAGCTGAAACATATTTTATCATTTCCTGAAAAAGTACCTTTCCCTAATAATGAAAATGCCCCCTATAAAATCATTGATTTATTTGCCGGAATTGGTGGTACAAGGCTTGGATTTTACCAAACAGGTAAAACAAATGTCGTATTCAGTAGTGAAATTGATAAATTTGCAGTAAAAACATATAAGGCAAATTTTGGTGAAACTCCTTTTGGAGATATTACAAAAATATCTGAAAAAGATATTCCTAATCATGATATTATTGTCGGTGGTTTTCCTTGTCAAGCATTTAGTCAAGCCGGTAAAAAGCTTGGTTTTGAAGATACTCGTGGAACATTATTTTTTGAAATTGCAAGAATTATTAAAGAGAAACGACCTAAGGCATTTCTTCTTGAAAATGTCAAAAACCTAAAATCTCACGATAAAGGTCGTACCTATAAAACAATAGAAAAAACATTAAAGGATTTAAACTACGATGTTCATTCTATTATACTTAAAGCAAAAGACTTCGGTGTTCCACAAAATAGAGAGCGTATTTACATTGTTGGATTTGATAAGGATAAAATAGATAACTATAAAGATTTTTCTTTTCCAATTCCTCCCTGCCCAGATGTTTCTGTGGGAAATATTTTAGAGCAAAATGTTGATACTAAATACACCATTTCAAATGCACTTTGGCAAGGTCATCAACGACGAAAGAAAGAACATAAAATAAAGGGAAATGGATTTGGTTACACATTGTTCAATGAAAACAGTCCTTATACAAATACATTATCTGCAAGATATTATAAAGACGGGAGTGAAATACTTATTGAGCAAAAAGGAAAAAATCCACGAAAACTAACACCTCGTGAAGCTGCAAGACTTCAAGGCTTCCCCGAAAACTATATCATTCCTGTAAGTGATACTCAAAGTTACAAACAGTTTGGTAATTCTGTTGCCGTTACTGTTATCCATGCAATTGCAAATAACATAATTGATATACTTGATACCTGTACTAAAAAAGAGATTGACTAACTTCAATCTCTTTTTTCTAACTTATTAACTTGTATACCTGCCCTTTTCAGAACCTTTAATTTTTCTTGTTTTCTCTGTTCTCTCCTTGCCTTATACCTTTCCTCATATTCCTGTTGTTTTCCATTTACTTTACGCTTTAAGTAGTTTTGATGAAGTCTATCTTTTCTTTCCTTGATTTTTCTCTTTTCTTCCTCAATTTTTAATCTTTCTTCTTCTTCAGTCAATTCTTCTTTTGGTGGCTCATAGTTACCGATAAAATTAAAATATATCTCTATTTTTTTGCTTTGATGTTTGACTACCTTTTCTATTCCTTTCATGAACAATAATCTTTTCTACAAACTCATTTATCATTGTAGTTGTAAGTTCATCAAAATTTTCATATCGGCTTATTAGAGATATAAACTTTTTCGCCTTATCTGTTTCTTTTTCATATCTTGATATTGCAAACTCTAAGTCTTTAATTTCTTTGCTTAAAGCTATTTGCTCTGTTTCATATTGACTGTTAAGTATCTCATATCTATTACTTGGTATTTTTTCAAGTATCATATCTTCGTAAATACGGCACATCAATCGTTCAAGTTCCTGAAGCCTGTTTTTACTTTCCATTAATCTTATTTTTTTCTTTTCTATCTCTACTTTTTCCTTTTCTTCCATTTCATTTTAAATGGAACGGATAAAGGCTTCGTGATCTTCATCAAGATATTTTTTAATGTCTTTTAAGGTTTCCTGTATAAGGTTTAAGACTGCTTCCGCTTTTATCCTGTGAGTAGATGGACAAAGCGTTCCACAGGGTACTTTCGTGTAAGCACTGCAAGTGTAGTAGGGAATATTTTTGTAATTACTTGTTCTATGAACATACATTTTACTGCCACAATCTGCATAATACATAAGCCCAGTTAAAGGGTGATATTCTCCCCAACCATCGGGATACCTTTTTACATTTCCTCTTATCCTTTGCACATTATCAAAGGTTTCTTGGTCTATAATTGCCTCGTGGGTATTTTCAAATATCAGCCAGTTTTCTTCAGATACATATTTGCTTTTCTTATCCTTGAAATGCTTTCTTGTTTTGAAGTTTACAGTATGACCTAAATATTCCTGTTTCTTTAAGATACTTACAATTGTAGAACTGCACCAACGATAAGGATGTTCAAACACTTTGCTTTGATGTAGTCCATATCCTAATTTTTGCTGATGGTAAGCAGGTATATCTACTTTTTCACTTTCCAATATCTTTGCTATTCGATACGGACCATTGCCTTGCATGGTCAGATTGAATATTCTCCTTACTATCTCCGCTGCTTTTTCATCTACAATCCACTTATCTTTGTCTTTTTCATCTTTGATATATCCATAAGGTGGAGAGCTTGCCGTATGCTTTCCGCTTTCCCCCTTTGACCTGAATGTAGATTGTATTTTTCTTGAAGTATCTCTTGTATACCATTCATTCATAATATTTCTAAAAGGGGTAAAATCATCTTCTCTATAAAAGCTATCTACATTATCATTGATAGCAATGAGCCTAACTCCCTTTTGTCTTAAGATTTCCATACATTGACCGACTTTAAGATAGTCTCTGCCAAGTCTACTCATATCTTTTACGATTATACAACCTATTATATTACCTTGATTAACTCCGTTCATCATTGCCATAAAGCCCGGTCTATCAAACTGTGTTCCGCTTATTCCATCATCTGTAAAATGTATGATGTTGCTTAAATTATTTTTACCTGCATATTCTTCAAGGATTTTCTTTTGATTTACAATAGAATTGCTTTCTCCTTGAAGTTCATCATCACGACTTAATCTCTCATAGAGTGCTGTTATCTTTTCATAATTCCTCATTTTTACCCCCTTTCTCTTAGTTTCTTAAATAAAAAAGAATTAAGAAGTACATATTTCACTAATATAGTGATTAAGTGTTCTCCTTAATTCTATTACTCCAAGAGCCAGCTAAATTTACTTATACTACTTCTTCACAAAATAGCCTCGCCTCTTTAAATTTTTATAACCTTCAAGCTTATGGCTACACAGTGGATAAGGCAGGCTTTATGGGAGCTGATTTTAATAAAGCTGCAGGTTTGCCGCAGGACTTTAAAATCCACAAAAGCACGCTTGATGAGCTTAGTAGATTTGCCGAACATAACCATGTGCTAAATCGCATCAAGAGCAAGGACGAGCAGATAAAGATCTTTGATAATATTGATATGGCTGACACCATAAAGCACTACTACAGACTATTTGACCAAATGACCTCTGCCTTAGGTGATGATAAAAAGAGCTACACCCTTGCAGATATAGGCAAACTACCAAAAGGCTACAGCACAAAAGGCACTCGCTATGATGCCAAAGGACACTTGCTAAAAGATCTATCAAACTCTACTATCTCAAACATCTACTCTAGCACTGATGAGCTAAATAGCGCTAAATCTCTTAGCAAAGAGCTTTCAAGTGCAGGCGTTAGGCTCATAGTAAAAGAGGTTGATTTTACGATGAGCGAAGCAGGTGATGAGTTTAGCTTTAACCCTGATATGTCGGTATATCAAGCAGATGAAGGTTACAGTAAAGAGGCTCTTTTTATGGGATTTTTGCGCAGCTCTAGACCGCTACCAAGTGATAGTGCAAAGACTAAGCTAAGTAGCGCTGCCTTAAATGATATCTCAAGCACTGGAGAGCATAAAGAGTACTTTGTGGATTTTGAAAAAGTGGGTAAAGATAGTGAGAGCATAAAAGCGCTCATAAAAGAAAGACTTAAAGAGCTAACTCTTTTAATGTATGCAAGATCAAAGAACACTAGCGCAGAAAGTGTTACCTCAAACGAATATGAGAAATTTAAGCCAACTAGCGAGGATATAAATTCTCTAGCAAATTCTTGGAGTGGGAGGATAAGCGCTATCAGCAATACTTTTGTGTAGAGATAGGCTATATATAAACTAAATTGTTGAAAGGTCGATTTAAATCAAAGAAAAACCTTACTCAAACAAATTTTGAAAATCGTTGAGTAGTTTAAAATTTACTAAGGATAGTAAAATGCAAATTTCTAGCTCACCATATCCTTATCTGTCTAGAGAACACATAGCTAGTGAGATGGGGTTTAAATTTAACGATATTAACGAGATACTTAGTAACGACATGAGATATGGTATGAGCTTTCCTAAATACGCAAGGCTTGATAGAAAAGCTCAAGCTGCGGCTTACGATAGACACATATATCCACTATCTGGCTTTACAAAAGGCGATGAAGCAAAAGTCACTATCATAGGAAAGCTTAGAGGCTATGATCCTGATTTTACAAGCGAGCAGCTATCAGATCTTAAAAATTTCATAAATGAAAGCAAGGGTTTGTTTGTAGAGTATATACAAGGTCAGCAAGCAAAACCAGACAGTGATAAGCCAAAAATTTTAAGAGATATCCCATACACTGTAAATGAATTTTTAAATGAATATAGTGGCGATCGACAACTGCTATTTATGCAAAACTCAAGGACTGTTGATCTGCTTGATAGCGATATGAGCGTTGATGAGTTTAAAGAGGAGTGGGCTAAATATGCATTAAAAGAGCGGTTTAACATAACTTTATCTGGCGAAGATGCCAAAAATGCTGTCAATATACTAAAAGAGATGAATGAAAAAGGTCTTCAGGATATAGAGAGCGTTGAAGAAGAAAAAGACGACACCAAAGAGAAAAAATTTACTCCCATCCAAGCTGAAAGCAAAAACACTGAAACTTATGACATTACTAAGGATGAGAAATTCTCATATTTACTTAAGCTTCAAGAACTTGAGAGAGAACGAGGTATCGATGTGCTTCGTATCATGCAAAAACTTGAAGAAAATGGTAAAAAGGTTGTCGATAAAAAGGTTTAAATTTATCTTTGTATTTAGCGCAAGCCGCCACTAAGTCATCCTATGACAAGATAGAGGATTATCCTCATTCTGTTTTATTCATCAAACCATCTTATTTAAAATTTGCTTCTTATCTATCTTTTGCATAAGCTCTAAGACGTCTATGCCTCTTTTTTCTTTGAAATTTAAAAGCTCTCTTGCATAGAATCCTTGTTTATATCATAGGTCTCATACTTCTTTTTAACCTGCATAGGTTTAAATTTCTTCTCACTTTGCTCTTTGGCAAAATTTGCATTATATTCTTGTTCTTCTTTGTGTAGTTTGGCTAGAAATTCTTTATGCTCTTTTGTAGTTTTTTCTACGTCTTCTCTATAAAGCTTTTTAAACTCTTCTATGCTTAGATCAGCTCTAACAAATAAAGCAGCACCATCATTACTCATCATAGTGCCTTCAGGAAATGATTTTACAAAAGCTTCTAGTTCCGCCTCCTCTTCTGCTGTGCAAAGACCAATCATAAAGCCATTTATTGTTGGCTTGCCATCAACAGAGTTTGTAAGTAGCCAATCCATATAGCTTTGTAACTCTCCAACTCTAAATTCTTCCATAGTTTCTGGAGGATATTTTGATGCTAAAGCTCTTCTTTCTTTCATGGGGTAATCAGATAGCATATTATCTATTCGATTTATAGTATCTGTTATCCAGCCCTCTTTACTTTGGTCTATATCAATAAATTCTTTTATAGTTTCGCTCCAGGGTTTAAAAAGATTCTTTGAGTAGTCAAATTTTTCTTCGGTAGCGTTTTTGTCTTGCTTACCTTCTTTGGTTATATTTTCTGTTGCATTTTCTTTTTGAATAGTGTTATCTTGTATCGATGTGTTGCTAAGTCCGTTTATGCTTATCATTTCAGCTCCCCTTACGCCATCTTATCCACTTTAAGCTTTGCCACTTTTTCTAAAATCTCAAACATACTCTTGCCACTATCAAATTCACTCTTTATAAATTTATAAAGCTCCTTAAATCTCTCATCGGCTTCAAGCTTATAGGTTTGAGATTTTTTAGTAACTTGTATAGGCGTAAATTTCTTCTCTTTCTTCTCTTCTTCATTTTGTGTTTCAAGATCATTTATGGAATTTATGGTCTCTTTTGCTAGCTCTTCGTCAAGCTCTAAACCAAAGCGCTCCTTTAGTGCAAATTTAGCCCATTTGCCCTTGAACTCATCAACACTCATATCGCTATCAAGCAGTTCAGCTGTTTTGCTACCACCAAAAGCTATAAAAGAGAGGATTTTTTTATTTGCAAACTGATCTATAAAATCATCAACACTAAGCTTTTTACTATTTAATGGATCTTTGAAAATTCCCTTTGGCTCAAACGCTGGATTTCTCTCAAGCCCTAAAGCACCGCTATCATCTATAAATTTCTTTAGCTCATCTATCTCATCTTTTGAAAAAGAGTCGTCATAGCCCATTAGCTTGCCAAGTATGCTTACTCTTGCCTCTCCTTCGCCTTTTACAAAGCCAGTTAGTGAGTGATCATATCTGTCGTATTCTCTTGCTCTTTCTTTGTCATCTAGCATTGCATACTTAGGAAATGTCATACCATGACCCATATCGTTACTAAGTATCTCGTTTATATCGTTAAATTTAAAGCCCATCTCTCTTGCTATATTCTCTCTTGAGAGGTAGTTAGGAGTTGAAAGATTATTAGAAATTTGCATTTTACTATCCTTAGTTTTTTTAAATTTACGCCTTTATATCAACATTTCTTTTTATACCAAGCATATCTACTAGGTATTTACCAGCTGGTTTTTCATTTAGCTCTTTTACTAAATTTAAAGGTGGTATGCTAAATTTTAAAAAGCTATCCATAAAGTCCTTGCTCTTTTTGCCGTCCTTATCTATCTCACCAAAAAGTAGCTTTAGCATTTTTAGATTACGCTCCATCATCTTTTTAAATGAGAGTTCGTCTTCTTCATCTGAATACTTACCGACAAACCCAGTCGTTAGATCTACATAGACAAGGTCTCTTTTATACTTAACATACTCTTGCATATATTCAGGCATACCAGATAGATCAGAGTCGCTTGCTTTGTTGAAATTTGCTCCAAATTTCATCTCACCCATAAGCTCAAATAGCTCAAATGCCCTACTAAATTCTTTACTATCTACGCTCTTATCAAAGCCTTGCTTCTTTCCAAAAACGGTGGTTTCACCTTCTTTGACGTCAAGGTTGCTATTTATAACGGCTGCTAAAAGTCCGCCTCTAGTTATAGAGCCATCTTTGTTTGTGTATCTTTCGCCGTGTGGATCGATAAAAACACCACTTCCCACACTCTCTTTGCCACCATTATTGTTGTTAAAGATATCTGTTGTTGGCTTTAGTGGCTGCATGCCATCTCCGCCATCAAAGCTTGGGTTGAAAAAGAGCGTGCTTATCATCTGCTTGTTTGACTCTTTGTAGTTAAAGCTAGAAGCAGCTGCATCAAAGTCATAAATGGAGTTATGGATCTTAGTTACTTGCATACTTTGGCGGTTATAAGAAAAGCCTTGTGGGAAATTTCTTATCTCGTCAATGCTAAAGCTATCTTTTGAATTTAGCGTGTCTTCGCCAACGACTTGGCAGAGAATTTTGTAGGCATTGCCAGCAGTCTTTGCTATATCTATGCTTTTAAAGGTGCGACTAAAAAATGATGTCCCCTCTGCAACATTGACTAAAGACTCCAGCGTGCTTGAGTGAATTTTATATTCACTTGGGATGCCAGCTTGTTTATTAAACTCATCTGTAAAGTAGCCATCCTTATCTACCTTGTAGCCTAAAACCTCTGAGCTGGTTTGTTTGGTGGCAACTTTGGTTGATACCTTTATGTTCTGCTCTA
>NZ_CABPUX010000002.1:391389-414999 GCF_902460715.1 Campylobacter concisus | reverse complement strand
TCATACCAAAGATATCGTCTTTTTTGTGAAAAGATTTATTTTACAAAGGTTTTTAGTTTGCATAAATTTACTCCTAAACTCTCGTATCTACCTTTTTATAAAGCCTATCTTTGCTAGATAGCTCTTTAAATTTTAGGTCGTTTTCAAGATAAGTGATGTTGTAAATTTCTTTAGTGGTGATGCTTTTGCCGTTTTCAAGTCCGATTAGGAATTTACTTGTAAATTTATCAGTGAGGTTTTTAACGAGCTTTGCTCCAAGCTCTTTTAGGCTAGATATCTTCTCATCTTGCTTTATACCTATATCTTTAAAGTCAAGTCTATTTAGCTCTACATCATTCATAGCTTTAGCGTCTAAATTTATACTTGCTCTTTTGCTATCCTTGTCATCTTTGCTGATTAGCTTGCCAGTGTCGTTATAAATTTCTTTTACCTCTAGCTCTCTTCCGCTGTCAAATTTAAGTGTGATCGTGCCATTTTTATTTAGCTTCATAGCTATTACGCTGTCTGTGTCTTTTAGTGCAGCTGCTGCCTTGCTCGTATCACTCTCAAAAGCATGCTTTACTCTTTCTAAATTTTCTAGGCTAAACTCAAGCCCAGTTGCTTTTTCAAACTCACTCTCCATAGCGATCATATAAGATGACTTTGTGGCTTTTAGCTTTGAGATGAGATCATCTGCATCCTCTACATCATTTTCTTTTAAATTTTTGCTTATCCACTCTACATCTTTGCTATGAGCGCTAGACTCTTTTTGGTAGTCGTTATAAAATTTCATAAAGCTATCTTTTTGATAGCCTGCGTATGAAAAGCTCTCATCTTGTTTAGATCCAGAAGGCTTTATGATAGGGTTAAACTCACTAAGCTTTTTCTTGCCGTCAAAGCCAACTTTCTCATAGGCAAAGTTGTTTAAGCCGCTCTCTTCGTTAAATATCTTATTATCCCTAAGATCTACCCAGCCGTCTTTGTCTGCATGGTCTTTGAAAAATTTATTAGTCTCTTCTTTGTCTATCTTTTGGTAGCGATACTCGGCTGAAAATAGAGTATAAGGGTTTGAGTTATTTAAACTAACTCTGTAATCAACTGTGTTCTTGCTAGCAAAGTCCATAGCCTCATGGCTTAAATTTCTAATATCTTTTTTGATAAAGTCGTTAAGGTTTATCTCGCTTACAACTTCGCTTAGTTTGAAAATTTTCTCATTTCCATCTTTGTCGTAGCCTCTAACCTTTAGCTTATCAAAGTATTTATCACCAGAATTTATCACTCCGTCCTTGTTGCTATCAAAGTTAAATAAAAATCCATTTGCATCTAGCTTGCCTATACCTAGTTTGTCATTATCGTCATAAAGATCCAAAAAGACCTCCACGTCACCCAGTGAGGTTTTTATCGTTTTTTCATAGGCGTAGTCATTTAAATTTGTAAATTTAGTATCTGCTGCCGCGATGGGCTTAATGGGAGTTTTTGAATTTATAGATGAGAAATAGGTGCTAGTTTGATCCACTTTCCTTAGCGCTGAGGCATCTTCGCCAAAGAGATATTTGTTCTCAAAGTCTTTTTTGTCCCAGTTTCTTCTTTGTATATCCACATAAGAAAAAGCATCGTTTGTCCCACTATCTGCTTTAGCATACTCTGACTTCACGCCACTGGTGCTGGCGCTTTGGATGATAGAGTAAGTGCTATTTGAGATAAGCTTAGTAGCGATGTCTTTAAGCTCAGACTTTAAATTTGTATTGTCTAAAGTTTGCACTCTATCTACGCCAAGAAGGACCCTTGAATAGATCATATCTTTGGGTAAATTTATATTTATGGGCTCTAAATTTGGTGATATATTCATTCTAAATCCTTTTAAAATATATATCTTATATCGGCAAATATAAAAAATGTTTAGTAGTTTATAGTCTAAAAGGGCTTAGAGCGAATGCCTACTATGTTATATTTTTTAAAGCTCTCTTGTCTTCGTCCTCTCATCAAATTCTTTTAAAACGTCCATTATTTTATTTGCTAGCCCCTCAAGGGTGTGATCTTTTTTAAGCTCTAAATTTCTAAGCTTTAAAATCCTAGCTAGTATATCTTTTAGATCTTTCTTACCAGATAGTATCTCATCATAATAAGCCTTTGGTATGCCTATCTCGCTTCTATCTTGCTTTGTAAGTATGAGTGTGTCTCTATATACATTGCGAGCCTCATCAGTTATCCTTGTTGTGCCGCCTTGCAGCACAAGACCTTGCTCGTTTTTCAAAAATGCCACAAAGATTTGCTCCTTAGTATAGCCTTGTTCGCTATCATATACAGACATATCAGGCTTGAAGTCATATCCAGCGCTACTAACCCACATATAAGGGATAGTATGCTCAGTTGTCATCACTTCTGGAGAAAAGTCAAGGAAATTTCCATTGACTTCTACATTTATATCACTTAGATCATTTACTAGCTTACGTGCATCGTCTGCATCTTGTGTTGTCCTGAAGACATGAGTTATCTTTTCATTGCTCCTATCAGTTAGCCCATCTATCTCATCACTTGACATCCTACCCATTAGGTATTCGAAATGATCCATTTTTTTATCTTTTGAAAAGTAACCCTTTGGCATCTTTGCTAGATCTTCATTTGAGTAAAACTCTTTACCCTTGCTAATAACTCCAGCTGAAATTTGATCAAAAATTTTATAGTATTGCTTGATGGTATTTGCTAGATCGATATTTGCAAAGCTATCCTCTCCAAACAGAGCATTATCCTTTCTTGTATCCATTGAAATATTTGTATAGTTTGGGTGTTTTTGATTGTGTAGCACTATCGCATCAAGTGTGCTTTTATGGATTTTAAAGTCTTGTGGCAAGTCTGCTGCTTTGTTAAAATCAGCCCCCATAAATCCTTTAGCATCTACACTATATCCATAACCCTCTTGTGAAGTAAATTTAGCCTGATAAAGAGAGTCGATACTACTAGATGAAACAAAGTCATTTTTAGGAATAGTGGCTTGGCTGATTGAATTTATATTTGTAGTGTTAGGTAAGAAGCTTGCAAAGCCTTCGCTTTTTGTATGTTTTTGGTAGTGTTGTTTTGTTAAGATGGAGTTATAAGAGATTTTCATAGCTTACTCCTTGAATTTAGCTTCAAAGAGTAAGCAAAAGTTGTGCCGAAAATTTAAGAGTGAGATAAATTTAAGTTTGTTCACTTTGAGATAAAAATTTTATCTATCAGTAAAAATAAAAGCAAATTTATAGAAATCATCTTGTAAAATAAATCTATCCTGAAAAAATGTACCACTTTTTATAAAAACTGTACCATACTTTTAGGAAATTTTAAAGAAAGGGAAACTGCAAAAAGGGCAGTTAAAGTATCGATAAGTAGGACATCTATGGTGTCACGGGGGAGACTTGAACTCCCGACCTCCGGCTTATGAGGGTTTAAAAATAAACCTTGTGTAAGCACCAAAAAGACGGCACACAGCCAGTTTCACACTAAATATCTGCTACATTTTGCTACAAAGTTATATTGCATAGGTAACAAAGATGCAATATCTAGTCAAACGAAATGGTATATACTACTTTAGAGTAGCTATCCCACTATATCTGAGGCCTTATTTTGGTAATAAAACCGAATATATAACCTCCTTCCTCACAAAACGCTTTGATACAGCAAAAAATCGTGCTAAGATCTACTCTATAATTTTTAACGCGATCAAAAAGGCATGGAAGATGAATTTGAGCAGCGAACTTATAGAGCACTTGGTGCTTATGCTCTTAAAAGCCAAGGAGGCCAAAAGCATCAAAGAGCATGATATGCTTGGCAGATATATAAATTTAGATGGATTGCTATCACTAAATTTGTTTTTAAAACAGAGTTTAAAAGAAGATAGCTTACCCAGTGTCATATCAAAAGAGGTTGATGATATCTGCAAAAAGCTATCTTGCACTGACTCTCACACCAAAAAGCTTCTTGGCAAAAGAGTGCTTGAGGCAACGATAGATAACATAAATCACATATCATACAAGATGTGCAAAAATCAAAAGCTATTAAATGATAAGCAACAGGCATTTGTGCCACTTAGTAAAAAGCATAAGAGCGAAAATTTAGATGATAGTGCCAAAGATGAGATAGCAAAAGGCGTTAGAGAGGCTAACATAGATAGCTATCAAGACGACATAGAAGCTTTAAAAAAGCAGGATTTGGTGCTACCTTTTACTAAAAAGTCTTTAAAGCACTCTGTTTGTGAGTTAAGAGATGCTATAAATGAACTAGCTAGGCAAAAGGGAGCACTCACACAAAACGATATCTTAAGAATATTTGGTTGTGAGTTATTGCCAGATGGAGACAATGAGCTAAGTGATGATCTAAAATTTGGATATGGAAATTTAAATGATCCTAGCTTTGGTGGTCAGGTAAAGCTATATAAGGCAGATAAATATGAAGATAAAGGTATAGTTTTAAGTGACATTGAGGCTAAAGATCTTGCTTTGAATGATAGAAGTGATGTTAGTGACATGACTTTTAATGAAGCTATAAATTTCTTTCAAAAGCTCTTCTCTAATAGAGCTAAAAGCTTTAAATCACAGCTAGACTCATCTGCTAAAAGCGAGAGCAAAGCTGACATGGTCACACTAAAGAGTGCATTTGAAAACTATGTATCAAACACGAGTATTTCAAACAACTGGAGTGATAGCACATTTGGTCTTGTTAGACATGTAGGAAAGCTGATGTTTATGAAATTTGGTGATGGGCTAGATATTAAAAAGATAAAAAGAGATGACTTGCTAAATTTTAGAAATGTCTTACTGCAACTACCAACCAAACTCTCTCAAAATAGTCTCTATAAAGATAAAAGCTTAGATGAGATCATAACTTTAGCAAAGGATAGACCAAAAATTTCTAAATCAACCATTAAGAAGTATATTGTTAGAGTTAGTGAGTTTTTTAAATACTGCTACGATAGCGACTATATAGATAAGAACCCAGCTACAGATCTACAAATAAATTTAAACCAAGATGATGTTACAAATAAAAACCCTTATGAAGATAGTGATGTAAATGCACTTTTGGATATTGTTAGTAAGATTAGATTAAGTGGTGATACTAAAAGCCAAAGGATTAGCAAAGATGAGCTATTTTTTGTTACTCATATAGCAGCTTACTCTGGCATGAGACTAAATGAGATAATCCAGCTAAACACAGATGACATAGTTGAAAAATATAACATAGTATGCTTTAGTTTAAATACAAAAATAGATGTAAAAACAGGTAAAAGTAAGACTTTAAAGACTAGAAACTCTGTAAGGATAGTTCCTATCCATTCTAAGCTAAGTAGCATTGGGCTATTTGAATTTATAGAGAGCAAAAAGAAGCTAGCTAAGCAATGCGGCAAAGCAGTTAGGCTATTTAATTGCGACAATAAAGACTTCTCTGAATATTTTAGAAAAAAGATAAACACTAAAGTTATAAAAGATAGTGATAAGACAAGGACATTTCACTCATTTAGACACACTTTCATAAACAAGCTCATCCAAAGTGGCAAAAGAGTTGAACATATAGCTGCTCTTGTGGGACATGAACAACAATACAAGATCACCATGAACACTTATGGCGAACCAGTAACTCCTAAAATTCTAAAGGATCTAGTTGAAGAGGTAAATTTTAATCAAGGAGGGGAAGGGTGAGCATAGTAAACCATTTAAAATGATGGCATTGTTAGAATAAATAGTAAAGATTGATTTATAATTTAAGGTTATTTAAGATTCTAAAACTATGCTTAATTTTATGGCTTTTTAATATTTCGCTATACGTTCTTTGATTTATCTTAAATGGATCAATAAACAACGAAAAACACAATCCATAACCAGCTCACTATTCGCATACATATGATATCATCTATCAAAAAGCTATCTTTTATTCCGTCTGGGCGAGGATACTTTTTGTCTGACAGATCAGACAAAAACACCTCGTTAGGAATCATCCCTAAAAACCTATTTTGACACTCTTTGCTTCATTTTTTAGTGCGACTTCAAGCTCAAGTCTATAGCAAAAGTCGTCGCCATTTTTTATAGGTCTAAATTTAGCTTGTCTTCTAACACTGGCAAAGTCTCCAGGCGTTAGCAAGCCTAAATTTGAAACCTTTTTGGCTGCGTTTTCGTCAAATTTGACTTTTAGTAGTGTGCACTCTTTTTTAAACAAATTTTGCGCTTGCTCTGGTAGTAAATATCCAAACTCAAGCTTTAGATCAAATCTTCTAAGACAAGCTTTATCTAGATTATCGATCAAATTCGTCGTAGCGATAAAGATACCATCAAAGCTCTCCATCTGTACTAGCATCTCATTCACTTGGGTTACTTCCCAGCTTCTTGTAGCCATGCCTCTATCTTGCAAAAAGCTATCTACTTCGTCAAAGACTAGCACAGCATGTTTTTCTTTGGCTTCTTTGAAGGCTAGTGCTATATTTTTCTCAGTCCATCCTACAAACATAGATAAAAGATCGCTTCCTTTTTTGATGATGATCGGCTTTTTTAGACTTTTAGCGATAAATTTAGCGTAAGCACTTTTGCCAGTTCCAGGCACACCATAAAGACAAATTCTAGCATTTTTGCTTATTTTTATGCCTTGCATTAGCTCGTTTAGATCGCAGTCTGAGTTTACAAAATTTGGATCGTAGCTACTTGGCAGATCATCTCTTGGATTGTAATCTCTTATCCCCTCGTAACCTTGTGCTTTTAAAGTGTTGTTTATTACTCGCTCAAAGGCTTTATTTTTGTCCTTTGTGTTTAAATTTGAGACTACTACGCTCGCATTGCTGATTAGTGCTGGAGCTATAAAGTCATTTTTGGCCAGCTTTTTTATGAGCTTATTGTCTATCAAATTTTCACTATATTTTTTTATGATCTTTGCTCTTACATCTTCAGTTGGTATGCCTATCTCTATGGCTAGGTTAAACCTTCTAACCACAGCTTCATCCATATCAAAAATGTTATTTGTTATCCAAATAGTAGGCAACTCATTAGTCTCAAGAGATCTATTTATAAAGGCTTTACCATACTGTCTTTTTTCGTCATTATTTGTGTTAAATATATCCTCTGCTTCGTCATACATGAGTAAATTTGATCCAGCGGATAATACATTTTGTGCAAGACAATACGATCTTATCCTTTGATGCTCATTTGCATATCCATCTCCGTCATCATAAGCTACTTCATAAAGCTTCAAATTTAGCTCACTAGCTATCACTTTGCTAAGCTCGGTTTTACCAGTTCCTGCTGAGCCATATAAGAGTACATTTACTCCTTTTTGTTTTTTACTAACGGCACTTTTTAAAAACGAAAGTAAGATTTTCACATCTTCTTTTATGTGTGGGTAGTTTTTTGTGGTCAAATTTGTCTTGCTACATGGCTTTATCGAGCTTTCAAATATCTCGTCCATGCTTTCGCATTTAACAAACAAATCACACATAAAGTTATTGTTTATGACATCGATTTTAAATTTTAGGTTATGCACATTATTTTCTAGCTTTATAATCGAAGTCTTGGCAAAGATTCCATCTTTTCTAAAGGCTTTTTGAACATCGCCGAAACGTAAATTTAGTATCTTTGAGATGGCTTTTGTGGCTTGTATGTTGTTTAGATCTCCTAGTAAACTGCAAGCATTAGATATCACTTCGTAGTTGTACATGATCGCAACAAATCTCAAAATATCTCTCTCGGCACTATTTAGACCTAAATTTGCTTGAAGTAAATTTAGGTTGTGTTCAAGATCTTTTATCTCACATGAAATTTGACTTTTTTCAAGAATTTCAAGTTTGTTTTTAAGATTTTGGATCTCTTCTTTTTTGGGCTCTTTTGACTCGATACCCAAAAACTCTAAAACATCGTCACATCCGCTTCTTAGCAATTCTCTTTCTCCTCCGAGATCAAAAATAGCACGAAGTGTCCAAAGTGTTGCAAGCTCATATATCTCGCTATCTACGTAAAAAATCTCTTTTTCCACGACAAGTTCCTTTTGTTTTTGTTTGAAGCTATTTTACTCGGCATAAAAGACATTTTTATGTCCATAATTATAAAAATTTGAGAAATTTGCTGTGAAAGGTGAATTTATAAAGAGCGTTTTGAAACGCTCTTTATTTACTCCTGCGTATCACCATTATATGGCAGCTCCAGAGCTTTTATATTTGCCACTGCATTTCCAGCGATACCTTTTATAGAGCTATACATATTTATGGTATTATCTAGCACCTTTTCGATCTGCTTTTCCCTTTGCTTCCAGATCTTTTGCATCGCGCGCTTTTCACTATCTAGGTCGCTTTGCATGGTTGAAAATGCCTCTACTATCGCTTCTATTTGCATTTTAAATTCATTGCTGGTTAAAAAGTGATAGAGCAAGCTCATCTTGTCGCTTTTGTTCTCTTGCGCGATCAAGACGTGGTGTATCCTTATGAGTTGTTCCCTTAAAACAGCACTTAAGCCTTTAAATTCCTCAAAAGTGCAGACCCAAACCCCCTCATACAGCCCCATCCTTTGCATATCACTTGGCATAGCATCAGTAACTATAACACCGATATCAGCGCCTTTTTCTCTCATGTCAGCCTTAAATTTCTCTATCCAAGACCTTTGGAATTCTTTTGTTCTCTTGCTTTCATAATATATCGTTCCGCAGTTTTGAGACTCCCTTGTATGCACGATCTGCACGCAGTCAGCACCTCTTGCACCTTTTTTGATCTCATCAATAGTATCAAATGGAAATTTCTCCCTAAGCCACTCTTCTATCGCGAGCTCCTGCACCTCACCTTGAAGCTGCATGCTGCCTTGCTCGGCCTTTCTTTGGGCTATTTGAAGTTGCTCTTGAAGCTGTTTTAGCTGCTCCTCTTTTTGTCTAAATTTAAGCTCATTTTGCTCATCTGCAGCCTTTTGTATCTTCTCTTTTTCTTCTTTTAGCTTTTCGTTTAATGCCAGCTCGGCCTTTGCAGTTATGGCAGACTCCATCTCCTCTTTTTCCCTTTGAAGCTGCAAAATTTGAGCCTTTGTAATATTTAGCTCTTTTACTTGATTTGACTTCTCTTCAAGCTGTTTTTGCAAGAGTGCCACCGACTCATTTTGCTCGTCAAGTATCTCTTTTCGCAGCTCATCTTGAAGTCTTGCTCTTTCCATTTTTAGCTGTATTTGCGTAGCTTTTTTGATTTCTTCCTCAAATTTCTCTTTTTGATCTTGCAGTTGCTGCTCTTTTGCTCTTAAACTCTCAAAATAAGCCTCCTGCTCCTTTCTTTTAGCCTCAAGTTCAGCTTCAAGCTGCTTCTTTTGGGCTAGGTATTCACCTTTATATTTACCTTCTAACTGATGATATAAGGCGTCATTTATATCTATTTCACACCCACAGTTTGGACACTTTATCGTTGTTTGATTTGTCATTTTTCACCTCCATTTTTTATCTTTATCTTATGCTATTTTTTCTTTAAATTTCATAGTATTCATCCCAGCAAAGTGCCATATCAACAGAGCCTATGCGCAGTATGTCTTTGATCTTATTGATATGTGTGTTATTGTTAAAAGCTGCAAATAGATAGCAAAAATATGCCTTACTATCAAAATAGACAGAGCTACCAAAATATTCATTGCAGTTTTGCGTCCAGCGGCTCTTTTGCTTGCTCATTTCGCCAGGAACGATAGGCTCATTGATGATGGCTAAGAAATTATCGTCATTTTCGTCATAATCTGGATCGTCTTCGCGCAAATAAAAGACCAAACGAAATTCCATAGCATAGTCTTCGATAAATCCACCCTCAACCATTGCTTTTAGCCTGTTTTCAAGTATCTTTGCATCTCTTATTAGGATATCTTGATAGCTAGATAGCGCTTTATTTATCTTCTCTATCTGCTCCCACTGATCCTTGTTGGCATCAGAGATATACTCTTCTCTCTCGCTACACTTTAACTTTTCTAGGCAAAGATCTATAGGCGTATAGTCATACCATGAGCGAAGCTTACCATCCATCCTGTCGATAGTTAAAATTTCATCCCAGCTAAGATCCGTATGGTCATATAAGCAGTGATAAAACCAGCAGTGCCACTCGCCAGACATCTCATGTGTGGGCCAGTTTATAAATTCGTTTTGATTTTCCGTATAAAAGTAGTCATCTATGTGATTCATGAACTGTCTATATCGCATAAGAAGTTCATCTTTTGAGTAAAAATAGAGTAGAAGGCTGCATTCATGATCCCATGCCTCTTTTACATCTTTTACCGACATATTTATCTGCTTTGCACGTGGCACGACACGGCGCTCAAGATCATAGAGCCTTTCGTTTATACTATTTAGCTTTCGCCTTTGTTCTTTTGTAAATTGTCCCATTTTTGTCCTTTAAAATTTAATCACCGCCACCTGTTCGGCGATCTCTTTATCTGTAAAATTTCCATTTGTATCAAGTGAATAATCTTCGCCTAGAAAATAGAGCTTAAAGCCAGTTATAACTCCAAAAATAGGCAGAGTTTGCGTTTTTTGATAGTAGTTTTTGGTAATCTTTGAGATGACTTTTAGCTGCTCATCTAATGCTTTAAAACAAAGCTCATCTAAAAACGGCGTTAGGCTGATATACCTTAAATGCTGCGCCATAGCAAGAGCAAATATAGGCTCACTCTTACGCCTAAAATCCGTATCTATATAGATATATGAGCCTCTAAATTTTACTCGCTCGTTGTAGAGTTTTTGCACCTCGCTAAGCTCAGCGTCTATGCTAAGGCCAAAGTGCTTGCTAAGAGCTAAAATGAGCGTTTCTGAGCTATGCGCCCAGTCAAAGTGCCCCTTTGTGATGAACTCATCTAGGCTCTTTGCTGCCTCTAAATTTGCAAGTGCTCTTGTGAAATTTTGCTCTCTAACGTAGCCAAGTGCTTTTGAGAGCGCCTTTTTGTCGCTGTTTTGTGTGAGAATTTTAAGTTGCTCGTAGATCATTGATTATCCTTTTTTGATTTTTATCGCCGATACATTTTTTGCGATCTGTGAAATTATAGCAACTAGAATGGACAAAAAATGTCTAGAAATTTACTAGTAAAATTTCACAAAAACTATCAAATTTAGGAGCAAATATTCAGCTAACTATCCTACTCTCCGCACTTTTAGCAAAACACCACGTCAAAACAGCCAAAAGCTTGTGCCAGGTATTTGACAAACACTGGGTCAAATACGAGTTTTTAGAGACCAAAGACATTTGGATGAGGGACTTTATGCCGATTTTGCTTGATGATGGACGCCTCATCTCTTACGACTACGATCCAGACTACCTAAAAGATGAAAAATATAGCCATCTAAGAACAAAGATCCAGCCATCAAAAGAGCATATAAATTTAGTCATTGATGGCGAAATTTCGTAAGACTTGGAGGCAAAGCCATCATGACTGATAAAATTTTTAGAGAAAATCCGTCAAAAACAAAAGCCGAGATCGTGAGAACTATAAAGCAAAAATGTGCATTAAATGAGCTTATTATCATACCAAGACAGCCTTACGATATGCTAGGGCACAGCGATGCCATGGTGAGGTGGATAGATGAAAATAGCGTGTTAGTAAATGACTTTTCAAATGAGAGCAAAAGCTTTAACGATAGGCTTATAAAATCCCTTAAAAAAAGCGGTTTGGATGTGAAATTTATGAAGTATAAAGAGGGATTTTTTACTAAAAAGAGAGACTGGGGCGCTTACTTAAATTTTATTAAAATTAAGGATATTTTAATAGTTCCGATATATGGGATAGATGATGACGATGTTGCGCTGGAGCAGATCAAGAAATTTTATAGCAGCTGCGATGTAGAGACGATAAATTTAAGCGAGATCATAGAGCTTGGCGGAGCGCTACACTGCATAACGGCGGAGAAATTTGGGCGGTAGAGCTACCGCCTTAATTATTTCTCTATATCTGGCTCCATGCTTGTATCAAATTTAGTGTTCCAAATTTCTGGGTCTGGCACGTCTTTTATTTCTTCTTCGCTATACCCAATAGCCTTCAGTCTTTCATTCCAAGTCTTTCTAATACCTTCAGCAATAGGCTTAAATTCTTCTGGTGAAAATTCATCGGTTTTTGCATTATTACACCAGTAGCAAGCCATGCAACAATTCTTTTTGCTATACTCCAAATTTGGTAGCATTCTATCTATCTCTAGCGTATATCCGCGGGTATCGCTTCTTTTGTTGTTTAGCTTGCCATTTTTGCCAAGCTCTTCGATCTGAGCTAGGCTTATACCGCAATATGAGCAAGTTGTTTTGTCAAGCATCTTATTAAAATCTGTTTCAGAAAACTTTTCTTTAAAATCATTTTCATATTCTTTTTCCAGTGCATCTAAAATTTCTATAAATTCTTTAGATTTTTGAACAAAATATTGTCTTTGTTCTATAATCATAATGTTTAACTCTTTGCCCTTGTGCTTTATTTTACTTTTATCACTATTTATCTCAAGTTGATAGTATTTACTACTATATAAATTTGCTACTTCATTAGTAACCTTAAAATTTTTAAAATCCTTTTTTATAGTTTCAATATTACTCATAATGTAGTAATCATTGCATCCATTTTCATCCAAGTTGTCCCAAGAAAAAGCCTTGTCAAACAAAAATAGCTGAACTTTTGTTTTAAAACTATCTTCCATTTTAGTTTTATATTTCTTTGTCATCTTCCTCTCCTATAAAATTTTCGTTATTGTACCAAATTAGATATGCATTAAATAAAACTAAAAATATATACATTAAAATGTAATACAATTTATGTTTTATGGATTTTTTATGATCTATAATATATAATCCCAAAATAACAAAGGATAAAAAGTGAAATTAGCACAAATTATTCATAAAATCCACAAATTAGTCGAAGCAAATGAGCTTAAAAATATCACCAAGAAAGAGATGGCAAATAGGCTTAATATTTCTGAGCGAACATATATAGAGTGGCTTAGAGAAACAAATAAACCTATTGCTATGAAAGCTGTGCTTGATATGTTGTCGCAACTAAAAAATGATGATATATTGCAAGTTGTTAGAGAATGGAAAAATAGCGAGCAAGCAAAATGAAAAAACACACATTTATAGATTTGTTTGCTGGCGCTGGTGGTATGGCAGAGGGTTTTTACCAGGAAGGATATATGGCCCTTACTCATATAGAGCTTGATAAATATGCTTGTTTGACACTACAAGAAAGAATGAGGCATTATGGGTATCACGAAAATGAGATTAATAAAATAAAGCCAACTGATATAACAGATAAAAATATTATAAGCATTATAGAGAGCAATATTGGCAAAACAAGTGATATAGATGTTATTATAGGAGGGCCACCTTGTCAATCTTTTTCATCACACGGTAAGGCAAGAGATCCATTTAGCATGAAGAAAGATCCAAGGAACTATTTATATGAAAATTACCTAAATATACTAAATTACTTTAAACCAAAATTCTTTGTGTTTGAGAATGTTAGTGGCATATTATCTACGAAAATAAAAGGCAAATCTATAATTAAAGATATATTTGATGGCATGAAAAAAAACTACAATATTATTGAAAACAAAGATATGATTTTATTGAATGCTGTTGATTTTGGGGTTCCGCAAGACAGAAAAAGAATTATTATTATAGGCACAAGAAAAGATTTAAGTATAAATCCTAAAAGTATTTATGATGAGCTTAAAAATATTACAAAGAAACTTAAAAAAACGACAGTAAGAGATGCTATATCTGATTTGCCAAAATTAAAGCCATCTGAGGGAATGCAAACAGTTAATTTTAATCCAACCAATAAATCAAGTTATTTAAAGTTAATTAGACAAAATAATTATAATCTCTTGCATGGACATATTGCTAGAAATCATAATGAACTAGATAGAAAAAGATACCGCCTTATGGCAAAAAACAAATGGGATTTATCAGATTTATATAAGAATGAGCCTAGCTTAATACATATAAAAAAAAGGTTATTTAATAATAGCTATTGTGTTCAAAATTATGATGCCCCATCAAAAACAATTATTGCTCATTTGTATAAAGATGGTAATCAATTCATTCACCCAGATTATACACAAGAGAGAAGCATTACTCCAAGAGAAGCAGCAAGATTGCAAAGTTTTCCTGATGATTTTGTTTTTCCGTGTTCAATAACACAACAATATAAACAAATAGGTAATGCTGTTCCGCCACTAATGTCAAAATATATAGCTATGGTTTTAAAAAAATATTTATGAGGCTTAACAATGTTTTTTAAAAATGCATCAAATATAAAGACACCTCTTGAAAAAAAGTATTTTTTGGAAAATATTGATTTAATTAATCGTATGATAGAAAAAACCAAAGAATTATATAATTTAAAAACTATAGAATTAAATAGCAATAAGTTACACAATGAATTAAAGCATATAGGAATTATAAAAAGCGAACAAGAAATTGACATCTTAAAAGAAATTTTAAAAAAAGACTATGATAGATTGATTCTAAATTTATCAATTTATGCAAACAATAAAAAGCTCTTCATAACTACTGTTAATAAATTTTCAAATGAATATAGAAAATCTATACAAGCGAAAAAAACAAGCAAATCGCCTACAATTATTGATTTGTTTTGCGGTGCGGGTGGTTTTAGTTATGGTTTTAGTAAAATGGGCTACAATATATTGTTAGCAAACGATATTGATAAAGATGCTTTAAGAACTTATAGTTTTAATCACCCTGAAATAAATTCATCTCGTATAATTAACGATGATGTAAAATTAATATCTCAAAATATACATAAATATGTAAATTTACAAGTTGATATGATTATAGGTGGTCCGCCTTGCCAATCTTTTAGCAGTGCTAATCAGCAACGAGTTATAGATGACCCTAGAAATGTTTTGTATAAATATTTTGTAAAATTTGTAAATGATTTAAAGCCTAAATTTATAATAATGGAAAATGTAAGAGGTATGCTAAAAGTAGCAAATCAAGTAGTAGAGGATTTTGATAAAATAGGCTACACAGCTAAATATAGGTTATATGATGCGACTAATTTTTCCGTTCCACAAAAAAGAATTAGGCTAATTTATATTGGTATACATAAGGAATATTCAAAAAAACATAATTTAGATGTAGATAAAATTATGAGCGATATTGAAAATGAAACAAAAAAAAATAAAAAATTTATTCTAAAAGATGCACTAGATAATATTGAAAATTTAGTTTGCCCAAGCAAACAAAACCAAACGGAAAGCGATGACGAATCGGGTTCAAAAATTTCTATAAATAAATATAAAAATAATGAGTATTTGAATTTGATAAATAATAATAATATCTATTCGCTTACATACAACCATAAGGCACGATTTCAAAATGAGATAAACTTAAAGATATATTCATTATTAAAGCAGGGGGAGGATTCCACAACCGAAACAATAAAAGATATTATGCCTTATTCCCATAGAAATCACATATTTAAGGATAAATATTTTAAGCTAGTAGAAAATGAACCTAGCAGAACAATTACAGCACATTTAAAAATGGACTGTCACTCGCATATTCACCCAACTCAAATTAGAGCCATTACCCCAAGAGAGGCCGCAAGAATTCAAAGTTTTCCTGATAACTATCTATTTTTTGGACCTTACCTAAAAACCTATATGCAAATAGGTAATGCTGTTCCGCCACTAATGTCAAAAGTATTTGCAAAGGTATTTAAAAAATATTTATAGCAAAATAAGTGTCTTTTTACTACAATACACAAAAAATATACTTATTGGTTAGCTTATGAATACGCACTTTATTATGGCAACAAGGCAATTAACTGGATATTCAGGTAGAGATTTATATATAAATCTTACATCTATAAATGAAATTACCGAACTATTTAATAAAATAAGCAACTCCAGTTCCTTTAATGTTAATAACAAAAAGACAACATATTATGGTGAAACAAAAAGTGCATATTTTCAAATATTTGACCCGATTTTAAATAAGTATTTCGAGGCTCACATAAAAGACAATAGACATAGAGATGGACTATGGTTTAGACTAACCAAATATATTCAGTATCAAAAAATAATTCCAGGACAATTCTTGGTATTAAACATAACTATTAATGAACATAATGCAAAAATATCAATATATGGTTTAGAGTTTTACAGATATGTTATGCAAAAACATAACGATTATTATACTTTGATGCTGGATATAGATTCTGGCGAAAGCTATGACACAATAGCCGAAAGCTATCTAAAAAATTTTAATATACTAAGGACAGACACGATTGTAAAAAGGGGATACGGTAGTTTTTTTGTATATGAAACTGACCGCTATTCAAAAAGATACATCGGTATTCCATATAACACTAATTTAGAATGTGACGAATTTAACGGGATTGGAGATATAATAATAATATGAATACTTGGATTTGCTCATTAAAAGATGACTTAGAAATTAAAGATATAAAAAACTACGAAACCGTTTTGACAGATGATATTATTTTTGGCTATGTACAAACTATCGAAAGCGGAGAGTTTTTTATTGTAAAAAAACTTATAAAGAAAGAAAATGGACAATTAGAAAATATTGACATAGAACCGATAAAAATAGATTTGCCATACAGTATTATGTATCGTTGCAAAAGCGGTAAATTTTTATACAAACTACAAGAAAAAGAGATTGATTTTTTACTAGATGAAAGTAGTCACGAAAAAGACAGCAATGATGAAATAGAAATTGATGAAAATTCAAGAGAAAAAGGCGGAGAAAATATAATTTACTATGGTGTGCCAGGTAGTGGTAAAAGTCATACAATAGAAACCGAGCATCCAAAGCATGATTATATTTTTGAAAAATTAGTTTTCCACCCTGACTACTCATATAGTGATTTTGTTGGACAGATAATGCCTACTTTAAAAGATGATGGTGCTGTAAGTTATGATTTTAAACCCGGACCTTTTACTAAAATTTTAGAAAAAGCTTATAAAAATCCAACCCAGAAGTATCTTTTAGTCATTGATGAAATAAATCGAGGTAACGCACCTGCGATATTTGGCGAAATTTTTCAGTTGCTTGATAGAGACAAGGACGGCAACAGTGTTTATGTTATCAATAATGAAAATATTGCAAAAATAGTTTATGGTAAAAACAATACAGATAAACCTATAAAAATTCCTTCAAATTTATGGATAATCGCCACAATGAATACAAGTGACCAAAATGTCTTTACGCTTGACACCGCATTTCAGCGTAGATTTACTATGAGACTGATTGAAAATTCTTTTAAAAATGCAGCAAAAGAATTTAAAGAGTTGCCTATCCTAGACACAACCATAACTTGGGAAAATTTTTGCACCACTATAAATAGTGTAATTACTGAAAGTGGCGATAATACAAGCTCAATGGAAGATAAGAGGCTAGGTGTGTATTTCCTAACTGAAAATGAGCTAAAAAATAAAGAACTATTTGCATACAAGGTTTTAAAATACCTTTGGGATGATGTTTTTAAATTTGACAAGGGTGCATTCAATAGCAATTTTAAAACGCTAGAAGCTATTATTGTTCATTTTATAAATGATGAAAATAGCGGGGATTTACAATTTGATATTTTTAATGACGAAATTAGAGCAGAACTAGCTAAAAATACGAAATAAAACGAAAAAGACGAAGCAGAGACACAAAATAACATAGATGAAGCAAATAACTAATTTAAAAGAGCATTGCTTTTTGAACAATGCCATAAACGATGACTTTGTTGGCATTAGAAGCAAAAATAATAAGTTGCAAATTTGCTTTCCACTAGGTTTTGATTTAGATGATGAAAATATAAGAGCTGACATTAGAAAGCTCTTATCCGTGCTTTTAAAATTTAATAAATCCCATACCAAAATACACTTTACTGATACTAATAACGATCAAATAGAACAAACCTTTCCAATCATCGCTTATAAAAATGTCATAGAGTATTTTTTGGCCCACAGCTACTACATGGAACGAGAAGCCATTTATCAAACCGCCACAAAAGGTAAGATAAATTTTGCTAGAACAATTAAGAAAAATTGCCCTTTGGTTCAAAAAAATGGTTCTTTCGTTTATACAGAGTTTCAAACCAAGAAAAATCAAACAAATGAAAACGAACTAATTACAGCCATAAATAGATATTGTGTTTATGAAGCTTTTCATAAATTTGGCTTTGTTTATAACTCATTTATGCCACCAAAATTTAATCTACCAACAAGCAAAAATCACTGCCTTTATATTTTACAAAACAAACTAAACAACACTTTTGATGATAAAAAGCGACTGCTTTTTAGCTCTATGAAAGATATGCTTTTACAAAACGACAATGAACTAAAAGAAAATGAGTTTAAATTTGGTACTACTAAATTTTATGCGATTTGGGAAAAAATGATAGATAGCGCATTTGGAATTGCTGATAAGAATATATACTTTCCAAAAACGCAGTGGGAACTAAGATATACAAAAGATAAAGATAATAGCTCATTACAGCCAGATACCATTATGATTTATGACGATAAAATTTATATTTTAGATGCAAAATACTATAAATATGGTGTTAATTTAAAAGGGCTACCACAAAGCAGTGATATAACAAAGCAAGTAGCTTATGGCGAATATACGGCCCATATCATAAAGAGCGACAACAGTTATGATGAAAGCAATATTTACAATGCTTTTTTGATGCCTTACAATAAAAATAACAATAAATTTAGCATCGCAATAAATGGTAAATTTGAGAATATCGGCAAAGCTACAATGGAATGGAAAAATGGCACAAATTATTTAATAGTGCAAGGAATTTTAGTAGATACTAGATTTTTGATTTTTAACTATGACAAGATGAACAACGAGAATAAAAAATTGCTAGTTGAGGCTATACAAAATATAATTTAGGTGCGTTTGCTACATAATATCTGTATATTTCCTTTGCTTTTTCTGCGCTCATATCACTAGACTTTATAAGTCTATCAAATATTGCATTTTGATGATATCTATTGACGATAAAACTAGACCTACAGAGTTTATAGAGTCAAATATCTTTTGTTCGTCTTCATTTTCATCTAAATTTATAACAACCCATAACTTCATCTCTAATATATAGCCCAAGAAACGAACAATATCACTACTTTCTAAATTACTATTTTTTAATCTTTCGGAAAAATATTTATAGCAAGCAAGTAATTTACCATCATCTTTTGACTCACATACTTCAGAATAATCTTTAGCTTTTATAATGGCCTCAAAAGAAGATCTATTTATATGAGAATGTTTTATTTTTGGATTTTTATATTTTGTGGGCTCTGCGTACAAAAAAACCTACATAATCAACAAGTCTATCTTCATCCAATAAATCATAAATAGACTTAACTAAAATAGGAAAAGTCTTTAATCTTTGTTGCCCATCTATTAGGCTTCTACGACTTCCTTCTACCATTGGGCTAGGTAATTGTTTTAATATAATTGAACCAAGAAAATGCAATCTTTGCTCCTTAAAGCCATTAAGAAGATCATTAAAAAGCTGTTTCCATTGAGCCCTATTCCAAACATACGGACGCTGAAACAATAGAATTTCTATATTATTTTTATCTCACATAAAACCAAAACTACCCTCCTCTGCATTCACAAGCTCTCTTTTTTAAAAAATTAATTAGCTATATCATTTTTTACAAAGTAAATATGTTAAAGATAACAGACAAAAAATTGTCTTATAAGCTCATTACAATTACCAAAATTTTTTTGAAAGGATCAAAATGCAAGAGAAGATAGATAAGATCAAAAAGATCATCGAGGAGGCCAATGCAGTCATCATCACAGCAGGTGCTGGCATGGGTGTGGATAGTGGGTTGCCTGATTTTAGGGGAGATGCGGGATTTTGGAGGGCGTATCCATTTTTAAGAGATAGAAATTTAAGCTTTGAAGATATGGCAAATCCGCAGTGGTTTTTAGATGATCCAAAACTAGCATGGGCATTTTATGGTCACAGGCTAAATTTATACAAAAACACAGAGCCTCATGATGGCTTTAGGCTACTTTTAGATCTTGTAAAAAGCAAAAACGAAAACTACTTTGTCTATACCTCAAACGTCGATGGACACTTTGCTAAGGCTGGCTTTAGCGAAGAGAAAATTTACGAGTGCCACGGCTCGATCCACTACTCTCAGTGCATCCACAAGCGTGATGGCGCTATATGGCAAACTTGTAGCGATATAAGAGTAGATGAAGAGAAATTTATAGCTTTAGATATGCCAGTTTGCCCAGAGTGTGGCTGCGTGAGCCGCCCAAATATTGTGATGTTTTACGATTGGATGGTAAATACAATGCGCATAAACGAGCAGTATAGAAGATATGAAGCGTGGCTGGAGCAAAACAAAGATAGCCGCTTTGTGCTCATAGAGCTAGGCGCTGGGCTTGCGGTGCCAACAATTAGAAATTTTGGTGAGAAATTCGTTAAACGCTCAAAAAAAGCAACTCTTATCCGCATAAACCCGCGAGATAACTATATATCGCAGTATATCGGCATAAGTCTAAAATATGGCGCGCTAGATGGACTTAGGCAGATATTATGCTAGAAAAGACACCCTCTAGTCCTAATTTGGATATAATCCCCAAACTAGGAGGTCAAATGAAACCTATCATAACCAAACAAGAAAACAGCAAATTTGAACGCATAAATACGATAGCCCTAAAGCTAAGAGAGAGGCCGCACACGATAAAAGAGCTAACAGCCATGCTTGGAGTAACCTCAAAGACCATCCAGCGCGACCTTTACGATACGCTAAGAGAGTATGGTGCCGTCAAAAAGGGGCACTACTGGAGCCTAAACGACGAGGACGCGAGCGACGGACTAGACGGCGATGATAGAGTGGTGCTAAACATCCTTGATAATGTGGCAAAAAACATGGGATCAAATTTTTATAGCAAGGCTCACGTGCTTCTAGAGCAAATTTCTCAGCAGCTAAACCACCCGATACTTACAAACATAAACAACGAAAAGCTAAGCGAGGATGATCTTGTAAATTTTCAAGCGCTTGAGGATGCTATAAGAGAAAAAGCAGAGATAACATGCACGTATAACGGCTTTGAGTTTCTTGTAAAGCCTCTAAAGCTGGCACTTTTTGAGGGATTTTGGTATCTGCTCTTGCTTGATAGCAAAAAGGGTAATAAATTTAAGAAATTTCACCTAAAAAGCATAAAAGATATAAAGCGTAGCGGGGATAAATTTGAGCTAAGTAGCGAGCTAGATGAGCGTGTAAAGGCGATGAACTCGGCATGGGCAAACTTAGAAGCTCCAAAAACAGCAAGGCTACTGCTGGCACCAGAAGTGGCAAAATACTTTGAACGAAAACCACACGCAAAACAGCGCATAACTGGTCAAGATAGCGACGGCTCAGTCGAGATAGAGATAGAATTTACACACATAATGGAGATAAAACCGCTCATATACTACTACCTGCCATTTATCAAGGTGCTTGAGCCAAAAGAGCTAGCTGACGAGGTCAAAAAAGATGTCAGCGAGTATCTAAAAGAGATAAATTTCTAACCAAAGAGGCCGCTATGAGCAGCAACGACAAAGAAGCACTAGAGCTTATTAGATACTATAAAAAGAGCTGGTCGCTACTGCAAAAATTTGATGATGGCTCGCTTGGTCTTTGCAAAAGCGAAGTGGGCGAAAATTTCATCCTTGGATATAGTGAAGCGCTAATGGCAGTGGGTGAGCTAAAAAGAGAGCTTATGAAAAAGGGCGAGGCGTCAGATATCTTTGGCGTTCAAAAGGCAGATGAATTTGAAGGGATAGTAAAATAAGCTAAGCCGTAAGAGATGAAATTATAAACCTGAATAATTCTTGTATGTAAAAGTAGTGTAAATTTATATAAGTTTATAATGTCTGGTTTTCTGGATTGGTTCAAATTTGCTTTAAAAACATATAACTCCATGTCAATATTAGGTAATCAATATTGACATGGAGCTTTTATAATTACTTCCTTTTTAGCTCACTATCTAGAAAATAACCACTTACTTCTCTATCGCAGCACTCACCATCTTCATTATATTCTAGCTTGTATTTCTCTATGATACTTGAGTCAGCAAAAATTAGTGTTGCTAGTATATCTGAAATATCATAGCTATCTAGCTCATTAATATCAAAAGCAGAATCATTAGCCATTAAAAGAGCCTTATCTTTAATCGCTGCATCTTTTATCTGTTCCATGGTAATGTAATATAGTGTGCCAGATGTCATTGCATAGTTGGATGAGCAATCCATATCTATGTCTTTATTAAATTTTGAGCCAATACAGTATAGATTATCCATATCGAAGTTCTTTTTGGTAACTCCTTTTGGTAGAGTATAACTCTCGAAAAAACCTCTTTCGATTGAGTAGGCAAAAGCATAACCTTTTGATTGGAGATCCTCTTTTTCAACCTTTCTATTAGGTATAGTTGAAAGATCCTCAACAACACCAATCTCTTCAATGTTTTTATTTGTAGCCAAGGATATAGTGGATGATGCATCAATAATATATTGATGATATAATTCTTTAGTATCTTCTAGATTTTCATCTAATATATCGTAAAAAATTGAATCATCATGATCTTTAACAACCTGTTTAAATCTTTTTTCATCCTTAAAACCAACAAGTCTTTGTTCGTAGGCTGTGCCTCCAATTCTCAACATCAAACTCATATTATTCTCCTTTTTTATAAGTTGTGCCTTATTATACAATAAAATATATTTTTTAATACTAATATAAGTATTTTTATGATATCTCATTTAAGTAATATCTTTAATAAAAAACGAGCTATACCTAGAGTATAGTCTTTACAATGAGACATTTGATAGCTATTTTATCGTGATGGGACGTACATTTCAGATTCGAAAGCTTTTATAACATTCTAAAAAGTGTATTAGCTAAAGATGCTAAATTTTATTTTATATGGTTTTGGATACAACTATTGAGGAATATATACTACGAAATGAATAAAAAATAAAGAATAATAAAATTATTTTTTAATGTAGTAAAATTTTTAAAACCACTTCAATTACATAAATAAATATTTGCCTTAAGCATTTTGTAAGTATTATAGTGTTAGGTGACAGTTGTGAGCAAACCATTGATACATCGCACTTCCAAACGAGGTTTAAATTTTATTGACCTAGCCATAAAGATGCCCTATAATCATCCTAGTTTTTAAAACAAAATGTCTTAACCAAAGGAGGTTAACATGATCAAAATTAGTTAAAAGTAGAGGCTCTATTTAAGTATTTAAAAGAGAACCTCTACGATAGGTTCTAAGCACCCCTATTGTAATAGTTCTCTACTTTTAAACTACTTAAATAAAAACCTATCAACAACTACCATATTAAAGCAATGGGCACACTATAGGTATGCCCATTTGGTGAGATAGCTATTACTGTCTCTTGATTTTTTAAATGGCAAAAAGGAGAAAAAATGCCAAATAAAAAAATAATTTTAAATGATTTAAAAACCATTAGAAAGAATAAGAAAAAAGAGGAGATTAAACAAGTATGTATTGAAGTCTTGTTTCCAGAAAAAGCAACACTCAAAGAATGCAAGTTACTAATCGAAAATCGTTATAGCGTAAAGCTATCAAATAAAGAGTTTTTCAAATGGAAGAAAGAATATGAAGTACAAATAACA
>NZ_CABPUX010000002.1:328131-386539 GCF_902460715.1 Campylobacter concisus | reverse complement strand
ATTTTTTATAAATTTAATAAGATAAATTTGGTTTTGATTACTAAATTTTCTAAAAATTAGCAAAATTTAGATATATAAAAATTTAACAATATTTTTGTGACATATATTAGAAATAGAAAATAGACAATTTAATCTGAAAGGATAGGTAATGAACAAGCATTTATTTGCACTTTTGGCTTTGGCAGCACTTAGCAGCCACTCTTTAGCTCACGAATTTTGGCTTTTTGGAAGCAGCAAAGAGGCAACAAGCGTTGATATCGGCTACGCAGACGACTTCCCAACTGTTGAAAAGATCCCAGACAACAAGACCGGACTATTTGAAGCCCCATACATTATAAACAAAAATGGCGAGAAACTGAGCCTAAAGCAAAGCGGCGAAAACTACCATTATGAAAGAGCCAAACTAGAGGACGGCTCATACCTTATAGCTGGCGAGTACAAGCCTACGTTTTGGACAAAAGCAGGCGATGGCACATGGCACATGGGCAAAACCAAAGAAGATATCAAAGACGCCAAATACTGCAAAAAAGCAAGCATGAGCGCAAAAGGCGTCATAAATAAAAACACAAAAGATGGCTCAGTCACAAAGCCGTCCAACCAACGCCTAGAGATAGTTCCGCTTGACAATCCAGCAAATTTCAAAGTTGGCGTGCCATTTAAAGTGAAAATTCTATTTGAAGGCAAACCTTTAGAAAATGCTACACTTGATGGAACATTTGATGGCTTTTTGAAAGAAAAAAGCGCATTTCACGGAGAAACTGAGCCAGATGGTACGATAGAAGTACTTGCGCTTAAACCTGGTAAATGGCTGCTACAAACAGTGCACAAAATGCCATTTGCTAACTCAAAAATTTGCGACGATGAGACGATCGCTGCAACGCTTGCGTTTGAGCTAAAATAGATTAAATTTAAAATTTACCAAAGGGCGTAGTCAAATGCGCCCTACTCTTTTTATCTTATAAGTCAAATTTATCAAGACAAAATCAGCAAATTTATGTTGCAGCTAAATTTTAAAATTTGTATATTTTTAAAAGATTTAATAGAAACGATAAACTCCAGCGGTCATAATTTCATCGTTATTTACAATCTCTATTTTTTTAAATTTACTGATCTATTTTGTCTAAAACCTTTTACAAAATTCATTTTACTGCAAAAAAACGAGTGCTTCATTGCTTTATATGTGGGCAACTCTGGTAGTTTTTAGCACAAATTTACCTTTTCATAAAAATGACTTTTTGCAAATTTTTAGAATTTAGACAGCAAAATACGTGCAGCTTATTAAAACTTAAAATATTTATTGTTCAAATTTAGTCAATTTTTCAAAATTTGAGTTAAATTTATAAGAAAAATGGTGACCCATACGAGACTCGAACTCGTGTTACCAACGTGAGAGGCTGGTGTCCTAACCGCTAGACGAATGGGCCAAAAGATGGTGCCCCGTGTAGGTCTCGAACCTACGACCCCATCATTAAGAGTGATATGCTCTACCAACTGAGCTAACGAGGCAAGATTAAATATCAATAACAAAGTGTTATCTTAGAACTTATAATCTTAAAATTTAATTTGATCACTCAAAAAAACAAGAAAAAATAGAATCAAGAACCTTAACCTAAGGTTTAGTAGATGGCGCAGCGGACGGGGCTCGAACCCGCGACCTCCGCCGTGACAGGGCGGCATTCTAACCAACTGAACTACCGCTGCACCTAAAAGTATGGTGGTCGCTATAAGACTCGAACTTATGACATCCACCTTGTAAGGGTGGCGCTCTACCAACTGAGCTAAGCGACCTAAATTTAAAATATCTGGCGACCCTTAGAGGATTTGAACCTCTGTTTCTACACAGAGAAAGTAGAGTCCTGAGCCACTAGACGAAAGGGTCATAAACCCAAAAAATGGTGTCCTGCGTTGGATTCGAACCAACGGCCCCCTCATTAAAAGTGAGATGCTCTACCGACTGAGCTAGCAAGACATAGTTATTTAAAAAAGAATTGAGATTATACAAAAAACATTATTATATGTCAAGAAAAAATTAAATTTTAAATCAAATTAAAGCTATTTTGTCCGCTATTTCTAAGCAAAAAATATAAAATTTTATTTTTAAATCTTATAAATTTAAAGCCAAAATTTCTTAGAAATTCAAATCATTTTTACTTTGTAGCCCAACAAGCAAAACACAATCAAGTACACAATCTGCTTAGTGGCAAATTTAATTCTTGCCTAAAAATCTTACCGCCATTTTTCTAGCTTTTTCTATCTTTTCGGCTCTGTTTTGATCACTCATTTCTATCTCATTATTTAATAATAATCATTAGGGTTAAACCCACCAATCCCAAATAAATACATACATAGGCAAATAATGCGATTGCACCAAAAAAGCAATAAACAGATTTCCCCAAATAATTAGATTCATCTTTTATCTTTTGAGCAATTCTTTTTAATTCTCCAAAATCAAAAAAATGTTTTAAATAGTTTCCTTTTAGATAAACTGAGTTCAAAAGTATAACACCTGCTATCAATAAAAGAAACCAAAATTTTGTTAACCATGTCAGTGCTATCATCCCTATCCTTTCATGACCATAAATTTAAAAAAACGTTCATACTACATATCCTTTTTTCATACCGCCACTTAGGCTATCGTTTCTAAATTCTCGCTACTTTTCGTTGCGCCGCTATCCATAATCTTCTCCTAAAAAAATATTCTTAAAATCGTACTTACGATCATAACAAATTGCAGGAATAACAATTTTTGCTAAAAGAAAAATAAAATATTTTTAAGCCCCAGATACTCTTTTTCAAGATCATTTAAACTTAGCACTAAGTTTTACTTTATCATCTCAAGTTTGGCTTTGCAGGCATCTTTGTAAGCGCTTGTGAAATTTGAGCCAACGCACTCGTCCAAATAGCCCTTAGCTAGTTTATACTGCTTTTGCCTGATGTAAATTTCACTTGCCAAATTTAGAGCATGCAAGCGGTCTTCTGGCTCAAGTTTCATATTTAGTATAAATTTCGCCTCATCAAGCGCCTCGTCAAGGTTATCTGTCTTTAGTGAAGCCTCCGAGTAGTCAAAATTTAGCTTTGGTGAAAAGGTATTTATCTTAGCTCTAGTTTGCAGCTCAAGCGCCTTTTTAGCGTAGGTTGCAGCGATAGCATAGTCGTTGCTCTTCATCGCATAGTCACTTATAGCCGCATACGCCTCGATGATCTTAAAGTCCTGCCCCCTTAGCTGCTCGATCGCACTGATCGTTGAGACCGCCTCAGTAAAGCGCTTTAGCGCAAGCAGCGAGTAAAATCTATCAAAAAGCGATGGCGTAGGATCCGAGTACTCGACTGCTGAGCCAAGCGAGAGCGCGTCATTTGCCGCAGTGATCGCATGCTCGTAGTCTTTATTTTTATATAAAATTTTGCTCAAATTTACCAGCCACTCGACTCTATCTTCTAAATTTTCATCCTTTACATGCGCCTTGGCAAGCTCTAGCGCATCGTTGTAACGTGCCGTTCTAAAGTAGCAATTAAATAGCTTGAACTGTGGCAAAGAGACCTTGCTCACATCGTAGTTTTCGAGTAAATTTACAACCGCCGTGCAGTCATCTTTGATGAAAAACTCTTTTGTTAGCTCAAGCGCAGCCTCATTTACTAACTCCATTGCCCGGCTTAAATTTTCATCTTTTGCGAGGTTGTTATAAGCTAGCGCATCGGCAAATTTACGCTCTTTTAGATCAAGCTCGAGCTCGCTAATGAGCGCTTTTTGGCTGATATTTGTGCCTGCGTATTTTTCGATGAGCTCTTTATATCTTGCGTGAAGTGCGGTGGCATTTTTGTCGTCCTCTTCAAAAAATAGCCCATCCTTTGCCTTAGCGACCTCATCGATATAATCGCCATATTTAAACTCTTTTTCGTATCTGTTTAGATACTCATACGCCCTTTTTTCATCTTTGGTTTTGGCTAAATTTAGCGCTAAATTTTTTAATGCTGCCTCGTAAAAATCCTTTGTCCTATCGCTATTATTTACCAAAATTTCATAAATTTTAGCAGCCACATCTGGCATATCTTTGCTGGCAAATGTATAGGCTAAATTCATCGATTTTGTCGGATCGTTCATGAAAAATTTTTCATTTGCATTTGCGATCTTTAGTACAAATTTCTTCGCCTCGTCAAATTTCTCTTTATCGATATTTGCATCTGCTAGGCTTAGTGCAGCTCTACTTGCAAGGTCGATGTCATTTGTCGAGTAGAGCACCTTTTCATAGTCGCTTAGCGCCTCTTTTTGCCTGCCTATTTTATATAGGTAGTCAGCATAATCAAGCGTGGCAAGCTTTGTAAATTTAGACTCTGCGTGCTCTTCACTTAGTATGTCAAGCATATATTTTGCATCACTTGCGATGCTATCTTTGAGGTAAGCTCTGGCGATGAGATATAGCACCTCTGGATAGTTCTCATCAGAAGGGAATTTCCTTATCCAGGCTCTGCCCTCGCTTACGATATCTTTTGGCTCAAGCCCTTCAAACTCACTCTTTGTCTCAAAAATTTTATCAAGCGCTCTTAGCCTAAAAAGCAAAAACTCGCTTGAGAAAAGACTGGTTGGGTGCCTTTTCATCGCTGTTTGCGTATCTTTTACCACGCTTTCATAAGCGCCCTTTTCGTAAGCTCTTTTTATATTTATGTAGATGTCTATGTCGTTGCTATCAAGCCCAGCGATAGGCGCTTTGTTAAGATCGAGCGCTCCGATGCTTGGACTTAGCATATCTCTAAAATCAGGCGAAAAATTTAGCCCAGATACTCTTTTGTTATTTTCGCTAAGCGAAGTGTCGATGATGATGCTAAAGTGCTTTGAAATGGTTGTCTTTGGCGTATCTTGCACGCTTGGACTGCTGTAAAGCTCAGTTTGAACATTTAGAAGTTTTGAAGGCGCTTTTGGCATGATGACGATGAAGAGCTTGCCGTCTTGCTTTTTATATTTTATGTCCATTAAAGGTAGCGTCGTATCTTCGATCTTTGGCAATATCCCATCATCGAGCATACAAACGTAGCGCTTCGTATCATAGGCTAAAATTTGCTCCACACATTCAAATTCTTTCTCATCGCTTAGCTGAAGGACGCTATAAGGCTTATTTGCGTTTGCGCCACTGTTTAGGCTAAGGCTAAAAGCAGTTAGATAAAGCGGTAAAAATAAGATGGTTAAGAGCTTTTTCATGCCGCCATTATAGTTAAATTTTCTAAAATCCTGAAGCAAAGACAAAATGCTCGATAAATTCCAAAATCGCTCCAGAAAATAAAAAGGCAAAGACCGTGCCAGCAACGGCAACTCCAACGATCACTTTTAGCGCCATCGAGACATTTGAGATGTAGATATTTTTATCTTTTACGATAGGCTCTTTTAAAAACATAAAGACGATGAGCTTTAGGTAGTAATAAATCGCAATCGCAGAGTTTATCATGATGATGAGGCTAAGCACGACGTAATCAGACTTTATGAGCGATGAGATAAGCACCATCTTGCCCCAAAATACGCTAAAAGGTGGTATGCCAGCAAGGGCGATCATGAAAATTCCCATTATCACGGCATAACTTGGCAAAATTTTAATAAGCCCTGAAAATTTCTCATACGGATGTTTAAAGCGCTTGTCCCAGCAGACGACGTCATCGCACCTTGCCACCCAGAGCATAGAAAATGCGCCCAAATTTGCAAACAAAAACATGATCCAGTAGAAAAACAAGGCGACATTTGCCTCGTGAGAATTTGCTACAAGCGCACAAAGCACGACACCAGCGTGAGCTATCGAGCTAAAGGCGAGCATCCTTTTGACATCTTTTTGCACTAGCGCCATGATGTTTGCAAGGCTCATCGTAAGCACGGCGATGATGTAGAGCATATCTTTTATCCATGAAATTCCAGAGCCCTCAAGCATCGCAAAAATTCTTAACGCGACGATAAATCCAGCAACCTTTGGCACGATCGACATATAGCCTGCTAGCGGGGCATTTGAGCCCTCATAAACGTCTGGTATCCATGTGTGAAATGGTATGAGCGAGAGCTTAAAACCAATGGCTGAAGCGATGAAAACGCAGCCAAGAAGGATTATTAAATTTTGATTTAGGCTAAGATCTTTTATGACAACGCCGATACGAGCGATGTCTATTGAGTTTGTTGCCAGATAAAACATCGCTATCGCCATCGCAAAAAAACCAGCCGAGAGCGAGCCCATCGCGAAGTATTTGATGGCAGCCTCGACGCTTTTTGCCTTGTTGTGAAGGGCGATTAGGGTGTAGAGGCAAAGCGAGCTGATCTCAAGGCCTAGAAAGATGATTAGTAGGTTGTTTGAGCTCACCATAAACAAAAATCCAGCGATCATAAACAAAAATAGCGCGTAATACTCGTAAATTTTATACTCAAAATACTCTTTTGTGCTAAGTGCAAGAGGGATAAAAAGGGCTGAGGCGATTAGGATAATGATCTGCGAGATGATAGAAATTCCATCGACTAAAAGCATATCCCAAAAGCTTAGGCTAAGCCCGTTAAAATCAAGCGTAATGCCTAAATTTACAAATATAGCGATGATGCAAAATACGCAGTAGAAATTCCTCGAAAGATCCTTTTTTATCGCTCCAACTATGAGGATAAAAAGCGCAAAAACCATCATGCTAAGCATCGGCGAGAGTGATTGCAAAGAGATCTCGTTGAGGTCTAAAAAGGCTATTTCGTTCATAGTTTGCTCCCGCCGTTTAAAGATGAAATTTTATCCTTTGTGCCGCTATTTACAGCTCTAGTTTGCATTTTGCTTATGATATTTTGCACGCTTGGCTCAAGCGGTTTTAGTATCAAATTTGGTGCGATACCAAGAGCGATTATGAGCAAGCAAAGTGGCACAAGAGCGGCTAACTCTTTAAAATTTAGATCTTTTAGGCTTAAATTTTTCTCCTTGCATTCGCCAAAAAAGACCCTTTTATAAAGTACTAGCATATAAACAGCGCCCACGATGATGCTAAAGCCACCAAGTAGCGCAAAGAGCTTGTTTAGCTTAAATACGCCAAGCAGGCTCAAAAACTCGCCCACAAAGCCAATCGTTAGTGGCAGGCCGATACTTGCAAGCGTTGCTATAAAAAACACAAGCGCGTATTTTGGCATCACCTTGGCAAGGCCGCCAAATTCGCAAATTTCTTTTGTGTGAGCTCTCTCGTAGATGACGCCAACTAACAAGAACAAAGCGCCACTAACGATGCCGTGGCTTATCATTAAAAATATTGAGCCGCCAAGGCCTATTAAATTTAGTGAAAAGATGCCAAGCATGATGACGCCCATGTGTGAAATGGAGCTATAAGCGATCACTTGCTTCATATCGCTTTGCGCGTAGGCAACTAGGGCTGCGTAGATGATCATGATGATAGCTATGACGCAGACAAAGCCACTTAAAAGTAGGCTCGCGTCTGGAAAAAGTGGAAGTGAAAATCTCACAAAGCCGTAAGTGCCCATCTTTAAAAGCACGCTAGCAAGCAGCACCGAGCCGATAGTCGGAGCCTGTCCGTGCGCGTAAGGTAGCCACGTGTGAAATGGAAATAGCGGAGTTTTCACGCCAAAAGCGAAGAAAAATGCTAAAAATAGCCAAATTTGAGCATTTTCTCCGATGCCAAGCTTGTACCAATCAAGCAAGTTAAAGCTAAATACGCCGCTTTTTTGATAGCACAGATAGCCGATAAAAATGATCGCCACTAGCATAAAGACAGAGCCTAAAAATGTGTAGATGAAAAATTTAATCGCAGCGTAAATTCTATTTTTACTGCCAAATGCGCCGATGATGTAAAGAAGTGGTATGAGGCTAAGCTCCCAAAAGCTGTAAAACAAGATCATATCAAGCGCGCTAAAGACGCCCATCATCGTGCTCTCTAAAAAGAGTACACTAATAACAAGGTGCTTTAAATTTCCATCATCACTAAGGGCTGCGATAGAGATGAAGCTCATAAATGCGCTAAGGACTATAAGCACAAGCGAAATGGTGTCGATGCCCACAAAATAGCTGATATTTAGGCTTGGTATGAGCGAGACTTGATGCGTTAAAACAAAGTCATAACCCTGAAAATCGACATTTAAGCAGATAAAAATGGCAAGCAAAAGCTCGATTAGCGCAATGCTTGCTCCATAAAATTTGATGCTTTTATTTTCTATCAAAAAGCCAAGTATTGCGCTTATTGCTGGGAAAAATATGATGACACTTAGCATTATTTGGCTCCGTTTAATAAAAATATAAAGCTTAAAAGCAAGGCAAATCCTGCGACCATAAACCTAAGCATGACGCTTAGATCTCCGCTTTGCATCTTGTTTGCAAGATATGCAAATTTAGTAACCAAAAGTGCGACAAAATCGACACTTTGGTCGATTATCATTTCATCAAATTTCTTACAAATTTTAGAGATTAAAGCGTAGCCATTTATAAAAAATTTCTCATAAAATTTTGGTATAAAGTAGGCATTTTGCAAAATTTTATAAACTCTACTTTCGCAAATGCTCTCTTTAAAAATTTCTTTTTTATAAGCAAACACAGCAAAGCCAGCGCTTGCAAGAACTAAGCCAAGTGTTAAAACGAGTAAGAAAATTTCACTGCTGTGAGATAAATTTAGCTTAAAATCACCAAGGCTGTTACTTAAAAACTCACTAAAGTTGCTCCAAAAAAAGCCACTGATGACTGAGAGCACACCAAGTACGCTCATGCCAACAAGCATGTAGCTTTTGGCTTCATGTGCGTGTTCATCACTCTTTGGCCTTGCAAAAAAGACTAGCATGACAAGTCTAAAGCTATAAAATGCCGTAAGCACCGCGCCAAAGAGCAAGACGACCCACAAAATTTGATCTTCACTAAAGGCGACCTCTAAAATTTTATCTTTTGAAAAAAAGCCAGCAAATGGATAAAATCCAGCCAGTGCGCAGCTTGCGATGATAGAAAGTAGTGCTGTTGGCTTCATAAATTTATAAAGTCCGCCCATCTTTTTGATATTTAGCTCATCATTCATCGCGTGCATAACGTTGCCAGCGCATAAAAAGAGAAGCGACTTGAAAAATGCATGCGTGACAAGGTGAAAAAGTGCGATCTTGTAAGCGCCTAGACCAGCCGCTACAAACATATAGCCAAGCTGCGAAAGCGTCGAGTAGGCGACTATCTTTTTAAGGTCATTATGCACTAGCGCGATGCTTGCGGCAAAAATCGCTACAAATGCGCCAAGGCAGGCGATAAAGTGCGATACTTCGGGCACATTTGCAAAGATGAAATTTGCGCGTATGACTAGATAGACGCCAGCTGTTACCATGGTCGCAGCGTGGATGAGTGCAGAAACCGGAGTTGGTCCCTCCATGGCATTTGCAAGCCATGTGTGAAATGGAAACTGCGCGCTTTTACCCATGGCGCCTATAAAAAGAAGTGTGGCGATGATGCCCAAATTTAGCCCAGAAAGGTCGCTTCTAGCGTTAAAAACCTCGCTAAATTTAAGCGAGCCAAAGCTATAAAATATATAAAAGATGCCAACAAGCATGGCAAGATCAGCCACTCTGTTCATCACGAAAGCCTCGTTTGCAGCGACGTTTGCGCTAGGTCTTTTATACCAAAAGCCAATGAGCAGCCACGAGCAAAGTCCAACGCCCTCCCAGCCGATAAAGAGCCCTATGAAGTTATCGCTTGAGACAAGGACGTTCATGCAAAAGACAAAGAGCCCCAAGTAGCTAAAAAAGCGGTTAAAACTCGCGTCATCTCTCATGTAGCCAATGGAGTAGATATGCACGATGCTAGCGACCACGCCCACGGTGCTAAGCATCACAAGGCTGATCGCATCAAGGTAGAAGCTAAAGCTAAGATCGAGCGAGCCTAAGTTTATAAACTCTTTTAGGGTTAAATTTAGTGGCTCATCTACGCTAAGACTAGCCGTTAGCATGAGTGAAGCTGTGGCGCTAACGATCATGAGAAGCGAGCAAAAAAGACCGATAAATAAATTTTTACTACTATTATGCGAAAAGATACCAGCTATGATGAAGCTAAGAAGCGGGAAAAATAGCGAAATACAAAATAAAATCATCTCTTAGCCTTTCATATTTGTCATCGAATCTAAACTGATACTGCCAGTCTTTTTATACCAAAGCACGAGAAGACCTAGTCCAACAGCGACCTCGCTAGCGGCGATAGCTACTATGAAAAAAGCGATGATCTGCCCAGTTAGGTCAAAGTAGTATTTTGAGATGGCTGCAAGTGCGATGTTTGCTGAGTTTAGTAAAATTTCGCTTGAGAAAAATAGCATTATCAAATTTCTTCTTCTCATTATGCCAACAAGCCCTATGACAAAGACTAGACTTGCTAGGATGAGGTAGTGAGTAAGGCCTATCATAGCATCTCCTCAAATTTGCTTTGCGCGTCTAGGTCTTTATGTATCAAGATGATGCCAGCCACCATCGCCACAAGTAGCATGATAGCGCACATCTCAAAGGCCAGCAGATACTTGCTAAAGAGTAAAATTCCAACCGCTTCGATGTTGCCAAGATTAGCGAGGGTAGAATTTACCACCTCTTGCTTAGCGCTATAGATCGGCGCTAAAAAGATAAATATCAAAAGAAGCGCTATGAAGCTGCTTAGAAGATAGACGATGATCTTTGCTTTTTTGCTACTTTTTGGCTCGCACTCCTTGCTGGTGTCAAAAAACATCATCGCAAATGCGTATAAAACGACCACCGCACCTGTATAGACGACGATTTGCACCACGCCTAAAAACTCAGCCCCAAGCAAGAAAAATATAGCCGAGATAAAAACCATGCCAGCAGCTAGCGCAGAGACCGCATTTAGGGCGTTCTTGCAAAGCACGCTAAAAGAAAAACTAACTAATATAAGGGCGCTAAAAAGATAAAATGCAAAGCTCTCATACATCGCTTGACCCTTTTAAATTTATATCCATCACTTCTGCCTTATCTTCATTTGTAAGCGCATTTGGCGTCTTTTTCACTAGACTATTGGCATTTTTAGGTAGTGCGCCATAGCCCTCAAACTCGGTTTGATCTTTTAAAAATTTATCATCTGTTAAAAACTCAGCCTTTGTGCCAAAAAGGATTTTATTTTTACTTGCGACCTCATACTCTTGCCCGCAAACTATGGCAAGCTCAGGGCAGACATCAGCGCAAAATCCGCAATAGACACACCTGCTTAAATTTATCGTGTAGCTTGCGACCTTTTTACGACCATCCTCGCCAAGCGAAGTCTTCATCGAGATGCAGTTGCTAACGCAAATTTTCTCACATAATCCACAGCCTATGCAGCGCTCATTTTCGCTTTCAACAAATTTTAAAAGCCTGTGAATCCCCCTATATCTGGCGTTTAGCTCCATCTTTTGCATAGGGTACTTTAGAGTGTGCGACTTGCTAAAGAGCATCTGCTTTAGCGTGATCTTTAGCCCCACCAAAAGATCAAGCTTAAAAGTAGCGGCGATGAAGTGCTTAAATTTATCAAATGCCCCTTTTGGCTCTATCTTTTCGTCTATCAAAATATATCTTTTCTCGCTCATTTTACGCCTTAGATAAGTAGTGCAAAGCCGGTGATTACGACATTTAAGATGCCAAGCGGAAGTAAAATTTTCCAGCAAAGCATGCTAAGCTGATCGACCCTTAGATGCGGCCACGACGCCCTCGTCCAAAGAAAAAAGAAAAATACTAGGCTTGATTTTAAGATGATCATCAAAGCACCTGGGATAAATAAAAACTCATTAAAACCGCCCAAAAACAAAAGCGTGATAATGATGCTTGCTGCGATCATGTTGGTGTATTCGCCGATAAAAAACATCGCCCATCTCATGCCGCTATACTCAGTGCCATAGCCTGCTACGATCTCGGTCTCGTTTTCTGTTAGGCAAAATGGCGTTCTGTTGCACTCAACAAAGCTTGCCATCACAAAAAGCACGAAAGCAAGGGGTTGCTTGAAGATGAGCCAGTTAAAGATGCCTTTTTGGTAGTTATTTATATCAACTAGCGAGAGTGAGCTAGTCACCATGACAACGCTTAAAAGTGCCATGCCAGCGACCACTTCGAAGCTAATCAGCGCCACGACTGCACGAGCGGCGCTGATTAGTGCAAATTTATTATAGCTTGCAAGACCTGCTGCAAGTGGCGAAAAGACACAAACTGCTGCCACGCCAGCGATATATAAAACGCCCACGTTTATATCTGCAAGTATCGGTCTAATCGTATGCCCAAAAACCTCAAACTCCGGCAAAAATGGCACAGGCGCAAGCGCTGCAAATGCCGCGATAGCAGAGATTAGAGGGGCGATAAGAAATATAAATTTATTTGCATTTGCTGGGACGATGTCCTCTTTTGTAAAGAGCTTTATCATGTCAGCCACGATCTGAAGCACGCCAGCAGGTCCCACCATATCAGGTCCCACACGGCGCTGCATGTAGGCTAGCACCTTTCTTTCGGCGTAGGTCGCAAGCCCAGCGAGGCTAGCCATGACGGCCAAGATGACGACTGCTTTAACAATAGTTGTTATCACAAAAAATAGCATTTCACTCATTCTCTGCCTTTATTATTTTTACGCTTGCGTAGCAATTGCTCTCAAAAATGGCGCTTACATCAAGCTTCTCGTCGTAGTCGCCAAGATAGGCTGCCACGCCTCCTAGCTCGCTATCAAGCTCCACGCAAATGGCAAGCTTTTGCCCATTTTTTTCTAAAATGACAGCTTCGTTTTGTGAAATTTCAAATTTAGCCATAAACTCGCTACTTGCGTAAAGTTTCGCGCGCTTTGCGGTCTGACTGGCATAGTTTGAAAAAAATGAAGGCAAATTTATAGGATTTGCAAAGCTTATTAGCGCCTCGTCTTCTTTTAAATTTAGCTCACTTTGCTCTTTAAAAAGTAGCTCTACATCATCTTTTGGCGTGAAATTTGAAATTTCAAGCTTGTAGCCTCTGTGGCTTGCGCCGTCATTTGCGTAAAAATTTTCTAAAACATCAAATTTAACGCCATTGTAACCCTTCTCTTTTGGTAGCTGGGCTGTATAGTCGATCGTATTTTTAGCCACTAGCCCAAGCGCATTTGCGATATCGTTTAAGAAGTAGCCATTATGAGCCAAAGCCGCATTTGTCGGCACTACTTCGTTATTTATGCTTGTAAATGTGCCCTCTTGCTGATTTAGCGCACCAGCGTCAAGGTCGCCCTCAAAAATGCTAAATTTAAACTCACCCATTTCATTGTATCCTAGCGTCTTGCCAGGCTTTTTCTCGCTTGAGAGCGTACAAATTTTAGCCACGCCAAGCGAATTTGTGCGAGGTGGTATGAGCATCACAGCAAAAGGCGTAGCTCTTGCGATCACTCCAGCAAGGGCTGCAAGTAAATTTGTATTTTCATGAGCGTAAAAGTCGCTACCCAAAATGAGCGTAAATTTAGTCTTGCCCTCGATCAAGGCGGCTATCTCTAAGCCAAAGCACTCTTCAAAATTTTCAAGTCTAGTCTGAAGTGCTGCTGGTAAATTTTTGCCCCAGTTTTTAAGCACAAAGAGTAAAATTTGCTCCAAATCCCCAGCCTCATGACTCACACAGGCGAAATTCTTTGAAAATTTCTTCACGACCTCATCAGCGATGTGATGAAAGTAAATTCCACTAGCTTTATTCATCTTAAGGGCGTTATTTAGCTTATAGCTTGTTACTGGGCTCTCGTGGCGTAAGAAGCTACCAGCAGAAATGATAAAGTCGCTATTTTTTAGGCTCTCATAGTCTGCGTTATATGAGCTAAGACCGCTAAATTCGCTAAAAATATTTAAGAAATTTTGAAATTTAAAAGCCTCATCGTTTAGTAAATTTAGGTCAAATTTCTCCCTCAAGCGCTCCAAAATAAGTGCCTCTTCGTTTGTTATGAAGCTATTAAATTTTATATTTTTTATATTGCCGTTTTTAAAATTTGAGATGAGCTCGTTAAATTTCGTCTCATTTTTACGGGCATTTTCGTTGTGAAAGTCGTAGGCAAACCTAGCAGCCCCACTTATCTCGCCAAAGTGAAAGTCGTTGCTAACGCGGTAAATTTGCTTGCTTCTATCGCTAGTGCTTTTTTCTTTTACGTCATAAAAAATGAGCTCGCAGTCGCTTTGGTGCGGATTTGCCGCTGGGACACGGCTTAGCTCCCAGATGTTTGAGCTGTACTGAAAATTTGAGCTAACAAGCGCTCCAACAGGGCAAACGCTTATACATTCGCCACAAAACGAGCAGTCCAAATTTGCGCCAACGCTTGGGCCAATTAGGCTCTTTTGCATCTTGCTAAATACGGCGTAGGCATCTTTTGGCATGCTATCTTTTAGCTCTTTTGGCACTTCAACGCCTCTTGGCACCGTTTTTAGCGCACTTTCTCCGATCTTATCTTTGCAAACCGTCACGCACCTCTCGCAGACCACGCAAAGGGCTGGGTCGTAGTTTATGAGCCCCCATTTTTTGTGCGGTTTATGCGTGTCCTCTATGGCAAATTTTTGCTCATTTACATTTAAATGCGTTGTCAAATTTTGCAGCTCACACTCGCCACTTTTATCGCAAACGCCGCATTGAAGGGGGTGATTGACGCAGTAGGTCTGCATGATCGCATTTCGCTCGGCAGCGATCTCTGGCGTATTTGTGTAAATTTGCATATCCTCTTTGGCTTTGGCGTTGCAGCTATAGACCACTTTGCCGTTTGCTTCGACCATGCAAAGCCTGCAAGCAAGCGTTGGCGAACAGCCGCTAAGGTAGCAAAGCGCAGGGATGTAGATGCCATTTGCCCTTGCGATGTTTAGGATGCTCTCGCCCTCGTTTGCCTCTAAAATTTGATCGTTTATGGTGATTTTCATTTGCTAACTACTACTTGTTTAAATGCATATCCATCAAACTCTTTTGCGCCAAGCAGGGCAACCGTGCCTTTTAGCGACGGATTAAGCCTAAATTTAGCACTCACCCTAAAGTCTTTTGCCTTTAAATTTAAGGTTTCGCCATCCTTTGCCTTTGCCACGATGCCAAACTGCACGCCACCAATGATCTCATCGCTTGCGTTTTTGTTTAGATAAACGACCGCTCCGTCAAAATTTTCAAGCTCTCTTAGCTCGCTTACTTCTTTGACGCTCACAAATTCTTTGACCTCGCTGCCTGCTAAGACGACATTTTTACCTAAAATTTCAAGTAACCAAAATATCGCATCTTTATCTGGATGAGTAAAGAGCGAGTCATCGATGATCACGTTTTTAACGTCCTTTATCCACTCGCCAAGCTCCTCAAACTCCTCCTCGCCCACGTTGCACTCGCCACTTATCAGCCCATCATCAAGCTCGTCAAAAAACTCATTTTGCACCAAATTTGCATACTTACAAAGAAGCGCTAAGACGTAGCTGATCGATCCTATCTCGCAGCGGATCAAATTTTCGCCGCCAAGCTCGTTATCTTCAAAGCATGAGATGTATTTAAACTCGTGTTCTTTTATCTTTTTTGCTAAATTTTCGTCGCTCAAACTTAGTAAATTTGCGATACTTAGGCTCTTGCCTGCTATTAGATCATTAAATTTCATATCTTGCCCTTTTTTATCGTTAATGCCCAATCAACTTGGTTAAATTTAAGCGAGTTCATCACCTCACAGTTTAGGTTATAAGCCAAATTTACAGCCTTCTCCACGCCGCTGTAATCGCCTATCTCAAACAAAAATATCACCACTTCGCCTGGCTCGCTAGCCTTTATCTGCTGCCCAAGAGTGCTCAAAAACTCGCCCTTTAGATGCCTAAGATCGACCCTTCTCATCTATCAACCTCGCCTAAGATGATATTTGTGCTGCCTATTATCGCAGCGACATCTGCCACATACTGCCCAACTAGCATATCTTCATAAATAGCGCAGTGCCAAAAGCTTGGAGTGCGAATTTTTAGGCGGTACGGGCTTGCGCTGCCGTCTGAGTTTATATAAATTCCAAGCTCGCCCTTTGGCGACTCACTAGCAAAGTAAATTTCACCCTTTGGTGGCTTTAGCCCCTGAGTTATCAGCACAAAATGCTGCATTAATGAGTAATTTTGGCTCATTATCTGCTCTTTTGAGGCGCTAACATACTCTGGCGCGTCGGCGATGATAGCGGGGCTACTTGTCTGATACTTACTAACGCACTGCTTTAAAATTTTCACGCATTCTCGCATCTCTTTCATATAAAGTAGGTATCTCGCGTAGCAGTCGCCCTTGGTGGCGTAAGGCACGTCAAATTCTAGCTCGTCATAGATGAGATATGGCTCTTCTTTTCTGATGTCGCGCGCGATGCCACTTGCTCTTAGCATGACGCCAGAGCAGCCGCTACTAAGGGCTAGTTCTTTGCTAACTACGCCCACGTCAATAAGTCTTGCTTGCCAAATTCTATTTTCACTTAGCAGATCTTCATAAAGCGTGATGTCGCTTGGAAATTTCTCGCAAAATTTAAGTAGCTCCTCGCACCAGCCATCAGGCAGATCAAGCGGCACGCCACCGATCCTTATGGAGCTATGAGTTAGCCTTGCGCCGCAGTATTTTTCTATGAGATCAAGGACGTATTCGCGCTCTCTAAATGCGTATAAAAAGACGCTCATTGCCCCCACGTCAAGGGCGTGTGTGGCTAAAAACAAAAGGTGCGAGCTGATGCGGTTTAGCTCCAAAAGCATCACTCTAATGATCTGCGCACGGCGAGGCACTTCTATGGCGCAAAGCTTCTCCACAGCCGCGCAAAATGCGTAGTTATTCGCACTTGAGGCGATGTAATCCACCCTGTCAGTTACTGGGATAAACTCCTGATAGGTCATATTTTCAGCCATCTTTTCAACGCCTCGGTGCATAAAGCCAACCTCTGGCATAGCGCGCACGACCTTTTCTCCGTCAAGCTCAAGCACGAGCTTTAGCTGTCCATGTGCGCTTGGGTGCTGCGGGCCAAAATTTAGTATCATCTTGCCGTCATTTTGCTCAAATTCTAAATTTTCAAAAAATGGTTTTAAGCGGTTTGGTGCTTGGCTCAAGGTCGTTCCTTTACTATCTGGCTTTGGTTAAATTTAGCCTTTTTGACAAATTTCACACCGCCTTCTTCTTGATACTCGTAGTCTTCATTTTCATCAAACACACGTGAAAATCCGAAGGTATCTTTCTCGTCCACAAAGGCTGGATCACGGTTCTCTTCGCCGATCTGCTCTCTAAATTCACGCCCAAAAATTTTATCCACCTCGTACCATTTAGCAGCCTCGTCGCCAACTAGCGGATAGCTTTTTAGTAGTGGGTGCGAATGCCAGTCATCTGGCATGATGAGGCGCTTTAAATTTGGATGATCTTTGATAAGAACGCCACTTAGATCATACATCTCGCGCTCCGCCCAGTTTGCGCTTTTATAAAGCTCGCAAACGCTTTTTAGCATTTCGTCCTTTTTAACAAAGCACTTTACTCGTGTGCGCCTATTTTTAGTGATGCTAAGAAGCTGATAAAAGACCTCATATCCACCTTTTTGTGCTATAAGATCAACCGCCGCAAGCTCGCAAAGCTGTTCATATCCGAATTTCTTTAACGTTTCAAGTGCTTTAAAATTTTCACTTGAATTTACGTAGAGAACAAGCTGCTCAAACTCCACGTAGCTAGATAAAATTTCCACTCCGCTTTGCTCTAAAACAGCTAGCTCTTCGTCAAATTTAGAGCCACTTGCTGCCTCTTTTGGCGTCTGCTTGGCGATATAAAATTTCTCGCTGTAATACTGCTTTTTTTGCAAGTCGTTTTTTGGCTTATACTCTCTCATATCTCAAGCTTTCTTGGCTTTTGCGCCCTAAATGCACTTTGTTTTCTTATCTTTTTTTGAAGCATCATAAGTGCGTACTGAAGCGTCTCTGGACGCGGGGCACAGCCTGGGATGTAGATATCAACAGGTATTATGCGATCTACGCCTTGAACGGTTGAGTAGGTGTTAAACATGCCTCCAGTGTTTGCACAGCTACCCATCGAGATGACCCACTTTGGCTCAGGCATCTGATCATAAAGGCGCCTTGTAAATTCAGCGTGCTTTTTAGTTAGTGTGCCAGCTATGATCATCACCTCCGAGTGCCTTGGGCTAGCCCTAAAAATGGTGCCAAATCTATCAAAATCATACCTACTAGCGCCACTTGCCATCATCTCGATCGCACAGCAAGCAAGCCCATAGCTAAGAGCCCATAGCGAGTTGCTCCTGCCCCACTGCACGAGCTTATCAACGGTTGTCAAAACCACTGGCAGACCGCCATTTGCAGCGTAGTTTATCTGATGCTTTGCCATTTAAAGACCCCTTTTTGCCAAGCGTAAGCAAAGCCGATAAGTAAGATCGCCACAAAAAGCAGCATCTCAATGAGCCCAAATAGCCCAAGCAGCCTAAAATCCACCGCCCACGGATACATAAAAATGACCTCAACGTCAAATAAAATAAATAAAATTCCATAAAAAAAATAGTGAATATTTATCTTATTTGGCTGTTTTACGGTTGTCGGTCCGCACTCGTAAAAGCCCACTTTTAGGCGCTCGGTGTTGCGGTTGGCTAGCTTTTTGCCTATCTTTGAAGATAAAAATGTTATCAAACTAAACGAACAAGTAGCTAGCAAAAGTATGATGAAAGCGCCAAGATAACTGCTACCAAGCTCTGAGTGTGACATGCCTCTGCCTTTATGAAATTTTCAAAATTCTACTAAATTTAAATTTATTTGAGCTTGAAATAGCTCAAGAGTGACGAAGGTATTATATTTTTGTGTAAAAATTACTCTTTATTTTATCTTTTCGACGGCATCTTTTGCGGCGCTGGCACGCTCTGCCTCATCAAGCTCGCACACAAAGCCATCTTTTACTAAAATGATCCTAGTTGCCACGTCAAAGTAGCTATCATCGTGGCTCACGGCAATAACGCTTATGCCCTTGCTTTGCAAAAATGGCAAAATTTCTTTGTAAAATTTACGCTTAAATAGCGGCTCTTGATCGGCCGCCCACTCATCAAGGATAAGGATAGAGCGGTGCTCTAAGATGGCTATTAGCAGGCTTAGGCGCTTTCGCTGGCCGGTTGAGAGCTGCGTGGTGCTAAGCTTATTATCAACAACACTTACCTTTTTATCGATCTCAAGCAGAGCCAAGAGCTCCTCTATATCGCTTTGGCTGGCAAAGCCATCACGAGAGAGTGTTTGCGAAAATAGATAAAAATCAGCAAAAATAGCGCTTATCTTTGCCTGATAGCTTTGTAAATTTGCCTCATCTATCTTTGTGCTATCAAGGTAAATTTCACCGCTACTTGGGCGGATAAGTCCGCAAAGAATGTTTATAAGCGTGCTTTTACCACTGCCATTTTTACCGATGATAAATGTTATCTCGCCGCGTTTGATCTCTAAATTTACATCATTTAAGCTAAATTTGCCGTGGTCGTAGCTAAAATTTATATCCTTTAGCCTGATACTTTGCCACTCATCGCTTAGGCTATCATCAAATTTAAAGCCTTCTTTAAATTCATTTAAATTTAAGTTCATTATCTTCTCTAAGCTCACTTTTGCGCTAAGTGCGGCTGGTATGGAGCCAACCATACTCATAAATGAGCCTCTTAAAAATAGTATCGTAAGGCTTATGCTAAGCGCCGTTTGCAGGCTCGCCCAGCCAAATGCCACGCACAAAAATACGCAAAGTCCGACTGAACCAAGGAGCATCACATTTGTGAAATTATCACTTAGCGCGTGAAATACGTCAGCTTTTACCATGCTTTGGCGCTTTTTGTCGCCTGTCAAATTTAGTTCATCAAAGCAGACACTTGCTCTTACTCTATTTAGACTTAGCTCTCTGTGCCCCTCGACGATGTCGTCATAGTGCTTTTGCAGCGCGTCATCTTGCGTCCTGGACTCTTTGAAGTAAAAGTGGATCTTTTTCATCAAAAGCGTGTTTATAACGAGTGTTGCGCCGATCCAAACGGCTAGAAATATAAAAACTTTTGGCGCGATCACGCAAAGATAGATGCTTGCGCAGATGATGAAAACTAGGCTTTGTATAAAGCCAGTAGCGCTCATAAAGGCAAATGTGATCGTTTTTATGTCGTTGTTTAGACTTGCTATAATCTTTGCCTTGCCGATCTCGTTTATCACGCTATTTGGCGTGTCTAAAATTTGCTTTACGCTTTGATATCTAAGCTCATAGATAAATTTATGTCCAAAATTTGTGAGTGAGATGTTTGCAGCGATGGCGCTTATGAAAAATAAGACCAAGATAGCTATAAATTTAACCGCCACAAAGGCGTCAAATTCTTTTAAATTTACAAGTTCATTGTTGATAAAAGAGAGCGTCCAGACGCCAAGCCCGCTAAAGGCAAGCGTCAGGATCACTATTTTGATTATTGAAAAAAGATTGCTTTTTATTAAATTTGCAAGCATTACATGGCAGCACGTGGCTGGATGATGTTTTGATCAAATTTTTGCTCGGTATTTTCACTCATGATGTGAAGCACCTTGCTGCGTTTGATCTTCGCGTCATCCTTAAATATCGCGCGCACCTTGTCCATGCCAGCGTAGAAGTCACGCATGAGCACGACGCAGATGTATTTGCCAAAAAATGTTGGCTTGATAACGCCATTTTCTTCGTAGATCGCATTTACAAGTTTTAGCAAGCTAAGCTCGACAAATAGGTCTTTGTTGATGTTTGCATCGTTTTGCTCGTTGTAGGTTTTGATATCCACAGCACCGTCAAAAAGCCTTGTTAAAAATGTATATTTTAGTCTCTCTTTTTTGCTAAATGCGCATTTTGCGATGACTGGGCTTTGTCTTTCTTTGACCTTTCTGCCGTAGTCAAGTAGGTTAAAGGCATTTATCACAAGCTCACCGTCAAGGAAGCTAAACGCGCCACTACCAACGCCCACGTACTCTAAATTTGAGCCTACATATTCGTCGCGAAGGTCTGCGCTTTTTTCATTTGAAAATGCCCAGGCATTGCTTTGCCTGTAGCCACCCTTAGCAAATTCGCTCACGATGATCTCGTAAAATTCGCGCTCATTATCAACGTTTGAGACGCCAAGTGCGCGAGCGATGTTCTCTCTTGTTAGCTCTGATTTCATGAGCGGATAGAAGGTGATCTGCTGCGGAGATATTGATTTTGCGACGTTTATGTCGTTTATTAACTGCTCTTTTGTTTGATTTGGCAGGTTAAAGATGAGATCTAGGCTGATAACTGGGATCTTGCCAAGAGCCTGCTCTATCTTTCTTTTTGTCTCCTCGGCCGAGCCAAATTTATCATATCTACCAACTCTTTTTAAAGTCTCATCATCAAAGCTTTGCACGCCTACGCTTAAGCGGTTGATGAGCCCATCAAAACGGCTTAGGCTCTCTGGCGAGATGTGATTTGGGTCGCTCTCTGCTGAAATTTCTTCGATGCTAAAGAGATCTTTTGCGAGTTTTAGCGTTTTTTCAAGCTCTGGCTCGTTTATAAGCGTCGTGCCGCCACCCACATAAAGCGATGTAAAGTCAAAGCCAGCCTCTTTTATCTGCCTCATCTCCTCGCGTAAATTTTCAAAGTAAATTTTCGCAAGCTCCTGCTCGTAGTGGTACTTGTGAAACGAGCAATACGGGCAAAATGTGTGACAAAATGGCACGTGCGCGTAGAGCATATATTTTTTGTCTTTTTTTGGAGTTTTGGTGTAAGTCGTGTTTAAAATGTCTATGTTAAATTCGTTATATAGCGATTTTTGTATAGAATTATGAGCGTAATTTACAGCAAAACTCTCAACAATATTTTTAAAAATCATAATTAATCGCCTTTTGTAAGTTGGTCTTAAAATAATGCACTAGGATAGCTAAAATTTGATAAATTTTATCTTTGCCGTAATGCTAGAAATTGCAAACTAATAAATTTCAAAGCATTCTTAAAATTAATTTACTTTTCACTAAAATTTTTCAGAACCCTTGTAAAACTCGTTGCTTATTTGAAATTTTTTACCATTTTTAGTTTCTAAAAAATATGTCTTGCTTGATATAAAATTTGTTTTAACATTATAAATTTTTATAACTTTGTTGTCAAAAAACTGGCAAGTTGTTTTATTCTCATCAAATTTATTATTTATATCGCAGGTTATATCTTCAGGCAATGTAAACTTTGCTTCATAACTCAGAATAATTTGTTTGTAGTCTATGTTGCCAATATTAAGTAGTTTTACACCAAAGTCAGCAAAAACAATAAAACCACAAGAAAAAAATAAAATTAAGGAAAAATAAAATATCCATTTAATATCTTTAATGCTTTTTACATTTGAAATAGTTAATAAAAATATTATTAAGAGTGACATTATAAAAAACCAGGCAGCCAAGCCTTTTATGGCTGTATCTAAAAAAATATTACATAGTATAAAAGAAAATGATACAAACAATATCATAAATATAATCTGCACTCGTTCATTTTTTCTAAAGTATATAAGGAAATTGATAATTATAAAGCTTAGCAATATATCCGCTAATAAAAAATATCGTAAATTTGAAAAACGAATAACAAAAATTTTTAAAAGCGGTAAAGATAATGTAAATAATGTCATGCTAGCAGATACGCTAAAAAACGTACAATAAAATCCTGGGTATTTTTTTTGCAAAAGACCATTTTTATCCTCATCATCAAAAAGAACACCAAGACCAATTATAAGCAGAGAAATTATTACCATTATAGAAGCAGTTACCGCTAAAACTAAACCACCCAAATTCAAAGCATCACTAATACTTGCAATTTCTACCTCATGTGTAGCTGCAAATAATATAAAGGCACAGATAGAAATTGTTGGAATTATAATTTTAACGTGTTTTAAACAAACGCTATATAATTCTTTTAAAAATTTTAGTTTTATATCGCTAGAACTTACATTTTGATTACTCATAAAAAGCCTTTTTTAATTAAATTTAGCTGCTAAAGTTAGAAAATAACTTTTAAAATCTACTTAAAATCTCTCAAGCCTATTAAGTATTTTGGGCTTACTTGCCCTTACAATAATTTATGCACTCTTTCAAACAATTTATATTTATTAATCTCAGTTTAAAAATTTACCTTTAATAAATTTACAATTTCTTAACATTTTTATCTTCTCATCTTTTCTTAATTAAAAGGATCTTATTGTCTAAGTTTTTATCTTTCATATTTTTTTCTTGAAATGACCTTGCTTGAGTCAAGCTCAAATTTCACTCCGTCTTTTGTCTGCAAGTAGTAAAATTTACCGATATTGCAAAGTGACTTCACGTCATAAATTTTAACCGCCTTTTCATCTATCTCGCAAGGCGTTTGCTCTTTGTCTTTTGCCTCGCAAAGTGAGCTAGGTAGCGCCTTTAACGCACTTTTATCCACAAGCAAAAATTTATAATCCACATCGCCTATGTTAAAGGTTTTTGCTGTGTATTTGATAAACAAAAGCGAGTTTGAAACGATCATAAGCGAAAGCGCAGCGTAAAAAACAAATGAAAAGTCCTTTGTCTCTTTGATGCTCGCAACGCCCAGCATAAAAGAGAGCATAAACGAGCAAAAGAGTATCCAAAGTGCCAAAAATCCGCCATTTTCTGAGACGACAACCGAAATGATAAAGAGCAAAAGCATGATAAGCGATAAAAGATAGATGATGAAATTTGATCTATCTTTAAAGAAAACTGCCAAATTTACCCCAGCATAAGAGAGCAAAAGTAGCGATAAAATGGCGCCCCAGCTGTAGTTTAGCTTGAATGCTGCAAAGGCTAAAATGGCAAATGAGATGAGCGTTAAAAAATAGATGAAATTTGAGCTATAAAAAAATAGAAATTTCGGCTTTTTAAATTTATATTTTTTATCGTCATTTTGGTAAAGGTAGGAGACAAAGACCAAGATAGCGATCTCAAAAGCCGTCACGATCGCGGTCGCACAAAATAGCAAGATGCCTGTAAATATCATCTCTGAGCTATCTAAACTCGGAAAATAGCCGATCTCAAAGCCAAAATACAAAAAGTAGCAAAGCATGCTGACGACTGGGACGATGAAATTTGAGTGCTTAAAGAAATTTGTAGCGCACTCTTTTATAAAATTTGCCTTTAAATTTGCCGAGTGCTCGCCAAGACGGCTCTCAAAATACGAATTAAAAAGCAGCTCATTTTTGACCTTTTCAAGCTCCTCTGGATCTCTTGAGAGCGCCTTTTTGTAAATTTCATAGTTTTGCTTGCCAAAGTCCTTTATAATCTCATCTTTGATATCCAAAATGACAAGAGTGATCTGCTCTTTTATCTCGCCGAGCCTTTTTGAAACTTCAGCAAAATTTGTCCTATTTAGCTTTAAATAAAGCTCACACTCGCTTTCTAAAAGTGCTATTAGCCTACCTTGTTTGCTGCTTATGATATGAGAGTTTAAAAACCTAGCCTTAATAAAATTTATAAATTTACTAGCCTCTTTTACGCTCTCATCTTTTTCATCCAAAATGTCTTGATAACTCAAATTTAAATCCTAAAAATTTACACGAAATGCTATTTAAGCACCTTTGCGATTTCGATCCAGCCTATTTGCCCAGCAAGTTCAGCTGCGGTTTTGCCACTTTTTGTGCGGGCGTTTTTGCTAGCGCCGTTTTCTAGCAAGAGATTTACGATCGTTAAATTCCCAGCAAGTGCCTCATGGTGAAGCTGCGTAAAACCAAGCTCGTCGGTGTCTGCGACCATGCTTGGATGCGCTTTTATATACTGCTCCACCTGGCCGCGCATATTTTTGCTCATCGGATGCTCTATCAAATTTTCTGGATGCTCTTTTTGCTCGAAAACCACCAAAATATCTTTAAAATCGCCAAAATCAAGCCCCCAAGCCGCATCATGCTCGGCTAGCTCATCTTTTTGCATGCGTGAGCGCATCGCCTGCACGCTAAAGCCGCCATAAGCACGTCCGCCAATGGCAAAAAGCCAGTCGCTCATATCGGTAAATTTTGCACTTATTTGATCACCAACTTTGACGTTTTGCACGCTATCAGGCTCATTTACGAGCGTGCCATATATCGTCTCTCCGTCAAATTCAACATCATTTACCCACATGTGCTCGCCCACCTCTTCGCCGTTTATGACGTCTAAAAAGCAAATTTTTACCATCGCATAATCAAGCATAGGTGCGATCCTGCGGCGCTCCCAGTAAAGCTCACGCCAAAAATACTTAAAGCTCTCACGAGCTTGCTCAAATGCGCGCTGCATATAGTCTTCGTCGCTACTTACAAAATAGATCGGCATCTGCTCGCCAAGGTCTATTTGTTTGCCAAGTATTTTCTCAAAAAAGCCCATTTTTACCCCTTTTTAGAATTTAGATAGATCAAATGATAAGGCGAAATTTCATCCACGAATACACCAAATTTTAGATACAAAAACCATGCAAAATTTCGCAAATTTAGCCCAAAACCCTGCGAAATTTTAAATGTAAAAGTCACGCAGCTATTTCACTATAAAAACCATACGATTATTTCGCAAAATTAGGCGAGGCGATTTAAATTTTTGTGACGGGAGTTACCGAGTTGGTAATGACCGAGCAAAAATTTAAATCAACGACGCATAATAAAGCGAAAATATGCGATATAGCCTGCGGAGCGAGAATTTTTCTAGCCCATTTAAAGGCGCTCACGAGAAGCCATTATTTTAGGTTTTTAAAGCTTATCGGAAGCTCTAAATTTAACCCCCTAACCAGCTTTATACACTCCTGCAGATCGTCTATGCTTTTGCTTGTCACTCTGATCTCTTCACCCCTGATCTGCGCGCTTACTTTTATCTTTGAGTCTTTGATAGCCTTGGTGATCTTTTTTGAGTTTTCGCCGTCAAGCGTGTCGTTTAGCTTTAGCATCGCCTTTAAATTTCCCCCGCTTGCTGGCTCTCTTTTTGTCTCTGTGATCGCTACTGGTGGGATGTTGCGCTTGATGAGCTTTGAGATCACGATGTCTTTTAGCGCGTCGATCTTGTTGTCACTTGAGCTAAGAAGCGTGATAAATTTCTCCTTTTCATTTAGCTCAACTTCAGCCGCAAGCCCCTTAAAGTCATACCTCGCAGCGATCTCTTTTTTAGCCGTCTCAAGAGCGTTTTTAACCTCCATCATATCGACCTCTGCGCTTATATCAAAGCTATGTTCGCTTGCCATTTTCTATCCTTTTATAAATTCTTCTATATTTTTAACTATGAGTGAGATCAGCCGTTTTCTAGCCTCCAAGCTGCCCCATGCCACGTGTGGCGTGATGAGTAAATTTTCTTTGTTTTTTACATTTAAAAATAGGCTATTTTTGCTCATTGGCTCGCTTTCTAAAACGTCGGTGCCAAAGCGTAAATTTCTCTCATCTATCGCCCTTGCCATAGCAGCTTCATCCACTATGCCGCCACGCCCTAAATTTAGCACTATCGCATCATCTTTTAGCAAATTTATCTCGTTTGTACCCAGTAAATTTCTAGTCTTTTCATTTAGCGGTGCATGGATGCTGATGATGTCGCTGCTTCTTAGTAGCTCGTCTAGGTTTTTTTGCGCAAACTCGCTATTTTTATTTGCTCCGCTTGTCGAGTAGTAGCTCACGTTTGCGCCAAATGCACGTGCTACTGCCGCCACGCCGCGTCCTATCTCGCCAAGTCCGATGATGCCAAATTCTTTGCCAGCGATCTCGCTTATATCTGCGCCAAGATAGGTGAAAATTTCACTCTTCACCCACTCGCCACTTTTTACGTAGCGATCATAAAATTTGATGCGATTTGTTAGCTCAAAAAGCAAGGCAAATGTGTGCTGCACGACGCTTGCTGTTGAGTAGCCAGCGACGTTTTTAACAGCTATGTTTTTAGCTTTTGCGTGCTCTAGATCGACATTATTCATCCCAGTTGCGCTTATGCAGATAAGCTTTAAATTTAGCGCGTCCATCACGGCTTTATCGATGACAACCTTGTTTGTGATGACGACATCAACGCCCTTTAGACGAGGCACGACCTCATCGCTTTTGGTTTTTTGGTAGCTTATAAATTCGCCAAATTTCTTAAAAACACTAAGATCAACGTTTTCTCCAAGCGTTGCCGCGTCTAAACAAACAATCTTCATCTTTAGTCCTTAATGAAATGTCCTACAAATTTAGAGTAGTTATTTAGAATTTTGCCGCCCTTTCTATATCCAAGCGCGCACGCCTCATAAGCGTAAAATACCCCTGCTTGGTAGCTCTCGCCCCTCTCATCTTGGTTAAACTCGTAAAATTCTTGATAGATGGCTTTGTTTGAGTCGTATTCGCCATCACTGCTAGCTATTTGTGCGCCATTTTCATCGTATATCGAGACGTTTGCACCTTCTCTGCCAAATACTGGTTTTTTCACATATTTTTTGCCTTTTAGTGGCTCATTTGAGGTTTCAAGCAAGAGCGGGTGATTAGGATATAGATCCCAAAGGATTTTTAAGATCCCTTTGCTTTGAAAAAGTAGCGTGTAGGCTGGATTTATGATGATAGCTTTTTGATTTTTGACGATGTTTGAAAGTATGAGTGCCAGCTCACCCTCATCGATCGCTATGCTCTCCCAAGGAACAAGCTTGAACCAGTACTCAAAATTTGCATCGCCTTTAAAAATGCCCTCATCATCGTTAAAAACGACCTCATCAACGTAGGCAAAGTCTGTTAAAAAGCCAACCTCTTTTGCGATGTATTGCAGTAGTTTTACGGTTTGCTCGTCCTCGATACTGCCAGCGATGCTGCTAAAGAGTATCCCCCAGCCCTCGTAAAGCTCGTCAAAGTCCGCATCCTCGTCACCAAGCGTGATAAGGCGTTTGAAATTTTGCTTTAGCGACTCGTAAAGGTCGTTAAACTGGGCTGCTTCGTCCATGTGATTTAGCTTTAGCATCGCCCACTGGATGATCGCCGTCTCAAAAACTGCCGTTGGCGTGTCGGCGTTAAACTCAATGAGCTTTATAGGCTTACCATCAAGCCCGCCCGCCAGGTCAAACCTGCCGTAAAGGTGCCAATGAACGTCATTTTCCCAGCTATTTTTTATGATATCGACAAGGTTAAATGGTATGCCTATCTCGTGAAAAAGGTTGTTGTCGATCACGTGTTGAGCGGCATTTACATACATATCATATAGCTCGTTTGCCGCCTCATAGTAGGCATTTGCCTCTTTTTCGCTTACTTGCACGATCTCATCTGCGATATACGAGCTGTTGTCGTTATCTGTATGCCATGCAAAGCCGATCTTCTCCATAAATTCGTTATTTAACGGGGTGATTTTTCTTAAATTTATCATTTTTATCCTCCAAAGCTTGATGAGCTAGAGCCTGACTTTGAGCCACCACCAAAAAATCCGCTCTTACCGCCGCTGCTTCTTGCAGCAGAATTTGCCGCTTTTTGCTTATTAAAGCTATCCACACTTCTTGTGTAGGCACTTGGATTTTTATATGTGCTTTGGCGATTTGCTTGGAAATTTTGGTTACCAAAGAGCTTACTGCCTATCCAGCTACCAAGTATCGCGCCAGCTGCTGAGGCAAGGATCGTCTCACCAAGGCTTAGACCCCCACTACTTAGCTGTGCGTCGCTAGTTCTTGTCAAATTTGAAGTGTTATTATCGATCTTTGCGTTTGCTTGCGCTAGAAGCTTATCGATCTCATCTTTGCTAAGCACACGCTCAGTGCCGTTCATATCTTTTAGCACGACCCTAGTTTCGGTGCTTGGGTACTCTTCTAAGATTTTATAAACGCCAGGCGCGCTCTCTTCGATGATGACAAAGGCACCGTTTTTTTGTGCAACTTCGTTTAGTGCGTTTTCGTTACCGCCATCGTCGCTTCCACAACCAGCAAGTCCAGCCATGATAATGGCACCAAATCCCCCAACCGCAGCATAAGTAGCTATCTTTTTAATGTGTTTCATATCTCTCCTATCAACTCTTTTAAATTTTTATATCTTCTAACAAGTATCACGCCGCGTTTAAATTTGATAAATTTGGAGTGATGTATCGCTTTTATTATCTTTTCACTGATCTTTTTTGTCGCTTTTGGTTTTAAATTTAACTCCTTTAGATATTCGCTTAAATTTATCCATTTTGACTCGTCCTCTATCTGCGCATCTATCGCCACTTCGCTTGCGGCACTTTCGTTTTTAGGTGCTAAAAGTGGTCTTTGCATAGCATTTAGAAACTGCATGAGCTTCTCGTCTCTGTCCTTGTAAATTTGCAAAATTTCATTTTTGCGCTCGATGAGCATCTGCTCTTTTTCTTTAAAAAGTCTATCTTTGTCAGCTTGCAAATTTAAATTTAAGCTCTTTAGCTCATTTAGCTCATTTAGCAAATAGCTTACAAACTCGTCGTTTTGGGATTTAGTTTTTGTGCTTTTTGGGGCGGTTTTTGTAGGTTTTTCGCTAGTTGGCTCCTCGTCAAGGATGACAAATTTTGTGCCATTTTCAATGACCGTTTTTAACGAGCCTCGGCGAATTCTATTATAGACTGCTTCTTTTGTTATGCCTAAAATTTCTGCAGCTTCATTTACAGCTAGCTTTTGCATCGGATTTCCGTTTAAAATAAAATAAAAAAATTGCTTTGATTATAAAAAAATAAGGCTAAAAGAAGAGTTAAACAAAGAGAGCAAAGCCCTCTTTGTCTTGGTTTTAGAGTCTTGACTCGTAGCGTCTAAGCATATAAAGACGTTTAAGCATTTTCTTGCGAGCTGCAATTTTTTGTTTCTTGCGGATCTCAGTTTTAGGCTCAAAGAAGCGTCTAGCTCTTGCTTCAGTAACGACTAAGTTACGGTCTGTTTGTTTTTTAAACTTTCTGTAACCCTCGTCAAATGACTCGTTAGGATGTACCTTAATACCAGGCAACGTCCTCACCACCTTTCAGATTAAAATAAGCCGTGAGTATAGTTTAACTTTCATAAATTTAAGCTTTTAGGCAAATTTAAAATATTTAATACTTTTTTAATAACCCAAAATTTATAATCTTAAAATTTCGAAAAAAGGTCTCTTATGTCAAAAGAATCTCATCTTAGCTACGCCAAGAGGCGTTACATTTTTTTTGCCTGTATTACGATATTTGTCTTTGTTTTGCCATTTATCAGGATAGATGACGCGCAGCTATTTTTGCTGAGCTTTGATAAGAGCAGGGTCGATCTATTTTTTACAAAATTTGATATGCAAGAGCTATATTTGATGCCGTTTTTGTTTATCACTTTGTTTTTAAGCATATTTTTCCTAACGACGCTAGCAGGGCGTGTCTGGTGCGGTTGGAGCTGTCCGCAGACAATTTTTAGAACGCTCTTTCGTGACCTCTTGCAGACTAAAATTTTAAAGATCAGAAAAAACATCCAAAACAAACAAAATGAGCCACAAGGTCAAATTTTTAAGCGTGCATTAGCTGTTGGAATTTGGTGCGTTTTAGCACTTATCATAGCGGCAAATTTCTTGTGGTATTTTGTACCGCCACTTGATTTTTTTGCTTATCTAAATGATGCAAGCGAACATAAAATTTTACTTGCATTTTGGCTTAGCATAGCGGCTTGGCTAGTCTATGACGTGGTCATTTTAAAAGAGAATTTCTGTGTCTATGTCTGCCCGTATGCGAGGGTGCAGTCAGTTATGTTTGATAGCGACACGATCCAAGTTATTTATAATCAAAAACGAGGTGGCGTCATATATGATGGCAAAGAGAAATTTAAAAAGCCAAAAGAAGAAGGCGCACTTTGCACTGGATGTGAGGCCTGCGTGAGGATATGTCCGACGCATATAGATATAAGAAAGGGCATGCAGCTTGAGTGCATAAACTGCCTTGAGTGCAGTGACGCGTGCACTAAAGTGATGGGGCATTTTAACGAAAGCTCACTCATCGAGTGGAGAAGTATAAATTCTCAAAATGAAAACAAAAAGGTGAAAATTTTTAGATTTAGAACGGTTGCTTATCTTGTCATTTTGTGCGTAGTTTTGGTAGCTACAGCGCTGATGAGCGGCAAAAAAGAGAGCATGCTTTTAAATATAAATAGAACTAGCGAACTTTACAAGGTTTTAGATCAAGGTGAGGTTGAAAATTCTTACGTTTTTTTAGTGCAAAATACCCAAAGCAAGGATCATAAATTTTACTTTGAGATAGATGATAAAAGCATAGAAATTTCTCGTCCAAATAAGCCATTTACGCTAAAAGCTGGCGCAAAGCAAAAGGTCATCGTCACGCTAAAATCAAAAAATGAAAACACAAGCGAAAAAGATCTTTTAAAACATATAAATATAAGAGCTTACGCCACTGACGAGCCAACTATCAGCGTGCAAAGGGCTAGCACCTTTATCTATCCTAAAAGATGATAAAATGGCGAAAATTTAGCGGGAAGTGAAATGGCGATCTCAGAAAAAGGCAAAAAACGATACGAACTCATCGTAAAAACAGCGCTTGAGCTATTTTTAAAAAATGGCTACGAAAAGACAAGCCTTAGCGATATCGTGGCGATAAGTGGCGGCTCGCTTGCAAGCATTTACACATTTTTTGAGAGCAAAGAGGGGCTTTTTCAAGCGATCATCGAGCAAGAGATAGATGCGCTTATAAAAGAGGTCGATGAGAGGATAGATCTTAAAATTTCTCACAGCTTGGAGGAGTTTTTAACCAAATTTGCAACCATTATTTTTTCTATCATCTGCACCAAGAAAAATATCTCACTTGGCAGGATAATGATGAGTGAGGGCCCTAAAAATGGCGGCAAACTTGGCAGGGTATTTTTAGATCAAATTTTAAACAAGATCGACCTTGTGCTTATAAATTTCTTTGAAAGAGATGAGATAAAATCACAGCTAAATCCAAAATTCCCAGCCAAATTTATCACGAAGTGTTTTAAACAATGTGTTATCGGGCTTTGCTACTATGATTCGCTTATGTTAAACGAGGAGCCAAAACTAAGCAAAAAGGAGCGTGAAGAGCACGTTGCCTTGTGTGTGGAGCTATTTTTAAATGGCATTGTTAAAAGTTGATTTGACTTTTAATTTATATTTAGTTATAGTCAGTGACTTTTATAATTTGTAATGAAAATTACAAAACTAAATTCGGGATTAAAATTTAAAATTAAGAGGGGTTTTTATGTTGAAATTTAAAAGTTTTCTTGTGCTTTCAGCTGCCGTTTTTTTGCTTTCTGGCTGCTTTGAAAGTGGCGACAAAAAGGCTGCCGCAGGCCGCCAGATGCCAACATCTCATGTTGATATATTTGTGGCTAAAAAGACGGATGTGCCTATTAGCTTTGACTACACAGCCACAGTTACAAGTAACCAAGATGTCATCATCTATCCAAAGGTTGGCGGCACGATCATAAAGCAGTTTTTTAAGCCTGGCGACAAGGTCAAGGCTGGAGAGAAGCTATTTCTCATAGATCCAGAGAAATATCAAGCCAGCTACGACTCACTTGATGCAGCTGTTGGCGTTGCAAATGCAAATTTAAAAAATGCCGAGACTGAGTTTAAAAGAATTTCTGCCCTTTATAAGAAAAATGCAGTCTCTCAAAAAGACTACGACGCAGCCGTTGCAGCTTACGATATCGCAAATGCAAATTTAGTAAGCGCAAAAGCAAATTTAAAAAGCGCAAAAATAGATCTAGGCTACACAAGTATAGTAGCTCCATTTGACGGTGTAGTGGGCGATAATAAAGTCGATGTTGGCTCACTTGTAGTAGCAAGCCAAACTCAGCTTGTAAGACTAACTAAGATAAATCCGATCGAGGCTGACTTTTACATCGCAGACGTGGATAATCTAAGCAGAAAAGCAAATTTAGATAGTGGCGCTTGGCAGCAACTAAATAGCGAGGCTGTCTTAAATTTAAACAATGAAAATTTCACTGGCAAAGTGACATTTATAGATAATGTCGTAAATACTGCAACTGGCAGCGTTTTAGCAAAGGCTAGCTTTGATAACAGCGAGGGTAAAATTTTACCAGGTGCGTTTGGTCATATAAAGATGAGCGGTTTTGTTCAAAAAAATGCCTTTAACATCCCACAAGTTGCCCTTCAACAAAGCGCTACAAACACTTATGTCTTGGTCGTAAAAGATGGCAAAGTAGGCCAAAAAAATGTAAAAACAGGATATCAAACAAAAGATATGGTCGTAGTGACTGAGGGTCTTGAAGAGGGCGATAAGATAATAGTTAATAACTTCCTTAAAATCGGAGTTGGCGCACCAGTTGAAACTGACAAAGACCTAAGCGCAAATTTCTTAAACAAAGACGCAAACGCTACAAGTAGCAAGTAAAGGCAGATAGATGTTTTCAAGATTTTTCATAAACCGCCCGATATTTGCAACTGTTATATCTATCATCATAGTTATAGCAGGTTTTATGGGTATCAAAGGGCTTCCAATAGAGGAGTATCCAAGTCTTACACCGCCTACTGTCTCTGTAACTGCGACATATAGCGGCGCTGATGCGCAGACTATCGCTGACTCGGTCGCAAATGCTATTGAGGATCAGATAAACGGTGTTGAAAATATGCTCTATATGCAAAGCACCTCAAGCTCAGCTGGTACTATGAATATAAGTGTATATTTTAAGATCGGCTCATCAGCAAAGCAAGCTACGATAGATGTAAATAACCGCGTGCAAGCTGCCCTTTCAAGATTGCCTCAAGAGGTGCAAAGCATGGGCGTAACGGTGCGTGAAAGAAGCGGCTCGATCCTTCAAGTAGTTGGCTTTACAAATCCAAATATGAACCAAGTTGAGCTATATAACTACGTAAATTTAAACATCGCTGACGCGATCAAAAGGGTAAATGGCATCGGCGATACAGTGCTAATTGGCAACAAAGAGTATTCGATGAGAATTTGGCTAAAGCCAGACAAGCTTGCTCAGTTTAAACTAACTCCAAGCGACGTCATCTCACAAGTAAAAATTCAAAACTCACAATACGCCGCTGGCAAGATCGGCGAGCAGCCATCAAAGGGTGAAAATCCTTATGTTTATTCGGTAGTTTCTGAAGGACGTTTTAAAGATCCAAAGCAGTTTGGCGAAATTTTGATAAAAAGTGATGACGGCACAGTCGTCAAGCTAAAAGAGGTCGCCACAGTCGAGCTTGGAGCTGCTAGCTACGCATCTGAAGCTATGCTAAATGGCAAGCCAGCAGTGCCACTTTTGCTATTTTTGCAAAACGACGCAAACGCACTTGCAACTGCTGAAGCGGTCAAAGCAAAGCTTGAAGAGCTAAAGAAAACCTACCCAGTTGGCTTAGAGCACACCATAGCCTACAACCCAACTGAATTTATCACCGTCTCTATCAACGAGGTTATCAAAACTTTCATCGAGGCGATGCTACTTGTTCTTATCGTAATGTACTTTTTCTTAAAGAGCTTTAGAGCCACCATCATACCGATGCTCGCCGTGCCAGTCTCTATCATAGGTACATTTGGCGGACTTTATATCATGGGCTTTAGTATAAATTTGATCACGCTTTTCGCCCTAGTTCTTGCCATCGGTATCGTCGTGGATGACGCCATCATCGTTATAGAAAACGTTGAGAGAATTTTGCACGAAGATAAAAATATAAGCGTAAAAGACGCGACATTTAAGGCGATGGAGGAGGTGCAAACTCCAGTCATCTCTATCGTGCTAGTACTTTGTGCTGTTTTCGTGCCAGTATCTTTTATGGAGGGCTTTGTAGGCGTTATACAAAAGCAGTTTGCGCTAACACTTGTCGTCTCTGTTTGTATCTCTGGCTTTGTTGCTCTTACTCTTACGCCAGCACTTTGTGGTGTTATGCTTAAAAGGCAAGAGAGCAAGCCATTTTGGATAGTTCAGAAATTTAACGACTTCTTTGATTTTAGTACTAAAATTTTCACAGCAGGCGTGGCAAAAATTTTAAAACATGTATTTATTAGCTTTATTGTCATTGGTATCATGGGATTTGCAACGTATGGGCTATTTCAGAAAGTGCCAAAAGGACTTGTGCCTTCAGAGGACAAAGGCGCTTTGATGGTTATCACCTCACTTCCACCTTCAACAAATATGCTAAAGACCAAAGAAGAGGTAAATTCTATCAGCAATGCCATTTTGAGCAATCCAAATGTCGAATTTAACATGGGTTTTGCAGGATACGATATGCTAGCTGGCTCACTTAGAGAAAACTCGGCCATTAGCTTTATTAAACTAAAAGACTGGAGCGAGAGAAAAGGCGCTGCAGATAGCGCAGATGCTTTGGCTGGGCAATTTAACGGCATGCTTTGGGGCTCTAAAAACTCAATGACCTTTGTTGTAAATTTACCTCCTATAATGGGCTTATCGATGACTGGTGGCTTTGAAATGTATCTACAAAACAAAAGTGGAAAAAGCTACAACGAGATAGAAGCGGACGCTAGAAAGGTAACTGCGGCAGCAAATGCAAGACCTGAGCTAACTGGCGTAAGAACGACGCTTGAGACAAACTACCGCCAGTTTAAGATCACGGTTGATAAAGAAAAAGCAAAGCTATTTGGCGTAAGTGAGAGTGAAATTTTTAGCACGATAGCCGCTACTTTTGGCTCTTACTACATAAACGACTTCAACCTTGCTGGTAAATCTTACCGCGTATACGCAAGGGCGAGCGATAACTTTAGAAACAACCCTGAGGATCTAAGAAAAATTTTCGTCCGTTCAAATAAGGGCGAGATGGTGCCATTAAATTCAGTAGCGACGCTTACAAGATCGATCGGACCTGATATCGTTGATAGATTTAACCTCTTTCCAGCGGCTAAGATCATGGGCGATCCAAAACCTGGCTACACATCAGGTGATGCGATAAGGGCGATCCAAGAGGTCGTAAATGACACGCTAAGTAGCGACGACTACGCTATAAGCTGGGCAGGAACTGCGTATCAAGAGGTAAATTCTCAAGGAACAGGCACAACTGCCTTTATCTTTGGTATGATCTTTGTCTTTTTGATCCTTGCCGCTCAGTACGAAAGATGGCTCATCCCACTTGCTGTTATCACAGCCGTGCCGTTTGCGGTATTTGGCTCGTTGCTAGCTGTTTGGATAAGAGGGCTAACAAATGATATCTACTTTGAGATCGGACTCTTGCTACTTATCGGTCTGGCGGCCAAAAACGCCATTTTGATCGTAGAATTTGCGATGCAAGAGCGCGAGAGTGGAAAGAGTATATTTGACGCAGCGATAAACGCGGCCAAACTTCGCTTTAGACCTATCGTAATGACCTCGATCGCATTTACGCTTGGTGTTTTCCCGATGGTTATAAGCACAGGCGCAGGCGCTGCATCTCGCCACTCACTAGGAACTGGCGTGGTTGGCGGTATGATCGCATCAACAACGATAGCGATATTTTTCGTGCCGTTGTTTTACTATTTGCTTGAAAATTTAAATGAAAAATACTGGAAAAAGGGAGCAAAAAAAGATGAAAAATAAGGCGTTTATACTTATAACAGCGGCGTTTTTGGCTGGTTGCTCGTTTCGTCCAGATATGCCAAATGTGGATACAAATTTCACCTCAACATATAGTTTTGAAACAAGCGATATAAGAGATCTTTGGTGGAAGGAATTTAAAGATGAAAATTTAAATATTCTTGTTGAAAGTGCGCTTGAGAAAAATACAAATTTACGCATTGCATATTTAAATTTAGAGAAGGCAAAGGCGAGCCTTGGCGTTGCTGAGGCTAGCTTGCTCCCTGGGGTAAATTTAAACGTAGGCTACACAAAAGCAAAAAGCAGTGGCGAAACATACACTAAGCAGCCTCAAACACGCTACCGAACATCGAGCATAAATTTAGGGCTAAACTACGAGATAGATCTTTGGGGTAGAGTGCGAAATAGCGTACTTGCAGCTAATGAAAGCTTAAATGCTAGCAAATTTGACTACGATAGCGCAAGGCTAAGCCTTAGCTCAGGTGTGGCGAAAAGCTACTTTACGCTAGTCTCGCTAAATATGCAAGAGGCCGTACTTCAAGAGACGCTAAAGACTTACGAGGCGACACTTGCGCTTCGCAAGACGCAGCTTGATCTTGGTGGCATAAATGAGATGACCTATCTACAAAGCAAAGCTGAGGTTGAAAGGGCAAAAACTAGCCTAACTTCAGTGCTAAACTCAAAGTCGCAAGCGCTTACTTCGCTAGCCATCCTAACTGGCAAGAGCAATGATGAAATTTTAAAAGGAGCCGTTGCTAGTGCGCAAAATTTACCAAGCTCGCCTGAGATAAAGGCTGGCATCAGCTCAGATGTTTTGCTTAGAAGAAGTGACGTGGCAAAGGCGCTAGCAGATCTAAAAGCTACAAATGCCCTTGTGGGCGTGGCAAAGGCTGATTATTTTCCTACGATCTCACTCACTGGACTTTTAGGCTTTACGAGTGTTGATTTTGAAAATATATTTGTAGGAAACGCCAACACTTGGAGCATAGGTGGCTCTTTAGTTCAGAAGATCTTTGACTACGGCAGAACAAAAAACAATGTCCGCATCGCAGAGACAAACGAACAAATCGCAGCCATCACCTATGAAGGCACGGTAAAAACTGCACTTGGAGAGGTCAGAGACGCCCTTATATCAAGGCAAAATGCAAAGCTCTCTTTGGATCAGGTGAAAAATTTGCTACAATCGCAGCAAAAAATTTATTCGCTCGCCAAAGATCAGTATGACGCTGGCTACATCGGACACCTAGAGCTTCTTGATGCGCAGAGAAATTTACTCTCAGCAAAGCTTCAAGACATCTCGGCAAAGCTTGATGAGGTAGATAGCGCGGTTGAAGTTTACAGGGCTTTTGGCGGCGGATTTAAGATAGATAAATAAACTCAAAAAGGAGAAAAGTTGATGACTAAGATTTTAAATTTTTTATTTTCTTGGGGATTTTTTGTTTTTGCTATCGCTCTTGGCGTAGCATTATGGTTTGCGATAAATTACGTGGATACTATTAGGCTTGAGTCAAGCTTTTATGATATCGGCGAGATATTTATGATGGCAGCTGTCTTTGGTATCGTTTTTTACCTTATCGCAGCGATATTTGTTATACCTATTAGGGCGATGACAAAAAAGGCCTAAATCCTCTTTTCATCTAAGAATTAAATTTCTTAGATGACCCCTCAAAAATATCTTATAAATTTCTTTTTACTTATTTAAATTTGCAAGAGTAGAAAGGGCGAAGATCGCCCCTTGAAGTATAAAATTTGATTATTTTGCGCTTTTGCAGCAGTTGCATGAACCACCAACGATTTTATAGATGATGGCTCCGATGATTGCTCCAACGATAGGTGCAACCCAGAAAAGCCAAAGCTGCTCTAACGCCCAAGTGCCTTGAAATATCGCAACACCAGTTGAGCGAGCTGGATTAACCGATGTGTTTGTGATAGGTATCGAGATAAGGTGGATAAGTGTCAAACCAAGGCCAATAGCGATCGGTGCAAAGCCCTTTGGCGCACGCTCATCAGTAGCACCTAGGATGATGATAAGGAAAAACGCAGTTAGAACTATCTCTGCAACAAGCGCTGAGACTAGACTGTAGCCATTTGGTGAGTGCTCTCCGTATCCGTTGCTAGCAAAACCGCTTGCAGCAGCGTCAAATCCAGCCTTGCCTGAAGCGATAAGATATAGCACAGCAGCAGCTGCGATCGCTCCGATAACTTGTGCGATGACGTAAGGCACTAGATCTTTTTTATCAAATCTTCCGCCAACTAGCAAGCCAACTGAGACAGCAGGATTGAAGTGTCCGCCACTGATGTGACCAACTGCGTAAGCCATCGTAAGAACTGTAAGACCAAAAGCAAACGCAACACCTACAAATCCAATACCAAGCTCTGGAAAAGCTGCTGCAAATATCGCGCTACCGCAACCTCCAAAAACTAACCAAAATGTGCCAAAAAACTCGGCTAAATATCTCTTCATTTTCTCCCTTTTAGGTAAATTAAAAGGGGCGATTTTAGCAAAAACGTGTGACATTTACAAAATATTGTAAAGGTAAAATTTTATGTAAATTTGTTTGTAGTTTTGGGTTAAATTTTTAGTGTTTATAACAATCATAAATACTATTAAAATTTTGATAGTTTTTATATAAGCTCTATGTAAAAGCTAAATCGTTTTTAATAAATTTGTAAAAACCCGCCGATTACTGACGGGTTTTATGTATTTTACAGTGCCTTGATATCTCCGCCGATAACTCTTAGTCCCATGCTGTCAAATATCGCTTTTATGCCGCCAACTTCTATCACAACACTTGCGCCATTTATGGTTACTTTGGTGCTGCCTACTTGGTGGATGATCTCATTTTTAGCATTAACCTCGTATGTCGTCTCGATCTCGCTATACTTTGAGTCTGCCATCTCGGTGTGCTGCGCGGCTGTTTTTGTTGTGAAATTCGACTTAGCATTTATGTCGATGTAGTTGTTTGCCTGAAGCACGATATGCTCGTTACTAAACTCATTTATGCCCTTTTGAGAATTTAGCTTGTAGCTACCATCTATGTTTTGCTCTTTGGTGCCTTTTATCTCTTTAGTCTCATCGTTGTGTATGGTTGTGTTGAGGTTTGATTTTATCTCGACAAATTTATCATTGCCGACAAACTCGTGTCTATCTTGACCAACTCTAGTTGTATCATCAACAGCTACATTTAGTGTATTTGAGACGCCTACTACCGTATCTTTTGAAAGACCAACTGTCGTTAGATATTCACCACCGACATTTACGTTTTTAGCAAGATCTATCGTTTGGATGTGTGCTTTTTTGACCCTTTCAGTGTAGCTACCATGCACTTGAGAGCTTTTGTCGTTTAGTATCGTTTGAGAAAAATCGTTATTTACTAACTCGTCGTAGTCTTTCTCGGCTTTTACATAAATTTGCTCTTTGTTTTTTAAGTTTGACAAAGTGATCTCGTTTATGCCAGTCTCGTTTGCACCGATCGTTTTTGAGCTAAGCGATGTTTGGTGGTAGTTATTATCTACATTTACTAGTGGCATATTTGAGGCATTATAGAGGCTACCGCTTACCACTGGGTTATCTATGTCGTTTTGCAAAAATGAGATGATCACCTCATCGCCGACCCTAGGTATCGCAAAGAAGCCAGAGCTGTTGCTTGCGATAGGTGTGATCACTCTTAGATAGGCACTTTTATGATAGCTTGCGTTTATGGTGTCGTCTTTATCTATCTGCTCTTGCGTGCTAAAGGCGTTTAGTCTTACCTTTACTCTGCCGTAACTATCCGTATGGATGGTGTTTGTTTGGCTATTTAGCCCATCTTGTCCTACGACAAGGCCTAGAGTGATGTCAGGCGCTTTTGGCTTTTGTTTATAGCTTGGCACAAATTTCACGCTGCTTGGGATGATGCTTAGTTCATTTGTATATGAGCTTATAAATTTCTTATCTTTTAAAGGGACATTGTCACCTAAATTTAGAGTATTTTCTAAGACACTTTCGTCTATATAAGTGTGTTTTATAGCTATTATTTTAAACTCATACTCGCCGCTACTTTGATCTATGGCGACTGAGATATTGTCGTTTAAATTTAGAGCAAAGACATTTGAACTAGCGACAAATTCTTTCAAAAGCATATCGCTTCTTAGCTTTTTAAGATAGGTGCTGACCTCAAGCAACCTCGTATCACTAAATGAATACTCATCTAAATTTATATGCTTATCATAGATATTTACCTGCTCGTCAAATATCTTCTCATTTTTGCTCTCTAGCACGTTTGGATAGGCTGTGTTTTGAAATGAGTGGGTGAAGCTGTTTGCTTTTAGAGTTTCGCTCTTTGTGATTTTATTTATGTGTTCGCTTGCGAGATTGTTATTTAAATTTACATTAAAGCTTACTTTTTTAGCCTCTTTACCTTTGCTCGGTTCGCTTTGCGTTAGACCTTTAGCTTGGTTGCTATAAGCTAGGATAAAGGTATCATGAAAGTAAATTTTCTCATTATCTTCATAAAAATATATACCACTATCATGGCAAAGTCTTGTTATAAAGGCTAGGTCACTTTCGTTGTACTGCGCTATAAATTCTTTTTTATTGTAGCTATTTTTGATATTTGAGAAGTCTAGCTCTTTGGTTAGCCTTTGCTTGTTAAAAGACAAAATTTCTTTTACTACTTCAAGCACGCTTTGGTCTGTGTAAATTCTATTTGCTCTATTTATACTTAGTCTATATAGCGAAGATGTGAGTTTAAATTTGAAGAAATATTTTTTGTCTATATTTGTACTGCTATCGTCATCAACGCCTAGATACTCGACATCGCTTACTATGCCGCTAAAGTAGATATAGTCGCTGCCATTATTGCTTGGGATGATACTTTTGTTTGTAGAAGATGGTCTCTTTATGCTTAGCTTCATGCCTTTATCAAGGTACCTATATATACCAGTTTGAGCGTTATCATTATATATGCTCTCTAAATTTTCATAAAGCGGGTTTTTGACTAAATTTATATAGGCAAAGCACTCTATGCTAAATATATCTTCTAAACTCTCATTTATATCAGCCCTTGTGACTATAAATTTATCGTTTGCTATCTGAAGAGTAGAGAAGGCATCGTTAGATATGCCGTAGTCTACAAAGCCGTCTGTCGCCACCGAGTTGCCAGATGCTAGCATGACTGGCTTAGTTAGTGATGATGTTGGTGATGTTATGTTTTTGTCCATTTGTTGCTCTTTCAATCTTTTTTCGTTTTCTTCTTCTTGTAATCTTTTTTCAAATTCTTTAATATCAGCATCGGTAATTTTATATACCGATTTTGTTTCCTCTAATATTCCTTTATCTTTAATTTCCTTGTAAATTCTAAATTTTCTTTCTTCATCATTATCAACTCCTGTTTTAGCCACTTCTGTTACAACATCAAAAATTTTTCCTACTATTGGTGGTTTAGGATAAAAACTATTGAAATCATCCATAACTTTTTTAGCTTTATTTGCTGTAGTTTCATCGTCAATTTCTATTGGATTAGAAATTTTATCTTTTATATCTAGTTTCTTCTTGCTTATATTAAATAAATCCATTATTTATTCTCTCTTTTTAACAATTCTAATAAATCTTTTTCATCATTTACAAGCATTAATACTTTCTGTAAAAGGATATAGCCTTTTGGATCTTGTCCATGTTCTAGGAGTTTTTTTATTAGCTTAAATTTCTCTTCTTTAAATTCTTTATATTTTTGAGTTTTTATAAATTCTAGTAGCTCAGGACTTGGCGACTGCCCTTCTAGCTTAACGCCATTTTCTTCAAAAAAAAGCAAAAAGTCTAATCCTATTGAGCCAGCTAACCACGCATTAGGTACCGCACCTTTTTCTAAAAGTTTGTCAATGCTTTTTGGTTTATTTGCACTATAAGCAAATTCTAACAAGCTAGCTTTCATCGTTAAATTTGGTAAATTTATACCAGCATTAGCATCACATCCGAGATCATCTATGTAGTATTTTATATACTTAGCCGTTTCAACATCACTTAAATTTTTATTATAAATAAGTCCAAACATATCCGTGCAATTTGCTTCGTGTGAATATAAAGATGTTATGAGAAATATGATTATTGCTAATTGTCTCATTGTGCTAGTTCCTTTTTATTCCCATTATTTAATAAATTCTCTAAATCTTTTTCATCATTTATATATTCTAATGTCTCAAGCAAATATTTAAATAGATCCAATTTAGCTCCATTATCTAATATTTTTTTGATTAAAGTCATTTTTTCTTCTTTATATCTTTTATATTGCTCTGTTTCTAGAAATTCTAAAGACTTTAAAGTATTCGGTGTTTTCTTAGACACTGAAATGCCATTTTTTGCCAAATAAATTATATAATCTGAAATTATTTCACCGATTAATTCTCTTGTTATAGTAGGTTTTTTAGACAAAATATAATCAAAAGTTTTTGGCTTATCAACTACATAAGAAAGATACAATAAATCAATCCAAGTGGATGTCAGTTTTGTTGATTTTACACCGATATCTGGGCTACATTTAAAATCTTCTATATATGTTTTCATATACATTGCTGTTTTTTCATCGCTTATATCTTTGTTTGCTACAATGTTTAATGAATTTACGCATCCAAGATAATGTAAATTGATGATTGCTATATTAATAATAAATGAAATCAATATGCTCATTTATTATCCTTTTTATATTGCTCTAGCAACCTATCTAAATCTTTTTCATCTCCTACTATCTTTAATATAACTCTCAAATAACCATAATAATAAGGATCTTGCCCATGATCTAATAGTTTTTTGATTAATTTAAATTTCTCTTCTTTAAATTCTTTATATTTCGGTGTTTTTATAAATTCTAATAGCTCAGGGCTTGCTTTTTTGTCTTTTATGCCATCGCTATTTTCTCTAAAAAAGACTAGGAATTCTGTTGCTATAATTGCAGTTAGCCATTTATCTGGCGTAATATCTTTATTCAAAAGTAAGTCAAACGTTTTAGTCTTATTATTTTCATAAGCAACATCTAGTAAATTGGAGCCATCATTAGCGAAACTTGGGACTATATTAGCATCACACCCAAGCTCATCTATGTAATATTCTATACATTTAGCAGTATTTTCATCGGTTGTATTTTTATCAAATATCACAGCAAACATATTTAAACAATTTGCTTCATGTGAATATAAAGATGTTATGAGAAATATGATTATTGCTAATTGCCTCATTGTGCTAATTCCCTTTTAGATCTATCATTTAATAAATTCTCTAAATCTTTTTCATCATTTATAATTTTCAGAATAATCTTTAAAACTTTATAATCTTTCGGATCTTGACCATGTTCTAAAAGCTTTTTGATTAGCTTAAATTTCTCTTCTTTAAATTCTTTATATTTTTGAGTTTTTATAAATTCTAGTAGCTCAGGGCTTACTTTTTTGTTGTCTATACCGACACCATTTTCTCTAAAGAAAAATGCAAAGCTCATACCTATAGACGTTGCTAAGCTTGCATTAGCGGCTGTACCTTTTGCCAAAAGAGTATCAAAAGTTTTTGTTTTATTTGTATCATAAGCATACTCTAATAAATTTGGTCTTATTGAAAGATCTGGAATTTCAATAGTCATATTAGCATCGCATCCAAGATCATCTATGTAGTATTTTATATACTTAGCCGTTTCAATATCGCTTAAATTTTTATTATAAATGAGTCCAAACATATCCGTACAGTTTGCTTCGTGTGAATATAAAGATGTTATGAGAAATATGATCATAGCTAAGTGTTTCATATCGCATTTCACATATCATGGTGTTTTAAAAGATAATGATAAAAAGGGCTCATTTGTGTCCTTCCAACGAGAAGATTGATATCCCTAGGGAGGATCCCTAGGTTATTTTTTAAGCTTTTTTAGTAGCTTCTCTCCAGTCATCGCTTCCGCTTGTACCTGCAGCTACGTGCTCCCAAACTATCTTTCTATAGTTCATTGAAACTTTAAAAAGCTCAGTTTTGTCGCTATTTAGCTTATCTTGAGCATTTGGGCTTACTAGAGTGATATCTGTTATAGTTGCATCTTCTAGTTTTGTAGTAAAGAAGTGCTCAGCGCCACCGCTAGTTGATGTTCTATACCAGTGGATCTCAACCTCTGGAAGTCTCTCACCTTGAGTTAATGCGTTGTAAAGAAGTGGAACAGCTTTGTTTAAAGATGTTGTAAAGCTAAATGGCTTATGTACTCTTTGTCCTGATGGTTGGCCACTTTGTGGATCTACTGGAACAGTTACAATGTGAGAAACCTCTTGTGCCATGATCTCATCTTCGTGACCTGATTGATAGCGATTACCGATACTAGCTTCTGTTGAAGCACCACTTGAGATAAGTCCTTGAGTAGAACCTTTCACCTTAATATACACTGGTTGTGACATATTTACTCCTATTAAAAAATTTGGTTATTTTAACTTTTATTAACTTTCTATTTTATTAAAAACATTACTTTTTTAACATATAGCTTTCAAGTGCTTTATGCAATAAATAATTAAACGCCTCTTTATCTTCTCTGGTGCTTTTTGTTACAGCACCAGAGAGATACTTGAAAAATGAATTATTCTCGACTATATCGTACATTTGACTATATAGCTCTTTGCATATAAGCTTAAGCAAAACAGCATTAACAAGCGTCGTGTTGTCGCTTAGAGGCAGCGTTTTTATAATAGTTTCCATATCTTTTGTATTTAACGTCCTGCTCTGCTCGCTTATAGGGCTCATGTTTGGCTGCACTTTTATGCTCTCAACCAAATTCATCAAAAGCTCATCCATACTCTTTGCTGTTAGCATCCTTTGACTATTTATATCTTCTTCATCGAAATTTTGAGCGCTCTCATTTAAATTTAAAGGCACATCATTAACATTCTCATTTAAAGTGATATCTTTTTCTTCATCTATGAGAGAATTTATCTTTGGCTCTTCTTTAAAATCAACATTTGAGATTTTTCCAACTGGCTCAAATTCTTTATTATCAAGCTCATCAAAGTTTTTGGTATTTTCTATGATCTTGTGAGCTTTACCGACATATTCGTCTATCCTAGAAGGATCTATAAATATAAATTTAAGCTCGCCTATCCTAAAAATATCTCCTGGATTTATCACGCTTTCATAATCATCAGGCAACTTCGAATAAGAATCGCTATAAAATATCTCGCATCCTTCGTATCCGCAAATGGTAAAAACACCCTCTTCAAAGCCTATATGAGCGTGCTTTGAAGCTATAGAGCCACTTGTATCGCTGCACGGAAATTTAACCGTATCTAGCGAGCCTATGTCTCCGCCGTTTTCATCAAAAATGACATACTGCGCCAAAAAGCTCGAAGCTTTATCGAAATTTTGTATAACCGCTGCTATCTCTTGCATATCTTTTCCTTAATAAAGCATCTTTCTTGGTAAATCAATAGTTGGTATGATATTCATAAGCTCCAAAAGCTCTCCACCATTTGGAGTAACTTCAAAGCCAAAATATGACTCTTTTTTACCATCAAAGTTAAGCGTGCTAACGCCAATGCTACTGAAATTTGAAGCCTTTAAGAGCTTGTACCAGCCCCACTCACCATCAAAGCTGATCTCTTTTTTGTCGCTACCTGCATTTGAAACTGCATTAAATTTAAACTGTGTTGAGATATCAAAGCTTTTACTTGAGACAAGTAAATTTGATGGGATAGTATGATCATACGCCAAAGAGTTATTTCCGTAGCCTATATTTATGTGGCTGAAATTTGCCGATAGATCAACTGCTTTTAAGTTATAGTTTAGTTTTAGCTCATCATTTGAGTCAAGCATCAAATTTGAAATTCTATCGATATAAGCGATATTTTCAAGGAAACTTTTATTAAATCTTAGCTCTTTTGCATATTTTGGTCTTACTTTGTAGCCACTGCCAGTTTTGCTTAAAATTTGTTTTAGATATTTATCATAAAAGCTATTCCAAGTTCCATCTTTGCCAAAAAATCTCTTAAATTCTTCGATACTAACAGCTTTTGCTGAGTTTTCATTAAATGGATAATAAGGTTTTATAAGACTTTCAAAGTCATCAAGAACATCATCTTTATAAGCTGTTGCTAAAAGCGATGAAGCTCCGTTTTCTACCTGTTTCCAAGCAAGCTTTGATAGCTTTTGATAGTACTCATTTAGCTCATCTGGAAGCTTTTTAGCGTCATTGTTTAGCACGATAAATGGATCATTCTCATTTTTTATGCCATTTATCGCATAAACGATCTTATCGTCACTGCTTTGAAGCATCTCAAAGTTATAGTCGCTAACTTTTTTATATACATTTGTGACGTCATTGCTGATAAGATCTAGCGATCCGTCAGAATTTAGCGCATGATAGTTTGTAAATTTAGTGCTAAAGTCTGTAAATACACGTTTTATCTCGCTTGAAGCAAACCCTAGAGAGTAGATGTATTTTAGCAAATTTTCATCATTTAAATTTGTATTTTGATTAGTTAATTTTATAAGAGAATTTAGTGGGTTTTCTCTTTTTGACAAAATTTCAAGTTCATCTATGACCTCTTTTTTAGTAGCAAATTCATTTGGCTCGATCGCTCTTAAAATTTGGTTCCATTTATCAGCATAGTTTTGCAAGTAAAGCTCTACAACTGCGATACTTAGCTCTTTTTTCTCATTTGAGCTGATATCTTTTAAAGATGAGTTGGTATCCATCAGCCATGACTCTATGCCTGCAGTCTCATCGATGTTTGAGCTAAGTTTTGCCAAGAAGTCTCTTAAATTTTCTTTTGTATAAATTTTATTAAATGGATTAAACGCCTCTTTTTCTTGAACTACTTGGTTTAAATTTTCAACCTCTTTTTTGATATCGTAGAATGATTTTTCATCTTTAAATGAGATAAACTCAAGTATCGAGTAGAGCCTTTTTGCTCTTTGAACAGGTGTTAGTTTAGTATTTGCAGCACTTTGGGCGCTCTGATCTGCTGAAATGCTTAAATTTTTAGCATTTAAAATAGCTTCGATGTGTGCTAAAAACTCGTCCTTAGCAACGCCATATTTTTCAAATTTATCCCAGTTTGCAGCTATCCAAATTTTAAATAGATCTACGTTTGTATAGTTTTTATCAAAAAGTGAATCATACATATAAAAGGCTTTTATAAGCTTATCTGGGTCGCTCTCTGTTTTTAGGATATTTTCCATCTCAGTTAAAACTGTATTTTTGAAAAAGTCAGCGCTAAGGTCATAATAAAGCGCTTTAACAGGTGCAAAACCCTTATAAGAGGTATCAAGGGTGATGTACTCAAATTTAGTATCACCGCTAAAGATCCTTGGATAGTCGTTTAGACTTTGTTTTAGCAGATTTAAAAGCTTGATCTTTTGTGTAGCGGTAAGGTCTTTATACTTTTTGTTATCAAGATAGTTAGAAATTTTATCTACGTTGTTAGCCGCAATTTGCTCTTTTGTATTTTTGATATTTAAAATATAACTAGAGCCAAAATAAACTCCCACACAAAGTGCAGCCACTAGGGCGAAATTTATAAATTTAATAAATCTATTTTGAGCGCCAAATTTAGTTACATTTGCTTTAAAAGCGATCTCTTTTAAAAATGATTTTACAAAGTAGCTTTGTTTGCTGTAATTATTTACCGCTCTAAGAAGTGGTTTTTTGATGCTATATTTATCACAAATTGTATTTGTAAGGTAGTTTATAGGGATATTTTCTTGATATGCACTTACAAAATAAACTCCGTTTATAACAGATGTGTTTTTAAGAGCATTTTGAGAGCTTAGCTTTGTAACAAAGTCTTTTACCAGCACGAAGAAATTTTCAAGCTGTTTTAAGAACAAATATGAGCGTTTTTTATCTTCTAGCATGTGCGAGATCGAGTTTTTGCTCATTAGGTGTTTAAATAGTGAGTCGCTTAAGCCCTTAAGCTCCGTCTCAAGTGTTTGGGCGGTGAAATTTGAGTCTAAATTTATACCAAGAGCTTTATTTGCCACGTCTTCATTAAATAATTTGAAATAATCACCCATACCATCTATAAGATCAAGCTTGCTAAAGACTACGTAAATAGGAAATTTAATACCAAGGTGCTTCTCGCAGTCATTTATCCTCTTTACCATATATCTTATAAGCTCGTCAAAATACTCTTGAGTGCCTTCTAGGAATTTTTTAGTATCGATGATAAGCACGGCGCCGCTTAGCCTTGAGTTAAAGTCATTTCTCTTTAAAAAGTGTAAAAACTCGTTCCAAACGCCTTTTTTAAGTAGATAGTCTCTGTTTTTCTCTACATCATCTTCAGGAAGCTCCTCTGTTGCAGTTGGCTGATAGAGGCTCTCTTGCGCAAAATGAATGCCCTCAGTATCTAATAGTGCTCCAAATTTTGATACATAAAGGTTAAAATTTGTCGTACTTTGGTGTATCTTTTTATAAGTATCTAGGCTATCAGATAGAGGAAATTCGATATTTGAATAGTTTATAAAAGCACTTTTGCCAGCGCCCTCGTTGCCTATTATCATTATTAATGGCAATTTTTTGAAATTTATATCTTTCTTCCAAGTCGTTTTGGCGTCTTTTAGCGAAAGTAAGAAATTTCTCTTTGCCTTGCCAAAACTATCCAATGACTCTTTTTTGATCTCTTTTAGTTTGTCGTTTTTATCATCTTTGCGTGATGCAAAATAGTTCATCAGCGGTCTAAGCAAGACAAAAAACAATATAACTGCCCAAAAAGCAACCAGCACGCTAACTCGTGAGCTGACACTAGCAAAGCTGTATATATCGTTAAATGCTACAAGCGGGGCATAGAGCCAAAACAAAACACTAAGAGCGATAGAAGTTACTAAAACAACACTGTGTTTAAACCTAAAAAATGTGAAAAATCTGCGTAAGTAGTCGATAAATGCCATAGCTGCAAATCCTTTTACAAATAAATATATTTCTTTTATGTAATTATATCAGATTTTTTTGATTTTGTAGTTAAATTTTATGAACAAAGTCTAAATTTTATAAAATTTGACATTTTTTTATCATTCTTAAGCCTTGAACCAAAGCCGATTTGACTACTTGTATATTTTGACCCGAGCTTAAACTGCATCTTGTGAGAGTAATTTATCTTCAAATATAAATCAGAAACAAATTCATCATTAGTAAAATAAGAAAGAGTCTCTTGAAGCTCTTTAAATTTATCTTTTTTGGGGAAGAAATTCACAGCCTCTTCGTACTCTATGCCGTTTATAAAGACTGCGATCTTAGTTTGTTTTTCAAAAAGCTTTTTGCCAAGGATGAAATTTTTACCAAGTGTCCTATTTTTATGGCCTAAAGAGTTTAAATTTGATGGAGCTATGAAAATTTGATTTGGTAAATTTTCAAGTATAAAAAGCTTGTCTTTTAGCCCAAAATGGCTCTGAAGCGCAAATTCAACCTCTTTTTTTGGCCTTCTTTGGCTAACTGCAAGTGGCGAAAATGGCAGAAATTTCTTTGCCAGCTGCTTTTCTTTTATGTTAAGCATATCAAGTAAGATCTTTGAAATTTTATCATCAAGCTCATCTTCAAAGGATCTTGCGTAGTTTTTCAGGCTAATGCTGTCAAAGAATAGCCAAAGCAAGTAGTTGTCAAAAAAATCAAAAAATAGCTCATAGCTATTGTCATTAGTCTTTGAAATTTTCTCTAAAATGTAGCTTGTTAGGTGCGAGCCGCTTCCTAAAAGACCCATAAAATTTACAATTATCTTTGTAAGCTCCTGCTCATCTAAGCTCTCAAGCTCTTTGATCGGATAGGCAAAACTCGAGCTATTTTTTAAAAATATCTCGCTCCTATCCCTATTTTTTAGGATATTCTTTATCAGTTTAAAAAAAGAAGCTTGGCTTATCTCTTCGCTCATACTAGCTCTTTCGTGCCGCTTAAAAACCCATAATCAAATAAAATTTTACTCTTTACGCACTTTATCTTAAGCTCGCAAAATGAGTTGATAGAAGCAAATTTTGATAAAAACTTAGCCAAATTTATACCTAAAACATAGACATTTCCAAGGCTTTCAAACTCGCTCTCATCTATATAAAATATACAAAGCACTCCTCTTTTTGCAAAGCCGCCATCGACCCTATGTATCTGTTTTGTCTTTATCTCATGAAGTGAGCTAGAAAATTTCTTCAAAAACTCATCATCAGGTAGCATAAAGGCATTAAGCAGTGCTAGAAAAGAGCCTTTGTTTAGTATGCTTTGATAGCTAAATGACAAGATACTAACTAGCCTCCAGAGTAAATTTCCATCTACATTTACACGTTTTACGCTAGTTGGGATAGTTAAATTTTTAGTTACTACACCTTGGTGATTTTGGATTTTGTTTATCTCGCCAAGTTTTAGATTTGTTGGTAGATCGCCGTTGCAGCAAAGCGTCTCGATGCTCACGGTCTGCTCTTTGGTGTCATTTTTAAAAAATGAAATTTCTTTGTAAGAGTTTAGCTTCATATCTATTTTGTTGCTTACAAAGTAATAATCCTTTGATCTTTGGCTATTTAAAAACTCAAACCTCTCAAAGCTTTTGTAGTTTTTAAGTATCCTTTTTTCATTATTGCTGCTGTGAGCGACGACCTTTGTGATAGATACTATCTCGTAAGCATTTATGTTTGAGCGGTCTATGAAAATTCTATACTCGCTGCGTTTGTTGTTATTTTGTATAGGCTCAGCGCCTTTTGCAAACAAATTTATCGCTGGCGTGGCAAAGAGAGAAAAATACTCTAGCCTTGGCACATAGCCATTTGGCATATCTTTTGAAAAGACAAATTTGATGTTAAAGCTTTTTGTGTCAAATCTTTTTAAAAAACCAAGTCCATTTATACGGATGAAATTTAGTTTAGATGAAAAATATGAAAGCTCTTTTATAAGCTCAAATGCCTCAAAACCAAACTCATCGCTCTTTATCAAAGCTTCATCAAATTCATCCAAGCTAAGCTTATCAGCTCCAAGTTTTATCTCCTCATCGCTATCCTCAAAGCTTATGACTATAAATTTTAAGTAGTTTTTTAGCCACATCAAAAGAGTTGAAGAGAAGTATATGTTATCGCCAAGATATAAATTTAAAAAGTCTATATCAAGCTCTTTGGTACTAAGTTCATCTTTGGTGATAGATATGTTTAAATTTAAAAGATAGTCACTTTTGTTGTTTGACATGAAAGCTTTTGATATCTTTAAAGGAAGCAAATTTACGTCATATATCGTCTGAAATTTACAAGCCACGCCGTTTATTGGTTTTGACTCTATGATGCTGCCCTTTGGTATAAATTCTTTTTTTTCTGAAAAGTCATCTCTTAGAGCAAATTCTTGCATGCAAACTGAGGGAAAAGGATTTGTGTAGCTTGGCATTAAGATATTTATCAAAGACTCAGCTATTAAGGGGATATTTTCATCTAGCTCTTGTCTAATCCTTGATGTCAAAATAGCCATATTTTCTATGATACTCTCAACATCAGGATCTTTGCTCTTAGTATCTAAAAATGGTGCAACTTTAGGGAAATTCTTTATAAAAAGTGCTCTTGTTTCATCAAGATACGCCATCTCTTTTTGAAAATAAGCTAAATTATTTTCATTATAATCCATTATAAAATCTCACAATATCTATTGTTCTTAAAAATAACCTTTAGCAAATACTCTTTGAAATTGTCGTTTTTATGCTTATAGTTTATGTTAAAGATGATACGCCAAGGCTTTAGCGAGTCATCATAGCCGATAGAAGTTATCTCTATTCTATTTTCGTTTGAGGTGATTAGCTCATATATCGCCATACCAAGTCTATGGCCAAGCTCGTTTATCTCGACCCCAACCGACCAAAGATCGATGATACTATCATTTAAACGGCCGTAGTTTCCAAGCCTTGAATTTAAGATAGTATCGATATGATCTTTGATGTCGCTGTCTAGGTCTTTGAAGTAGGGACGAAATTTTGACTCATCACTAAATTCATATAAAATTTTATCTATCAGCGACATGCTTAAATTTACTCTTTATCCAGCTTACCAACCAAAGAAAGCTCGAAATTTGCCCCCATAAATTTAAAGTGAGGTCTAGCTAGAAGCTCTATCTTGTACCAGCCTGGCTCGCCAGCTATATCGCTAACGATGACTTTTGCGCTTCTAAATGGTCTTCTGCTTCTTACATCAGCTGGTGGATTTTCCTGGTCTGAGATGTACTGTCTTAGCCACTCATTTAAGCCACGTTCAACGTCACTGCGCTCTTTCCAAGTACCGATCTCTTCTCTTTGAAGTACTTTTAGATAGTGAGCCAAACGAGAGATCAAAAATACATATGGAAGCTGTGTGCCAAGTCTAAAATTTGTCTCGGCAGCTTTACCTTCTGGAGTATTTGGGAAAACTTTAGGTTTTAGCACTGAGTTTGCAGAGAAAAATGCTGCGTTGTTGCTATCACGTCTTAGCGTAAGCGTGATAAAGCCATTTTCTGCAAGCTCAAATTCTCTTCTATCTGTGATCAAGACTTCGGTTGGAATTTTTGTCTGAACGCTTCCGTAGTTTTCATAAGTGTAAGTTGGTAGGTCTTTTACAGCGCCACCACCTTTTGGTCCGATGATGTTTCCGCACCATCTATAGTCCGCAAAACTCTCTGTAAGTCTTGTAGCAAACGCATAAGCGCCGTTGCCCCAAAGCATATCATCGTGCTTATCAACGCTTTCGCGGTAGTTAAAGCTTTTTATAGGGTTATCTTCTGGGATATATGGAGATCTGGTAAGAAATCTATTTACCATACAACCTGTATATTTTGCATCTTCGTTCTCTCTAAAAGTTCTCCATCTTGTGTATTGAGGACCTTCAAGTAGGCTCTTTAGATCTTTTATGTTTTCAAGCTCGCCAAAGTTATCAAGTCCGAAGAATTTAGAAGATAGCGAAGTTAGAAGCGGAGAGTGGCTCATCGCTGCGATTGATGACATTTTGTTTAAGAAAGTCATGTCTTGATTTGACTTATCTAGCTCATAATCAGCAACTATCGCGCCAACTGGCTCACCACCAAATTGGCCATACTCAGCTGAGTAAATTTGCTTATAAAGTGTGCTTTGAGTTATATCTAGGTTGTTTTCAAAGTCGTCTAAAATTTCTTCTTTTGTTGCATCTAAAAGATCGATCTTTACGTTTTCGTTGAAATTTGTTCTCTCAACTAAAAATCTAATGCCACGCCAAGTAGATTCTAGCTCTTGAAAAGATTTATTGTGTAAAATTTCATCCATCTGAGCTGATAAAAGCGTGTCTATATGAGCTATCATCTCATCAAGTGCAAGCTTATTTATCTTCTCTTCAGCGTTGTTTGTTGTGATGATATTTGAGATAAACTCAGCAACTCCTTGCTTTACTACGCTATAACTTTCATCCTCTTTTGTATATTTGCTCCTTTGCATTATGCTTTCAATGATAGGAGTTTTTACTTTAGTTTCAGACATCTTTATTCCTTATCTTTTTCGTCTTTAAGCTCTAAAAGAAGCTGTTTTCTACTATCTTCATCCTTAATAGCCTCTAAAACTGCTTTTCTAAAATCAGGCATATTGCCCATAGGTCCTTTTAACGCAACTAAAGCTTTTCTAAGCTGCAATAGCTTTTTTAGCTCAGGGACTTGATTGATGATATTGTCTGGATTGAAGTCTTGAATGCTTTCGAAATTAAGATCGATATTTAGATCTTCGCTACCAGAATTTAGTCTATTTTTCACTGAAAATTCAGTATGAATGTCTAAACTTTTCATAACTTGATCGAAATTTATCTTATTTATAGAGACAACTTCGCGATCTTCAAGTGGAGTTTGGTTTTCACCGGTTAAATTTGAAACTACCATCAGCTTTAATGGAAGCTCGACATCTGCTTCTTGGTTGTTTGTTTTGGTTCTATAAACAATGTTTATACGTTCTTTTGGTGGGATTGAATTCTCTGCCATAATAACATCCTTTTTTTGAGTAAATGATTTAAGAATTATAATTAAATAAAATTAAAGAAGTTTTAAAAAAACATATTTTATCACAAAAATGTTTTTGCTTTTATATAAATATCTGACAAATAATCCTTAAGCTCAGTGTTTTCTATAAATTTAACTATTTGCGAATATACAACTTTTGCATTGTTGTCCATGCCTTGGCTTGTAAAAATTTTAGAAAGCTCTAATAAAAAGCTAAGCTCACTTTGCGAATTTGTTGTATATTTGCTTCTATCAAGGGCTTTTATCAGCTCTTCAAAGCTCATATCTTTTTTCATTTCGTCACTAGAGATAAAATTTGCACTCTCTTTTTTACTAAAAAATTTAGCACTCTCTTCACTGAAAAATGCCTCTTCGCTTTGAAATTTAAGCTTTTTCATATCTGAAAATTTTTCTATGAAATTTAAAGTCATACTAGAAACTAGCTCGCTTTGCTCGCTTAGTCCAGATGATCTTAAAAACTCACAAAATATCCTAACACCATCTATCCAAAATGGATTAAGAGCTAAATTTCTTATAAATTTCTCTAAATTACCAAGGTTTGCTTCTTTCATATTTTTAAAAAGTAAGATCAAATTTTCATCAGGATAGCGTATCTGCGTCACTTGCTCGCTGCTAACTGGCAAAGCCTTGATCCTGCCCCACATCGCCTCAAAAATAAGCGAGTAGGCGGTCAAATTTTTTATATCATTTTTTAAAAGCGAAATTGATAAATTTACAAAATACTCTCTAAACTCTCTATCACTAAATGTACTAATATCGCTACTGCCAAAAGAGACACTTTGTGAGTAGCTTGGCTCAGTCTTTTGCGGTTGCTGCTTTGGCTCCTCTACTTTTTGAGTTTGCTCACTTTTTTCTTCTATATAAAGCGTGTCAAAGTGCGTGCTAAGCTCACGTGAGAGCTCAGGTACAAGCTCATTAAAAGCTCTTGCATCCGCTTCGTCTAAATTTAAGCCCTCCCTATGGGCTTGCGTAAAAAGCTCTATCGTTTGGGCAAATATCTTTTTTTTAGCAGGCACTTGCTTTTCATTTTTGGCTAATAAACTTGGCTCTTGTTTTAGGGTAGTTAGAAAAAATGAAAAAGCACTGATTAAACTTTTAAAAGCATCTTTGTCGTTTAAATTTATAGCAGAGATCGCTAAGAAATTTAAAAGCTTTACATCGAGGCTAAATTCGCTTAATGCCTTTAAAGACGAGCTAAAAACAAAGTCCCATTTTATCGTATCGTGAGTCAAAGTCTTATACTTTGACATCTCGTCTATAAGGCTGATGTAGAGTTCGTTTTCTGAAAAGTTTTCGCTAAATTTGTTGAAAAACTTATCTTGCACTTACTTTTTGTCCATAAAATTTTCTATTTTATTGTTTAGAACGCTGTCGTTTTTAACGTTGTTTTGATCCATCGAGTAGGTGCTATATAAAAACGCAGCCGCGATAGCTGCAAGCGCTATAAGGATAAAATAAAATTTCAAATGTCTTAGTGAAAATATCTCAAAAAAGCTTCTCTTTTTAGTTTTTAAATAGCTCTTTTCAAATACATTTTCATCAGCTTTGATAAGTGGTGAAACGGCTGAGGCTATATTTTCACAAAGGTATGAAATTTTCTCGTTGCAATCTTCCTGCGCTTCGTACTTGCCCTTGTAGCCAAGCACCAAACAAGCGTAGATAAACTCTAAAAAGTCCTTGTTTTTGCCAACGTTTTCAAACCATTTATCCATGATGCCAAAGAATTTGTTGCCACCTAAATTTTCGTTGAAAAATCTTGTTGTTAAGGTGTTGTTCGCCCAAAAACTGTTCATAAAAATTTCATTTTTAAGCAAGCTCTCATCGATGAAAACGCAAAGGCAATATCTAAGCCTAATGATGTCATCCTCTTCATAAATGCCCAAATTTGAGATCTTTGAAGTGGTGCTTAATATATCATTTATCAGCTTTTCACGTAAATTTTGCATCTCACTTTGTGAAAAATTTTGTAGTTTTGATACTCTGTTTGCCAAAAGAAGCAGTGGTAGCACGTGATCTAGGGCAGGATTTGCGCCAAGTCCTAGAAGCTTTGTCTGGCTTAAAACTGAAATGTCATTTTGATTTTCGCTCATTTTTTGTCCTTATAATAAAGCCCACATCTTAATGTCAGCGTTTGATAAATTTGCTGTTATATAGACGCTAATAACGCTTTGATTTGCGAAGCTTTTGAAAATTTCATCTTTTTTATCGATCTTGTAGTAGATATAGTCATTTAGCTTTGGCAATGTGCTAGGTATAGCTGAAATTTGCTCTACGTTTATGCCGCGAAGCTGCGATGAGACGATACTTTTGATGTTTGATTGGGTGTGGATTTTGCACTGCTCTTTGAAATTTTTAAGCAGGTACTCATTTTTTGTATCGCTATGGATAGCAAAGTAAATTTCTGAGTTTTCTATGATGCTTGGGTTATCAAAGACGCAGTCAAAAAAGCCGTGATTGTTTTTGACGATCTGTGCCATGACGTATTTTGGCGACAAGATATGCGAGAATAAAAGCCTAAGATTGTTTATTAACGGTACAAAAGTTTGACTTAAGTTGTTGTGATCATAAGCTATAAATTCGCTAAAACTATCATCGTGACTTAGGGCTAGCAGATCAGCTTGAAAATCAACTAGCTTTTCATATAGATACTCTGGATGAATTTTGTCTCTTTTGAAAAGATATGAGAATATCAAGTGCCATTTTTTCAGCATATTTAGCGTCAAATATGTTGAAATATCAAGCCTATTTTTCGCCTGATCTATGCCACCTAAAAGCCCAGTATAGCTCTCTTGGTGCTGCTTTGTAGCAAAGCTAAACTCATCTATAAAGCTAGTGATGAAAGAATTTTTACTGATATCGATGCAGGTTGGGATAAATTTCTCATCAAGCGTTATTTGCTTGTTGAGGTCAATGTTTTTTATCCTGCAAATAGGCACGCTAAGCTCATAAGGCGTCTTTGAGCCAAGCACTCCTAGAGCCGATCTTTGGCTTGCTAGGATCAAATTTTCTTTATCCTGCGTAAAAGCAGACGAAAGCTCAAAGTCGTCTTTGTCATCTAGCTCGTTCAAGATATCGTTGCTAGCTTCATCATGCACTCTTGAGCTAATGAGCGCTTGTTTAGCTGTAAATTTTAGATTTGGCAGGTTGTTTTGCAAGCTAACATCAACAAGCCCTGAGCTAACTGGCAGCTTTAGCACTATGACAGCAGAATTTAGCTCGCTAGGGCTTATCTCAAGAGGCTCTGGTAGGTCGTCTTGATCTGGGGCGTTAAATATCGTACCATCTTGTGAGATGCAAGAAATTTTATTTAGCCCTATCTTGCCTTGAAGCAAAAGCTCGCTTGAAATTTCAAGCTCCAAAACTCCATATAAATTTGATAAAGACGAGATGGTTTTTAGATTTAAATTTCTCTCAAAATACCTCTCTTGCTGCTCGAAATGAACCTTATCAACATTCATTCCGTTGTACCAGACAACTTTTAGTTTATCAGACATTTTATTTGCTTGCTTGGATCTTAGAGCTGCTAGCGTCTATGGTATTTATGCCATTTTTAGTTATCTCAAAAACTATATTTTTCTCTTTTGCTTCTTTTGTTGATTTGTAAGCTTTGATATTTGTCTTGCTTTGATCAGCATAAAGCACCAAAATGCCTACGTATGGAACTTCGTCTGGATCGACATTTGTAAAAGCATATCTGTTTGTGTTTGGCTGAATTTGCGTTTTTATCGAGTCTATCTTGTCTTGACCAAGTATGTCACCATTTTTCTCAGCTAGATCAACTATGTTAGCTTGCTGAAATTTTGCCACATCTCTTAGTTTATAAGCGATGATAGTCACTGGAACGTTGTCACCGTGGTAGTTTAGGTTTGAATTTGGAGTGTTGCTTATGATAAGATCTTTTGCACATCCTGCGATAAATAGCATAAAAATTAAAGAACAAAGAAATTTAAACGTTTTCTTCATGGTTTCCTTTACCTCACGTTAATAATATTATTTTTATGTAATTCTATCTAAAGTTATTTTAGAAGAAACTTATTTTAAAATCAATATTCTTAAATAAAACTTTAATGAGCGTTAATCAATCCTTTATATTATGCTCTTTAGCTATCTTAACAGTAGGGTCACTATTAATAATAAACAAAGGAAATTTAATGAGTAAAGAAAATTTAATGGATAATACATATACGGTTAT
>NZ_CABPUX010000002.1:211363-326793 GCF_902460715.1 Campylobacter concisus | reverse complement strand
ATGGTGCATTTGGATATCCCTCTGGTGGGGTTAGGGACATTATTTTTGCTTCTAGGAGGGTGGAGTCGATGTAGAGGTCTATATCTCTATCTTCGTAATTAGCAGGATAGCCTTTTTCAGAAAAAATCTCCGCATATTCTGGCAATTCTTTTTTAACATAAGAGACAAATTCCTCCCTTGTAGTCTCGTTTGCGTCAAGGTCTCTAGGATCTAGTAGTTTTCCTTTATCTTCTACAAGCTCTCTTAAAACTCTATGCATTGAACCTGTAGGGTTAATCACTATCCCATTTCTATTAAAATCCATCACGAAATAGCTACCTATCATCTCATCAAGATAAGGTATCATGCCATATTCATCTAGTGGGGGATTTTTATATAGTTTAAGAATTTTTTCGTAGGTATCTAAATTTTTATTTACTCCCATGCCATAAGTGTAGTACTTAAAAGAGTCTGCCAGATAGTTTAATGCTTCTACTACTCCTAGTTGTGCTGCTAGAAATGCTTTTTGAAAATCTCTTGCTTTAAATCCTGCTGAACCACCAGTGCCAAATGCTAATGGATTACCTAATACACCAGCACATAAATTCCACTCTCCTATAAATAGCTCTGATTTTAGTGTATTTTTATTTCTATCTACTTCATCATAAATTTCAGCATATTCTGGCTTTGTTAGTTTGCCATTACTATCTACTCTGCCTATTGCATCTTCTGGGATATCTATCATGGTGCATTTTAGATTGCTTCTTTTTACTAGATAGATATATCTATCTCTCTTATCTTTTAAGCTTTCATAGTAGGCTTTTTCTGATTTAGTCCAAGGTGAAATTTTAGTTGAGCTTGGTTTATAGCTAATGTCTAGCCATGGTTTAAAAGCTAAATAATCTGTTTGACCTAGAGAGTTTGGTTTAGGGTTATAGTATAGTGGTTTATAGTTTTTATATGGAGATGAGTCTAGGATGGAGCGAGCTTGAAGGAGCATTTTAGATTTTTCCTCAAAATATTTTGTTGTATTGTCATCTTTAGTTTTAGACACAATTAAATTTGTATTTTTATCAAACCAAACCTCTTCTCCATTTGGAGCTATAACCGTATATGTATTATCCATTAAATTTTCTTTACTCATTAAATTTCCTTTGTTTATTATTAATAGTGACCCTACTGTTAAGATAGCTAAAGTTATAAATATTATCTTCTTCATATCTTATCCTATATATAGACCATCTTCCATTACTATGGTAGTAGCTAGACGACCGACAAGTCTTGGAGGTATCGTTTCTTTAGTTCTTTTTCCGTGTTCTATCTTACACCCCACATACATACCTTTTACATTGTTATTGCCTATAACATCTAGTGCTTTTAGTAGTCTTCTTGATTTATTATCTACTTCTGATCCAAAGGTGTTTAAATTTCCATTTTTAAAGTCTTCTAGTATCTCCATAGCTTCGTTGTATTTGTCTATTGGAATACCAAAAGTTGCATTGGCGCTTTTGTTTTCAGCTACAGATTTTTTATACATCTCATAAATTCCCTCTCTTTGTTTTATATCTATTGGATTTGATGGACTTATTGTAAGCAATGTTTTAACTCCTTGTAGCATAAGCTCTTTTGGTGAATATGCTAGCTTCTTGTTTCTTTTGTTTAGATTATTAAAGAACTCTTCATCAGTTTTATTATCTGTTCTTAGTTCATCCAGACATAGGTAAGATATCATAGTATCTAGGCTTATATCTTTAGATAGGTTAGAGTCTAGTTTGTTTGTAGTAGTGTTTATATCATAGTAGAAGAAGTTATGGTAGTCTAGTCCTCCACTAGATAGTCTTCCTCCTATGATAGTTCTTTTTAGATCTATATTTATAAAGGATGAGTATATCTCTATAGGGTAGTAGGTATATTCACCTGTTTCATTTGAATTTGGTTCATAAGATATATTCTTAACAGCATAAGTATCATTAAATTTATTTGTGAAATACTTATGAAGTATTAGTTCATAAGATCTTTTTTGTTGTTCGTAGGTGTTGATAAAAAAACTATCTACAAAAAAACCAAATCCAGCCTTTGCCAAATCTTTTACAAATGTTATCGAGCTATTTTTTACAAATTCTTTACCTGCCTTTATAGCTATCTGTCTTTTTATTTCTTCACCTACTTCAAATTCATCTATCCATTTTTTTGCACTTTTTAAGCTCCGTTTAGTTTTATTAGTGCGTTCCATATTTATAAGTAGAATCTTGTTGCTTTTTTCCTTAGTTATTTCAATAAATCCTTTTTTCTTTTTTTCTTTTATTATTTTGCCATGATCCTTATTGACTATTTTTGCAACTGGCAACTCATTTAATGTACTAAATGTTTTAAGCTCTCCTACTAGTTCGATAAAAATATTTTTTAAAAGGTTATCTTTGCTGCTCGAAAAGAAAGCCTTTGTTATGCTTTTTAGTATAGTTTCATATGATTTACCTATAAAAAATCCATAAAACGGAAATATGTCATATAAAATATCGTCTAGTGTGGATATCATTGCAAAATCTATCGTATATTTATACTCGTCATCATCTAATTGCTTGATATTTTTCGTAAATTTTTCATCCTCGACACTCTCACCATCTAAACCTGTATAATTTTTAAGAAGTTCTTTTAGTTCCTCATATGAATGATCATCTAATACATGATCAATATCTCTTACATGGCTTTTTTCTATTGTTTCCACTATCTCTTCTATACAAATTATATTATTTTGTATCTCTTTATTTTCTTCCTTGTTTGTTTTTAGTTTTGCTATTTTGCCCTCTTTTGTTTTTTTAAAAAAGCAAATCGGCACTTTGACTCCGTCTTCTTTCAAGTAATAAGAGTCTTCAGAACAAACCATAAATGACTCGTCGGATATTTTTATAGATTCATAAGCAGATACAGTAATATCTTGACTAATCATAGAATTATCAAATGTTTGTCTTATGACATAGTAGCCCATAACCAAAAGAAATACTCTAGTAGCTGGATAATAATAATCAGATAGTACTATTATATCTGGTACTTTAATTACAGCATCATTTTTTTTCATCATAGAATTTAAATTTTGCAAAGAAGGTATTTCAACAACATGTGATTCACTGTGTTCTAAAGAAGAATTTATACTTGAAAAGAAAGTTTCAAATTCTTTTATACTTGCAACTAAAAAATCCTTTTCATTCTTAACTATCTCTTCCATGTCTTTAGCATTTTTGAAATACTTATTTATGTGTCCAAGATAAGAATTAGCTTTTAAAAATCTATATGCCACCTGCTTTTCGTTCTCACTTAATGTATCAAAGTACATAATCGTATTTATTTGATTTTGTTTATCTTGCATAAAATCATTAAAAGTATCTATATCTTTTTGAAATTTTTTAATTCTATCTTTGCCAACCCTTGTAAATGGGCTTAGGCTTAATAGGTACAGATCTTCCTCTTTTTGGGCATCTATTTGTATAGAGTACTGGCTATAGTCTTTTGTGCCATTTAGCTGCTTAGGATCGGTCACCTTCTTGTCATCAGCCCTATTTAGACTATCTACTATCTTATAGTTTAATACGTTTTGTAAAAGATGTTCGTTTAGCTTTGCGTTTAGTATTGAAGGAGCATTCGAAACAACAAGATAGTTTTTAGAGATACCGCTACTATTATTTGTATTATGAGTATTGTCTTTTGTGGTTAAGGATTTGTCTCTTAAGAGATTTGCAAATTTTAAAGAGTTAAAAAATGGATATTGCATATAGACAAAATTTGCTCTATTTGCGATCACGCACTCTTCTATCCTTTTAAGTAAGCTCTCTTCAGTATTATCCTTATCGTTTTTGCATATTGATATATTATTCTTTTTGTCTATATTTTCATATTTACTTATCTTTGCATCAAATAGACTTTTTTCATCACCTTCTAATGAAAAATTGGAGCAAATTCCAATATACTCATCATAATTACTTTTTGTGTTAGTGGCTGTTATATCAAATCCTGAAAAGTCTATAAATGCTCCACTCTTTTGATCGTCATTTGTAAAAACTAAAATATTATTAAACGATACCGTATTTAATAGTCCTAGTATAAAACCAAACTTAGTAGCTAGCAAACTCATAACCGGACTAGAAAAAGCATAAGAACCTCTTTTTTTTAGAGAGCTAAAGATATTTTCGGTAGTTTTCAACGCGTCTGGCGTAGATGACACAATATTTAATAAGCCGAACGATTTTTTAAAATCAGTGATATCAAAAAAACTCATAAAAAATTTAAATATCTCTTTTTTGATATAAGTGTCGCCATCCTCTGAAGCTTTCTTAAGATTTTTTTTGATCTCATCAAAACTCTCTTCTATCGTTTTTATTACTTCATCTCTTTTGCTAAAATTTTCACGAATTAATATAATATTTGCCCTATCTATTAACGCAACTTTTAGTTTGTCCATCAAAGTCCAAAGTCTTTTTTCTATTGTATTATATTCGCTAACTAGTATACTAGATGCCTCCTCGAAATTTTTAACCTCACTGTCATCGCTTTTAACTCTATTAGCAAGATAAATTAATCCATCAACAAATTCTTCTACTGGATCTTGCTCTTCACTAAGGATTTCTGCATATATACTAGAATTAAGAAGTGTTATCTTGTTATTTTTTTTCGTAATATTTTTATTGAACAAACTAGGCTTATCCAAGTATTTATATGTTTTTACAGACAAAGATTTATTGCTGTATTGTTTTAGAGAAAATAACCTTGTAATTATTTTATTATATAACGCCTCTCCATTAAACACATTTGGTTCGTAAAAATGATTTAAGTCACGACAATAAAAAGTTATATTTTTGTATGTCTCACCATTAACACCAAACTCGAAAAGCAATTCCTCTATGCTTCTAATAATTTTCGTATTATCTAATCTCAAGAACGATCCTTCTCTTTAAATTTATCAACTAACAAGCATTACAAAGCTAGTTGTGTTTATGTCATTTTCATATCCACTATCTAGCCCTTTAGCTATCTCAAGTTCTATACTTTTAGCACCAGTTGGAGTTAAAAATACATTTGTATAAGTTTGCTTGTTTTTATCTGTGCTAGAGCTGTTAAACTCGTCTAAACTAGCATAAAATCCCACACCGCTTTCAGGACTATTTGCTTTTTTATAGTTCTCTTTATCAAGTGCGCTAAAATTCTTTGGAGCAACAAATACCAAATTTAGCTTATCCGCTCCATATCTTAGTTTAAATTCTTTGATATCATAACGCTTATCGTCATAATTATCCGCTAAAAGAGCCTTTAAATTCTTATCCTCTACGTCTCTTCCCTCATCTAAGTTGAGCTTGATCTTGCTAAATCCATTTTTATCTTCAAATTTCTTATCAAATAGATAGTACGTAGCCACTAAAAGGTTATCACTCTGAGAAGCAAAGGCCTTCACATGAAGTCTGATCACTGGCTTGTTTAAATTTGGATTTAGCACCGCTGCATTATTATTTTCAGATGCAGGACTACCTATGCTATGAGCTAGCTTTATCCTATTTTCTTTTTTGATACATCTTAGCGGCGAGCTGGTGTTGCTTAGGCACGCTGGCACTAGGTCTTGCATAACAGCATAGTGGTTATTCATACTTTTTAGACTAAGAGCTGCCCTTGGTACGTATGCTACCTTTGTGCAAGGGTTTTTAGCTGAGCAGCCAACTATCGGTGAGTTTATAAAATCAACATCAAGTATAACGCCTTGATCGTCTGACCTTATGCTTTTGCCCGCTCTACTTTTTAAGATCACATGGCCGCCATGTGGGCAAACTACCACGTCATCTTCTATTATTGGATTAGCAAATGCAGTGCCACCAGCACTTAGCGCACTACTTTTCTTTTCTAAATTTAGTCTCTCATTTGCCTTTTCAAGCGACTCTTTGGTCTCTTTGTTTGTTGGCTTTAGGTCTATATTTAGACTTTTATTTAGTAGTGAGTAGTTTAGTATGCTAGCCTGTGAGTTTTTATATGTAACACTTAGTCTTCCTTTATCTTTATCCTCATCTCTTGGCTGATGAGAGAAGCTTAGTAGGTTAGAATTTGACCCCTCCCCGCTCTCTTCATTTTTAAAGTATAGTGGATAGTCTGATTGCTCGGTAGCGGTGTTTAGTGGCATAGAGTTTAAAAAGACGTTTGGCGTATAAGACCTAATGTCCTCTATATTTAGCCTATCTTCTATCTTATTATAAATTTCATCGCAGTCCACAACATCCTTATCGTTTAAAAATATATAAAGCTGCTTATCCTTAGTGTCAGCAAACGCCGTAGAGCTTGATCTATCTAGGCTAAATTTCTCTTTAGCCCCATTATCTCTTATATAAATGCTAGTAAAGTTATCGCTAAACATAGCATTTTTAAACTGAGCCTTCTTGGCCTTTATAAACAAGCTATCTTTCTCTTTTGGCAAATAGCACTTTGTAAGATTTGAGCCGTAGGTGTAGGCTTTCGTGATATCAGTTTTATCTTTTATTAGCTCATTTTCATTATGTATAAATTCCAGTGGATACATCTTTTGCAGCGATCTTACCTGATTTAAAGGTATATTTGAACTATCGTCCATATCGTTTTTGTCTATTATCCTTGCATAAATTTGCTTATCCGCTAGATCCATCAGCATATCCACCAAGGTTACTTTACTTAGCCTATTTTCGCTTTCGGCAGAGTATTTGTCTATTATCTCTTGATACTCCTCATCTCCAAGGCTCTCTAGTATATGATAAAGCTCTCCCAAAATGATACTTATATAGTTTTGATTACCATCTTTGATATTTTCGTTTTTATCGCTGAGCTTATATTTATTGCCCTCTATGTTGTCTACTAGTATGGCAGATAGCTTATCAAGATATGTTAGCGCGTATGATATGTCCTCACTTAGCGCCTTTTTCTTGGAATTTTTATCTTCTTTTAAAAGATAGTCGTATAGATATATGGCATATATTATACTAGTCATATAGTGCGAGTTTATATAGTAGTTGCCATCGAGCTGACCTATATGAAGTAGATGAAGCCTTGGCGTATTTTTGTAGTTTATCCTATCATCTTGAGTAAGCCCTAGTTTATATCCCAGATCAGCTATCACCGACACAGTAGGCTCTATGGCTCTGTTAAAGTCATTGCCTATGTTAAATTCCTCACAAGTCACAGTGTTTTTTATAGTCTCGCAGTGATGTATCTCAAATGGTATGCAGTCTTTGTATATAGTTTTGCAGCTAGCAGCACTCTCCTCTAGCAAGTTAGGATCTAGCTCGTCTTTGTGCTCTTTACACTCACTTATTAGAGTATCAGTACTTTTTGAGCCGTTATATATCTTATCTACACATTTATCTATAACTTTTCTGGTAAATCCAAAAAGATCAAGCAACTTATGTACGCAAAATTTGATCATCTTAACTATCAGCCTAACCACCCTAAAAACAAAATGCAAAGCACTGATAGCAAGACCACCTATGCCAGGGGCATTATATGTATAAAGCTCATCTACGTTTAGACTCTTGTAAAACAAACAACACACCTGAGATAGATGCCCGCCAAGGCTGTGACCACATATACTTACATTAAAGTTAGACGTTTTCTTGTCACTGCCGCTATCTTCTCTGATGGCCTTATTTATATCAGTGATCATCGTAAATAGCGATATGATCTGAGGTAGTCCAGCAAATGCAGCTATAAACACGTCAGTAAGCACCAAGTCTTTAAAAAACTCCGCACCGCCAACCTCCGTGCCTCTAAATGCTATGATATATCTTGGCTTATCACTACTCATAGTAGGCTTAGTATCCTTAAATATCGTGTAAGAAAAGCCAGATATCACTGTATTTGGCTGGTGAGATATCAGCTCATATCTATTTACAAATGTCTTTGTTCGGTGAGATAGGGAGGTTGGTTTATAGAAAATTCGCTGAGAAAAATTTCTTTCATCTACTTTTATAAAATTTTTAATGTCATTGTCAATTAGTCTTTTATCTTCTTTTTCGTCTTCATAATCATTTGGAGCTATTATCTCCTTGTCTTTCATAAACCTAGCTTCCACACAAAGAGCATAAGCTGTCAATGAATCTATTTCAGGATTAAGAAATCCTTGTTTAATGTGATCAGCATAAATCCACCTAGGATTAGGTTTTTTTAGTATTTTGTAATTATAAAATTCATCTGACTTGCTCCATGTTTCATTTTTGTCTATAAATTCATAAAATGAATAAGAAGCATCAGCCATATCAGCATGATCTTTTATATCAGAGATTATTTGTTTTACAGATTTATTTTTAGGATTGTTATTGCTATTTTCCACTATTTTTCCTTAACGAAAGTGTTTTTAGAGCTATCAAAGTAAAATTTATTTCCACCTAAGACATAGTTTGTTTCACTCTTGCTAAATTTTATACCAGCTCCTTCATCGCCAAATAGACCATATTTTTTTGATTGATAGCTATATGTTGCTGATATGTCTATAGGCATTACAACACCATTATTGTCTATATAGAAATATCCCAACCCCATTGATGGTTTAAACTTATTGTAGTTTTCAAGTCCTATGAAATTTATAATTTTATCTGCAAATTCTTTTGGAATTTTTACTCTTTTGCCTGTTTGGTTTTCGTAATCAATAGAGTCAAGATAGTATCGTTTGCCATTAGATAGAACTCTATCTAAACTACGAAATTTCTCTCTAACCATATCTTCTATAAAAATTCCTTTGGCTGTAAAATAATCATCTTTCATACCATATTTTTTATAGACCATTTTTGCATATTCATCTTTTTTAAGCTGCCATTGTTTATATAACAAAGAATTTATATTTTTAAATTCCTTATTAAGCTCATTTCTATAGTTGTCTTTATTTGCTTTCATATTTGTTTCTGATAGTTTTATTTTTCTTTCCCTTTTCTCTATCTCCTCAACAAATTTTTGATTAAATATATAAACCCCACCATATTTACTAGCTAAATTTTCTAGTTCAGAGCTACTTATCTTATTGCTTGCTTGATTTGCAGAGCAAGCTATTAAAAATATGCTTGTTAGTAGTAGAAGTATAATGCCTATAAATTTCATCCTATATCCTTTTAGAAATTTTATTTTGGGTATTTTATTGTCTTTGAAATTATAATATTATTAATTTATTATGCTTTATTTGTAGATTGTTAAATTTTAGGTTTTTTAGTATTTTGTAATTATAAAATTCATCCGATTTGCTCCATGTTTCATTATTATCTATAAATTCATAAAATGAGTAAGAAGCGTCAGCCATATCAGCATGGTCTTTTATATCAGATATTATTTGTTTTACAGATTTATTTTTAGGGTTATTATTGCTGTTTTCCACTATTTTTCCTTAACGAAAGTGTTTTTAGAGCTATCAAAGTAAAATACATTATCTCCTGCTATATTTATAAGTCTTTCTTTAGAAAAAGAAATACCTCTTCCTTCATCTCCATATAATCCATAGCTTTTTGAAATGTTGTAAAAATTTAAAGTTAGCCTAATGGGTATTGCTATGTTATCTTTATCTATATAAAAATAACTCATATCAATGCTAGCGCCAGAATTCTTATAGTTTTCTAACCCTATAAAATTTTTAATCTTATCCGTAAATTCTTTTGAAATTTTAACTTTTTTGCCAGTTTCGCTTTCGTAGGTTGTCCAAATAGTATAGTATCGTTTGCCGTTAGATAGAGTTCGTGGGAGTTTATCATTTATTAATGTCATATCAACATCATATATGGTTATAAATTTATCCCCTTGCTTTATTTTTCTAGGATTTGATCTTATTTTGTCACCAAGTGATTTGCTTAACTCTTTCCTCTCAGCCTCTCTCTTTTCTATCTCATCATAGAATTTTTTGTTAAATATATAAACCCCACCATATTTACTAGCTAAATTTTCTAGTTCAGAGTTGCTTATCTTATTGCTTGCTTGGTTTGCAGAGCATGCTATTAAAAATATGCTTGTTAGTAGTAGAAGTATAATGCCTATAAATTTCATCCTATATCCTTTTAGAAATTTTATTTTGGGTATTTTATTGCCATTATATTTATAATATTATTAATTTATTATGCTTTATTTGTAGATTGTTAAAATTTAGGCTTTTTAAGTATTTTATAGTTATAAAATTCATCTGACTTACTCCACTTTTCATTATTATCTATAAATTCATAAAATGAATAAGAAGCGTCAGCCATATCAGCATGGTCTTTTATATCAGAGATTATTTGTCTTACAGATTTATTTTTAGGGTTGTTATTGCTATTTTCCACTATTTTTCCTTAACAAAAGTGTTTTTAGAGCTATCAAAGTAAAATTTATTTCCACCTAAGACATAGTTTGTTTCACTCTTGCTAAATTTTATGCCAGCTCCTTCATCGCCAAATAAGCCATATTTTTTTGATTGATAGCTGTATGTTACAGAGATATCTATAGGTACTATATTCTCATCTTTATCTATATAAAAATATTCCAATCCCATTGAAGGTCTAAAAACATTGTAGTTTTCAAGTCCTATAAATTTTTTGATCTTGTCTAAAAATTCTTTTGGGATTTTAGCTCTTTTGCCTGTTTGGTTTTCGTAATCAATAGAGCTAGTATAATATCGTTTATCATTTGAAAGAGTTTGCTCTATTTTTGGATTGTTATAATACCTTTCCTTTAGTAGCTCTCTCATCTTTGCGTTTCTTTCGCTTTTATTTGATATATGGGCTATTTCACTTAAAATTTGTTGATTAACCGCTTTTCTCTCAGCTTCTCTTTTCTCTATCTCTTTTTCAAATTTCTCATTAAATACATAAACTCCACCATATTTACTAGCTAAATTCTCTAGTTCAGAGTTACTTATCTTATTGCTTGCTTGATTTGCAGAGCAAGCTATTAAAAATATGCTTGTTAGTAGTAGAAGTATAATGCCTATAAATTTCATCCTATATCCTTTTAGAAATTTTATTTTGGGTATTTTATTGTCGCAATATTTACAATACTATTAATTCCCCTTGGTTTAAATTTCCAATCCTTAAGAAAAACAATTAATATTAAGAGTAAAATAGACTTTTTTAGACCAAATTTCGCAAATGACGTATCTGCCAAATATTGATAAAGAAATTCAATATTTTTTACTATCAAAATGAGCCAAATATTGAAAAAACTAAAGCATTTTTTTAAACTTGCTTTTAACTTTTTTGTTATAATATCCCATCAAAAATAAAAGGGATATTTTTTATCCGAATTAAGGTTTTAAATTTGAGAGTATATTTAGACAATAACGCCACAACGATGGTTGATCCAGAAGCTTTTGAACTTATGAAGCCGTTTTTTTGCGAAAAATACGGCAATCCAAACTCACTTCACAAATTTGGCTCAGAGACCCACCCAGCACTAAGAACAGCGCTCGATCAGCTCTACGCCGGACTAAATGCAAAAGATAGCGACGACATCGTCGTTACATCATGTGCGACCGAGAGCAACAACTGGGTTGTAAAAGGCATCTACTTTGACAAAATAGCAACTGGCGAGAAAAAACGCATCATCACAACCGCGGTCGAGCATCCAGCCATTTTGGCAACTTGTAAATTCCTAGAAAAATATGGCGTGGATCTTACGGTCTTAGACGTAAATAGCGACGGCATCGTCACTCCAGACCAGCTAAGAGCCGTCATGGACGAAAATGTCGCGCTTGTCGCCATAATGAGCGCAAACAACGAAACTGGCATGATCTTTCCTATAAAAGAGCTTGCCAAAGTTGCCCACGAATACGGCGCTTTATTTCACACTGACGCCGTGCAAGCAGTCGGCAAGATAAAGATAGACGTTCAAGATTTAGACGTTGATTTCTTAAGCTTTTCAGCTCATAAATTTCACGGACCAAAGGGCGTTGGAGCGTTATTTATAAAAAATAGCATGCCACTAAGCAGCTTGCTTCACGGCGGCGAGCACATGGGCGGACGCAGAAGCGGCACGCTTGATGTACCAGGCATCGTTGGCATGGGCAAGGCGCTTGAGCTAGCAAATAAATTTATGGACTACGAGCATTCGCACGTTCGCCGTTTACGTGACAAGCTAGAGGATGCATTGCTACAAATTCCTGACGTTAGCATCGTTGGCAAAAAAGAGCAGCGCGTGCCAAACACCATCCTAGCTTCTATCAAAGGCGTCGAGGGCGAGGCGATGCTTTGGGATCTAAATAGAGCTGGCATAGCAGCATCTACTGGCTCTGCCTGTGCGAGTGAAACGCTTGAGAGCAACCCTATCATGGAGGCGATCGGAGCTGACAAAGAGTTAGCTCACACCGCACTTAGACTATCTCTTTCAAGGTTTAACACAGAAGAAGAGATCGACTACGCGATCGAGCAGATAACAAAGGCCGTAAATAGGCTAAGAGGCATCTCAAGCACATTTGCGTACGCCCCAGAGTGGCATAAGAGTGGATTATAAAAATTTAAAGGAAAAACATGGCAAAAAATAACTTAATCGGCGGCTCTATCTGGGATGAATACTCAAAGGTAGTCCAAGATAGGATGAATAATCCTAAATTCATGGGCGAACTAACCGAAGAGGACGCCAAAAAAGCAAACGCAAAACTTATCATCGCTGACTTTGGCGCAGAGAGCTGCGGCGATGCAGTCAGGCTCTACTGGCTCGTTGATGAGAAAACTGACAAGATAATAGACGCTAAATTTAAAAGCTTTGGCTGTGGCACGGCGATAGCTAGCTCTGATACGATGGCTGAGCTTTGCATCGGCAAAACAGTCGATGAAGCGGTTAAGATCACAAACCTCGATGTCGAAAGAGCTATGCGTGACAACCCAGACACTCCAGCTGTGCCACCTCAAAAGATGCACTGCTCGGTTATGGCTTATGACGTTATCAAGGCAGCTGCTGCAAGCTACAAGGGCATAGACCCAGAGCACTTTGAAGATGAGATCATCGTTTGCGAGTGCGCTAGAGTGAGCCTTGGCACGATCAAAGAGGTGATAAGACTAAACGACCTTCACACGGTTGAGGAGATCACGCAATACACCAAAGCAGGCGCATTTTGTAAATCATGCGTTAGACCTGGCGGACATGAGAAAAAAGACTACTATTTGGTTGATATCTTGCGCGATACTAGGGCTGAGATGGAGCAAGAGAGACTAGAAGCTCAGGCAAATGCTCAGGCAAACAACACCCTAAGCGACGTTAGCTTTGAGAGTATGACGATGGTTGGCCAGCTAAAAGCGATCGAATCGATCATCGATAAAGAGATCCGCCCGATGCTTATGATGGATGGCGGAAATTTAGAGATCATAGATATCAGAAACGATAACGGCGAAAATATCGACGTTTATATCCGCTATCTTGGTGCTTGCTCAGGCTGTTCAAGCGGCTCGACTGGCACGCTTTATGCGATAGAAAATGTCTTGCAAGAGAGCCTAAGCCCAAAAATCAGGGTAATGCCTATATAAATTTATCGAACGGCTTCTTTTGGAGCTGTTCGCTTCTACTAAACTAAATTTACCACCTAGACAATCTGAATTTAACCAAGCTCAAATTTAGCTTTTTAAAAATTTCAAAATTTCACTTCTAGTCTGCGTCAAATCGCCCACAAATTTCTTCTCAAACTGCGATCGGTTAAAGGTTCGCTGACGCTTAGCAAGCTGGGTTGTGTGCGTGGCGATGAGCGTTTCTAGCTCGCTTTTTGAAATTTCACCCTCCAAAAACTGCTTGCACTCTTTTAGGCCTATCGATTTTAGGGGTTTAGGCTCGCTTTTATACTTGTCAAATAAAAACTTCGCCTCATCTAGCAAGCCATCATCTAGCATATTTTTCGTCCGTTTTGCGATGCGAGCTCTAAGCTCCTCTTTGTCCCACAAAATTTCAAATATCGCAAGCTCTTTTATGACGCTCTCTTTGGTGTTTTGCTTTAGCCAGATGCTTGGGATTTGACCGCTAAATTTATAAATTTGATACCATTTTTCGAGGCGATAAGAGTCGTTTTGGCTAAATTTACTTGCAAACTCAGGGTCGTTTTGTAAAGCTAGCTCATAAATTTCCTCGTTGCTTAAATTTAGCTCGCATTTTGGCACATCTGGCGCAAGACCGCTAAGCATCGCCTTTAGATAAAAGCCACTCCCGCCTGTGATGATGAGCAGGCACTCTTGTGAGCGCGCAAATTCCTTTGCCTTTTTATAAATTTCAAAAAATGCCCCAACGCTAAATTCCTCATCAGGGTAAATTTCATCCACCCCAAAGTGCCTCACAGCCCCCAGCTGCCAGGGCTTTGGCTTTGCACTGGCGATATCTATCTCTTTATAAAGCGCAAGCGAGTCAAGGCTTAAGATGACGCCACCAAACTCCTTTGCTAGCTCAAAGGCTAGATCGCTCTTGCCGCTTGCCGTGGTGCCAATTAGTGCTAGCTCGCCAAACAAGCTTAGCCTTCGTAAAATGAGCTAAATAGCAAAATTTCATCGCTTTGCTCGTTGCTTTTGCCCTCTTTTATAAGATCAGCCAAAACGCCTGCAAAGTGCGGTGCAAAGCTTAGTTCGTTTAGCCCGTACGCTTGGTTATAGAGTAAATTTTGATATGTCTCGTCGCGTCCGATCGCTGGCTTGTCATTTGAGCTAAGAAGGACGAAATTTGCCCTAAAACTAGGCTCTTTTAGCTCGCTTATGCCAAGGTGTCTTTTTAGCTCGTTTAAAAATGCGTTGATCTTTTCTGTTTTTACAAGCGTATCGATCGCGCCCACTTGTAAATTTGTGATGATCGTGACGCCATTTTTGGTTGGATAAATTTTGGCAAACATATCATTTAAAATGATCGGCTTTTTAGGGATCTGACCCTCGTTTAGCACAAGATCGATCGTGTAAAATTTAGCCAAAATGGCGCTTAAATTTGTCCCAAGCTTACTTGAAAGCTCCAAATTTCTACTCGCCACGACAAAGCTATCAGCCTCGTACTCACCAGCCCTGCCAACAGCCTTTTGCACGGCTTGCCCCTGCGTTTTTAGCTCATAAATTTCATCGTTTATAAACTGCACTCCAAGCTCGTTTAGCTCGCTAACAAGCGCTTTTTTTAGCTCACCTGCGTCAATGCTCGCATTTTTAGCTAAATTTAGCGCCCCTTTTATATTTTTATTTATCAGGCCAAAATTTGCTAGCTCACTATCCACGCTTAAAATTTCTTGCTCGCTATCAGCGACCCTTGTCTCATCAAGCCTCTTTTTAAAGCTCTCATCATCGCTAAAGATGAGATAAACGCCACTCTCATCAAAATTTATCTGTGGATATTTTTCGTTTAGCTCTTTTAAAATTTCAAAGCTCTTTTGTCCAAATTTCTTAAACAAAATTCTCATCTTTTTATCGTGAGCCTTTGTTGATTTAAGCGTAAAATTCGCCATCCACGCCCTAAAGTTTTCATTTAGGCAAATCGCTATATCAAGCTCGCTTTTTTTACTAACTAGCCCTAAAAATGAGCTAGATATCGCTCCATCTCTTGCGAGCGCTGGGGTGTTAAATGGAGTTAAAATTCCGCTCTCAAACTCATCTTTTTGGCTACTAATAACTAAAATTTCCTCACCCTTTTTAGCTAGCTCAAGTGCCGTAAACAACGCACTAAAACTATCTCCGATAATCGCTATTTTACTCATCATAACCCTTCATTTTAAAATAATGTGGCAATGATAATATAAATTTAGATTTAAAGCAAAATGGTGTAAAATCAGACACTTTTTAAAAAGATGGAAATTTATATGATCAAAAAGCTAAAAGATATCGCAGAACTCATCGTTTTTAAGCACTCGGTTTTTGCCCTGCCCTTTATCTTTGTGGCGATGATAGTTGCGAGCAAGATAGAAAATGGCTCGGCTTGGTTTGGCTTTAAACTGCTTATTTTAGGCACTCTTTGCGCGGTCAGCGCTAGAAATTTCGCCATGGCGTTTAACAGATACCAAGATGAGGACATCGACAAGCTAAACCCACGCACCGCAAGCCGTCCAAGCGTGGATGGACGCATCGGCAAGGGCAATATGCAGCTTTTCATCGCAGCAAACGCGCTTATCTTTATCATCTGCGCCTATTTCGTAAATTCGCTCGCATTTTGGCTGAGCTTTCCCATCCTTGCCGTGCTTGGCGGATACTCGCTATTTAAGCGATTTAGCGAGTTAGCGCACTTAGTACTTGGACTTAGTCTTGGGCTTGCCCCCATCGCTGGCGTGGTCGCAGTAAGCGCTGCCATACCACTTTGGAGCGTGTTACTTTGCCTTGGTGTGACATTTTGGGTGGCTGGATTTGACCTGCTCTACTCGCTTCAAGATATGAAATTTGACCAAGAAAACAAGCTCTTTAGCATACCAGCCATTTATGGCGACAAGGCTACGCTATTTTTATCAGCCATTTTTCATGCCTTGGCTTTTATACTTTGGCTACTTTTTGCTTGGGCGGCTGGACTTGGAGCGATGGCATTTTTTGGCATTGTGGTAAGTGGCGTGATATTATTTTTCGAGCATAGGATCGTAAGGCGCGACTTTAGCAAGATAGATCGGGCATTTTTTACACTAAATGGCTACTTGGGAATTTTATTTTTCATCTTTGTTTGGATCAGTGTATTATGAGCGAAGTAAGGCTTTTTAAAGCGCCTCTTAGCATGGTTTATGAGCGTGATAGCTCGGGAGATGAGAAATTTTTAAGAGAATTTAACTCTATCTTGCCAGGAGATGAAGATGCGCTTGGAGCGTGGCTAAAACGAGCCAAATCACGCGGCGAGACCAAAGAGAGCGACCAAGTCTTGCTAACGCTTGTCATCGAGCTTCATAGAAAGATCGACGCGCTTAGTGATTATATAAAAAATGAGCACAAGCAGTATCTGCCACTAAAAGAGAGCGCAGATATCGACGAGATCGGCTTTACGCATATAAAAATAAGCGAAGATAAATTTACAAAAAATGAAATTTACTACGCAAGGATTATGATGCCTATCTTTCCAAAGAGAAATTTGAGCCTTTATCTAAGGGCGCAGGACGAGAGGCTAGCAAAGATAGAGAACATGCACGAAGAGGACGAGGCCGACTGGAACGCTTATGTGACGGCTAGAGAGCGTGTGATGATAAGAGAGCTTAGAGCGAATTCATAAAGGAAAAATATGGAAATTTACATTTTTTTAGGTTTTGGCATCGTTTTAGCGATAATAATAGCTTTGATATTTATAAAAGATAGTGAGACAAATAAGAAATTTACAAGATATGAGCGTGCCATAGAGAGCGCCATACAAGAAAACTACAATCTCAAAAAACAGCTAGCCGCACTGGCGAGCTTTAAGCCTGATGATGAGCAGCTAAAAGATGTAAAAGATGAGTTAAAAGAGCAGATAAACGAGCAAATAAATGAAAAAATCGTGCCGATAATCCGCGCTATAAAGAGCATCGAGCGAGTGATAGATGACTTTGCAAACGAGCAAAAAGATAGGATGTTTAACCTTGAGGAGCGAACAAGAGATATCAATAAAATCGCCCCAAGTGTCATCAACGAAGAAGAGCAGATCCTAAAGATGTTTAAAGATGGTAAAAGCGCAGCCATGATCGCTAAAGATCTTCACGTGGGTATGGGGCGAGTTGAATTTGTGCTTAAATTTCATAAATTAGCCTAAATTTGGGCTAATTTTAAAAGACAAAACTACTCTTAAACTACAAAAATTAGCTTAAATTTTTATTTAGATTTAAATCTTTTAACATATAATTGAAAATTAAAAAAGCTCTAACCAAGCTTAAAAAAGGTGCTTTATGCTAATAGATAAATATGGTCGGGTTGTTGATTATTTAAGAATTTCTGTGACGCAGCGTTGCAATTTTAGATGTAGATATTGCATGCCTACGACGCCATTTAGTTGGACGCCAAAAGAGAATTTACTGACATTTGAAGAGCTATTTTTATTTGTCAAAGTAGCTATTGACGAGGGTGTGAAAAAGATCAGGATCACAGGCGGCGAGCCACTCGTGCGCAAGGATCTTGACGTCTTTATAAAGATGATAAGCGATTATAAGCCAGACATCGATCTAGCGCTTACGACAAATGGCTTTATGCTGCCACACTTTGCCAAAAGGCTAAAGGACGCTGGACTAAAGCGCATAAATATGTCGCTTGATACGCTAAATGAGCAAAAAGCTAAATTTATCGCTCAAAAGAGCGTCTTGCACGAGGTTTTGGCTGGCTTTGAGGCGGCACTTGATGCTGGACTAAAAGTCAAGATAAACACAGTCGCACTAAAAGGCTTTAACGACGATGAGCTAGTAAATTTGCTTGAGTTTGCTAAATTTAGAAACTCTCAGATCAGATTTATCGAATATATGGAAAATTCGCACGCCAAAGAGGATCTAAAAGGGCTAAAAAGCGATGAAATTCTAAATATCATCTCGCAAAAATATAACGTCACAAAAGATGAAAAATTGCCAAACGCGCCTGCGTCTATTTACAGACTTGATGACGGCTATAAATTTGGCATTATTGACCCTCACAAACACGACTTTTGCGAGAGTTGCAACCGCATCAGACTAAGCGCTGAAGGGCTTTTGATACCTTGCCTTTACTTTGAAGATGCACTAAGTATCAAAAAAGCAGTTGCAAATGGCGACATCGTCGCAGCAAGCGAGATCTTAAGGCAAGTGCTAGCTAACAAGCCAAAAGAGAACAAATGGGCTCTAGGAGCTGAAAACGAAACCTCTTCAAGGGCCTTTTACCAAACTGGTGGTTGATGAGCAAAGAGCTAGAATTAGTTGAGGCATTTTTAAGCATCCAAGGCGAGGGCGCTTATCAGGGCAGGCTCGCTGTGTTTTTACGCTTTTTGGGCTGCAACCTAAACTGCTCTGGCTTTGGCGTAAAGACAAGGTCTTTAAAAACAGGCGAAGAGCTTTTGGGATGCGATAGCATAAGAGCCGTTTTTAAGGGACATTTTCACCACAAAGCATATAGCGCAGATGAAATTTTAAGCCTAGTTGATGGGCTTTGTAAAGGCTTAGAGCAAAAGCCCATCATCGTTTTAACAGGCGGCGAGCCACTCATCTGGCATCAAAATGAAAATTTCATAAATTTGGTAAGAAATTTGCTTATAAATTACGAGGTGCATTTTGAGACAAATGGCACGATCTTGGTTGATTTTGATAAATTTGAAATTTATAAAAACTGCCATTTTGCACTTGGCGTAAAACTAGCAAATAGCGGAGTTAGCGAGCAAAAACGCATAAATTTAGATGCCATTTTAGCTATCAAAAATAACGCAAAAAGCAGCTTTTTAAAATTTGTCCTCTCGCGTTTTGATAAAAGCGAGCTGGAGGAAATTTTATATATAAAAAATAGAGCAAATTTGCCAGTTTGGTGCATGGCGATGGGCGCAAATGAGGACGAGCTAAGCAAAAATGCTCTAAAAACAGCGCAATTTGTCATAAAGCATGGATTTAACTACTCAGAGCGTATCCACATCAGGCTTTGGGGCGACAAAGAGGGTGTTTGATGATTATTAGAAAACTTTTTAGATTTGAAAATGCGCATATCGTGAGATTTTGTAGCTCAAAGCGCTGCAGGACGAGCATCCACGGACACAGCTACGTGGCAGAAATTTTACTTAGCTCAAATTTTCTTGATAACGCTGGCATGGTCTATGACTTTGGGCTGATGAAGCAAAACATAAAAACGATCATCGATAGCTTTGACCACGCTACAACCATATATTCAGGCGATAGTGACGAATACAAAAACGACCTTAAAAAGCACTCTGCAAGGTGGATCGAGATCCCGCTAAATCCCAGCGCAGAGCAGTTTTGCCGTATATTTTTTGTCTTGATCGAAAGGCTGCTTGAACTTAGCGTGATGAGTAATGGCGAGCGTGAAGTGAAGCTTCATAGCGTCATCGTCCATGAGACCGACACTGGCTATGCGCAGTGCTTCAAAGAGGACACGATAAACCCACAAATGGGCGAGATAAGGCTTAGTGATATCAAATTTTCTGAGGCGGTTATGGACGAGTGGGAAGATAAAAATTTGCTTGAAAAGATGATAAATAAGATAAAAATAGAAAATCCAAAGGACGTTTAATGAAAAAATTTATAACCTCTTTTTTGCTTATAGCTGGCGTATTTTTGGGATGTGGAGATAAAGAAGAGGCCAAAAGTGACGTTAGTGAGCCAGTCCCCAGTGATGTTACGATAGCTCAGCCTGATGCAAATGTAACTATCGACGAGCAGCTGCCACCTGAGCCAGTCGTCGAAGAAAACGAGCCTCCTAAAGAGAAAAAATGAACGAACACTTAGGCTCGCTTTATGCTTATACTTTGCCATTTCACGTGACATTTTTTTATGCGCTACTTGCTTTAGCGGTGCTTTATCTAGCGCTTACTCAGTTTGGAGTGAGGAGTAAAAATTACGTGCTTCGTATAAGGTATTTCTTGCCTATTTATCATATGCTGCTTAGCTTTTTGGTGCTAACTGGGCTTATTTTGTGGGCATATTATAGTTACGAGCCAAAATTTAACGCCATAAAAATGCTTCTTATCTTGATGGCCCTGATCGCACTTAGCGCAGTTGGGTATAAAAGGCTAAAGAGATATGCCATTGCTGACGAGCTAGAGAAATTTAAAAAATTTGCCCTTATTAAAGGCATTTGTGACATTATTTTGATCATCATAGCAGGGATTTAGATGAAATTTTTATATGATAAAAACGCTGGCAAAGAGCGCTTAAAAATAGTAAATGAGGCATTTTTACACCTAAAAGCCAGAAGAGTTGAAGCAGGAGAACGCATAAGTGTTAGAAATTTACGTGATGGCAAAGAGTATATCTACGAGATCGATGAGATAGAGCGCAGAAGTGCGAATTTAAGCCTCGTCTTTGCCAGCCTAAACTGCGAGCATAAATTTGACTTTACCATCGCTTGGGCGGTCGTTGATCCAAAGACGATCGAAAAGGCGCTGCCATTTTTAAATGAGCTTGGCGTTGGCAAGATCGCCTTTGTCTATACTAAATTTTCTCAGGCAAATTTCAAGATCGACCTTGAAAAGCTAAACTACATAAACGCACTTTCATGCGAGCAGTGCGGGAGAACGTCGCTAATAGAGTTTGAAATTTACAAAAATTTAGACGAGCTAATGAGCGTTTATAAAAATGTCTCGGCCATAAATTTTGGCGGTAAAAATTTAAATGAAAAAAGAGATGATGAAATTTTGATAATTGGTCCAGAGGGCGGATTTAGCGAGGATGAGACGGCTAAATTTAAAAATATCTACGGGCTAAATACAAAAAATATCTTAAGATCGCAGACCGCAGTCATATCTGTGGCGGCAAAATTTCTTGCTTGATTTATTTGATTTTTAGATTAGTTTTTATATAATCAGCAACTTTTAAGGTAACAAATAGCCCAAAATAATAAAGGAAAGATGATGAAAAAAGATATCCATCCAGAGTATGTAGATTGCACCGTAACTTGCGCGTGTGGCAACACTTTTAAGACAAAGTCAAACAAAAGCGAAATCAGAATTGACATTTGTGACAAGTGCCACCCATTTTTCACAGGCAGCGAAAAGATAGTTGATAGCGCTGGCCGTGTTGAGAAATTTAAGAAAAAATACGCTCAAAAATAAGCCTTGCTCTACTTTGTTCCTACTCCAATAGGAAATTTAGAAGATATCTCGCTTCGTGCGATCAAAATTTTGCGTGAATGCGAGATAGCTATCTGCGAAGATACAAGAGTTTGCAAAAGTCTTGTAAATCTACTAAACGAACGCTTTGACGCAAATATAAATATCTCAAATTTTATCCCACTTCACACCCACAACGAAGATGAATTTTTTGCAAATTTAAATGATGAAATTTTAAGCAAAAATATAGCTTACATGAGCGACGCTGGCATGCCAGGCATAAGCGATCCAGGCGTTAGCCTAGTAAGATACGCTCAAAAAAATGATATCAAATACGAAATTTTAAGCGGAGCAAATGCTGCACTTTTAAGCGTAGTCGCCAGCGGACTTTGCGATAAAGAATTTATCTTTTTAGGATTTTTACCAAATACAGGCAGAGAAAGAGCCCTAGCCATACAAAACGCTCTAAATTTAGCCTATCCAGCTGTGATCTATGAAAGCCCAAAACGCATATTAAGCTTAGTGCAAAGCATCGCACATTTAGAGCCAGAAAGAGAAATTTTTGCTATAAAAGAGGCCACCAAAAAATTTGAGACCAAATTTAAGGATAGAGCCAAAAATTTAGCCCAAATTTTAGAAAAAGCAAATTTAAGCGGCGAGTGGGCAGTGGTCATCTCAAAAAGTGCGAATATAGCCACTCAAAATATCACAAAAGATGAGATCATCTCGCTTGACATCGCCCCAAAAGCCAAAGCAAAACTACTTAGCAAAATAACTGGCAAGGACGTCAAAAAGGTATACGACGAGCTCATAAAAGCATAAATTTAAAAGCTCAAATTTCTCCAAAAAGTTTCAAAAATTCACTCAAATTTAGAAGCAAAATAAGTTAAATTTTACTTGACTTTAGCTACCATAAGCCACTATGATAATATACGGAAAACAGCTATTTTTACATATTTTGAACAAGCGCCCGCAGATCCTAGAAGAGATCTATCTCTCAAAAGAGTGTGATAAAAAACTCTTCTCTAAAATTTGTGGCACTGGCAAGAAGATCATCCGCGTGGATAATCAAAAGGCGCAGTCGATGGCGCATGGCGGCAACCATCAAGGCTTCTTAGCAAGCGTTAGTGAGTTTGAGTTTTCAGACTTTAGTGAGCTAAAAAAGCTAAATTTCATCGCCGTGCTTTATGGCATAAGTGACGTCGGAAACATCGGCGCCATCGCTAGAAGCGCCTATGCTCTAGGCTGCGAAGGACTTGTTATTGTTACAAAAAGTGTAAATATGCAAGGCGTTTTAAGGTCAAGTAGCGGTGCTGCTTACGAGATACCAATAGCGATCTTTGAAGACGGACTTAGCCTGCTAAACGAGCTAAAACAGTGTGGCTTTAAGCTCTACGCGACGGCAAGCAACGGCAAAAATATAAAAGAGATGAAATTTGCTGGCAAAAGGGCTTTGGTGATGGGCTCAGAGGGCGAAGGCATACCGCAAAAAGCTCTAGCAAAGTGCGATGAGTGCGTCGGTATCAAGCTAAAAGACGGCTGGGACTCCCTAAATGTAAGTGCAGCTTTTGCGATAATTTGTGATAGGATGATAGATGAATGAATTAGAAAATTTAAAAGAGATAGGCATAAAAGAAATTTCGCGTAAAACGCACATTGAACCGACATTTTTACAATACATTTTTGACAAAAATTTTGAAAAATTATCACGCTTGAACATCAGAGGCTACGCCAAAATTTTACAGCGTGAGTATGGCGTCGATCTTAGCGAACTTCTCGCCGAATACGACGCATTTATGCAAGAAAACACCCCTGATGAGAGCAATAAAACCGTAGTTAGCCCAAAGATCGCCTCATACACGCCTGATGATATAACAAACCAAAGGCAAGGCGGCGGATCTGGCTTTTTCTTTTGGATCGTCATCCTAGCTATCATCGGCGGCGGTGCTTACTATTTTGACGCGTACAAATACGTCCAAAATTTCATCGCGACCTTAAACGAAGACAACACAAGCGTGAGCTACTCGCAGTCAAGCATCGTAAATGAAGTGAAGAAAAACATCATCGACACAAACGTGACGATCACACAAAATGCTCCAAAGATAGAGGCAAACTCATCAAATGTGAAAATTTCAGCTCCTGCTGAGCAAAACGTGACTGTAAGTTCTGCTAGCGTTGATCAAAATACTGTAAAACCTAGCATGGCAGCCCAGCCAGCTCCAAAAGTAGAGCAAAACGTGACAAAGCCGCTAAACGAGGCGGTTATCACACCAAAACAACGCGTTTGGATAGGCATCATCAACCTTGAAAATGGCCAAAAAACATCAAGCGATACAAGCAAAAGTGTCAATATAAATTTAGACCAAAGACAGCTAGTCGTTTGCGGAAATGGCAACATCGAGCTTAAGATCGGCGATAAAGTGACAAAGTATAACCCAAGCCGTCCAGCTAGATTTTTAGTAGAAAATGGCGATATGAAATTTTTAACTTATGACGAGTTTGTCGAGATGAATAAGGGTAAATCTTGGTAAAAAAACTGGCCATATTTCTTCTTTTTAGCGTTTTTTCATACGCTTTTGATCTAAATAGCAGTGCAAATGCACTAAGCAGTGGAAAAGATCTGCAAATTTCTTTAGAAAATTTAGACACTAACGGCTCGCTAAACGTCGGCGAGCTGGTCTCAAGGCTAAAGCAAAGCTCGAACTACGATGCTCTCTCTTTTAGCTCAAATAGCTTAAATTTAAAATTTATAAGCACACAAAAAGTCCCCACAGCTCTATTTGTAAAATCGATAAATTTAGCTCTTGAAGATGCAAATATAAGCGTGGCAAGGGTAAATTCTCTAAAAAATGGCAGTGAAATTTCTTATGGGATTTTAGCCCTAAAAAGTGATGGCATAGATCCAAATTTACTAAATTTCACGCTTAGTAAAAGCGGCTTTAAGATCATGGGATTTGATAGGCTTGATGGAAATTTAGCGCTTTATTTGGACGCTAAAAATATGAGCCTTAATGCGTCAAAAGTAAATTTTAATGAAGAGACCCCGCTTGTCAAAAGTGGTGGTGTCTATATCGTCGACGTGGCAGGCGCAAGTAGCCTAAATATCATCTCAAACGAGCCAAACAAATGGGTGCCACTTGTTAGAATTTATGATAAAAATTTAAACCAAATCGATCTAAAAAGAGAAAACGAGATAAAAACTAACTACACCATAAATTTAGCTAAAGACGCAAAATATGCGTTAATTAGCGACAATAACGACATAACTAATATTAAAAACGAGATAATTATCAAGCTTGTAAAATAGGAGCAAACAGTGTTTGATGAGATAAGATTTAATACAATTGAGCGTTTGCCAAACTACGTTTTTGCCGAAGTAAATGCGATCAAAATGGCAGCACGTAGAGCTGGCGAGGACATCATCGACTTTTCTATGGGCAACCCAGAGGGCAGAACACCGCAACATATCGTCGATAAACTATGCGAAAGCGCGCAAAAAGACAAGACTCACGGCTACTCAGCCAGCGCTGGAATTTACAAGCTCCGCCTTGCCATTTGCAACTGGTATAAGCGCAAATACGGCGTAAATTTAGACCCAGAAACTGAAGCAGTTGCCACCATGGGTAGCAAAGAGGGCTTTGTGCATCTTGCTCAAGCCATAATAAACCCAGGCGACGTGGCTATCGTGCCTGACCCTGCATATCCGATACACACGCAAGCGTTTTTATTTGCTGGCGGAAGTGTCGCAAAGATGCCACTTCACTACAACGATAAATTTGAGCTAGATGAGAATAAATTTTTTGAAAATTTGATCCAGACGATACATGCAAGCTCACCAAAACCAAAATATGTAGTCGTAAATTTCCCTCACAATCCAACGACCGTGACCGTGCAAAAAAGCTTTTACGAGCGCCTTGTAAGCGTTGCAAAGCAAGAGAGATTTTACATCATCTCAGATATCGCCTACGCAGATCTTACATTTGATGGCTACAAAACGCCAAGCATTTTTGAAGTTGAAGGCGCAAAAGACGTCGCAGTCGAGTGCTACACTCTTTCAAAAAGCTACAATATGGCAGGCTGGAGAGTTGGCTTTATGTGCGGAAACAAAAGGCTTTGCGCCGCACTTAAAAAGATAAAATCATGGGTTGATTACGGCATGTTTACGCCGATACAAGTATCAGCCACAGTCGCGCTTGATGGCGATCAAAGCTGCGTTGAAGAGATACGCCAAATTTATGAAAAAAGAAGAGATGTGATGGTAGAGGCCTTCACTCAGGCTGGTTGGGAGCTTAAAAAGCCAAGCTCTAGCATGTTTATCTGGGCGAAACTTCCACCAAAGGTTAGCCACTTAGGCAGTCTTGAGTTTTCAAAGCAGCTTCTTACAAAGGCATCAGTCGCCGTTAGCCCAGGCATTGGTTTTGGCGAGGGCGGAAACGACTATGTGCGCTTAGCTCTTATCGAAAACGAAAACAGGATAAGACAAGCAGCAAGAAATATAAAAAAATATTTGAAAGAATTTGAATGAATGTAGCGATATTAGGCGTTGGAACCGTTGGCGAGGCAGTTGCAAAAATTTTACTAAAAAACAAAAAGCTAATTGCAGCAAGATGTGGCGAGGAGATAGTGCCAGTCATCGGTGTGGTTAGAAATTTAAATAAAAAAAGAGACGCTGGCATCCCTTTGACTGATGATATAAATAGCGTCATAAACCGCGATGATATCGACGTTTTTGTCGAGCTTATGGGCGGCGTTGAAGAGCCTTTTAAAGTGGTGAGTGAAATTTTAAAGCATAAAAAAGCGGTCGTCACTGCAAACAAAGCGCTTCTTGCCTATCACAGATATGCTTTGCAAAATTTAGCCAAAAACACGCCATTTGGCTTTGAAGCAAGCGTGGCTGGTGGCATACCGATCATTAGAGCCTTAAGAGAGGGGCTTAGCGCCAACCACATCTTAAGCATAAATGGCATACTAAATGGCACAAGCAACTACATCCTAAGCTCGATGATGAATGAGGGATCAAATTTTAAAGACGCGCTTAAAAAGGCACAGGAGCTTGGATATGCTGAGGCTGATCCAACTTTTGACGTGGGTGGCTTTGACACGGCTCACAAGCTTCTCATACTTGCTAGCATCGCATACGGCGTGCACGGCGATCCAGAAGATATCTTGATAGAAGGGATTCAAGGCATCACTCCAGAAGACATATTTTTCGCAAAAGATTTTGAATACTCTATCAAGCTTCTAGCCATCGCCAAAAAAAGCGAGGGCGAGGTCGAGCTACGCGTACATCCAGCACTTGTACCACAAAATAAAATGATAGCAAAAGCAAGTGGCGTGACAAATGCGATCAGCGTTGTTGGAGAGGTCGTTGGCGAGACGATGTACTATGGCCCAGGAGCTGGCGGCGACGCAACAGCAAGTGCGGTCATCAGCGATCTTATCGACATCGCAAGAGATAGCAAGTCGCCTATGCTTGGATACAAAGCGCCATTTGAGCTAAACACCTTAGAGCTGCTTGATCGCGACAGGATAAAGACGAAATACTACTTTAGGCTAAAAGTCGAAGATAAGATGGGCGTGCTAGCAAAGATAACAAATTTGATGAGTGAAAACAACCTCTCGATAGATAGCTTGCTACAAAAACCAAAAGATGAGAGCGAGTATGCCGTGCTATTTTTCACGACGCACACGAGCTTAGAGGCTGATGCGAAGCGAACGATAGAGCTTTTAAAAGAGCAAGAGTATATAAAAGAAGAGCCATTTATGATGAGGATCGAGGAGTAGCTTGGGACTAAAAGAGTATCTCTTTGGCAAGAGCTCGGAAGACAGAGCTTGCGAATTTTTGCGTAAGCTTGATTTTGTCATTTTAGAGAGAAATTTTCACTCTAAATTTGGCGAGATCGACATCATCGCTCTTAGTAGCGATAAAATTTTGCACTTCATAGAGGTAAAAGCAACTAGCGGAGAATACGAGGCTCAGTACCGCCTAAACAAGGCAAAATATATGAAAATTTTAAAAACTATAAATTTTTATATGATGAAAAATGAGCCAAACAGGGACTTTCAGCTTGATCTGCTTGTTGTAAAAAATGAAGATTTTGAGTTGATAGAAAATATTAGTTTATAATAAAATTTATTATTTATCTAAAATTTAAATTTGATTTTGTATAATTGCTACATCTTGAAAATAAGGAGAACAAATGGGAAAATACATCGAACTCACAAAAGAAAATTTTGATGTAACAAAAGAAGGCGTTGCTCTAGTAGATTTCTGGGCTCCATGGTGCGGACCTTGCCGTATGCTAGCTCCAGTGATCGAAGAGCTTGCTGAAGACTTCGAGGGCAAAGCGAAAATTTGCAAGGTAAATACTGATGAAGTGCAAGATCTTGCAGTTGAGTTTGGCATCAGATCGATCCCAACATTGCTATTTTTCAAAAATGGCGAGCTAGTTGAGCAAATGGTCGGTGCGCAGTCAAAACAAGCCCTAACTGACAAACTAAATTCGCTTCTTTAATGAGCGAAAAAAGAAGAGGAAGTCTGCTTCCTCTTACCTATATATTTGGTTCATTTTTTGGTGCAGCTATGATAGCGGCTGCATTTGCGTATAGCAACTATCGTTTTTCACAATATAAATTTGTTGATTTTGCGAAGCTAGTTTTTTACGAAAAAAGCGAAATTTTCACTCCAAAAGAGCCAAAATACACGCTTTTAATCTTCAGTTCAAATCAATCAAAATTAGACGAAATTTTACCAACCAAAAATGAAACAGTTGTGGCGATCGATATCTTTCAAAAAAGATATGAGTCAAACTCAACACTAAAATACATAAGCTCTGATGTAAATACAGTCTTAGAGCTGATGCGAAATTTAAGCATCACAAAGCTTCCTAGCAGTGTTGAGATAGTTCATCAAAGGGGCGAAATTTACAAACAAAATTCGTCCATAAATGTTTTAGAATAAAGGAAATTTATGCTTGATTTAGCGATCATCGGAGGCGGCCCAGCAGGACTAAGCGCCGGACTTTACGCCACTAGAGGCGGATTAAAAAATGTTGTAATGTTTGAAAAAGGCGAGCCTGGCGGTCAGATCACCTCGAGCTCAGAGATAGAAAACTACCCAGGTCAAAAAGCCCCTGGCGAGAGCGGTTTTGACTTCATGAGCACTTGGTGGAAGCAGTGCAGTACATTTGGACTAGTTCATAAGTGGGCAAACGTTGTTGGCGTTAGAAAAAATAACGACGGCAGCTTTGAAATTTTGCTTGAAGGTGGCAAGAGCGAGCAGGCAAAAGCTGTCATCGTAGCGACTGGCTCAACCCCAAGACGTGCTGGCTTTAAAGGCGAGGACGAGTTCTTTGGCAAAGGCGTTAGCACATGCGCAACTTGCGATGGCTTTTTTTACAAAAACAAAGAGGTAGCCGTACTTGGTGGTGGCGACACAGCTGTTGAAGAGGCACTTTACCTAGCAAATATCTGCTCAAAAGTTTATCTAGTGCATAGACGTGACGAATTTAGAGCGGCGCCAACAACCGTTGAAAAAGCTAGAAAAAATGAGAAAATCGAGTTTATAACAAGTGCAACTGTAAAAGAGGCGCTTGGCGATAAAATGGGTCTAACAAAGATCGTGCTTGATACCAAAAATGGCGAGCGAGTGCTTGATGTGCCGGGCATTTTCACCTTCGTCGGACTAAATGTAAATAACGAAATTTTAAAAGATGAAAACGGCAAATTTATCTGCGAAATGGCTGATGGCGGACAGGTAAAGACTAACCTTAAGATGCAAACTAGCCTAAAAGGGCTCTTTGTAGCAGGTGACATCAGAGAGGACGCTCCAAAACAAGTGGTCGTAGCAGCAGGTGATGGCGCTGTGGCTGCACTTAGCGCTATGAGCTACATAGAAAGCTTACATTAATACTCAAATTTAGCCAAATTTTTTGGCTAAATTTCTCTTTTAAAATAAACCATTTTTAGCAAAATTTATTTTTAAAAATGATTGATTTTAGACTTATCAGAACTTTTTTCAAAAATTGCATTAATAAAACAACTCTAAGATATAGTGTAATAGCTTTTTTGCACAAAATAGGCAAAAGTGGGCGCGTCTAATACTTATCACAATGATAATTTTTAATTAAATTTTTGCCTCAAATAGCTATTTTCAAAAGCCATTTCGTAATCTCTCTATAATAAATTTTATGTTAAATTTCAACCAAAATTCAAAGGATAAATTTTGGTAAAAATAGGACTTTACGGCGCTAGCGGCAAGATGGCTCAAAGTATCATATCTTGTTTAAAAGATGAGAAAAATGCCATTTTAAGCGTCGCTTTTAGCCAAAAAAATGAGGTTGAAAATTTAAGTAGCGAGCTTTTGACAAATGACTTTGCTAAATTTTTTGAAGCTTGCGACGTCATCATCGACTTTAGCCAAAAAGAGGCGACCGTAGCACTACTAAACTACGCTAGAACCAACCCAAAACCACTAGTCATCGGCACGACTGGACTAAATGACGATGAGAAAAACTTGCTACACCTAGCATCAGGCACTATGCCGATACTCTACGCAACAAACATGAGTCTAGGCATAGCAGTGTTAAACCGCATAGCAAGGATAGCCTCGAAAGTTTTAAGAGAATTCGATATAGAGATCGTCGAGCAGCACCACAGACACAAAAAGGACGCTCCAAGTGGCACTGCGATGACCTTGGCTGGTTGCGTGGCAGAGGCAAGGGATCTAAATTTAAAAGATGTTTTAGTAACAGGCAGAGCTGGCATGGTGGGCGCAAGAAGTAAAGACGAGATCGCAGTTATGGCGCTTCGTGGCGGTGACGTGGTTGGTCGTCACACGGTTGGCTTTTACAATGATGGCGAATTTATCGAGCTAAACCACACCGCAACGAGCAGAGTGACCTTTTCAAAAGGTGCGATCAAGGCTGCCATCTGGCTAAAAGATCAAAGCAGCGGCCTTTACTCAATAGATGATAGTTTGGGGCTTGATGATTAAATTTAGTCTTGATGACACGCAGAGCTACAAGCTAGAATTTGGCGATAAATTCTACCTGCCAAAGCGCGAAAATCGCCAAAATTTAAGAGCTGGTGAGTTTGATTTAAGATGATAAAATTTAGTTTTAGCGCATGTGGATTGTTATAAATGGTGCAAATAACGGCAAATGTGCTAGCCATTAGACAATAAACACTTATAAAAAGTGCTTAGCGTTGGCTATGAAATTTAACTACAAAGATGAAATTTAAAAAGATGAAAAGAGGATAAAAGATGTGTGCGATAGTAGGTATCATAAATTCTAAAGATGCGGCGAAAACGGCGTATTATGCGTTATTTTCTATGCAACACCGCGGTCAAGAGGCAAGTGGCATCAGCGTCTGTAACGACGGCGAGATTTCTACTCACAAGGGCAACGGCCTAGTCACTGATGTCTTTAACGAAGAGATTTTAAGCTCACTAAAAGGCGACATGGCGATCGGCCACAACCGCTACGCAACAGCTGGCAAAAACTCAGGCCGTGACGCCCAGCCAATAGCCGCCAACTACGCCCTAGGTCAAATCTCAATCGTCCATAACGGAAATTTGGTCAATAAAGACGAAGTTAGAGACGAGCTCATCAAAGATGGCGCGATATTTCAGACAAATATGGACACAGAAAACATCATCCACCTCATCGCAAGAAACCACGACGAACACCTGCAAGATCGCATCATCGCAGCACTTGATAAGATAAAAGGCGCTTACTGCTTGCTCGTGCAGTCACGCCACAAGACCTTTGCTATCAGAGACCGCTGGGGTGTTAGGCCACTAAGCCTTGGTAGGCTAAAAGATGGCGGATACATCGTAGCTAGCGAGACTTGCGCGTTTGACCTTGTGGGAGCAACATTTATAAGAGATGTTAGACCTGGCGAGATGATAGTTTTTGAGCATGGCAAGAGCGAGTTTCAAAGCTTGCAGATTTTCGAGCCAGAGCCTAGAATTTGCGCCTTTGAGTACATCTACTTTGCGCGCCCAGATAGCGTGATAGAGGGCAAAAGCGTCTATGAAGTGAGAAAAAAGATGGGCGAGGTACTAGCTAGAAAGAGCAAGGTAAAGGCTGACTTTGTCGTGCCTGTGCCAGATAGTGGCGTGCCAGCAGCGCTTGGATACGCAAATGAGAGCAAGATCCCATTTGAGCTAGCCATCACCAGAAACCACTATGTTGGCAGGACATTTATCGAGCCAAGCCAAGAGATGAGAAATTTAAAGGTCAAGCTAAAACTTAATCCGATGTCAAGCGTGCTAGAGGGTAAAAGTATCGTCGTGATCGACGATAGCATCGTTCGTGGCACCACTTCTAAAAAAGTGGTCGATCTCTTAAGACACGCAGGGGCAAAAGAAATTCACTTCAGAGTTGCGTGCCCTGAGCTCAAGTATCCTGAGCGATATGGCATCGACACACCAAGCTTTGAAGAGCTAATAAGCGCCAAAAAAAGCGTCGAAGAGGTCAGAGAGTACATCGGAGCTGACAGCTTGGAGTTTTTGAGCATCGATGAGCTTAAAGAGAGCATCGGCAACGAGAGAAAATACTCGCTTGTAAGCTTTGATGGTGATTACTTCATAAAATGAGAAATTTAGTAGTTTTGCTGCTTGGGGTGCTCTTTTTTGCGGGCTGCTCGCAAAAGACGCCTAGCAAAAAGGATGAAATTTCTATCATGGTGAGTTACTTTGAGCTAAACGGCGAAAAGCAGCAGCTACTCATAAAAAGCGTGCCAAATTTGGCTGACAAAAATGCCAGCGTGCCATTTTTTGGTATGGTAAATTTTCTTGATCAAAACAAAACTACAAGTGCTTATTCTCTAGTAAGTGGCGTTATAAACGTCATCGAAGCAGATAGTGCCTCTATAAATTTAAACAAAGCTAGTGATGTTTTAACTCTTAAAAAATCTAGCGAGATAAGGTTTTACGAGATAAGGCCTGATGTGGTTGAGAGTGTTAAATTTAGATCACCAAATGGCGTTTGCGGTGAGTTTTTGGCTCAAAAGCCAGTATTTGTAAATGCGGCCACCAACTACTACTTAAGAGATGATAGCTTTTTTGCAAGCTTGATTGAGGCGAAATTTGTTTATAAAAAGGGCGCGAAGATCCTAAAAGAGGAGTTTGTTTATAGCATATCTGAGCCTAAAATCCTAGAAGAGGCTAAAGAATTTACACAAAAACCAAACCAGCTTTTCTTAAACGATATGCAAAAGCTTGGCAGACTGCTTGACATACTCTGCACTTTTTAGCAGGCATTTACACGCTAAATTTATACTTTTTCATGGGCCTGCACCCTTTTAAAATTTATTTTAAGTACGGGGGGGGGTAGAATGCCTTTTTAAATCAAAAAGGAGATATCAAGATGAAAAAGCAAATTTTAGCTTCAGTCTTAGCCAGCGTGTTGGCCACAAGTAGCGTATATGCTTGGGGCTTTGGAGGAAGTAGAGAAAAGCCTAACTATGATTATAGTGCTGATAAAAAGCTTATAGAAACCAATACACAAAAAATTGGCACTGAAAAAAGCAAAATATTGGTGCTTAGATCAAGGTAACGACCTAGGTTGTTTAGCATTAGAAAAATTAGAAGCTTTAAAGGGTAAAGATCTTAAAAAGGTTATAAATTATTATGAAAAAACTATTCCTGAGTATTGTTATGATAAAAAATTTGCTCCAGCATGCAATATACCAGCTCATGACTTAATTGAAAAAAAGGTAGTTTATTTTGCAAAAAAAGTGGTGATTATGCAAAAGTAGAAGCCATCGAGTCTGACTATGCAAAAGCACTTTCTGAGTCAAAAGCAGATGTAAAAATGCTTGAATATGGCTGCAATGAACTAAAAAGTGCCTATATATGTAGAGATCTGCGTGATATGTATAAAAATTTAGGCGACAGAGAAAAGACTAAAGAATATAACGATAAAATGAAAAATGGCGATGAAAAATGGAATTCTGTTCTTTACGATTATCAACACATGAGATATATTTATAAAGATGCTTCTGCATGGTGGCTTTTGCTAGATTAAGCTGCTTAAATATGCAGGATAAATTCCTGCATATTTTTTCAAAAAATATCTATTTTTAAATTGGAATTTTCACTTTAGCTGACTTATAAATTTCTCCATTTTCAAGTCAGCTATTTTAAATTTAAAGCTAAATTTAGCCCCCCCCTGCTCTTTTAAATTTAGCGCTCGCCTCAAAAAGCCAGACGCCAAATTTATCCTAAAGCATCTCTATAAATGCCTCCAGCCTTGTCTTGATCTGCCCAGCGTCGCTTGTAGAAAAGTCCGTCTCAAGCGCCATATAAGGCGTATCTACGTCGTTACACGCTCTTTTTATATTAGCAGTTTCTACGTTGTAGGTGTGACAGGCTTGCAGCACAACGTCGATCACGCCGTCCGCCTTATACTCTTTTATCATCTCTTGTAGCACATTTTCTCTCTCTTTATTTGGCGACATGATCGAGCAAGGTATCGCCATGTAGCGCTTTGCGATGGCATTTATAGGATCGTCATTTTCATCGACTAGGTTGTTAAAATTTTTAGTCCCAGTGCAGTTTTCGTAAGCTACCACGACGCCGCCTGCCTCTTCTATGGCTGGCACGATCTTGTCATAGACCCCGCCACTTGGACAGCCTGTGATGATGATGCGTTTGGCGTCCTTATGCACGGGTGAAATTTTGTCCCTCACGCACTCTTTTAGCTTATTTACGATGATTTCAAGGTCGCTTATCTGCTCCTTTTTATCAAATATAAAGCCATTTCCATATAGCAGTGCGTGCAACTCTTTGCCATTCATCGGTGGTGGCGTTAGCTTCATGAAATTTTGAATTTCCCCCATCAGCTCGCGCTCTTTGTTAAATAGCCTGATAGAGTTTTTTAGCTCCTCATCGCTCACTTTCACGTCAAATTTAGCCTCCAGCCGCTCCTTTAACTCCCTAACCTCATCTTGCCAAAGCTCCAGGCTCTTTTGGCTCTTGAAATGTGGCAAGTGCATGACGTGGACGTCTTTAAACTCGCCCATCAGCTCATACATCTTTTTCTTGCCGTCGCAGGTAGTCTCGCCGATAACGATATCAGAGTTTCGCACAAATGGGCACTTGTTTGCCTTAGCAAAGCCATAGCTTGCCTTTATGAGCGGGCAGAGGTTTTTAGGCAGGTACTTTTCGCCCTCAACAACGGCGTTATCGCCAGTAGCGCAGACGCTCACGCTGTGGGCATTTGCTGCGTGGATGATCTCTCTTGGCGTGTAGGTGCAAAATATCGCTGCAATCTTTTGACCGCTATTTTTGACCGCTTCGACATTTTGGGCTAAATTTTTCTTAGCGCTGTCATAGGTAGCGAAAATTTCGCTTAAATTCATACTCTCATTTATTGCCATCTTCTCTCCTTAAATTTCTTATCCCTGCAAGGCCAGCGCCGATCGCACCGCAGTAGATCGCATCTTTGTGCGTGGTGACGCTAGCTTGCAAGCACGCTTCTAAATTTTCTCTCACATACTCGCTCTTACTAAAGCCACCGCTTAGAAAATAGCTCGTATTTGCCTGTTTTTTGACCAAATTTGAAATTTTATTTATAGCTGAGACGATCACCGCTTTTGCGATATTTTCTCGTGAGACGTTTTGAGCGATGAGGCTTATGATCTCAGACTCCGCAAAGACCGTGCACATCGAGCTTATGGCGATATCTTTGTCGCTATTTTTAGCAAGGCGTGTAAGCTCATCAAACCTAACCCCAAGGCGGTTTGACATCACTTCAAGAAATTTACCAGTACCGGCTGAGCATTTATCATTCATCGTAAAGTCAGTCACCGAGCCATTTTCAAGCTTGATAGCCTTCGTATCTTGACCGCCCACGTCTATAACGGTGCAGTCGCTTTTGCAAAAGTAGTGCGCCCCAAGCGCGTGACAGGTGATCTCTGTAAGGGTTTTATTGGCGTATGGCACCGAGACTCTGCCATATCCAGTCGCTGTAAAATAAAGCTCACCAAGGCCTAAAGCTAAAACTCGCTCTTTTATAAGCATAGCCGTATCTGCGCTGCTCCAGCCAGTCGGGAGTAAAAATAGCTCCTTTATCTCGCCACTACTTGCCTCTATGACGGCAACCTTTGCAGAAGTTGAGCCTATATCGATTCCGATTGAGTGCATTTTGTATCCAAAAAAGGTCTTTCTAAAACTTAGAACTGGCGTGATTTTACTCCCTTTAAGACAAATTTGTCAATAAATAAGACCCAAAATTTATAGCCTTTTCACCTTTTAAAATTTATAATTTACCCACACTTTACAAAGGGGATGAAATTTGAAAAATTTGACAAACGAGCAGAGATTTTTCTCAAATGCCGACCTTACAAGGCTATTTTTCCCTATCGCCGTAGAGCAGTTTTTAGAGTATAGCCTAGGGCTTGCTAACTCGCTAATGGCAGCAAGTGTTAGCGAAAGTGCGGTGAGTGCGGTAAGCCTTGTGGAGTTTGTCATGGCGCTATTTATTAGCATTTTTACCGCTATCGCCACTGGTGGCTCGGTGGTCGCTAGCCAGTATCTAGGTGGCAAACAAAGCGGCAACGCCAGAAATACCGCCGATCAGCTAGTTTGGTTTAGCCTAATTTTTGCAATATTTATAGCCCTTGCCATCATCATTTTAAAAGATCTCATCTTAGATAAAGTCTTTGGCGATATCGGCGAACAAGTGAGGCGCGATGCTAGCCACTATCTCGTTTTCTCAGCCATTTCAGCGCCATTTTTAGCCGTCTATGCAGCAGCTGCGGCGATCTTTCGCACGATGTCAAACGCAAAGCTACCTATGTATATCATGGCAGCTGCAAATTTACTAAATGTGCTGCTTACTGCCATTAGCATCTACACATTTCACACAGGGGTGCTTGGCATCGCCATTAGCACGCTCATAGCAAGAGCGATCGCTTGCTTTGTCATCGTCTATCTGCTACTTGATATAAAGCTAAAACTTCACATAAGAAAGAGCCTTATCTATAAATTTGACTACGAGATCATCAAGAAAATTTTAAATATCGGCGTGCCTTATGGCTTTGAAAATTCGATGTTTTACGTGGGTCGCATCATCGTTTTGAGCCTTGTTTCGCTCTTTGGCACGGCAAGCATCGCTGCAAATGCCGTGGGCGGGACGATCGTGATGTTTCAGGTGCTCCCTGGCATGGCGATAGGCACAGGCCTAAGCGTCGTCGTGGCTAGATGTATCGGCGCAAATGACTTTAATCAGGCCAAATTTTACGTAAGAAAATCGATGCTAAGCATCTACATCGTGCAGCTTTTTAGCACGGCTGTCGTGTTACTGCTTCTTGAGCCGCTACTTCGCGTTTATAATCTCTCAAGCGAGGCCATAAATTTAACAAGGCAGATCGTCTGGTATCACGGCATCGCGATGTGCCTTATCTGGCCGCTTGCCTACACCTATCCGACCGTTTTTCGAGCTGCCGGGGACGCAAAATACCCGATGATAGTAAATTTAGCCTGCATGTTTGCCTGCAGGATCGTGCTAGCTTATATCTTTGCACTCACCTTTGATCTTGGCATGATAGGCACTTGGTTTGCAATGTTTGCCGACTGGGCGGTAAAGGCGGTGCTCTTTGTGCGCAGATACGCAAATGGCACGTGGATGAAATTTCGAGCCATTTAAAAAAAAGTAGTAATATACACACGATTTTGTCACAAAGGATAAAGATGAAAAATGTTTTAAAATTTAGTGCAGCTCTAGTGATCGCAGCACTTTTTGCTGGATGTGCAAGCGAGAGCTCAAGAGTGGTCGAAACTCCAAAAGTAGCAAGCTATGGCTCAGTCTATAACGGCAAAAAGGTCTCAGTTTCTATTGGCCGCTTTAATAACCAATCAAACTACAATAGTGGCGTTTTTAGTGATAACGAAGATAGACTTGGCAACCAAGCTCAAAGCATCTTGATCACAAATTTACAGCAAAGCGGTAGATTTTTAGTGCTTGAGAGATCAAATATGTCGGTCCTCAAACAAGAGAGCGAGCTAAGCAAAGAGGCTCAAAATTTAAAAGGCTCAAGATATGTGATAACTGGCGATGTGACTGAGTTTGGCCGCAAGACAACAGGCGATCACCAGCTATTTGGCATACTTGGCAAAGGCAAAAAGCAAACCGCCTACTCAAAGGTAAATTTAAACGTTGTCGATACCAAAACGGCAGAGGTCGTCTACTCAGTTAGCGGTGCTGGCGAATACACCCTTTCAAACAGAGAGATTATCGGCTTTGGCGGCACTGCAGGATACGACTCTACGCTAAATGGCAAGGTTCTAAGCCTAGCGATAGTTGAAGCGGTAAATAACCTAGTAAATGGCATAGAAAGCGGAGCATGGCAAGTAAAATAAAGCTTGCCTGCCTTAGCGCTCTTGCGCTCGTAATCGCAGGGTGCAGCAACGCAAGTGGCCCAAGGTCGCTTTACTACTGGGACGGCACATATAGCAGCTCGCTATATAGCTATCTAAGCGAAGATGGCGACGCAACTGAGCAAATTTCACGCTTAGAAAATTTAGTGCAAAACTCAACCCAAAGGGGCTACAAGGTTGCGCCAGGGCTTTATGCGCACCTTGGACTTTTATACTTAAATAACGGAAATTTAGGTGCTGCAAATGCAAATTTTGACAAAGAGGTGCAAAATTTCCCAGAGTCAAAAGAATTTATAAATTTCATCAAAGGCTCTAAAAATTTAACCCCAAAAAAGCAGAGCAAAAAAGAGGGAGCGAAAGATGAAAAATAGCCTGAAATTTATAGCTGTGACGCTTCTTGCGCTGTTTTTTGCGGGTTGTTCTTTCAAAGAGCCTGAGCCATACGACTACTCAGCCTTTTTACAAAAAAAGCCACGCTCCATCCTAGTACTCATGCCAACAAACGATAGCACCGAAGTAAGCGGCTCAGCAGCGGTTTTGGCTAACTCAGTAGCCCCACTTAGCGAGGCTGGATACTATGTATTTCCAGTGGCTCTTGTAAATGATACATTTAAGCAAAATGGCATAACCGAACCTAGCGAGATCGCAGCCGTGCCACTAAATAAGCTTGATAAAATTTTTCACGCCGATAGCGTGCTTTACATAAACATCAAAGACTATGGCACAAGCTACGTCGTGGTCTCAAGCTCTACAAAGGTAGTGCTTGAAGCAAAGCTAGTCGATATAAAAAGTGGCGCGACACTCTGGCAGGGCGAGGCAGCAGCCGCAGAGGATAGCGGCAGCGGGCAAAACAGCCTGCTTGGCATGCTAGTCTCAGCCGTCATCACGCAGGTGGCAAACACCATCTCAGATAGATCATACGACCTAGCAGTAAGAGCTGATGCCTACCTCTTTTCTAGAAACTGCCACGACTGCATACTTTATGGGCCATATTCGCCTCACTACGGCAAAGACGCCCAGCTACATAAAGATAGATAAATTTAATGCCCAGCCATCAACTTGGAGTGCTTCTTACGCTAGTTGGTGGCGTGCTTTGGGGGTTTAGCGGAGTTTGCGGGCAGTATCTCTTCTCGCAAGGCATAAGCGCTGATTTTTTAGTGCCTTATAGGCTCTTGCTAGCTGGCGCTTTTATCGTGCTCTACTACGCTTTTAAGGCTCCAAAGGCCGTTTTTGCGCCAGTTACTGACGTAAAACTGATGGCTGAGCTTCTCATATACGCTCTGCTTGGGCTCATGATGACGCAGTATGCCTACTTTTACTCGATCGAGCTCTCAAACGCCGCAGTTGCAACCGTCATTCAATACACAGCCCCGGTTCTCATCCTAGCCGTCATCTGCCTAAAAGAAAAGCGAGCACCAAGACCGCTTGAAATTTTAGCCCTACTTTGCGCGATGCTTGGCGTCTTTTTCTTGGCTACTCATGCGCAAATTTCAGCCCTTGTCATCTCGCCAGAAGCGCTATTTTGGTGCTTAGTAAGCGCCGTTTGCGTCTGCGTTTATAACCTAGCTCCCGCAAGGCTAAATGCCAAATACTCAGTCACGCTCACGCTTGGCTGGGGCATGGTGATAGGTGGCGTGGTGCTTTGCCTTTATATGAGAGTGTGGGAGTTTGCGGGGCTTAGTGGCACGGCGCAGTGGCTGGCATTTCTCGCCGTTATCACGCTTGGCACGATATTTGCATTTAGCTTTTATATGACTGGAGTTAAGCTCATAGGCGCCTCAAAGGCCAGCATGATAGCCTGCATAGAGCCACTAAGCGCGGCCTTTTTTGGCTACTTTTGGCTTGGGACGAAGTTCGTCTTTTGGGACTTTTTAGGCTTTGCTCTCATCATATCATGCATATTTTTACTTTCAAAGAAGAGAGATGATATACCTAGCGCAAACTGACACGACAGCTGGCTTTTTAAGCAAAGACTACAAGGAGATAAATCACGTCAAAATGCGAAGTGAGGGCAAACCTTGCCTTATCACGACGGCTAAATTTAGCGTTTTACGTGAGCTAGCAAGAGCGCCAAAAAAGTATAAAAATTTCATCCGCCGCTCGAGAAAAACGACATTTTTATATCCAAATTTAAAGGCGATCAGGGTCGTAAAAGAGTGCGAACATGAGAAATTCTTAAGCAAATTTGACTGGCTTTACTCAAGCAGCGCAAACAAGAATGGTATGAAATTTGACGAAGTTTGGGCTAGAAGCGTGGCTGATGAAGTTGTTGATGAACGATTTTTTGAAGATAGTCCATCAAAAATTTATAAAATTTCAAAATCAAAAATAAAAAAAATCCGTTAGTTAAATTTACGCCCTGCACTTTTTATAAATTTAGATAGTTTTCGTGGTTTGAGGTGATAAATTTGCCAAATTTCACAGCTTGCAAGAGCGATTTTAAAAGCTAGTTTTTTATACAAGATCTAAATTTAATCTACTAATTAGATAAATTTACAAATGTCCAAACTAAATTTAGCCTATATATTACTATGAACCTCGCTTCAGACTACATTTTAAAATTTAAAGTCTGCCAGATGCTTTAGCTAAGCACTGGCTGATGTAAATTTGAGCCAATATCTAAAGTTACCCACTAAGACCAAAAATTTATATCGCTCAAATCCTATCAACTCACATAAATTTACAAATTTAGAGCAAGAAAGGACTAAATTTCACTAAATTTAGCTCATTTGTGCGGATAAAGTAGCTATTCATCGCAACGCCACTACAACCACGCAAGCAAAATTAGTCAAGCCACAAATTTAAAATTTTAGCCACTATCAAAATTTGGATGCAGAGATAGTCAAATAAGTAAATTTAACAGCCCTCAAAACCAAAATTTAACCCTTTTGCAAATTCACTAACCACGGCTAGTTGCTTTTTCACGGGCAAAATAGTCTTTGTAAAACGCAAACTACTCTATAAATTTCTCGTGACGGCATCAGATCAGACAAATTTACTTATCAAGCATAAATTTACAAATTTGAAGCGCTGAACCAAAAAACAAAAATATTCTTTATAAATTTACAGCAGTTAAAACCCAAATTTGACTAAATTTAGCCAGCTCCATTTGGCACAAACAGATAAATTTACAAATTAGATTATTAAATTTGCTTTTAGGATTAAATTTCACTTGCTAGCCCCTTTGGCTGGCACCAAAGGGATTTTGCTAGCAAATTTGGATTATAGTTTTGCTTTTCTTTTGCGCTCTGTTGGGTCTAAATAGCGCTTACGAACGCGGATATTTATAGGTGTAACCTCGACTAGCTCGTCATCCTCGATCCACTCTAGCGCGCGCTCAAGGCTTAGCTTTCTAGGCGGCACAAGCTTGATCGCATCGTCACTGCCGCTGGCACGCACGTTTGTTAGGTTTTTGCCCTTGATAGGATTTACATCAAGGTCGTTTGGACGACTGTGCTCACCGATGATCATACCCACATAGACTTTTGCTTGCGGATCAAGAAATAGCACGCCACGATCTTGCAAGTTAAATAGCGAATAAGCAAGCGTTACGCCGTTTTCCATAGAAACTAGCGCGCCATTTGTTCTGTGCTCGACGGTGCCGCTTAGTGGTCTAAACTCCAAAAAGCTGTGGTTCATAACGCCCTCGCCTTTTGTATCAGTCAAGAACTGGCTTCTAAAGCCGATAAGACCACGCGCTGGGATCTCAAATTCGATCCTTGTTTGTCCGTCGCCTGTTGGGTTCATAGAGACCATTTCGGCTTTTCTTTTGCCTAGTTTTTCGATGACTGTGCCTGTCGTATCATCAGGCGCGTCGATGACTAAAAGCTCGTATGGCTCGCATTTTACGCCGTTTATCTCTTTTACGATGACCTCAGGTCTGCCAAGTAAAAACTCATAGCCCTCACGGCGCATATTTTCAGCCAAAATGGTGATCTGAAGCTCACCACGGCCGCTTACTTTAAATTTGCCCTCGCCGATGTTTTCATACTTCATCGCGATATTTGTCTTCATCTCGTTTGCAAGGCGCTCATCGATCTTGTTTGATGTGACGTGTTTGCCCTCAGTGCCTGCTAGTGGGCCGTCATTTACAGAAAATACAACACTAAGGGTTGGCTCTTCGATATGGAGCGGATCAAGCGGATGTGGGTTATTTGGATCAACGACGCTATCGCCAACGTCAAGCGCGTCAAAGCCAGCGATCGCTACGATATCGCCAGTGCCAGCCTCGTTTATATCGATCCTGTCAAGTCCCATAAAACCGATAAGTTTTGAAATTCTACCAGTTGTCTTTGTGCCATCAGCTTTTGCAAGCATGACGTTTTGGTTTTTAGCTATCTTGCCGTTAAAAATCCTCGCGATGCCGATCTTACCGACGTAGTTGTCATAATCAAGCGTGAAAACTTGAAGCTGAAGTGGGTTCTCGTCGCTGCCGCTTGGAGCTGGTACGTGAGCTAAGATAGTCTCGAAAAGTGGCTGCATATCTTTGTTTTCATCGCTTAGTTTTAGCTTTGCGTAGCCATTTTTTGCAGCTGCATAAACGACTGGAAATTCTAACTGCTCGTCATTTGCATCAAGTGCGACAAAAAGGTCAAAAATTTCATTTATAACGCGGTCTGGATCGCCTGCAGGTTTATCTATCTTATTTACGACGACGATTGGGCGAAGTCCAAGTGAGAGCGCCTTTTTGACGACAAATTTAGTTTGTGGCATAACGCCTTCTTGCGCATCGACAAGTAGTAAAACACCATCAACCATCTTAAGAACACGCTCTACCTCGCCACCAAAGTCGGCGTGGCCTGGGGTGTCGATGATGTTGATCTTTGTATCTTTGTAGCGAATGGCGGTGTTTTTAGAAAGGATCGTGATGCCACGCTCTCTTTCGATGTCGTTGCTATCCATTACACGCTCGCCAAGGTTTTGATGCTCGTTAAATGTTCCTGACTGCTTCAAAAGCTCATCAACCATTGTTGTCTTACCGTGGTCGACGTGCGCGATAACGGCTATATTTCGTATCTTTTCCAAATGTTTCTCCGTTTATTAGTTTGATATTTTTCGCTTTATCAGTTTTAAAATAGGGGCAGATTATATCCAAATTTTTATAAATTTTAAGCTGATATCAAGAAATTAATTTTTGGAATAGATTTTGCATGTAAGCGTTAAGTTTTTAAATTTAAAGGGATTAAATGCAAGCTTACACAGCGAAAAACAACGTAGATTTGCTAGCTCCTGCGGCTACTAAAAAGCCTGCGGCTGCGAAGAAGTCTCAAAACAACGGCGAGTTTTTGTCGATGGTTTTGGATGCGGCTGCGAGCAAGGCAAATAGCGGTCAAAAGATCACCGAAAAGGATGTCAAAGAGATAGTAAAAACTGTTGATATCCAAAAAGAGACGATAGAGAAGGCGCAAAACGAAAGCGTAGCAAAAATTTCAGCCGCACTTGAAGAAAATTTGGACGAAGATACAAAAAATGAGCTCTATGAAAATGCAAATTTCATGCAGCTTTTGCAAGTTTTAGAAATTCTAAATGGCAATGAAAAAGTAAGCAAATTTCCAAATTTCAGCGACAAAATAGCAAATTTCTTAAGTGTGCCCCAAAACGTCGAAGAGCTTAGCAACGTTAAAAGCGTTAGCGATCTTATCGATCTTGCTAAGAAATTTGACCTTGGCCTTGAAAATATAGAAATTTCAAATGAAGACGTGCCAAAACTAAACGAGATGTTTAAAAATTTGGGCAAGCAGGAATTTTTCACGCCGATAAAGACTGAGGATAAGCCTTTTTACCTAAAAGAGCTAAAAAACGAAGTCGAGCAAACCATCATCAAAAGCGAGCCAAAAGAGGTCGTAAAGCTTGATACTTTGTTAAAAGAGGTGGTGGCAAATCCAGTCAGCGAAGTTAAAAATTTAGTCAAAGAAGAGCCTAAAAAACTAGATGATAGTGAAGTAAAGCTTGATGATGAGCTAGTGGATGTTGAGCCAGAGGAGCAGCCAAAAGAGCCAAAAGTAAAGGTAAATTTACACGAGCAAAAGGCGCAAAAAGCCCCAACTCTTGAGTCACTACTCTTTCCAGAAAGAGAGCAGATGAGCGAGGCTGAGCCAAGCGAGGAGACCTTTAGCAGTGATAATAAATCAGAGCTAAATCAAATGGTAAAAGATATCGCAAATAGCGCTAAACACCAGCTTCAGACAAAGGCTGAGATAAAAGAGACGCTTAGTAATTTCTCTTCTACGCTAAAAGAGCAGGTGCAAAACTACAAAGCGCCGATCACTCGCTTTAACATCACGCTTAACCCGCTAAATTTAGGCGAGGTTGAGATCACGATGGTTAATCGCGGCAATAATTTGCATGTAAATTTTAACTCTACAACGGCTACGATGAACCTCTTTTTACAAAACCAAGCTGAGTTTAAAAACAGCCTTGTAAATATGGGATTTACCGAGCTTGAGATGAATTTCTCAGACCAAAACCAAAGACAAGAAAAAAGAGAACAAGCAAAGAACAAATATGGCTCAAATCAAAGCGACGAGAGCGAAAACGCTCAAGCGGAACAAAGCTTGCTTGAGCTAGTAATACCAAGATATATTTAGGAGAGATTATGGCTTCAGTTTCAGATATAACTACACAAACAACGCAGCAAAAAAACGCCGAGAAAAAGGCAAAAGCAAGACAAGACGCTGCAGCTAGCACAGGAACTAATCCAAATGGACAGCTAGACAAAGATGCATTTATGAAGCTACTTTTGACTGAGCTTCAGTACCAAGACCCAACAAGCCCTATGGATACTGAAAAGATGCTAACGCAAACTAGCCAACTAGCATCAGTCGAGATGCAAGAAAACACGAACAAAGCGATGAAAGAGCTAGTAAGTCAGCTAAAATCAAACGCAAATGCCTACGCTATCTCAGCCCTTGGCAAGATGGTCTCAACTGGCTCAAATGCAGTCACACTAACAGATGAGAAAAAAGATGCAAATTTTGCGCTTTACTTTAAGACAGATCTTGCAAATGGCAAAATCGAGGTCAAAAATGCAAATGGTCAAGTCGTAAGAACAACTGATCTAAATGAGACAAATGCAGGCGTTCATAACCTAGCTTGGGACGGCAAAGACGCGTCTGGCAACCAAGTGCCAAATGGCTCATACACCATTTCAGCGACTTACACTGGCAAAGATGGCAAAGAGTATAAAACACAAGTAGGCAACTACCCAGTCGAGGCGGTGAAATTTGTAGATGGCAAGGCTATGATGAAGGTAGCTGGCGAATACGTTTCAATGGATAAAGTATCTGAATATTACGAGGGCTAAAAGCCATGATGAGAGGTTTTTACAACGGGGTTAGCGGCATCAAGACGCAAAGCTTTGGCATGGATGTTTGGTCAAACAACATCTCAAACATAAACAATGTCGGTTTCAAAGCTTCAATCCCTGAGTTTAAAAATTTAATAAACCAAAACCTAGTCTCAGCAGGAAGCGGCCCAACTAGTGATCAAGTGGGACTTGGAGCTACTAAGCAAACGACTGCACTTGACATGTCAAATGGTAGCTTTCAAAACACTGATAACAACTTTGACCTTGCCATAGGCGGAGATGGCTTCTTTGGCGTTGTCGATAAAACAGGCAAAAACTACTACACAAGAACAGGCACTTTTGACATAGATGCGGCTGGAAATTTAGTAGATACTAGGGGAAATTTACTCCTTGGCACGCTTGCAAATTTCACTCCAACCACGCCAAGTGCGAGCGCTCTTAAAAAATATGGTCAAACATCAAGCGCCCCACAAGCTTACACAGTCTCGCAAGAAGAGCTAAATCTGGGCGATCCTGGCTCACAAAAGGGCATAACGTTGCCTCATTTTTTATTTATGCCAGCTGAGGCTACTACAAATATCAGCTTAAAAGGCAACCTAAACTCAAGCCGCATAACAGATAAAAAAACGACAGCCCTTGAGGCTAGCGAATACGCCTACACGCTTGATAATACAAACAAGACGATCTCACTAAACGGACAGATCCCGCTAAGCACCACATCACTCGGCGCAAAAGCTGGTGACAGCGTGGTCGTAAAAGTAAAAGACGGAGATGGTAAATTTAGCGAGTTTTCAACCACACTTGAGAGTGACGGCACTTGGCAGATAAACGACAAGAGCCTTAAATTTATGGATTTTGCAAATTTAGAGGTAAATGCTGAAGTCACCTCGCTCGTTGAAGTGCCAAACAAAGAGAAACTAACCTCTGATATCTACAATGCAGACGGCACAAAGAGCCTAGTCACCATAAATTTAACCAAGCAGATCCCACAAACTGGCAACCAGACCATCTGGGACGCAGTGGCAACGATAACTGACGCTAGCGGAGCCGTGCAAAATACTGCAATGGGCTCGCTTACATTTAATGGCAGCGGCAGGCTTGTCGCAAATACGCTAACAAGCGTTGGCAGTGTAAATTTAAACTTCGAAGGCGATGGCGACGCGGACGTTTATAACGGCATGACAAGCTCAGCAAACGCCAGAAAAGACTTTAACATAAAAAGAGATGGCTACGCTGAGGGGCTACTTTCAAAATATAGCGTCGATGATCGTGGCAACATCATGGCAAATTTCGACAACACTCGAGCATTCCCCGTGGCAAAAGTGGCGCTTTATCACTTTATAAATGACCAAGGCGTGGCAAAGGTTGGCGACAATCTCTATGAAGCCACAGCCAACTCTGGCGAGCCATTTTTTTACAAAAACAAAGCTGGCGAGACTGTTTATGGGGCGCAAATTTTAGCAAACAAGCTTGAGATGAGTAACGTCGATCTTGGTCAAGCACTAAGCGAGGTGATCGTCACGCAAAAGGCCTACGAAGCGAGTGCAAAAAGCATCACGACAAGTGATGAGATGATACAAACTGCTATCCAGATGAAGAAATAATCCTTAAAGTAAATTTGGGCGAGCAATCGCCCTATTTTTATAACTTTAAATTTACTTTAGACCTTTCAAGTCCCCTAAAATACTTACTTTTCTCTAAATATAGCAATATAATTTTAAGCGTGATGGTTATAAAATTCATTTAATTTCTTTTTTTAAGGATTGTCAAATGAAAATGCTATTTTTAGCCCCAGTGCTAGTATGTAGTCTTGCCTTTGGTGCTGATGTGATCGCAAAAGATGCGAACATAACACTTGATGGCAAGATGATCGGTAAGATCGAGGTTTTAACGCCAGTTGAAGTCGTTGAAAAAGGCGATAAAACGAGCAAGATCAAGGTTAGTGGTGTAGCGTCGGCAAACTACTTGGCTCAGCTTCAAAGAAGTGTAGAAGATCCTGAAGTTTTTGTAGCTTTTGATGACGAGAGCGAGGCAAATTTCAAAAAAGTAAAAGATCTTGAAGATGACTACGGCGAGGTTTGGTACCAAGTTGATGGGCTTTATGAAGTGCCAAATGACGCGCTTGGTGGCAACCAAAAAGAGCTTTATGCAAAGGCTAAGAAAATTTACGAAGAGACCTGCTCAGCATGTCACAGACTGCACGAACCAAACAGCTTCACAGCCGCTCAGTGGCCAGCAAATTTAGCTGGCATGGTCGATGCGAAATTTGTTGCACTTGATGAAACTGATCTAAATTTAGTGCTTAAATACCTACAACACAATGCCAAAAAAGTAAAATAAATTTTCATAAGGGAGAAAATATGAAAAGACGAGATTTTATAAAATTTTCTGCACTTGCTGCCACAGCAGCGCAGGCAAACAAGATAGAGGGCGTGACAAAGACCATCTTTGATCAAAGCAAGACCTTTGGCGCAAATAGATTTGGCCTATTTTGGGCAAATACCAACTCAAACCAAATCGTCTCAGTAGGTCCATTTGAGGGCGATAAATTTCCAAATACCATGAACAACAGCTTGCCAGACCTCATCCAAAACGAGAGCCGCGTGCTCTATCCATACGTGAGAAAGAGCTATCTAAAAGCAAAAGGCGCAGCAAAGAGCGAGCTTCGTGGCAAAGAGGAATTTGTGCGCGTTAGCTGGGATACTGCCCTTGATCTAGCAGCAAAAGCCTTAAAAGAAAATTTTGATAAGTATGGCCCTGAGAGCATCTACGGCGAGTGCTACTGGTGGGGCGGTAGCGGCAAGATCAGCTGGGGTAGGACTGTTGGTCACAGGATGCTAAAAGTGCTTGGCGGATATGTAGAAGAGAGCGGCGACTACTCAACGGGTGCTGGCCTTGTTATCATGCTTCACGTCCTAGGCAACAGCGCCGTTTATGATGCTCCGACAAAGTGGGAGGCTATCGCTAAAAACGCTAAAAATGTTGTATTTTGGGGCACTGACCCACTTGTAACTGATCAAATTTCATGGCAGCCACCAACACATGATGGCTATCTTGGCATCAAAAAGATAAAAGAGGCAGGCATAAAAACTTATAGCGTTTGCGTCTTTAAAAACGACACCACAAGATACCTTGACTCTGAAGCTATCATCGTTCGTCCAAATACCGACGTAGCAATGATGCTTGGCATGTGCCACTATCTATATGAAAACAAGCTTTATGACGAAGAATTTATCAAAAAATACACAGTTGGCTTTAATAAATTTAAAGACTACCTACTTGGCACAACCGACAAAGTGGTCAAAGATATCAACTGGGCGAGCAAAATTTGTGGCGTAAAAGCCGAAGATATCGCTAAATTTGCAACAGCGCTTGCGAAAGAGCCAAGCGTCATCATCGCAGGCAGGTCACTTCAAAGACAAGATCACGGCGAGATGGGCTTTTGGGGCATCGTAACACTTAGTGCGATGCTAGGTCAGATTGGCAAAGAGGGTCTTGGGTTTGAGTTTAACCTCTACCACTCAAATGGCGCTACAGACAAGATCGCTCCGTCACTAAAAGGCATCAGCACCAGCATCAGCGAGAAATACGACAACGTAGATGGCGCTCCTTGGAAGAAATTTAAAAACGTCACCATCCCATCTTCAAGATCGATCGAGGCTTTGCAAAACCCTGGCAAAGAGATAGACTATGACGGCTCAAAGATCAAGCTACCACACATGAGAGTGGCTTACATGGCGTCTGGATCGATGTTTACAAGACATCAGGATGTAAATAACGCCGTAAAAGCGTGGCGTAAATTTGACACCGTAATAACCGCTGAGCCATTTTGGACAAGCACAGCAAAACTAAGCGACATCGTCTTGCCAGTAGCCCTCGAAGTCGAGAGAAATGACATCAACCAAAGCGTGCCTACTAACGAGTACATCGTAGCTTACAAGCCTGTCGTAGAGCCTATGGGCGAGAGCAGGAGTGATTACTGGATCTGCTCACAAATCTGCAAACGCTGGGGCAGAGAAGAGGTCTTTACAGAGGGCAAAGATGAGCTTGGCTGGGCGAAAGAATTTTACGCAGACGCAGCCGAGCAAGCTAAGGGCATAAATGTCAAGATGCCAAGCTTTGATGAGTTTTGGAAAGAGGGATATGTTAGATTTGAGCAAGATGACGAAGCGAGCAGATACTACACAAGGCTTAGTGCTTTTAGAGAAAATCCTCACAAAAACCGCCTAGGCACGCCATCTGGCAAGATAGAGCTCTACTCTCCAACTATCGCTAAATTTGGCTACAAAGACTTTGCGCCGCACGCTGCTTGGATCGAGCCATTTGAGTGGCTTGGTAGCGAAAAAGCCAAAAAGTATCCATTTAGCGTCACAACCCCACACTCAAGATACCGCCTCCACTCACAGCTAAATAACTCAATAATCAGAAACTACGCTGAAGTATGCGCGCGCGAGCCAATGCTAATAAACGTAAATGACGCCAAAGCAAAAGGCATCGCAACTGGCGACGTGGTGAGAGTATTTAACGACAGGGGCGAAATTTTGGTTGGCGCGCTAGTCACCGACATCATACCAGAGCACGTCATCGCCATCTGCGAGGGTGCGTGGTACGACCCTGAAGTGCTAGGCGAGAAGAGCCTTTGTAAGCATGGCTGCATAAACGTCCTAACTCGCGACAAAGGTACATCTAGCATCGCTCAAAGCAACTGCGGACACACAATCCTTGCAAATTTGGAAAAATATAAAGGCGAGATCAAGCCGATCACTGCATTTTCTAAACCAAAAATTACGCAATCTTTGTAGAATTTATATAAATTTAGCCCTCGCTTGGGGGCTAAATTTGACGTATATGTGCTGCTTTAAATCTGCAAATAGCTAAAGTTTCAACCACAATAAATTTCTAGCTTCTAAAAACAAAAATATTTAAACAAGCTACTTGCTGAGCAAATTTCTCGGGCAGTTCAAATTTAGTTATCACTTTGGCTAATAAATTTGGTAGCAAGAATTTAAATCCAAGCCCGAAGCGACTTAAATTTGATCGTAAATTTCTAGATTATTTGATTTTGTAGTTAAATTTGGTGGGAAAATATCAGCACAACTACCACCACAAAAGAAATATACTTTTCTAATAGCTTAAATTTATTGCTTCTATTACAAATTTCATCTCTTTTACTCTTTAAGTATCTCGGTTTTCTAAATTTAAGCCACAATTTTTTGTGTTTTGAAGCTCTAAAGTTAAATTTACCAACAGCGCCTCGCCTACAACCAATATCGCAGCGTTGCCAAATATACACGAGATTATTGCTTGCAAATGGTTCAAAATTTAATTGTTAATTTGAAATTTTGAGTCTATAAATTTGATACGGATCATTTAATAAATGGATATTTTTACCGAATTCACAAAATAAATTTGATAAATTCAAATGAAAATCGAGTTTCTGAAGTTTTAAAGATGGAGTTTAAAAAAGATGGTGCGGATGAGAGGACTTGAACCTCCACGCCGTGGGGCACCAGATCCTAAGTCTGGCGTGTCTGCCAATTTCACCACATCCGCACAACAATAATAAGTGGTACGCCCATCAGGATTCGAACCTGAGGCCTACGGCTTAGAAGGCCGTTGCTCTATCCAGCTGAGCTATGAGCGCATAAAGTTTTAAGTGGCGCGCCCGATAGGAGTCGAACCCATAACCTACAGATCCGAAGTCTGTCGCTCTATCCAATTGAGCTACGAGCGCCCAAAATGGGGTGAGTGATGGGAATCGAACCCACGACCCTCAGGACCACAATCTGATGCTCTAACCGACTGAGCTACACTCACCATTTAACATGGTCGGGGTGAAAGGATTCGAACCTTCGGCCCTCTGGTCCCAAACCAGATGCGCTAACCAGACTGCGCTACACCCCGCCTGAGTCGTGTTTGTAAGTTTATGCCACTACCTCATTAAAAAGTCGCATTGTATCTAAAAATGTTATTGTTGTCAAGAAAAAATTAGTTTTGGACTTTATTTTTATAAAGTTTCAAGAATTAAGTGTAAATTTCAGACTTTAAAGCTTTTTGAAAAATATCTAGCTAAAAAACGATGCGAACAGCGCTAAAGCTGATATGAGCTGGCAATGCTCCTTGTGCTGGCTTTATCATGGTCTGGCTAAAGCGCTTAAATTCTGGAGCTTCCCAAAGCTTTTTACATAGGCCTTGCTCGCTGATATCTACTCCTAAGTAGCTTTGGTCTGCAGCAAAGAATTTTAATGAAATGCACCTTTCGTTTTTGGCAAAAAAGCCAAGATCACCAGAGCTATCTACAACCCCAGCATTTGTCATCTCTTTAAATTTAACTTTATTGTTTGTAGTATCAATAGCTAGCTTACCTTCTGATATATAGTAGGCATTTATGTCTTGAATGGCGACTGCTATCTCTGACATGACTTTTGTAAGCTTAGCGTCCTCTCTTGTGGCATTTATCTTAGAGATGATAACAGCGGCCAGTATTCCCATAATGGCTATTACAAAAATTGGCTCGATCATTGTAAAAGCTTTTTTCACCACTTCATCCTTGAAATTTGAAGTTGGGAGATTATAGCTAGATTTTTTATAAATGAAAAATAAATTTTTAAGTGAAATTTAAAGAGAGATGGCAAGGAATTTCCTTGCCAAGAAGTTTGAGTTTGAAAAATTAGAAAGCTACGCTAAGACCGCTAACTGGATACTCACCTGCCGCACTTTCTTTCTCAACGCCAGAAGCATTTACAAATTTAAATTTACTAGTTTTTATTTTTGTAACAGCACTACTGCTTAGTACCTTAGGGCAAAGACCAGCGGCACTATCCGCTCCATCCTCGACTTTTATAACAGCAGGTTTTCCTTTGGTATCACCAGCGTCTGTTACAGGCCCAGCTAAAGTAAATTTTATACATTTTTTACTAGCAACTGTCATCTGACCAATTTTTTTATTAGTTCCATCAACTTCTAATGGTACGTTTGTCATTGTGCTGATATCATCAGCAAATTTACCTTGCGAAGTATAATATGTACCGATATCACTTAGTAAAGTTGATATGTTTGTAGCAGTTTTAGCTATCTCTGCATCATCCCTTGTTGCAGCTAGTTTTGGTATAGCGACTGTGGCTAATATGCCTAAAATCACGATCACGAAGATCAACTCGATCATTGTAAAACCTTTTTTCATGGTTCCTCCTTGAAATTTGTGTAATTTTTCGCGGATTATACAACATTTTTTTCAAAAGACAAATAAAAACTAAATTTTTTACAATTTAGCCGATTTGGTAGTTATGAAAAAGAATTCCGCTATAATGACGCTCAAGAATATGGAGATTTTATGAAAAAAGTTTTATTTTGGATGGTAGTATCTTTTTGTATTTTGAGCGCAAATTCATCATTTGAGCCAGTGCTTTCATCAAAATATGACGAAAAACAAGCCTACATCGGCAAAAAGCTCTTTTTTGACAAAAGGCTAAGCACCACTGAAAACTACTCATGCGAAACTTGCCACAACTTATACTGGAATTTAAGTGGTACAAACTCATCTTACACCAGCCAAAAAGGCGTTATAAACCCACCTAGCGTGCTAAATTCGGCTTTAAATTTTCTATTTTTTACTGATGGCAGGGTAAGAAGCTTAAAAGATCAGGTAAAAGAGTCGATAAATTCTAGAAATGAGCTAAATTCAAACAAAGATGAGATAGTAAAAAAGATAAAAAGCATAGGCGAGTATGGGATTTTATTTAATGATGCATATAGTGATGGCATAAACTATGAAAATATAGTAGGTGCTTTGGCAGAATTTGAAAAGGCTATTTTAAGCATAGATTCGCCATTTGATGAGTATCTAGCTGGCAATGACGACTCCATAAACGCTGAGGCAAAAAAGGGCTTTGAGCTCTTTAATAAAGTAGGCTGTGTGGCTTGCCACAATGGTAGAAATTTAGGTGGAAATTTGATGCAAAATGTGGGCTTAAAAGATGCAAGTGAGAGCAGACGCCTCATGCGAGTGCCTTCGCTTAGAAATGTAGCAAGAACGGCTCCATATCTAAGCAGTGGCGAAATGAGTGATCTAAAAGAAGTCATAGGCTTTGTGAGCTATCATCAACTAATCCATACACTAAATAGCGAAGAGATAGGGCAAATTTATAAATTTTTGCTAACGCTAAATGGACGCAGACCTAGGATACTAAATGAATAAAAGACAAGCAAATATCATCTTAATCGTCCTAGCAATCATCTTTTGCTTTAGCTCAACCTATATCTACATGGCAAATAAAGCAGTTACTGCTGTTAGTAAATTTAACGATACGATCTTAAGTCTTATCTTACTAGATAATGAGCTAAGCTTCACCCTAGAAAACAACGTACTTCGCTTAAACTACGACGATGTAAATAAAAATTTAAGGAGTTTTGATCAAAATTTAACCAAGCTTGATGAGCTAAACGCGATCATACAGGTCTTTTACCAAGAGAAAAATGCCAAAACTTTAAAGGTCATAAACGACGACTTTTTAAAAAAACAAAGGCTTGTAGATAGGTCAAACTACGCTAGCTCGTCAATGGCTGCTTATATCTTATCAGGTGAGTTTGAAATAGCATCAGAGAAGAAGCTAGATGCGCTTAATGTGATATTTCACGCGATAAAAAGCTCAGCCCTAATCAGCCCTGAAACGCTAAATCAAACAAAAGAGCAGATAGAAAAATATAAAGATACTTACAAAAACGACACAAAAGCGATCTTGGTGCTAAATAAGGCAACTTACGCACTTGAATTTGCAAAAAACCTAAGTGCCGTAGCTCAAGACTCTGTTGATCTAAAACTTGGAGAAACACTAAGAAAATTTAGAGATGATACCCTAGCCTCTTACAAAATAATGATACGAAATATAGTAATAATGCAAGTGCTTTGTTTTATCAGCTTTGTGCTATTTTGCGCTTTAACTTTTTATCAAGCAAGGGTACTAGCTAAGCAGCAAAAACAGATAAAACTTCTAAAAACGACAGTGGATGCTGGACACAGCTCTATAGTCTTTTGTGACAATAACAATAAAATTTTATATGTAAATAAAACCTTTGAGGCAAAAACTGGTTATAAACTAAAAGACGTTATCGGAAAAAGCCCTAAAATTTTAAAATCAAATATGCACCCAGAGAGCTTTTACGCTGAGATAAGAAATGCCATAAATAAGCATACTTCTTGGGAAAGCGACGAGCTGATAAGCAGAACAAAAAGTGGCAAACTGCTCTATGAAAAGGTGCGTTTTGCGCCATTTTTCTTTGAGGGCAAGCTAGAGGGCTACATGGCTATAAAGCTTGATAGGACAAAAGAACTTAGCATGCTTAAAGAGCTAACTCAAAAAAATGAGCAGATAAAAATTCAATCCTCAATCGACAAGCTAACTGGCTTTGGAAACTATTTTGCTCTGACTGAGATGATAGAGGCGAAAAAAGATGGAATTGTGATCAGCATAAGCATCAAAAACTACAAGATGCTAAGATTTTTCTACCAGACAAAGGTTATTGACGCTATGTTAAAAGCGGTGGCAAATACACTAAAACTCTGTGTTGATACCTACTCTATAAATGCTGAACTATTTAGATTTCAAGATGATGCGTTTTACATCTGGTATCAAGGCGATGACATCGTTAGAGATATCGGCTTTATAAAAGAGTATTTTAACTTTAGCAGGATGAACATCGAGATAGATGGTAAATTTGAAAACCTACCTGGTATCAAGATAACTCTTGGCGTATCCTTATCAAATGACACACCGCAAACAAACCGTCTAATGCAGTCAATCCTAGCTAATCAACAAGCAAGCGATAGCGGCAACGAGATCTACTACTACCTAGAAAACGACGCGATCGAGATGAGATACTATAAAAACCAACTCATAACCGAACTCATCGAGTACGCTCTAGAAAACGACAAGGTGATAGTCGAGTGTCAGGGAATTTTTAACGTGCATGAAAATGAAACAGAGGCAAAATACTACGAAGTTTTGGTGCGCATAGTCGATCAAAATGGCAAGATCCGCTACCCAGGCGAGTTTTTAGAGATCGCGATGAAAACACAACTTTACCTTCAGATAACAAAAAAGGTGATCGCTCTAGCCTTTGATCTAGTGAAAAAATATCCAGACTATACATTTTCTATCAACCTCTCAAGCTCGGATCTAACTGATCCTGGTGTTAGAGAAATTTTAGATGAAAAGCTAGAGAGCTGTCCAGATCCTAGTAGAGTTTGCTTTGAGATGCTAGAGAGCGAAGAGCTTAGCGACTACGGCATGGCAAATGAATTTATAAAAAGAGCTAAAAAATATGGATGTAAAATCTCAATCGACGACTTTGGCTCTGGCTACTCTAACTACTACCGAATTTTAGAGCTTGATATAGATAACATCAAGATAGATGGCTCGATCATCAAAAAGCTACCAACCGATGAAAACGCAAGGGTTTTGGTTGAGACTATCGTGAGCTTTGCTAGAAGACAAGGCTATAAGATAGTGGCTGAGTTTGTGAGCAACGAAGAAATTTTAGAATATATAAAGAAATTTGGAATTTCATACGCGCAGGGATTTTTACTAGGCAAGCCACATCAGATGTAAATTTAAGCAGTTAATTTAGAGCCTATAAAAAACTAAATTTAACTGCTTTTTGCTTTTATACTCGTGCGAAACCTCTTTTTTAAATTTTGCTAGACGTGAAATTTGATCTCTTTTTACAAAACGAAAATTTAGGAATTTGTTTTTAGAAATCTTGAAATTTGGATTAACTAGATTTTAAAGCTTATGTGGATAAGATTTTGTCTTTTAGAAGTGGTGACCCATACGAGACTCGAACTCGTGTTACCGCCGTGAAAGGGCGATGTCCTAACCGCTAGACGAATGGGCCACGGTCGGTTATGAAGTTGGGATTATATTACTTTTTAACTTAAATTTACATAAAAGGACAAATCGTTGAAGAAATTTTCACTTGTTTTATTATCTGCTCTCATTTTTTCAGGCTGTGTTGCGACTAAAACACCGCAAAGCTCACAAGCTTTTCAGGTCACTTTATTTTCTCCGATGATAAAGATAAATGATGTTGGATTTTTTCACACTTATAAAAATGATCTAAATTTACAAATTTATAGCTCTGGCGTAAATACCGCAAATATCAATATAAAGGACAAAATTTGCGTAAATAGCGCTTGTTTTAAAAAGACAGAATTTAACGAGAAATTTTTTCTAGCGCCACATTATGAGAGCCTTTTTGAAGAGATTTTGCAAAGGCAAAAAATTTATGACGGCAAAGATCTAAGCGCCACAGAGTGCGGCTTTAGACAAGATCTAAGTTCTTATTTTATAAAATACGAAGTTTGCGATAACTACGTCAAATTTATCGACAGCAAAAATAAAATAAAAGTGATAATAAAAGAGTTAAAATGAGATACATAGGGGCTCACGTAAGTGCGGCTGGAGGCGTATCTAACGCACCTATAAATGCTGCAAAAATAGGAGCAAATGCCTTTGCGCTTTTTACAAAAAACCAGCGTCAGTGGAGCGCAAAAGAGCTAAGTGGTAGCGAGATAGAGCAGTTTAAAGCAAATTTAAAAGCCTCTGGCATAAGCGCTGATCACGTCTTGCCACACGCAAGCTACCTCATAAATTTAGGCCATCCAGAAAAAGAGGCAAGGACAAAATCCCTTGAAGCCTTTGTCGATGAGATAGAGCGAGCTAGCAAGCTTGGACTAAAGCTTTTAAATTTTCACCCAGGCTCACACCTAAAGCAGATAAGCCAAAATGAGTGCCTAGATAACATCACTAGATGCATAAACGAAGCGCTAAAACGAACAAGCGGCGTAAAGCTTGTCATCGAAAACACAGCCGCACAAGGCTCAAATTTAGGCTTTGACTTTGCGCAGCTGGCGTATTTGATCGAGCGTGTGGATGATGAGAGCAGAGTTGGCGTTTGCATCGATACTTGCCACGCATTTGCCGCTGGGTACGATCTAAGAAGCAAAGAAGCTTACGCTAAGACGATGGGCGAATTTGACGCGATAATCGGCTATAAATTTCTATCTGGCATGCATTTAAATGACGCTAAATTTGGGCTTGGCTCAAAAAAAGATAGGCACGAGAGCCTTGGCAAGGGCGAGCTTGGGCTTGGCGCTTTTGAAAATATAATAAATGATGATAAAATAGGCGAAATTCCCTTGATTTTAGAGACGATTGACGAGAGTATTTGGGAAGATGAGATCAAAATTTTAAGAAACCTAGAAAAGGAAAAGCTATGAAAAGAGTGCTTTTAAGCATTGTTGCGACGTGTTCTTTATTAAATGCTGGGGGCTACAAGGTCCCTGAGCAAAGTGCTGACTCTTTAGGGCTTGCTGCTAGCAACGTAGCCTTTAGTTTTGGGGCTGATGCGGCTTATTTTAACCCTGCAAATATGATGTTTTTAGACGGGCTTCACCATTTTGAAAGCACGCTTGGTTGGTTTCATATAAATTCCATCGACTTTAAAAGCGATGATGGCAAGAGCTACAGCTCAGAGAAATTTGACTCACTAGCTGGCACATTTAGCTTTGTAACGCCAGAAATTTATGAAAACTGGAGATTTGGACTAGCCCTTGCCGTGCCTGCTGCTGTTGGCATCTCGTGGGAGGATCCAGAGACTGCTTTTACTGGCAAGAGGTTCAAACTACAAGTTGTCGAGCTAAATCCAACCGTAGCTTACCGCATAAATGACAAACTTGCCATTGCTCTGGGCGCTAGAGGCGTTTATAGCAAGGGCAAGATAGCAAGTGACTTTGGACGTTTTGGCTACAGAGAGATACAAGGCGATGGGATAAACTACGGCTACAACGTCGCTCTTACATATAGACCAATTGATGAGCTAAGCTTTGCAGTGACTTACCGCTCGAAGGTAAATTTGGAGCTTAAAGGTAGCGCTGACGCTGATTTTAACGTGCCGCTAGCAGATATAAGCTATCATGGCAAAACAAGAGTTGAGATCCCTTTGCCTGCTCAGCTAGTGCTTGCGACTGGATATAAATTTAGTGATTTTACCCTTTTGCTTGCTTTCGAGAGGACTTACTGGTCTAAATTTAAAGATTATGACTTTGAATATGATGATAAGACGGCTATTCATTCACACCACCCTGCTTTTAAAATGTTTATGGACGATCCAGTCGTTAAAAATGCAAAAGATACAAACACATATAGGATAGGCCTTGCTTACGACGTAAATGAAAAACTTAGGCTAATGGCTGGCTTTTCATACGATGAGGATATAACTAGTGGCGAGCACACTGGCCTAGAGCTTCCAAACACCACCTCTCAGGCATATTCATTTGGAGCAAACTATAAATTTACACCAAATTTAGAGCTAGGACTAGGCTATCTCTATCAGCACCGAGACAAAAAGCGTGCGACAGGTATAAAAAATGGTACTGGCAACGGCACTGGCTCAATGTCTGGCGAATTTGACGCAAGTAGCGTTCAAATAGCTGCGATGACATTTAAATACTCTTTCTAGGGCTAAAAATGCAATACTCTTATAATAATTTTTATGAAATTTTGACCAAAGTAGCAAAGCAGAATCCAAACCAGATAGCGATCTTTGACGAAAAAGAGAAGCTAAAATACCACGAAATAAAGCAAAACGTCGATAAAGTGGCGGCTTACTTGCAGCTTTGCGGAGTAAATTTTGGCGACAAAGTGGCTATGGCGGTGGCAAATTCGAAAGAATTTATCATCTCATACCTTGCTATCACGGCTATCGGAGCGGTCGCGGTGCCGATGAACACCTTTTTAAAAACAAATGAGTTTGAGTATATCTTAAATGACTGCGGTGCAAGGGTGCTTTTCGCCTCTAGCTCACTTGCAAAGGAGCTAATCGCACTTAGCGAGCTTGAGATTTTAAGAAAGATCATCTGGATCGGTCAGACGCCTAAAAAGCTTCAAAGCGCCTCAAAAGACGACTATGTAAGCGTTGATGAGGAGTATGGCGAGAGCGCTTATCTCTCTTCTACACCACAAATTTCAAAAGAGGATATGAGCAAGGGCTATGAAAATAACGGCTTTGTAAAAAATGTAAATTTCAGCGAAGCACTAAATCACAAATACACCCTAAGCATCACGAAATACCCTAAAATAGACGATCTCATGCACATCATCTACACCTCAGGCACCACAGGCAAGCCAAAGGGTGCGATGATAAGCTATAAAAATATCTTCTCAAACGTCATCGGCGCTCACGAGCGTTTTAAGGTTAAAAAAAGCGATAGATTTATCGTATTTTTGCCGATGTTTCATAGCTTCACGCTCACAGCGATGGTGCTTTTACCGATATATGCAGGCGCTTCGATGGTGCTTGTAAGATCGGTCTTTCCATTTTCAAATGTGCTAAAGCAGACGCTGCTTAAAAGAGTCACTGTATTTTTGGGTATCCCAGCCATCTATACAGCCATCGGCAAGGCAAAAATTCCTTGGTATTTTAGATGGTTTAACCGCATAAGGCTATTTGTAAGTGGCGCTGCTCCGCTTGCTAAGCAAACGATCGATGATTTTAGAGTGAAATTCCCACGTGCAACGCTAGTTGAAGGATATGGCCTTAGCGAATGCTCGCCAGTCGTAGCGGCAAATTTATTTGACAAGCAAAAGCTTCTAAGCGTCGGTCCTGCGCTAAATGGATATGAAGTCAAGATCGTAGATGATGAGATGATGGAGCTACCAGTCGGGCAGATAGGCGAGATCATCGTAAAAGGTGACTGCGTCATGCAAGGCTACTACGGCATGCCAGGCGTGACTGATGAGACCATTATAAATGGCTGGCTAAAGACAGGGGACCTTGGCAAGATCGATGAAGAGGGCTTTATCTACATCGTTGATCGCAAAAAAGACCTCATCATATCAAAGGGCATAAACATCTATCCACGCGAGATCGAAGAGGTCATCTATAAGCTTGAAGCAGTCGAAGCTGCAGCAGTCATCGGTGTAAAGGACGTGCATGCAGACGAAGAGGTCGTCGCTTTCATACAGGTAAAAGATGGCATGGATCTTGATGAAAAGACGGTTAGAGAGCATCTAAAGAAAAATTTAGCAAATTTCAAAATTCCAAAAAGCATTTATTTTGCCGAGGAGCTGCCTAGAAACGCGACTGGCAAGGTGCTAAAACGCGTGCTAAAAGAGCAGATAAAGGATAAAATTTAGTGAAGTATTTGCTTGATTTTCTAAACCAAGACCTCAAAAAAAGCAAAATTTACGAGCTTATAAAGTGCGGCGATGAAGAGGGAGAAATTTTAAAATACCTAAGCAAAGCCTACGTGCAAGGCACGGCTAGTATGAGCGTTTTTGAGCTACTTGGAGCTGTCTTTGGCACGCAAAATGACAAGCAGCTTTTATACCTTAAATTTATAAAAAACTTGCTGGATAGCGGCTGGATAGTGCAAAACTACAGCCTCTTTAAAATGCCAGAGAACTCGCAAAAAAGCTCTAACCAAGGGCTACTCTCGCTACTTCACTCTGAAATTTCACTCTCTAGCACATTTTTAAAGATACTTGAAGATGGCAACGCCGATATAAATTTACCAGAGCTTGCGCCTTATGAAGATCATTTGGAGTATTTAAAAGATCAGTTTTTAAAGATAGAGCTTTACTCAAAGGCTGCAATATTTGAAGGTGGCTCAAATGACGCTAAAAAGCGGATAAACGAGCAAATTTCTGAGCTAACAAAGCGCATAAATGAGCGTGTAAAACTAAGCAAGATCAGCCTAAAAATAGAGCAAATTTTTAAAGAAAACTCGCTTGATGAAAAAGAGCAGATCATATTTTTAGCCCTTTTAAAAGAGGAGTATGCGGGCGACTTTGAAAACGGCCGCGACCTAAACACTCTAGTTGGGCTAATAAGCAAAGACGAGCTTGAACGCATCAAAAATCGCACTCTTTTAGAGGACGGCTCAAGGCTCATAGAAGGCGCTCTAATCGACTACGACGAGGTTTTAAACGCTTATGGCAACGTTAGCAAGAGCTTTTTTATAAACGAAGAAATTTTGCAAAGCATAATGCACCCAAAAAATGACAAAAACAGCAAGAAAATCAAGATCGAAAGCCTAGTAAAAGAGCAAGAAATTTTTGAGCTCATTGAGCCAGTAACGAGCCTAGAAGACGTCGTGCTAAACGAAAAGACAAAGCAGCTTTTAAGCACGATACTAAAGCAAGTCGATAAAAAAGTGCTCGCTAGACTAAGTAGCTGGGGCATAAAAACTAGGAAAAATATAGACGCAAAGATCATCTTTTACGGCGAGCCTGGCACTGGCAAGACGATGAGCGCCGTTGGGCTTGCAAAGAGCCTAAAGAAGCAAATTTTAAGCTTTGACTGCTCAAAAATTTTAAGCAAATATGTCGGCGAGAGCGAGCAAAATGTAAGGAAAATTTTTGATACTTACAAAGAAATTTGCAAAAAAAGTGGCAGCGAGCCAGTGCTCTTGCTAAACGAGGCCGATCAGTTTTTAAGCACGAGAGTGGAGAGCTCGAGCGGGGCTGAGAAGATGCATAATCAAATGCAAAATATCTTCTTAGAGCAGATCGAGCGCTTTGAGGGCGTGCTGATCGCCACGACAAATTTCTTGCAAAGCCTTGATGTGGCATTTTCTAGGAGGTTTGACTATAAGATCGAGTTTAAAAAGCCTGATTATAACGGCAGGCTTGCCATTTGGCGTAAAATTTTGCCTGAAAATGCGAGCTTTGAAGATGGCTTTAGCGTTGAAAGGCTGGCTGAGTTTAACCTAAGTGGCGCACAAATCGTCCTTGCGCTAAAAAACACCGCTTTGAAAGTGGCGATAAAAGATGATGGGATCTTTACCTTTGAGGACTTCAAAACGACGATAGAGCGTGAGCTAAACTCAAGCTTTGGCGAGGATAAAAAGATGGGATTTGGCTCTTAGGCCTTATCTTATTTTATAAATTTGATTTTACGCTACAAAAATCACTGACCTTTATAAGAAATTTGCTTCACTCAATAAAGTTTAGACGAGCTTCGCTGCTAAAATCACGGAAAACACGAGTTAAATTTAGGCTTTGGCGATAAAAAATACAGACAAGTGCCGAGAGTGTTAAATTTTGTTTTTATGCGGAACATGTCCTTAGAAGCGACAGGGAAAGTGAGCTAAATTTGAGCTTTGATGAGAATGAAAAGATAAATTTTGCTCTTGGATTTTTCTAAAGTATGTTGTAGGCTTTACACTACCACAAAAACAAAAGCGCGAATATCAAATTTGCCTTTATAGTCAAATTTACACGAAGACTACCACTAAAAATTTATAGAAAAGGCGAAGCGAATTCGATCTTTGGCAAAGTAAAAAGAGGTTTTGCTCTTGTGCTTTTTTAAATATACGCTTTGCGTCACAAAGCAAAGTCTAAAACATCGGTACTTGCCAAACTAAACGTGGAATTTTTTACAATTAAATTTTGGCAAAAACACGGCAGGATAAATACCCATCCATAGGTTTTTTGCATAAATTTAACTCACTTGCCTTAAATTTATTACAGCGTCCTTTTGCAAACAATCATTTTTCAAAAATCCAAAATTTTGAAATTTATCCACTCTGCCTTAAACATCAAGCGTGCAAAGTGCATATCTCTAGTTGCGTATGCTTTTGCATTAAATTTTGTTTTTATCTATGTAAATTTGCAAAAACCACAAGCATGATAAATGCACTCATAACCGCCTAATGTAAATTTAGCTCACAGCTTCAAATTTACTATTGCATTTTTATTAAAAAGCCAAAATTTTAAATTTTATCCGCCGTGTGAAGCGTGGGCGTGAGTGCTTTTTTATAACGTTTTATCATTTTTCCTAATACAAAAGTCGCCCGCTCCATGAAATTTAACCCCAAAAAAAACAGTAAATTTCAAACACGCTTCCGCGACTTTTGCAACATCACTTTTCGAACCAAAAAGTAAATTTACCGATCTTTTTAATAATAAATTTAAAAGGCTATGAAATTTTAGTAGTCAAATTTATATAGAATTTTACTGATTGATCTTATCAAGCAGCTCTTCGACCTCTTCAAGCGCAAAGGCCTCTTCTGAGCTTTGCTTTAAGAAGCTCTCCATAAATTCTTTCTTAGATATCGCAAGGTCAAGCTCCTTGTCGCTGCCCTTTTGATATGCGCCGATGCGAAGCAGGACCTCATTTTCTTTTAAAAGCGAGTAAAGTCGCTTAAATTTCATCGCATTTAGCTTGTGCTCTTTGCCGATCACGTCGCCCATGACACGCGAGGCCGAGTTTTGGATATTGATAGGTGGGTAGATGCCAAAGTCCGTTAGCTCGCGGCTTAGCACGATGTGGCCGTCTAGGATAGAGCGGCTTTGGTCAGCTATCGGGTCGCTCATATCATCGCCCTCGACTAGCACGGTGAAAAACGCCGTGATACTGCCCTTGCCCTCCTCTTTGCCCGCGCGCTCCATCAGCTGTGGCAAGAGTGTGAGCGAGCTTGGCGGATAGCCTTTTGAGGTCGGTGGCTCGCCAAGCGCAAGGCCGATCTCACGCTGTGCCATCGCAAAACGCGTAACGCTATCCATGATGAAAAGCACGTCGTTGCCCTGCTGTTTGAAGTATTCAGCCACGCTCATAGCACAAAAGGCGCCGTATTTTCGCATGAGTGAGCTATCGTCACTTGTCGCTACGATGATGACCGTGCCCTCTAGGTCGCCGCCTAGGTTTTTTTCGATAAATTCTGGCACCTCGCGGCCACGCTCGCCTATTAGCGCGACTACTTTTATGGGGGCTAGCGTATTTTTTACGATCATGCCCATGAGGGTTGATTTGCCCACGCCAGATCCTGCGAAAATTCCCAGCTTTTGCCCCTTACCACAAGTAAGCAGCCCATCTATCGTCTTTATGCCAACACTAAAAGGCTCGTTTATAAGCCCCCTTTTCATCGCATCTATGGGCGCTCTCATGATCGGCATATATTCAGTCGTATCAATCGCCCCTTTGCCGTCAATGGGCTTCATAAATGGATCGACCACGCGGCCTAGCAAATTTGGCCCCACTGGTATGCTCATACCCTGATCACTCTCATAGACAAAGTCGCCTATCCTAAAGCCCTCGACAAAGCCAAATGGGCTAATATAAGCGCCGTCTGTCTTTATCTGCGTGACCATGCCAAGGCCGTTTTTGCTCTTGTCTTTTGCCACTATGCGCACGATGTCGCCGATACTTGGGCGAAGTCCGGTGATCTCTATCGTAGTAGCTGTGATCTTTGTGATGACGCCAAAAGTATTTGAGAGCTTCACGCCCTCTTTAAGCCTTGAATTTATGCGCTCTAAACTCAAAAATGCGTTTCCCTAGGCGAATTTATCAGCGAGAAAAACTCCCGCCTTGTGTCTGCGTTTTTGATAAAGCAGCCCCTAAGCGCAGAGGTCGTAGTAGTCGAGTTTATCTTCTCCACACCCCTCATCTCAACGCACATATGCCTTGCCTCAACTACGACACCAACGCCTTTTGGAGCGATAACCTCCTCAAGTGCCTTTGCGATCTGCTCGGTCATCTGCTCTTGAATTTGCAAGCGTCTGGCGTAGATATTTACCATGCGTGGAATTTTACTAAGGCCAACAACCTTGCCATTTGGAATGTAGGCCACATGCACGCGGCCGATAATAGGTAGCAAATGGTGCTCGCAAAGGCTGTAAAACTCGATGTTTCGCATTAAAACCATCTCGTTGTTTGAGCTAGTAAAAAGAGCGTCACCAAGGACTTCTTTTGGGTCCTGATCGTATCCGCTAGTTAGAAATTTAAAAGCTTTATAAACGCGCTCAGGGGTTTTAATAAGCCCCTCTCTGTTTGGATCTTCGCCGATGATAGTTAGCATATTTTTAACTGAATTTTCAAAACTCTCTTGCATAAATTTTCTCCGTAATTTTATCGCCAAATTCTACGTTAAAACGCCTTTTATATCTATAAAAATTTACAAATTTACAATGAAATAAGGAAAATTCTGCTATATTTTGGGCTAAAAATTTGTATTCATAAAGGAATTCGATGGAAATCAAAATCAAAGCTCTAGATAGCGTAAATACCCTAGCAAGCACAACCATAAGTGCAGATGCTATAAAGTCTAGCGTAGAAAAACTAGCAAAAAAAGCAGCAAAAACTATGAAAGTAGATGGCTTTAGACAAGGCCATGTGCCAGTCGCTGTCGTGCTAAAACGCTACGAGAAAGAGCTAACAAATGACGCTGAGCAAGATGTCTTAAGAGATGTAGTCGAAGAGGCTATCAAAAAAGCAGGCAAGAAAAATGACGACCTTATCGGCGAGCCTATCGTTTCAAAATTTGACAGAAAAGATGACAAGATCGACGTTGAGCTAACAGTTTCATTTAAGCCAAGTGTCGATGTGAGCGGCTATGAGAGCTTAATACCAGAGTTTTCAAACCCACGCGTTTTGAAAAAAGATATCGATGAGAAAAAAGCTGAACTTCTAAAAATGATAGCTCCACTTGAAAAAGTAGAGAGCAAAAGAGGCCTAAAAGTTGGCGATTTTGCTAAATTTGACTTTGAGGGCTTTGTTGATGGCGTTGCATTTGAAGGTGGCAAGGCTGAAAACTACGTGCTTGAGATCGGCTCAAATCAATTCATCCCAGGCTTTGAAGATGGCATGGTAGGCATAAAAGTTGGCGGCGAAAAAGATATCGAGGTTAAATTCCCAGAAAACTATGGCGCTGCACATTTAGCTGGCAAAGATGCCGTTTTTAAAGTCAAACTTCATGAAATTCAAGAGAGAAAGATCCCTGAAAAACTAGACGAAGAGATGCTAAAAACTATCCTTCCAAATGAAGAAAAACCAACTGAAGAGCTACTTGAAGAGCGCATAAAAGAGCAAATTCGCCAAGAGAAAATTTATAAGCTTATAAACGAAGAGCTAAAACCAAAATTTGCTGAAGCTGCGGTTGAGAAATTTAAATTTGACGTGCCAAAAAATATCGTCGAGCAAGAGATCGATATGCAGTTTAGAAACGCATGGAGCTCATTTACTCCAGATGATATGAAGAAATTTAGAGAGGACAAAGACGCTCTAGCTAAAAAACGTGATGAATATAGAAAAGACGCTGAAAATAGCGTTCGCCTAACTTTCATCATAGATGAGCTAGCTCGCGTAAGAGGCGTGAAAGTGAGTGATCAAGAGGTCGTTCAAGCGATCTATTTTGAGGCGTATAGAAGCGGTCAAGATCCAAAAGCGCACCTTGAGATGTACCGCAACCAAGGCATGCTCCCAGCTATAAAGATGTCGATGATCGAAGAGAAGCTATTTAGCGAGCTTTTCAACAAAGAAAAAGACGAGAAAAAAGCAAGCAAAAAAGAGAAGGCTGAGTAATGAGCTATTACGTTCCTGTCGTAGTTGAAAGAACTAGTAGAGGTGAGCGAAGCTATGATATATACTCCCGTCTTTTAAAAGACAGGATCGTTATGCTAAGTGGCGAGATAGAGGACGGCATGGCCGCTTCTATCGTTGCTCAGCTGCTATTTTTAGAGGCTGAGGATCCAGATAAAGATATCTACCTTTATATAAACTCACCAGGCGGCGTGATAACAAGTGGCTTTAGCATCTATGACACGATGAACTACATAAAGCCAGATGTTTGCACTATCTGCATCGGTCAGGCTGCTAGTATGGGTGCATTTTTACTAAGCTGTGGCACACCTGGCAAGAGATATGCTCTGCCAAATTCACGTATCATGATACACCAACCACTTGGCGGTGCTAGAGGACAAGCGACTGATATCGAGATACAAGCTCGCGAAATTTTACGTTTGAAAGAAATTTTAAATGGAATTTTGGCAAAAAATACAGGTCAAAAACTAAGCAAGATCGTAAAAGATACTGAGCGCGACTTCTTTATGAGCTCAGCTGAAGCTAAAGAGTACGGACTTGTCGATAAAATTTTGGAGAAAAGTTTTAAATAAGGCCCAAAGTGATAAAGATAGATAACGCACCAGATCCAAAAAGAAAAGCAGCTGAAGCAAAACCAGCTGTCAAAAAAGAAAAGGTAAATATCTATAAATTTTCAGAGGACGTTTTGCACGAGCTAAGCGACGACAACGTCCCATCTACGCCGACAAACTACTCTATCTACTTTGAAAAGATGCTTGATGGGCAGTCAGATGAGTTTAGAAAAGAGATCGGCGATATCATCGTGGCAAATTCTGAAAGCTCAGTGCCGACAAATGGCAATATCTCTATCGAAAAAGAGGTAAAACAAGGCTTTATCCAGATAAAGAGCATGCTTCAAGCAGTCGTGCTCATCTATAAAAATTTAGGCGTTATGAGAGGCCTAGTGCAAAAGCGTATGGATGGGCTTAAAAACAACACAAACGTCCTTGCGCTTCAAAACGTTTTAAGCGCCTTTAACCAGGACCTAATCAAGCTAAACGACCTCATGGACAAGCATCTTGACGTCATCAAGATGAGCTACGAAGAGGTTGGCAAGATGTTTAAGGCGATCGAAGAGCAGTCGATCTACGACACAACATACGAGGTCTATAACAAGAAATTTCTAGTAGCGACCATAAGCAGCGAGATCGAGTCTGTTAGGCGCTACGGCTATAATGCCTCATTTTTGCTAGTCAAGATAAAAGATAAATTTGCAAACCGCGTTAAAAATTTAAAAGAGCGAAACAATATGTTTAAAAGCATGTCGCAGCTTCTTTTAAGGACTTCACGTAGAAGCGATATAGTCGCACACTACGGCGATGGCTGCTTTGCTATGGTGATGAAATACACCGATGAAAATGGCACAAAGCAAGCGTGCGCGAGAATTTTAAACATGCTCTCATCTATGCCTTGGAAGATCGACAACGAAGAGTGCAAACTAGACGTGCAGATCGTCTCAAGCATGATCTCAAAGACAAAGAGCACCGAAGAGCTGCTCTCTCACGCGCTTGACAAGCTAGAGACCAACCAAGATCTAAATGAGCCGCTATTTTTAGACGAGAAAGCAGAGAATTAGTTTGATCCTAGAAGTTTTATCCTATCCAAATAAAAAACTTTATGAAATTTCAAAAGAGGTTGAGGTTTTCGATGAGAAGCTTCACAAACTTCTTGATGATATGTATGAGACGATGATCGCAAAAGAAGGCATCGGTCTTGCGGCCATACAAATAGGCGTTGCAAAGAGAATTTTCATCATAAATTTAGCCAACGAAGAGGGTGTGCAAGATAAAGAAAATTTAATCGAGATCATAAACCCAAAATTTGAGCTACGTGAGGGTGAGTGCGTCTATCAAGAGGGCTGCCTTAGCGTGCCTGGCTACTACGAGGATGTTAAAAGAAGCGAGGTAGTTGCTATCAAATTTCAAGACCGCTTTGGCAAGGAGCAGACCTTAAAGACTGATGGGCTACTAGCGATCGCCATCCAGCATGAAAATGACCACCTAGACGGACATCTTTTTATAGAAAAAATAGGCTTTAACAAACGCAAAAAATTCGACAAGGAATACAAAAAGCAGAAAAAAGAAAAGACATCATGAAGTCCTTAAAATGTGCTACTTACGGCGACGGACTAAAGATCATTGATGTTGAGTCGATCTTTTCTCGTGGGCTTCCTGGCTTTAGCATCGTGGGTCTTGCAAGCACCAGCATCAAAGAGAGCACAGAGCGCGTAAAGGCGGCACTTTTGGCGCTTGACTTTGCCTTTCCAGCGCAAAAAATAACCATAAATTTATCCCCCTCAGACCTGCCAAAAAGTGGCTCACACTTCGATCTAAGTATCGCCCTTTTAATCGCTCTTCAAAAGGCAAAAAGCTTGGAGAAAATTTTTGTTTTTGGAGAGCTTGGACTTGATGGCAGTGTAAAAAGCACGGCAAATTTGTTCTCAATCCTACTCTTTTTAAGCACGCAGGTGCAAAAGGCAAAAATTTTAGTGCCTAGTGAGATAGCGGCAAAAGCTTCGATGATACCAAATTTAGAGGTTTATGGCGTTAGCACACTAGAAGAGGCGATAAAGTTTTTTAGCGACGCAGAATTTGCTAAAAGCACGCATTTTAGCGCCACACACGAGTTATTTTCAAATGTGATAGAAATTTCTGGAAAAAGATATGTTCCAAATTTAAACTTCGAGCTTGATTTTAAGGACGTCTTGGGTCAAGAAAGAGCCAAAAGAGCCTGCGTCATCGCAGCCGTTGGCATGCACAATATCTTATTTGAAGGTAGCCCAGGCAGCGGCAAGAGCATGTGCGCAAAACGCCTCGTCTATATAATGGCGCCACAAAGCCTAGAAGAGGTGCTAAAGTCCGCAGCCTACCGCTCGCTAAACCTGCAAGATAGCGAATTTACAAGCACTAGAGCCTTTCGCTCGCCACACCACACCTCGACAAAAAGCTCGATCTTTGGCGGAGGCTCAAACGTCGCAAAGATCGGCGAGATCGCACTTGCAAATGGCGGAGTGCTATTTTTTGACGAGTTTCCACACTTTTCTAAACAGGTGATAGAAAGCCTCAGAGAGCCGCTAGAGGACAATCAAATCCACATCGCAAGGGTAAATTCAAAAGTGACTTACGAGACTAAATTTATCTTCGTAGCCGCTCAAAATCCCTGCCCTTGTGGGAATTTGTTTTCTCGCAACCTAAACTGCAAATGCAGCGAAAATGAGATAAAAAACTACAAAGCCAAAATTTCTGCCCCAGTGCTTGACCGCATAGACTTAAAAGTCGCGATGGATGAGAGCTCGCCAGATGACAAGGCAAGTTTAAGCTCACAGCAGATGAGCGAGATGGTTTTAAAAGCCTTTATCTTTCAAAAAAAGCGTGGTCAAGATGAGCTAAATGGCAAGCTAAATGACGCGCAGGTGGTTAATTTTTGCACGTTAAACGCCGAGGCGAGTGAGATTTTACAAAAGGCCGCCACGAAGTATAACCTCTCTCAAAGGGGCATAAAAAGGACGCTTAGAGTGGCTAGAAGCATAGCCGATCTTGATGAGAGTGAGCAAATTTTAAAGCCCCATATCCTAGAGGCGCTTAGTTTTAGGGCATAGAATGAAAAATTTATATTTAGACACGAGAATTTTAGACGAGCGAGCAAGCAAGAAATTTGACCTTAGCGAAGAGCTTTTAATGGAAAATGCAGCCGCAGCCATAGCAAATTTCATACGCAAGAAATTTAAAAAAGACGAGAGAGTGCTTGGCATTTGCGGTGGCGGAAACAACGGCGCTGACGTGCTTTGCGCTTTAAGGATGCTAGAGGGCGAGTATGAGTGTGAATTTATCCTAGCTAGCCAAAGCTTAAAGCCACTAGCCACCAAGCAGCTCGAACGTGCTAAATTTGCTGGCGTGCGAGAGAGCAAAGACGCAGAAAATAGCTTAAATGGCGCAAAGTGTGTCATAGACGGGCTTTTTGGCTCAGGGCTAAATAGAAATTTAGACGAAAAGCACATAGAGTTAATCTCAGAAATAAACGCTAGCCATGCTTACATCATCGCTTGCGATATGCCAAGCGGGCTAAGTAGCGAGGGTAAGGTGCTTGGCGCTTGCGTAAAAGCAGACGCTACTATCACGATGGGAGCTAGAAAGCTAGGGCTTTATAGTGACGCAGCAAAAGACTACGTGGGCAAGATAAAGCTCGCCACACTTGGCATAAGCGCGCAAAACTACGAGTATGAGAGTGACTATCACCTGCTTGAAAAACGCGATCTCATGCTTCCAAATAGAAAAAATCAGTGCGTAAATAAGGGCGACTTTGGCCACGCATTTATCATATCTGGCGAGCACATAGGAGCTAGCAAGCTTTGCGCAAAGGCGGCATTTGCCTTTGGGGCTGGGCTAGTTAGCGTGATAGGCGAGCAAGGTTTAAATTTACCAACGCACATCATGCAAGCTAGCAAGATAAGCGAGAAAATGAACGCTGGAGCCCTTGGTATGGGGCTTGGCAAAAAGGGTATAGAAGAGCTTGAGGTGCAAATTTTAAAGGGCAAAAAGCTTGTGCTTGACGCCGATATCTTTTACAGCCCAAAAGTGCTTGAGCTGTTAAACAAAAACTGCGTCTTGACACCTCATCCAAAGGAGTTTTGCTCGCTTTTAAAAATTTGCAAAATGGCCGATATAGATGTGCAAACTTTACAAGAAAACAGATACGCTTACGCGAGGGCTTGGAGCGAGAAATTTGAGGCTGTTCTTGTGCTAAAAGGGGCAAACACTATAATCGCCAAAGAGGGGCAAATTTACGTCATGCCTTATGGTAAAAGCGCGCTTGCAAAAGGCGGTAGCGGCGACGTGCTAAGCGGTCTTGTACTAGCGCTTTTGGCTCAAGGCTATGAGCCACTAAATGCTGCCATCTCAGCCACTTTAGCTCATGCGCTTAGCCTTAGAAATTTTGACAAAAACAGCTACGCGCTGGAGCCAACAGACATCATCAAAGGAGTAAAATGCTTACGAAAAAGATAGCCGTACTTTTTAGCGGCAGTGGCTCAAATTTAGAAGCGATACTTAAAAAAGTTCATAATCAAATTTTTAACGGTGTAAAGATCGAAGTTTGCCTTTGTATCTGCAACAAGCCAGGTGCATTTGGCATCGAGCGAGCTAAAAAATTTGGGCTTGAAACGACGATAATAGAAAGCGCTAAATTTGACAAACGTGAGGAATTTGACGCTGTTTTGGTGGAGCAAATTTTAAAAAGTGGGGCAGATCTAACGGTGCTTGCAGGCTTCATGAGGATACTAACGCCAGTTTTTACAACGCAGGTCAAAGCCATAAACCTTCACCCATCTATCCTGCCGCTTTTTAAGGGCGCACATGCGATAAAGGAGAGCTTTGAGAGCGACATGATGATAGGCGGTGTGAGCGTGCATTATGTGAGTGAGGAGCTTGATGGGGGCAAACTGATCGCGCAAAGAGCATTTGAGCGCGAGGATGGCATGAGTTTAGATGAGTGGGAGGCTAAAATTCACGACATAGAGCATGAAATTTTGCCTGATAGCATAATAAAAATTTTAACAAAGGAAGTAAATGTTTGAATGGTTGAGTTCGCCAGAGGCGTGGATATCGCTACTTACGCTAACTGGCTTGGAGATAGTTTTAGGCATAGATAACATCATATTTATCGCTATTTTAGTAGGCAAACTGCCACCAGAGCAAAGGGGCAAAGGCCGCATTTTAGGGCTTGGCTTTGCGATGATCACTAGAATCATCCTGCTACTTTCGCTATTTTGGATCATGAAGCTTACAAAGCCGCTCTTTAGCATAGGTGAACTTAGCATCACTGGACGCGATCTAGTGCTCATAATAGGCGGTCTATTTTTGATAGTAAAATCCTCAATGGAGATCCACGCAAACGTCACTGGCAAGCATGAGGAGGCTCACGAGAGCAAGTCTCATCCAGGATTTTTTGCGACTATCCTTGAGATAGGGATTTTAGACATAGTCTTTTCGCTCGATAGCGTTATCACCGCAGTTGGCATGGCTCAGCACATCGATATCATGATACTTGCCGTCATCATCGCAGTTGGCGTGATGATGTTTGCCTCAAAGGCGATCTCAGAATTTGTCGATAACAACCCAACCATAAAAATGCTAGCGCTAGCATTTCTAGTGCTAGTTGGCTTTGCGCTCATACTTGACGGCTTTGGCGTGCATGTGCCAAAAGGCTACATCTACTTTGCGATGGGCTTCTCGCTAGTGGTTGAGTGCCTAAATATCTACGCTAGAAAAAGGGCATCAAGAGAGCAAAAATAAAAATGTGAGCCAAAATGCAGATAAAAAATTTAGATCACATCGTTATAGTCGTAAGCGACGTTAAAGAGGCGCTTAAATTTTACTGCGACATTTTAGGCATGCGACCAGCTCAGAAAGACGGTCACATTAGCCTAAATTTTGGCTCACAAAAGATAAATTTACATAGGTTTGAGGGTGAGTTTTTACCTGCGGCAAAGCATCCAACAAAGGGTAGCGCTGATATATGTTTTTAGCTAAAAATGACATAGAGGACGTGCGCTTGGAGCTACTTTCAAAAGATATAAAGCCCGAGTTTGGTGTCGCTAGGCGAAACGGAGCATTTAAAGCAATGAAAAATTTATACATTTATGGCAAAAATTTAATAGAGCTTAGCCCAGATGAAATTTAACAAGAAGGCAGCTTGGACCTACTAAAAGACCCGCTAAATAAACTAATCATCTCGCTCTCGCTGCCAGCTGGCGTGGGCATGATGTTTAACACGCTTTACAACGTCACTGGCACATTTTTCGCCGCTAAAATTTCAACCCTTGCAGTTGCTGGCATGGCGATGAGCTTTTTACTCTACCTAAGTGTCGTTGGCATCGGACTTGGCTTTGGCTCGGCACTCACCGCGCTAATAGGCAACAGCCTAGGCGCAAACAAACCAAAAATGGCTAAACTTTATGCGGCAAATGGCATCGTTTTTGTGCTTCTTTTTGCCTTATTTATGGGGCTTTGTGGCTACTTACTAGCACCAAATTTACTAGTCATTTTAGGAGCTGATCATCACTACATCAATGAGGCACTTGACTACGCTGGCGTCATCTTTCTTGCAGCTCCATTTTTCTTGCTTATAAAATCACTTAATGGCATACTGGTCGCACTTGGCGATACTAAAAGCTACCGCAACTGGCTATTTTGCGGCCTTTTTATCAACGCATTTTTTTGCTATCTTTTTGCTTTTATCTTTGCGCTTGGAGTAAAGGGTCTTGCACTAGCAACGGCTAGCGTGCAGTTTTTAGGCATGATCTATCTCTTTTTTAAAGTTAGAAAAAGCAAGATGATAGAGCCTAGAAATTTAGGCTACTTCGTGCCAAATTTCGCCGTCTGGACAAAGATACTAAAGCAAGCCTTGCCAGCTTGTCTAAACTACCTCTCAATGTCACTTGGCTCGCTCGTGCTTTTAAAATTTGTAAGCTTTTACGGTGTCAATGCAGTGGCAGGTTATGGCATAGCCTTAAGGATCGAGCAAATTTTAGTGCTTCCAACCATCGGCATGGCAGCAGGAGTGCTTAGCATCATCTCAAGAAACTACGGCGCTAAGAGCTTTCAAAGAGCGATGCAGTGTTACAAACTATCGCTTCTTTTTTTGCTCATCTACTGCGCCTTTGCCTACATCTTTATCAGGCTTTTTGGCGAGAGCGCGATCAAGCTCTTTGACAGCACGCCAGCCGTGCTAGAAGTGGCAAAGCTCTACCTTGGCATCAACTCACTTGCTTACATGGCTTACGGCACGATAAACATCTCAGGCAGCACGCTACAAGCGATAAAACGCCCAGTGGCGATCTTTTTGCTAAATGGCTTTAGACAGCTCGTACTTCAATGCTCGCTCTTTTACGCGGTAGTCTTTTGGCTTGGGCTTGAGATCAAATTTATGTGGCTAGCGCTCTTTTTTAGCGTCTATTTTACGGCGATTTGCTTTTTGGCTTGGACGCTTTTTAGGTTAAAAAGAGCTACGAGCGCAAGCTTTTAAATTTAAAACTAAACGCAAAAAAGCAAAGCGAGGCGACTAAGATGATGCTAGCTCCGCCTGTGAGGTTGAAATAAAAGCTGATCACAAGCCCGATAAAGCAAAAGATGATAGAAAAAATAGTTGAGATTAGCATCATTAGCCCCAGCCTTTTGGCAAAAATTTGAGCAATATAAGGCGGTATGGTAAGTAGAGCGATGACAAGTATGAGCCCCACCACGCGGATCGTAGCCACCACGCAAAGCGCCATCATACAAACTAGCAGATAGTGAAAAAATGTCGTATTTACCCCGCGAAGTTTTGCAAACTCCGCATCAAAGCTGATCGCCACAAACTGGCGGTAAAAAAGCGCGATGAGAGCTAAAAACAAGAGGTCTAAAACGCTCATAAAGGCGATATCTGTGCCGCTAACTGCAAGTATCGAGCCAAAAAGATAGCTCATAAGATCAGCGTTATAGCCAGGAGTTAGATCGATAAATATAATGCCAATAGCCATGCCAATCGCCCAAATAGCGCCTATTACAGAGTCGATGTTTGTCTTATCTTTTAGCGTGATCGTGGCGATGATGAGCGCTAAAAATAGTGAAAATATACTCGCTCCAAAAAGCGGCTCAAGTGAGAAGAAAAATGCAAGCCCTATGCCGCCATACGCGCCGTGTGCGATGCCTCCAGCGATGAAGGTCATCTTGTTTATCACCACAAGCGAGCCTATCATGCCGCATATTATGCTTACTAAAATGCTAGCAATAAAGGCATTTTGCATAAAATTTAACTCTAAAATTTCACTCATTTTCTCTCTTTAAAATTTAAAAACATTGCTCTTTGTTTTTTCGCAGCCACACTCGCCAAGTGCGATCTCGACATCACAAAAATGGCTATGTGTTCTAGCTAGATGCTCGATAAATTCTCTCTTTGCAAGATTTTCATGCGTTTTATGAATGTGTAAATTTTTACTCACATAAGCGATCTTTGTAGCGTAATTTAGCACGATATTTAGGTCGTGACTGACTAAAACCACGCCCACGCCATTTGCGTTTATGCCCTTTAAAATTTCATAAATTTCAGCCTGCCCTTTTGTGTCGATGCTGGCTGTTGGCTCATCTAAGATGAGTACTTTTGCATTTGCGCAAAGCGCTCTAGCGATATAGACGCGCTGCCTTTGACCGCCACTTAGCTCGCCGATCCTCGCGTTTGCAAACTCCCTCATACCGACCTTCTCAAGAGCACTTAACGCTAGGGCTTTTTCATCTTTTGAGTAAAAACCAAAGATTTTTTTATCGATTAGCCCCATCAAAACGACTTCTAAAACCATCATCGGAAAGCTTTGATTTGATAAGAAATTTTGCGGCACGTAGCCTATAAATTTACTTACCTCGCTTGGCTCTTTGCCAAAGAGTTTGATCTCGCCACTTTGAGGCTTAAGCAGACCCAAAATGAGCTTTAAAAGCGTGCTTTTGCCACCACCATTTGGGCCAATTATCGCTAAAAACTCGTCGCTACTATAGTCTAAGTTAATACCCTCTAAAACGACTTGTTTATCGTAGCTAAAGTTTAAATTTCTAATTTTTATAATATCTTTCAAAACAGGCTCTTTTGCGTAAATGTCGTGACAAAAATGAAAAGTCCAAGCCAAAGCATGATGCCAAGGGCTGCAAATTCTGCGTAGATTTTAAACTTTTTTAGCTTAATGTTCGTGCTGATCTTTGAGCCAAAAACTGCCGCTACAAATATCACCACACTCATGCCAAGCGCCATAAACAGGCCACTTATCACGCCTGCAAAGTAGCTGCCTATCTCATTTGCCAGCACAAAGACTAAGATCGTGCCTGGACAGGGCACAAGAGCCGCAGCGGCCGCTACTAGCCACTCCTCTTTGCTCTTTGGCTTTTTGGTTGAGCAAATTTGACAGCCACATTCACTTTTAAATTTTGTATTTTTACTCAAATTTTGACTTAGATTTGATCTAAAAATATAAAATTTAGTCTCATTTTTGTTTGAGAGATAAAATTTGATCTTTTTAATGAGCATAAAAATCGCCACAAAAAAGATCACAACCCCAGAAAATGCGGTCGTTATGCTAGCAGTGTCCTTTGTGAGGTCGCTGCTTACTTCACGAAGCAGTAAAAAGCTAGCAAAGACAAAGACAAATGCGCCCACGACATGCAAAAAGCCGATCTTTAGTGCAAATAAAAACGCCCTTTTGTAACTGCCTCCAGTTGCGGCAAAATATGAGCTAGTTAGCACCTTGCCATGGCCTGCTCCAGCAGCGTGCAAGAAGCCATAGCCAAATGAGATAAACGCTAAAAATAGCAGCGCAAGCGGACTTTTATAATCCACGCTTCTTAAAATTTGCTTTAGCCTATCAAGCAAACTTAGGCTAGTTTTTGAGACGATGTCAAATTTCGCCTCGTCGATCTTATCTATCTGGCTTAAATTCTCATCGCTCGCGCCTACTACTGGCTCTTTTAGCAGCTCTTTAAGCGCTGGCTTTTGGTTGTGAGCTTTGGCTGCTTCTTTGCCTGAAAATGTAAAAAATATCAAATTTGAGTTTGAATTTGGTATCGCCCAGAAGCTTTTACCAACTAAAAATGCGTTATTTTGCGTGAATTTGAAGTTAAAATAGCCCTCTTTGTCCTCCATATCAACCGACACGACAAGTCCGTCAGCGACCACTAAATTTGTTTTAAAACTCACGTCAAATTTAAGCCTGCCCTCGTCAAAGTAGAGCTTGTATTCGTTTAAATTTGGCTCGATTTTAGTGGCGTTTTCGTCTTTGTAATAATACTCAATGTCCGTTAGATAGTGCCTTGGCACGAGGTAGTCGAGTAAATTTAGACGGATCTTTCTAAGCTCTTTTTCGTCTATCTTTTCATCTTGATTGAGGTCAAAATTTTGCTTCATCAGGTCTGAGAAATTTTGCGAAAATGTCCAAGTAAAGGCTATTTGTGTGATGTTATTTTCGTGTGCGACAAATTTCGCGCTAACGTGAGCTGTGGGGCTATAAAGCGAGCATAGAGCACACCCGAAAGCATTTATGGCTAGTAGGCAAATGACGATCAGGCGTGCTAACATTTTTATAGACTTTTAGCGAAAATTTCAGCCGTTTTTTTCATCTCGGCTAACCAGTTTTCAGGCAACTGATCTATCATGACGACCTTTGAGCCAGTCTCTTTTGCGATCAAATTTGCAGCCTTTGTTGGAAACTGTGGAGCTACGAAAATGACCTTTACACCGTGCTCTTTAGCCTCTTCTATAAGCTCTTTTAGCTCAGCTGGCTTTGGCTCTTTGCCCTCGACCTCGATAGCGATCTGCTCTAGGTCATAGCGCTTTGCAAAGTAGCCCCAAGATGGGTGATATACGATAAATTCGCGAGTTTTGACATCTTTTAACTCATTTTTGATAAAGCCATCAAGCTCATCAAGGCTAGCTTTAAATTTAGCCAAATTCTCCTCATAAAGCTTTGCATTTTGCGGGAATTTCTCTATTAGCGCCTTTGCGATGTTATCAGCTTGAGTTTTTACTAGGATAGGGTCAAGCCAGATGTGTGGGTCAAGGCCGTCGTGGTGATGATGGTGCTCTCCCTCGTGGTCATGGTGCTTATGATCGCCATGGTCGTGGTGCTCGTGTTTATGTTCGCCCTCGTGCTTATGCTCGTGGTGCTCTTCATGTTCATGCTCCTCGCTCATAGCGATCTTTTCGATACCATCTTGCGTCTTTACGATGCGTAAATTTTTAAATGTCTTTGAAAAGCGATCCAGCCACGCGTCCTCAAACTCGATGCCGATAGCAAAGTAAAGCTCGCTCTTTTCAAGCTCCTTCATCTGCTTTGGTTTTGGCTCATATGTGTGTGGATCAGCGCCTTTGCCAACCATCGCATTTACATCTAGCGTATCTCCAGCGATCTGCTCGACAAAAAATTTCGTTGGCAGTATGCTAGTAGTCACAACTGGCTTTGCAAAAAGAGACAAAGCACAAACAGCTAAAAAAACGATAATTTTTCTCATTATCTCTCCTTTAAAAAATAATTGCGAAGTTTAGCAAAATGCAACTTGGTTGCAACTTAAAAAGCAAATGCCTAAATTTAGCCTTTTCTTTTAAATATAGTTTAAATCTTTTAGCGTTAATATACGAAAAATGAAAAGGGCAAAGATGAACGCGAGAAATTTCTTAGAAGAGCACAATATCAAGGCTACGACGCTTCGCATAAAGCTTGTTGAAATTTTACAAAACGCCAAAACGCCGCTAAGCTACGACGAAATTTTAGAGAGCCTTGACGCAAACAAGACGACCTTTTATAGAAGTATGGAAATTTTTGAAAAAGAAAACCTCGTGATAAAAACCGAAAACAACCACAAGAGCTACTACGAGCTGGCAAATGAAGCCAAAGCCTACTTCATCTGCGACGTCTGCCACAAAGTAACAAACATCGATATGCCCCACCTAAACGTCGCTAAAAATATAAAAAGTGCCGTGATAAAGGGCGTTTGCGACGAGTGCGGTCACGAGTAAAGTGCGATGATCTCAGCTGGGATCGCCTTTGGACGGTTTTTCTCAAGGTCGATATAGACAAACTCTGTCTTGCCTGAGGCTATTAGCTCGCCATCTTTTTTAAACTCAAAATATCTGCAAGATGTCGCCTTGCCCTCAGTCTGCGTGTAGGTGTGAATTTCTATCTTGTCCATCAGCTTTGCGCTTTTTATATATTTTGCTTCATTTTTTCTAATGAGCCAAATTTCGCCCCTTTTATACTGCGCCTCGACCGTGTCGCCAACTGCGGCAGAGTGAGCAAATGCAGCCTCTTGCATAAGCGTGAAATAATAGACATTATTCATGTGTCCGTGCATGTCGATAGCTTGTGGCGGGATGGTGACGTGATATATAAAATCTCTCATTTTTGACCTTTTTTGCTAAAATTATAACCAAAAAAGAGGAGCTAAAATGCAAAATTTATGGGATAAAAAGGCGTCAAACTACCAAAGATTTGACGGCAAGATCAGCGCTATCCAGCAGCAAATTTATGGTAAAGCCTTGGCTTGGGGGATAGACTTTAACGGCAAAGAAATTTTAGATATCGGCTGTGGCACAGGCGTTTGGAGCATATTTTTATCAAAAACGGCTAAGCATATAACTGGCATCGATAGCTCAGAAAAGATGATAGAAATTTTAAACGAGGACGCAAAGAGATTTGGCGTGACAAATTTAACCAGCGAGGTTTGCTCGTGGAGAGAATTTAAGCCCCTTAGACACTTTGATATCGCCATTTGCACGATGAGCCCGGCCATTGCAAGCGATGAAGATTTTGCTAAATTTCAAAACTGCGCCAAGAAAAAGCTCTATCTTGGCTGGGACAAGCCTAGAAGCTCTGATCTACTTGAGCCATTTTTTGAAAAATTTGGCCGCGTGCTCTCTCAAAAAAACGTAGTAGATAGGCTTGAAGCGTGGCTAAATGAGCAAGGCATCGCTTTTAAGAGTCAAATTTTAAATGAGACTAGGATCGCTAGACGAAGCGTGCAAGAAGCAGCTGAAAATATCTGCTGGCACCTTGAGATAAATGGAGCTAAAAACTACGATGAAAAGATGGTTTTAGCGATGTTAAAAGAGAGGTTTGAGGGCGAGTTTATAGATGAGAAAATAGAGTCGCAAATGAAGCTTTTTGTCTTTTAGAGCTTAAATTTAGAGCAAATTTGCTTGCCAAATTCGCTAAAAATGACGCCAAAGATGATGAGCATGGCTCCAAAAATTTGCCAGACGCTAAGTATCTCACCTGCAAAAAAGTAGCCTATTAGCCCAGCAGAGACTGGCTCTAGGCAGAAAAATAGGGCCGCCTTGCTAGCGGTCGTGTATCTTTGAGCGATCGTTTGCACAAAGTAGCAAAATATGGTGCCAATCACAGTCGTGATAAATATCGCTATGAAAAATTCCCTATCAAATTTTGGCACGATACTGCCCTGAAAAAGCGCGAAAACAAGCGAAAGCAGGGCATTTGTAAGAAAGACCACAAAGACAAGCAAATAAAGCTCGCTCTTTCTTACAAAGTGGCCATTTAGCGTAGTATAAAGTGCGTAAAATATCGCGCAAACAAGCGCTAGTGCCTCGCCGCTCCCAAGTGCTAGCGTGGCGCCACTTAAGAGCCAAAGCCCAAAAATAGCGATCATAGCGCCCAAAATGGCAAAAATGCTTATCTTATTTTTAAAAAAGATAGCCGCCATGAAAGGCACTATCACGCACTCAAGCCCCGTGATAAAGGCGACACTCGAGCTAAATGTGAGCTTTAGAGCGTAAGTTTGCGTGACAAATGACAAAAAAAGCACCGCTCCAAGGATAAGCCCGTAGATGACGCTCTTTTTGTCAAATTTCTTAGTAAATTTAAGCGCGACAAAGCCCATAAAGATAGCCGAGAGAAAAAACCGGCAAAAGAGCATGACAAAGACGCCATTTGTCTTTAGCGCGTTTGCCATGGGTAAAAACGTAGCGCCCCAAACGATGGCAACTACGATAAGAGCGATGTCAGCTTTGTTTTGAGCGCTTAAATTTCTCATTTAAAGATCGAGTCAAGCACCTTTTTGCCGCTATCTAGGCTAAAGCCGCTTCTTAGCCCCTTTTCCTTCTCGCTCATCACGTTAAATAGCCCATCTAGCGTCTTTCTCGTGATATAGGCGTTTAGATCCTCGCCATCATCTGGCACATATTCGCTTGCGCCTAAATTTTTAGCTAGGCTTTTGACTGATTTTATCGTTTCGTTGTTTTTTACTGAGCCGCCGATGAAAGAATTTAGCCCATTATAGGCTGTTGCAAAGCTATTGTCACTCATCATTTTCTCAATTATCGGCGTAAATGCCGCCTTTAGCTTTTGGCTGGAGCTTTGCTGCAAATACTTCGTAACGCTATCGCTGCCGCCATTAAAGAGCTTTTTGATGTCTGCCTCGCTCATATTTTTTATGCTCTCGCTAAAAATTTCAGCAGCCTTTGGCACGGCCGTGGTTGCAGCGTTGTTTATCGACTTGCTAAGGTCCTGCGCCCACTTCTCGCCGCCCACTTTTTTGGCTAAATTTGACGCCATCTCAAGGCTTTTTGGAAGCGGGATTTTAGCTGTGGCGTTGTTTATAAAGCCCTCTTTTGAAAGCTCGCCAACAGCGGCATTTAGCGCCTCGCTAACTAAGCTTTTATAGTCGCCACTTGATGCGTGAGTGGCGATTTTGACGCCTTTATTTATCATATCATCCATGCTTGCGGCTTGTAAATTTAAAGCAAGCGCGCCACAAATAATAACAAGAGATCTTTTCATCTTCTCTCCTTTTTTAAATTTAAAGCAAAATCATACAAAAAATATCTAAACGCTTAAAATAAATTTAATATTTTTGCACTAAAATTCACCCTTTTTTGAGGGGAATTTATGCAACTTCTACTTCTTAGCTTCGCTCTTAGCATGGATAGCGCAGCGCTAAATATGGCAAACGGCGCAAGGTATAAAAGCCTTGGCTTTAGCAAAATTTTATTTATAGCTTTTATGCTTGGCTTTTTTCAGTTTTTCATGCCGCTTCTTGGCTATTTTCTAGGCATTAGCTTTGCTAAATTTATAAGCTCTATCGATCACTTCATAGCATTTTTTATACTTTGTTTTCTTGGCTTTAAAATGCTAAAAGAGGCCTGTAGCAGCGGGGCGGGCGAGTCATTAAGTATGGATATTAAGACCATTTTTGTAGGTGCATTTGCCACGAGCATCGACGCGCTTGCCATTGGTGTCACGCTTAGCTTTGAAGCGGTTAGTATATTTGAAAGTGCGCTCATCATCGGCGTAGTCTGCTTTGTGCTAAGCCTAGCCGCCTTTTACATCGGTAAATTTATGGGCAAAATTTTAGAGAAAAAGGCGCTTTTTTTAGGCGGAGCGATACTTATATTTCTAGGCTTTAAAATCCTAATCACCCACCTGATAGAAGAGGGAGTACTCTAAATTTCTATCTCTATGCCAACTGGGCAGTGGTCGCTACCAATGATCTCTGGCAGGATGAAGGCGTCTTTTAGCCTATCTTTTAACCCCTGCGAGATAAAGAAATAATCAATCCTCCAGCCAACATTTTTCGCCCTTGCGTTAAAGCGGTAGCTCCACCACGAGTAAGCGTCCGCAACGTCTCCATTTACGGCTCTAAAGGTATCTATAAAGCCACTTTTTAGCACCTCATCTATCCATGCGCGCTCGATAGGCAAAAAGCCTGAAGTTTTGGCATTTGCCTTTGGATTTTTAAGGTCTATCTCGCGGTGAGCGGTATTTACGTCGCCACAAAATATCACCTCTTTGCCGCTTTTTACAAGCTCTTTGCAGTAAGCTAGAAATTTCTCGTAAAAGTCCATTTTGTAAGCTAGTCTCTCGTCATCCTTTTGGCCGTTTGGAAAGTAGATGTTAAAAAGCACGATATCATCAAATCTATGCTCCAAAACTCGCCCCTCCGTGTCGTCAAAAAAGGCCGCTTTTTGCGTTTGCACATCAAATTTAGCAAGGCTCATCACGCCAGAGTAACCAGCTCTTGCGCCTGAATTTACACTTATATCTTTAAAGCCAAGGTTGTAAATTTCTTTTGGCACGTCATCTTCTTTGACCTTGATCTCTTGCAGTCCCAAAAAATCAGGCCTAACCTCATCAAGCCAGCCAAAGCCATCTTTTGCCACCACTGCGCGCAGCCCATTTACGTTCCAGCTAATAAGTTTCAAATTTCATCCTTTTTTTAATTATAATTATGCCAAAAATCACAAAAAGGAAAGTTATGAGAAACCAGCCAACGTATAAATTTTTTAAAAATTTTAGCTACGCAAGAGAGGGTTTGGCTGAAATTTTTAAAAACGAAAAGAGCTTTCGCATAGAAATTTGCATATTTTTGATAGCTACGATCTCGCTATTTTTTTGGAAATTTGACCTTATTTTTAATCTTTTTTTGATCTTTAGCATGGCATTTGTGCTAGTTTGCGAGTGCTTAAACTCAGCAATTGAGCGCATAACAGACCTTGCGAGCCCAGACTATCACACCCTAGCAAAGGCAGCAAAAGACGCTGGAAGTGCTGCCGTGATGATCGCAAATTTCTTATGTGGCGCGCTTTGGTGCGTGGCGATAGGATATAAAATTTGGGGCTAGACAAAGAAATTTACAAGGCGCTTCTTGGCGAGAAAAAGGTAGAGATCATAAATTTACTTTGCGAGCTAAGCGATGAAAATGGCTTTATCGTGCTTAAAATTTCAGAAATTTGCGAAAGGCTAAATGTAAGCAAACCAACCGTGATAAGCACGTTTAAGCTACTTGAAGAGAAGAAAATTTTTGAGCGAGTAAAAAACGGGGTTTATAGATTTAAAAATTTATAGTGGCAAGCAAGCGCCTGCCACCTCTTTCTAGCCGATAGTCTCAGCAGCGATCATACCAAATGTCAAGCAATCAGTTATAGCCACTGATCCTAGACGGCTGGCTCCGTGAACGCCACCTGTGATCTCGCCAGCTGCATATAAATTTGGTATAGGCATAGCTGTTTGAGAGTTCATGACTTGGGCTTTTGTGTTGATATTTAGGCCGCCCATTGTGTGGTGAACTTTTGGCGTGCCACGCTCTGCGTAAAATGGCGGGACTGAGATATCAATGCCCTTTGTCGTAGTCTCAACAACTGGCTTGCCAAAGTCCTCATCAACGCCTTTTTTGACAAATTCGTTGTATCTTGCGACTGTTTTTTTGAGCTCTTCAACTGGGATCTTATACTCAGCCGCCAAAGCATCAAGTGTGTCAAATTTCTTGCAAATTCCAGCTGCGATAGCCTTTTCATAGTGAGCTGGTAGCATGTGAGGAAGGGCTCTTGAGTCGCAGAAGTTGATAGGGAAGTTTTTATCATCTTCGCCTTTTTCGTGGATGACTTTAAACATCGCTTCAGTTCTTGTCCTGCGGTCAGCTAGCTCGTTCATATAGCGTTTGCCAGTTCTTGGATTGACTGAAATTCCAAATGGAAAAGAGCCATTTACGTTAAACATAGATCCCACGCCAAAGCCTGTCTCATCGGCACATCCCCAAGGGCCATACTGGATCCAGCTTGGCTGAACTGGATAAGCGCCCGCTCTAAATGCCGCTAAAAGCGCGCCTGCTGTTGAGCCTGGTTGGTTTGTCGAGTCTGTCTCAGGCGTGATCCTTGGATCTTGAAGGCGCCTAAAAATTTTATCTCTACAAAAGCCGCCAGCTGCTAGTACGACGCCTTTTTTGGCTTTTATATATTTTGTATCGCCGCCTTTGTTTTCGACATCATCACTCATCAAATTGCCATCAAATTTGTAGTTTTCTCTGACGATGACGCCCACAACTGCGCCCTTGTCGTCAAAGACAAAATCATCAAATTTTGTCCTTTTTTTGATCGACGCGCCTTCTAATTTTTCAAATGTCGCAGTCATAGGAAGCACGATGCCAGCGCCACTGCCGACCTCTGTTTGAAGGCTTCTTGGCACTGAGTGACCGCCTGCGTGAGTGATCTGATCGATATATTTTGCACCACAATCAAGTGTGAGTTTGTAAGCATCTTGCGCCCTCTCGCCGATCTTTGCCAAAAGATCAACGTGGTTGATGCCGCGGCCTGCTTTCAAGCAGTCTTTGATAAATAGTTCGGTGCTATCTTTGATGCCAGCTTTCTTTTGCATGTCGCTATTTGGAACGGCAAAGATACCGCCGTTGATGACAGAGTTGCCACCTGTGCGGCCCATCTTTTCGATCAAGACGACTTTGTTGCCCTTTTTAGCTGATGTCACACCTGCTGCAAGAGCTGCAAAGCCTGAGCCGATGATGACTACGTCATACTCCTCGTCCCATTTGACATCTTTTTCGTTCATCGCGCTGGCCATTAAATTTGTTGCGCCCATACCTAGTGCCGTAGCACCGATAGCGCTAAATTTGACAAAATCTCTTCTAGATAAACCTGAATTTTTCATGCTCTCTCCTTTGAAGTAAGATAATTGCTTATTAGATTATACGACTTTTTTATTAAAATTTGCTAATTAATTTTTTAAATTAAATTTGATTAAAGCTAAGTACGAGTTGGGCGGACTTTGGTAATATTTATTGACACTATTTTTATCCAAATTTGACTTTAGTTTTACATAAAATTGGCATTTAAAGTAAATTTAGCATAAAGTTTTGAGAATTTATTTTTTAAATTTGAGGAAAATAAATATTAATCAAATTTTTGTTTGACTAAATTTATAAAGGAAATTTGGGTTTATTTTGGGTATTAGCTTAAATTAAAATATTAGTTTAAAGAGAGAGTCGGAGCAAATTTGCTCCGAAAAATTATTTTACGCCAACTATGATTTGAGTTGCTTTGATGATCGCAGTTACGTCGTCGCCAACTTTTAGGCTCATGCCGTTTACTGACTCTTTTGTGATAACAGCTGAAATTTTGCTGCCATTTGCATCGATGATAACCTCAGCATTTACAGCGCCGTCTTTTATCTCACTTACAACGCCTTTGATTTGGTTTGTAGCGCTTAGCTTGATGTGGTTATTTTTTGAAACGATAACGCTTGAAGCTTTGAATAAAAATATAGCTTGCTTGCCAACTTTAAGATCAAGGCTCTTCTCGCTATCAACTGTTACAGTTGCTTTTAGCACCTCGCCACCTGCGATTTTGCCAGCGATTAGCGAATTTACCGCACCTGTTCTTACTTCTGATATCTCAACATTTAGTTGATTTCTTGCACTTAGTGACATATTTTCTCCTTATTTTGATTTAATGTTTGGGTATTATAGAGTATTATTATTAGTGCAAACTTATGATCAATTAATAAAATTTTTTAATATCACAAGTAAAGATTTATAATTTACCAAAGCCCAAAATATCGCATTAAATGAACTAAAATCTAAAAATTTAATTTAAATTATTTTTGAAAAAATATATAAGTAAATATTATTTTTTATTATAAAACAGACAAGCTAAGATCGTTTCAAGATCAGATGACTTTAGATCTTAGTTTGTAGATTTGATTTTTAATGACTTGGCGAGAATTTATAAATTTTGCGCTTAGATGCCAGCTTCAAGCATCGCTTCAGCTTGATAGTGCGTGATAAGCGGCTCGATGATCTCGTCAAATAATCCTGCAGCCATGATCGCATCAAGGCGGTAAAGTGTTAAATTTATGCGGTGATCGCTTATGCGGTTTTGCGGGTAGTTATAAGTTCTTATCCTGCCTGAGCGGTCTCCAGTGCCGACTTGACTCTTGCGCTCGCTAGTCTCTTTAGCAAGTCTCTCTTGCTCTTGCATCTCGTAAAGTCTAGCTTTTAGGACCTTCATCGCGGCTTCTTTGTTTTTGTGCTGGCTCTTGCCATCTTGGTTTGTGACAACAAGTCCAGTTGGTATGTGCGTGATCCTAACGGCACTATCAGTTGTATTTACCGACTGACCGCCGTGACCCGAGCTTCTCATAACATCAACTCTTATATCATTTGGGTTGATCTCGATCTCGCTATCTTCAACCTCTGGCATGATAGCCACAGTCACAGCCGAGGTATGCACCCTGCCCTGACTCTCAGTCTCTGGCACGCGCTGAACCCTATGTGTGCCACCTTCAAATTTTAGCCTAGAGTAAGCGCCTTTGCCCTTTATAAGCACGATGATCTCTTTAAACCCGCCAGTATTGCCCTCGCTTTGGCTAACGATCTCGAATTTATATCCACGAAGCTCTGCATATCTGATGTAAGCGTTAAAAAGATCTCCAACAAATAGTGCAGCCTCGTCACCACCGGTGCCTGCGCGAATTTCTAAAAATATATTTTTATCATCGTTTGGATCTTTTGGAAGAAGCAAAATTTTGATCTCTTCTTCAAGCTTCTCTCTTGAAATTTCTAAATTTTTAAGCTCATCTTTTGCAAGTTCGCCAAGCTCAGAGTCCTCAAGTAAGGCTTTATTCTCTTCGATGTCGTTTAGAATTTGTAGATATTTTTTTGCAGCAGTTGCGACTGGTTCGATAGATGATTGCTCTTTTGAGAGCTTTGTCATCTTTTCGATATCGTTTGCTATATTTGGATCGCTTAGAAGCGCAGAAATTTCATCATAGCGATCCAAAAATGGATGAAGTTTATCAGCAAACATTAAAATTTAATAGATTAAGCAGCTTTTAGAGTATTTACTAATTGAGCAAGGCGACTAACGCGGCGAGCAGCAGTTTGTTTCTTCAAAAAGCCTCTACTTACGAAGCTGTGAATGCTTTTGTTAGCAACTTTTAAAGCTTCATTTGCAGCATTTAGGTCTTTAGCTTCTACAGCTACGCGCACTGCTTTTGTGATATTTTTAAGTCTAGTGCGGTAAAATCTGTTTCTTTCTGTTCTTTTTATAGTTTGTCTAGCTCTTTTTTCAGCAGATTTATGGTTTGCCATAATATACCTTTTTTGATAATTTTAGTCCGTGATTATATGAAAAATATATTTAATTGTAACTGAATTTAAGTCAGCTTTAAAACAAATAAAATTTTAGATTTTAAATTTGATAATTTCTGATAAAATAGCACCATTTTATAATAAAAAGGATAAATTTATGAAACTTTTTGGAACAGACGGAGTTCGTGGTAAGGCTGGCGAAAAGCTTTCAGCTCAAACATCTATGCGACTTGCAATGGCTGCTGGAATTTACTTTAGAAAGACCTCAGCGACAAATGTGATTTTGGTTGGAAAAGATACTAGAAAAAGCGGCTATATGATCGAAACTGCCATCGTCGCGGGACTTACTGCGGTTGGCTACAACGTCCTTCAAATAGGCCCTATGCCAACACCTGCGATCGCATTTTTAACAGAAAATATGCGCTGTGACGCTGGCATAATGATAAGCGCCTCACACAACCCATATTACGACAACGGCATCAAATTTTTTGATAGTTTTGGCAACAAGCTAGATGAAAAGATAGAAGCTGAGATAGAGAAAATTTTCTACGACGACGAGCTCATCGCAAACGCCCAAAAGACGATGACAGAGATCGGCGCAAACAAGAGGATCGACGATGTTATCGGCAGATATATCGTGCAGATCAAAAATTCATTCCCAAAAGAGTTAAATTTAAAGAATTTACGAGTAGTTTTAGACGTGGCAAATGGAGCTGCTTACAAGGTCGCACCAACTGTATTTAGCGAGCTTGGAGCCGATGTCATCGTCATAAACAACGAGCCAAATGGTAGCAATATCAATCAAAACTGCGGCGCGCTTCACCCAGAAGATCTAGCAAGCGAGGTAAAAAGACTTCGTGCTGACATCGGCTTTGCATTTGACGGCGATGCTGATAGGCTTGTCGTTGTCGATGAAAACGGCGAAGTTGTGCATGGCGACGCGATACTTGGCTCACTAGCTGCATTTTTGCACGAGCAAAAGACTCTAAAAGGCGGTGCCATCGTGGCTACGGTGATGAGTAACGCCGCGCTTGATGACTATCTAAAAGCTCGCAAGATCAAGCTACTTCGCTCAAACGTAGGCGATAAATACGTGCTTGAGATGATGAAAGAAAATGGCATAAATTTTGGCGGCGAGCAAAGCGGACACGTCATTTTTAACGACTACGCCAAGACTGGCGACGGCCTTGTTACTTCGATGCAAGTCGTTGCGATGATGCTTAAAAAAGGCAAAAAAGCTAGTGAAATTTTTGGCGAGCTAAAGCCGTATCCGCAAATTTTGCTAAATTTAAAGATCACAGAGAAAAAGCCGCTTGATAAGATAGAGGGGTTAAAAGAGCTTGAGGCTAGCCTTGCAAAAGAGGGCATAAGATCGCTCTTTAGATACTCTGGCACTGAAAATTTGATCAGACTTTTGCTTGAGGGCAAAAATCAAACTTTAGTTGAAAAACGCATGGATGAAGTTGAGAAATTTTTTGTAAAAGCCCTAAATGCGTAGAAATTTGGTTAAATTTTTCATTGCGTTTTTTCTCATTTTTATCGTTGATCAAGCGATAAAAATGATATTTATAGATGGTTTTTCGTGGGAGGGCGAGTTTTTCTCGCTAGTTCTTACATATAATAAGGGCGTTGCATTTTCGATGTTTGCCTTTTTAGATGAGTGGCTGAAATTTATACAAGTTGCCCTTATCTTAGGCGTTTTTGTCTATCTAGTCGTTGAAAAAAAGCTGCTTTGCTCGCATGCCATTTGGCTTGGAGCTTTACTAGGAGCTGGCAGCTCAAATATCACAGATAGATTTATCCATGGCGGCGTCGTGGATTACGTCTTTTGGCATAAGTGGTTTAACTTTGCGGTCTTTAACTTCGCTGATGTGATGATCGATCTTTGCGTCGTGATGATACTTTGGCAAAGTTTTAGAAAAAGGAGAGAGAGTGGGAAATAATATCTACGTCGCATACGCGCTTTGGCTACTTACTGGCTGGCTTGGAGCGCATAGAATTTACCTTGGTAAATTTATCACTGGCTTTTTGATGATGGGGTTATTTTTCGTTGGGTATGCTACGCTTTATTTCATTATAGGCATACCATTCTTAGCTATTTGGGGCATTTAGTGGCTTATAGATGCATTTTTAGTTGGCGCTTATGTCGAGAAAAATTTACAAAAGGCCGAGCTAAAAGAGAGAGTAAAACTAAAAGATAAAGAGGACGACTTAAAAAGGCTTTACGAGCTTTTTGAGAGTGGTGCGATCAGCAAGGCTGAATTTGAAGCTAGAAAAGAGATACTTTTTAGATAAGGAGACGTTATGGCAGAATATTATCTTTACTTAAAATACCTCCACTATTTGTTTTTCATCTCGTGGATGGCAGTGCTGTTTTATCAGCCAAGGCTCTACGTTTATCACGTAGAAAATATGGACAAGCCAGACTTTGTAAAGGTGGTTGAGGTGATGGAGTATAAGATGTATCACTACATCGGCTGGGTAGCGCTCATTGGCTCATTTGTCACTGGCATATTGATACTTATCGCTATGCCTGATCTTATAAAAACTGGCCACATCCATGTCAAAATTTTAGTTGTCATCTTAATGGCTATCTATCACCTAGACCTTGGACGCTACATGAAGCAGCTTAAGGAGAAACGCTGTAACAAAAGTGGCATCTTCTTTAGAGCTTACAACGAAGTGCCAACTATCGCGATGCTCATCATCATCTGGGTCATGATAGTAAATCCATTTTAAAGGAATTTGATGAAGAAATTTTTAGCATTTATCGCTTTGCCAGCACTCTTGCTCGCAGCTACTCAGTACTTTGAGCCGATGCAGATAAAATTTGACAACAGACTCTACTCGCTAGCAAGCTCAGCCAAGCCTGTGCCAAATTTATTCACGCAGGAGTACTTGCTCCCTGGCGAAAAGCTAGATAGTTTTAGCTATATGCTCTCGCTAAATACCCTTAAATTTGACGCTACACCAGAGCAAGCAGTCGAGCAAAAGATAAATGATCTAAAAGAGCTAAAGGCAAAAGGGCTAAAAGTAGCTTATAAAAAGGGCTCGCTCGCAAATGAAATTTATCTTGATATCACGATATTTTCAAATTTAAATGGCACTCCAACAGCCGAGCACTCGATATATCGCTACACCAAACAGGGCGGAAATTTAGTCCTTTTTACTATCCAAAGGCGTGCTTATAAAAAAGAGGGCATTCAAAGATTTGCTACAAATTTCACGATCGAGTCGCAAGACTTTAGCAAAAAAGCTCTAGCCACACCTTTCCCCCAAATCATCAGCAAATAAAGAAATTTGAGTGTAAATTTAGCCTTTGCACTCAAATTTTAAAACCAGACTTAACAAATTTATCTAAAAATAAAACGAATAGTTATATGATAAGAAAAACTCAAAAAGGATAGCCTATGATACACAAAATTCTTATCGCAAATCGTGGTGAGATCGCAGTTAGGATAGTCAGAGCTTGTAGGGATTTACACATCCAAAGCGTAGGAATTTACACAGCACCAGACAGCGAGTGCTTGCATGTCAGGATCGCTGATGAGGCCTATCAAGTGGGCGAAGATCCGATCAAGGGCTATCTTGACGCCAAAGCTATCGTAAAGCTCGCTAAAGAGTGCGGGGCTGACGCCATTCACCCAGGATACGGCTTTCTAAGCGAAAACTACGAATTTGCAAAGGCGGTTGAGGATGCTGGGCTCATCTTCATCGGTCCAAAGGCTGAAGTCATCAAAAAAATGGGCGATAAAAACATCGCTAGATATCTTATGAAGAAAAACGGCATACCGATAGTGCCAGGCACTGAAAAGCTAAATGATGAGAGTATGGATGCCATAAAAGAGCACGCTAGACGCATCGGCTACCCAGTCATCTTAAAAGCAAGTGGTGGCGGTGGCGGTCGCGGCATTAGAGAAGTTTGGCAAGAAGAAGATATGCAAGATGCCTTTGAATCGTGCACCAGAGAGGCAAAAGCATACTTTAACAACGACGAAGTTTTTATGGAGAAGCTTGTCGTCAATCCTCGCCACATCGAGTTTCAAATTTTAGGTGACAACTACGGCAACATCATCCACCTTTGCGAGCGTGACTGCTCTATCCAAAGGCGCCACCAAAAGATCATCGAGATCGCACCTTGCCCATCGATTAGTGAAAATTTAAGAAAGATCATGGGTGTGACTGCGGTGGCTGCTGCAAAGGCTGTGGGCTACTCAAACGTAGGAACGATCGAGTTTTTGCTAGATGACTACAACAACTTTTACTTTATGGAGATGAATACCCGTATCCAAGTGGAGCACGGCATCACTGAAGAGATCACAGGCCACGACCTAGTCGTTAGGCAGATAAGAATAGCAGCAGGTGAAATTTTAGAGATCGAGCAAAGCGATATCAAACCACGCGGTTACGCGATAGAAGCAAGGATCACAGCTGAAAATGTCTGGGAGAATTTCATCCCAGCACCAGGCACGATCGAGGGCTACTACCCAGCTCTTGGCCCATCTGTACGCGTCGATAGCCACGTCTATAAGGACTACACCATACCGCCATTTTACGACTCACTTATCGCAAAGCTGATCGTCAAAGCAACCGACTACGATCTAGCGGTAAATAAGCTTGAAAGAGCACTTGAAGAATTTACCATCGAGGGCGTGCGAACGATCATCCCATTTTTGCTAACGATCAGCAAAAGTAAGGAGTTTAGAAGGGGATTTTTCGATACTAGCTACGTTGAGAAAAACTTAAAAACTATCCTTGAAAACACCTATGATGATATGAACAAAGAGCCAAATGACGACCTAGAAGAGGTCATCGTAGAGGCGATAAAAAGATATAAAAAGAAGAGATAAATTTATCTTATTGCGGCTTTGGCGATAAATTTCGCCAAGGCTAAATTCTCGCGCAAACTGCGTAAATTTTAGCTCCGTCATTTGCCACAGCATAGAGCCTGCCACCGCTTGCTAGCATGATCTGATCTGTGCTAAGTCTAAATTTCTCAAACTCTATCTCTTTTAATAGCAAGCCATCTTTGGCGCTTATCAAAACTGGCTTATTTTTGCGGTTTGCGAGCAAAATTTGACCTTTGATCCAAACAAAATGCTCCGTGCCACTGGTTTTAAACTTAAACATCACCTCGCCACTTTTTGCATCCACGGCATATAGATCTCCGCCCTTGCCAGCGGTGCCAAAGTAAAGTACCCCATCATTCAGGCAAACTGGCGTGTAGAGATATGCGCCAAGCTTTAGCCGCCAGATGGTCTTGCCTATCCTTGCGCCCTGCTCTTTGGGCGGCAAATTAGCGTTTAAATTTTCATCTTTTGCTTCGCTTTTGAACTCTGCGCTGTCCAAAATTTCTTTGCACTCCATCATAAATGGCGAACTCATTCGCACGCAAAAACCATCAAATTCATACGTTTTAGCGTCGTTATATATCTCTTTTACGGGCTCATTAGCTTCGCCGAGCTCGCTCATCAGCCCGTCACTTATCTTTATAAGCTTTGCTGGGGAGTTTATGTAGCCCTTGTAGTATCTAGTATTTAGCACGAAGTAGCCATTTTCTGGGTAGCAACGTGCATTGCTGGCTATAAAAATTTCGCTTTGTTTATAGGTAAGCGTTGATCTTTTATGCTCGCTAAAGTCGCGTGAAAATGTATCTAGTAGCACGTAGTTTGGCGTTAGTTTTTGAGCTATCTCTAGCTCGTTAGGCACCCCAAAAGCAAAATGCACAAATGCAATGCGCTCACCCATCTCATAAATGCCAGTTACGCCGTGTCCGCGAAACTCCACGCCAGGCATATCAAGAGGATATGATCTAACCACGCTAGCTCCTTAAAATTATGGCGATTATAACCCAAATTTCAAAGCACACTAGGCTAAAATTGATAAAATTTGCCAAAATTAGCAAATTTAAGGAGCGATATGTTTTTAAAACTAGACGAGATCGTTAGAAAACTAGATCAAATTTTCTTGCCACTAGAGCAAGATGGCATAACTGGTATGAGGCTTTTGCCACAAAAGGACGCTTCGGCATTTATGCAAGCACAAAAGAGCCTTGGCGTAAATTTACCAGCCAAATTTACAAAGCTTTTAAGCAAATTTGAGCTTAGCAACTTTGAAATTTGCAATGTCAGCTTTGGCTCCAGAGGCGACTACGCGAGCGAGCTAGTGCGCCTAAACAGCGTAGATGAGTTTGGTGGCAAATGGTGGCAGGGTGAAGCTCGCCCAGCAAATTTGATAGTTTTTGCTGTGGGAGATCCTTGGATATTTTTGCTTGATTGCACGAGTGGTGCGGTCTATGCGTGGCTACTTGGAGATAAAAAGCTTTGCAGCAGGCGCGTCGCGAGCGACTTTGAAAAATTTTTCATAGCGCTTGCCAGCACCTATATAGCAAGGCTAAATGACGAAGCCATGCCATCATCCGAGCAAATCCTAAATTTTGTCCAAGCAGACGACGTGGCACTTGATTTTTGGCAAGAGATGGCGCAAATTTAGTAAATTTTATAAATTTAGTTTCGATATGTAACACTCATTGCCTAAAATAAAAATATTAAAATATCTTTAAATAAAAATTTTTTCTAGCCGAGCTAATATTTAACTACAAAAAAAAGAAAAAGGAGCAAAAATGAGCGAGTACATCGAACAAACGATGGAGTGGATAAAGAAGACCAACCCAGGTCAAGGCGTCTTTGTCCAAGCTGCGACTGAGGTTCTAAACAGCCTAGAGCCGCTTATCAAAAGAGAGAGCAAGTACCAAAAACACGCGATCCTAGAGCGCATCGTCATCCCTGAGCGCACGGTGATCTTTCGCGTGACATACACGGGCGATGATGGCAGACCAAAGGTAAATAACGGCTACCGCGTGCAGTTTAACTCAGCCGTTGGCCCATACAAAGGCGGTCTAAGGCTCCACCCAAGCGTCGATCTTGGCGTGCTAAAATTTCTTGGATTTGAGCAAATTTTCAAAAACTCGCTCACTGGCGTAAATATCGGCGGCGCAAAAGGCGGTAGCACCTTTGATCCAAAGGGCAAGAGCGAGGGCGAGATAATGCGATTTTGCCAAGCATTTATGAGCGAGCTATATCGCCACATCGGTAACACCGTGGATGTGCCAGCAGGCGACATCGGCGTGGGCGCTAGAGAGATCGGCTATATGTTTGGTCAGTATAAAAAACTAACTGGCAGGTTTGATGGCATCCTAACTGGCAAAGGGCTAAACTGGGGCGGCAGCCTAGCGCGTACAGAGGCTACTGGATACGGACTAGTATATTTCACTCAAAACATGCTAAAAAAAGCTGGACTTGATCTAGAGGGCAAAAAATGCAGCATCAGCGGTAGCGGAAACGTCGCCATCTACACAGTCGAAAAGCTCTATCAAGCAGGCGCACTGCCTATCACCGTCTCTGACTCAAACGGATATGTCTATGATGCTGAGGGCATCGATCTAGCGGTGCTTAAAGAGCTAAAAGAAGTAAAACGCGCTCGCCTTAGCGAATACATAAAATTTAGACCAAATGCAAAATATGTAAGCGTGAGCGAATACAAAGAGGGCAGAAACGGCGTCTGGGACGTACCATGCGACGGAGCCTTCCCATGTGCGACACAAAATGAGCTTCACCTAGCTGACATAAAAGTGCTTTACGCAAATGGCTGCCGCTTCGTGGCTGAGGGTGCAAACATGCCAAGCACGCTTGATGCGATAAATTTCATGCTTGCGCAAAAAGACTTTCACTTTGCTCCAGCAAAAGCAGCAAACGCTGGCGGCGTGGGCACGAGCGGACTTGAGATGATGCAAAATGCTGGTATGACTTCGTGGAGCTTTGAGGAGGTCGATCGCAGACTTCATGGCATCATGAACCACATCTTTGAACTAAGCTACGAAACAAGTAAAGAGTTTGGCGATGAGGGCAACCTAGTGCTTGGCTCAAATATCGCTGGCTTTAGAAAAGTGGCTGATGCGATGATAGATCAAGGATATGTGTAGGCCAATTTGGCTCTGTAAATTTACGTCCAAGCTAAATTTGGACGTAAATCAATATAAGGTTGGCTGGGATTTTAACTAAAAGAGAGTTTGGTTTTTGCACGGCAAATTTTACTAGCAGGCTATCAAATTTACGCTAGTTTGAAGTATTTATGCCGTGTATATAGAGCGTTTCTTTTGATAAATTTGCACTGGCATGATAGATGTGAATTTGAAGCTTGATTAAATTTCACTAGTGTGGCGAGCAGACCACTTTTTTAGAGCTTGTAGTATAAATTTTACTAAAAGAACTAATATAGCGGCAAATGGTGGAGTGGCGAGGTTTGACTAGCAAAATTGAAAGTTTTTGCCGTGAAGCATCCTGTGGATATTTTGCTTGATTACACGAGTGATGCGGTCTATGCATGGGCTGCTTGGTGATGATGAAATTTGCAGCAAATGCATTGTGAGTGAGAAATTCTCATAGCGCTTGCAACTTTGACATAGTAAGGCTAAATAGTGAAATCCTGCCAAAGAATTAGCAAAACCTAAAATTTCACAAGCAGATAAAAAGCACTTTTTTGACAAGAAATGGCTTATGAAATTTAGGCTCGCTCCGTACTAAATTCTCTTTTATAAATTTAAACTACAAACAAGCGAATTTCTTACTGAATTTAGCCTAAAAACTCGCACACGCACCATAAATTTATAAACTCACAAGATGGTTATCAAATTTACTTTACTAGGCGACTTTACCCAGTCAAATTTCAACAAATCACTCGTATAAGGTTTGGCAGAAAAGAGGTGGGATAAATTTTGGTAAGCGAAAATTGAAATTTACTGCATTTAACCCACAAATAAGCAAATTCTCATCAAATTTAGTCACCACTTAAAACCATAAGTAGCCAAAACATTTTGTAAAAAGCGTCATTAAAACGATATTCTTTTTGCCAAATTTAGCTAATTCATAGGCAAAATCTAATTTAAATAACTCGCACACGCACCATAAATTTATAAACTCGAAAGTGGTTATAAATTTTGCCCTAGCACGTGGCACTTTTCTAGTTAAATTTCAGTGGAGCAACCCACGCTAGCGATGGTAAAATGATTAAATTCTGCTAAGCAAAGATTAAAATTTGATAAATTTAAGCTACAAATAATCAAGTTTCTTGCCAAATTTGCTCATCAAATAAAAACAGAAGCAGTAAAAACGTTTGCGAAAAACATTTGGCAAAGCGATATCCCTTTGCCAAATTTAACCAGATATTGAGCAAATTTAGCCTCAAATACTCACGCAAGCATATAAAAGACAAAATTTAAAACTCACAAGAAGTTTTTAGGCACAGCACTTTTGCGAGTGACAGCAAGACAATAAAATTCGAACAAGAGAATTTAAAATTTGCTAAATTTAAGCTACAAATAATCAATTTTCTTACCAAATTTAGCCTGCAATTAGACAAAATTTGATTTCAAACACCCACGCAAACACTAAAAATTTACAAACTCGCAAGCCACATCAACCGCAAACGCCCTTGCGTAAATTTAGCAAATATAAAAATGATAGAATTTTTGAAAATAGTTATTTGTGAGTTTTTGTATTAAAAATTTAATGAAAAAGAGCAAGCCCTAGCCTGCTCTTTGTGAGAATTTAACCCTTTTTTGGAGTTACAAGCATATTTACATAACGACCTTCTATTATAGGCTCTTTGTCGCGGTCAGCTTCATCTTTGATCATCTCCCAGACCTTCTCAAGCATGGCTACGCCAGCCTCTGGAGTGCTCATCTCGCGACCCTTTAAAAAGACACGAAATTTAACGTGTTTGCCATCTTGCAAAAACTCGCTTGCGTGTTTAACCTTGTAGTTTATATCGTTTTGGGCGATCTTGACAGAGAGTTTTATCTCTTTTATCTCGATGGTTTTTTGCTTTTTCTTGGCCTCTTTTTGCTTTTTCTCTTGCTGATAGCGGAATTTGCCATAGTCCATTATCTTGCAAACTGGCGGCTTCGCGTCTGGCGCTATAAGCACTAGATCAAGTCCAAGCTTGTTTGAGATCTCTAAAGCCTCATCTCTTGAGATGACACCGTATGCCGTGCCATCATCTCCTACACATCTTACCTCTCTCGCCCTTATATCCTCATTGAGCAATACTTCATTTTCCTTACTCAAAAATGTACCTCACTAAGTTTCTCCTTCGTTAAATTTATAAATTCCGCCAAGCTCATATCGCTCTGCGTCCTAGCCTGTCTGTCGCGCAACGCAACGCTTTTGTTCGCTACTTCGTTGTCTCCTAGCACGACTATCATAGGCACCCTTTGTTTTTCTGCCGTTCTTATTCTCTTATTTAAACTCTCATTTTTACTTGCGATCTCGCTATCGACGTTGATCTTTCTTAGCTCGCGTGAAATTTCTTTTGCGTAGTCTAAATGCGCGTCGCTAATAGGCACGATGACGACTTGCGTAGGAGCTATGAAAAATGGTAGCTCGCCAGCAGTGTGCTCAAGTAAAATTCCTATAAATCTCTCAAAACTGCCAAGCAAGGCTCTGTGAAGCATTACAGGGCGCTGTCTTTCGTTATTTGCGTCGATGTAGCCTAGGTCAAAGCGCTCTGGCAAGTTAAAATCGACTTGTATCGTGCCACACTGCCACTTTCTCTTAAGAGCGTCAGTTATCTTAATGTCGATCTTTGGTCCATAAAATGCGCCGCCGCCCTCGTCGATGCCGTATTTAAAGCCATTTTCATCAAGGGCTTCTTTTAGCGCTTTTGTAGCTGTATCCCAAATTTCATCGCCGCCGATCGCTTTGGCTGGCTTGGTTGATATCTCCATCTCATAGTGGAAGCCAAAATTTTCCATTATCGTGCCAGCAAATTTTAAAATTTCTAAGATATTTTCTTTTATCTGGCTTGGCATACAAAAGATATGTGAGTCATCTTGTGCAAATTCGCGAACTCTGAAAAGTCCGTGAAGCACGCCGCTTTTCTCATGGCGGTGTACGACGCCGTACTCGAAAAATTTAAGTGGCAAGTCGCGGTAAGAGCGGATGTCACTTTGATAGACTTTAATGTGACCAACGCAGTTCATCGGCTTGATGCCATACTCTGTCTCATCGATCGTTGTAAAGTACATATTTTCTTTGTAGTTTGCGTAGTGGCCGCTTCTTCTCCACACGTCAGCCTTTAAAAGCTCAGGACCTCGCACTGGCTCGTAGCCACGATCTCTGTGAGCTTTGTATAAGAGCTGCTCTAGTTTTGATCTTAAGCGTCCGCCATTTGGTAGCCAGATAGGCAAACCGCCGCCCACCTCTTCATCAAATGTAAATAGCTTCATCTCGACGCCAAGCTTTCTGTGATCGCGCTTTTTAGCCTCTTCGATGATGCGGATGTGCTCTTTTAGGCTCTCTTTGTCTGCGTAAGCTGTGCCGTAAATTCTAGTTAGCATCTCACGGCTCTCATCGCCGCCAAGATATGCCCCAGCTACGCGCGTAAGCTTGAAAAATCTTAAAAATTTAGTATTTGGCACATGTGGTCCGCGGCAAAGGTCCTCAAAATCACCTTGTGCGTAGCTGCTCACTTCGCCATCTGGAATTCTTTTTAAGACCTCTTGTTTTAGATCGTCGTTTTTAAATTTCTCACTCATATTAGCTTTGGTTGAGCAGGTTTTAACGATGTCAAATTTCTTCTCAGCAAGCTCTTTCATCTTATCTTCGATCGCTGCTAGATCGCTCTCGCCTAGCTTCGTGCCCTCATCATCAACTCTAAAATCATAATAAAATCCATCTTCTACGTTTGGTCCGACAAAGAATTTCGCCTTTGGATAGAGTGATTTGATAGCTTGTGCCATGAGGTGCGCACAGGAGTGTCTGATAACGTGTAGTGCCTCTTTTGAGTTGTCAAAATAGATAGGCTCAGCACTACTCTCACGCCCTGCGATACTTTGAGTATCGACTATTTCGCCATTTAGTTTGTATGCGATGATATCGCTCATTGTTTTTCCTTATATCAAATTGTCTTTTTTACGATAAAAGAACGATTAAGGATTTTATCGAAATGGGCTTTAAGCTAAACTTAATAATTGCTAAGCAAATTTTTATAAATTCTTTTTAAATTTAATAAAATTTGAGCCAAAATTTTTGGATTTTAAAATATATTTTTTTATATATAAAGATAAAAATACCTAAAATATACGCATTTTATCTATATAATTTATTATATTTTAAGATTATCCCTGATAATATTTGCTCTTAAAATGAATTTAGCAATTTCTCGTCTTTGCATTACTTAAATTCATTTTTCTCCCGACTAATTTAGTGCTAGGAAGTGGTTAGCCTAGCACTTTTCTTTCACAAATTTTACAAGAGTTGGTCTTACTATTTTGGCGTAGTCTTTTGCGTTTAAAACGACTGATCTATCAAGAAGCCCTGCATTAAAGGCGATCTCATCGTTTCGCTCTAGCAAACTCTCATCCACAACAAGGTGCAAATTTTTATGAAAGCTAAATGGCGGAACCGAGCCAAATACGCAATCAGCAAGCGCTGTAACCTCCTCTGGGCTAGCAAGGCTTGCTCTTTTGCCATCAAATTTTTGCGTAAGCGCGTCAAGATCAGCCTGCTCGTCAGCTGGCAAGACCGCTAGCAAGTAAATTTTACCAGCCTTCATCGCTGGCTTTTCGTCATCTAGCAAGTAGCCATCTAGCACATTTTCATCTTTAAAAATTTGCCTAAATTTCTCTTCATCCACCCCTTTTATAGAGCAGACCAGCGCCTTTGCGCCCTGGCTCATCTTCGTGCCCCTTATCTTAGCGACCTCCTCTGAAGTCCTAGCACTCTCATGCTCTATCACTCTAAATTTCGCCCCATTTTTGCTAAGAAGCTCGTGGATTTTATTAAAAATTTGCTCTGACACAGCTCTTTCCTTTGGATAAATTTAGTTAAAATTATAGCGCTAAAACCAAAAAGGGGCAGGAAAATGCAGATAAATTTAGATGACGTAAAGATCGAGCCAAGCTGGAAAGAGGTGCTAAAAGATGAGTTTTTGAGTGAAAATTTCGCACGCATCAAAGAGAATTTCTTAAAAGCAAAGAGCGCTGGCGTCGTCTATCCACCAAGTGGGCTCATTTTTAACGCATTTAACCTAACGCCATTTAACGACGTCAAGGTAGTCATCCTAGGCCAAGACCCATATCACGGCGCAAATCAAGCCATGGGACTAAGCTTTTCAGTGCCAAGTGGTGTGCGAGTGCCGCCAAGCCTTGTGAATATCTATAAAGAAATTTACGCCGATCTTGGCATAAAAGAGCCAAATAGCGGCGATCTTACAAAGTGGGCAAAGCAAGGCGTGCTGCTTTTAAACTCTACTTTAAGCGTAAGTGCTGGAGCGGCAAATTCTCACGCTAGCTTCGGCTGGCAGGGCTTTACAGACGCTGTCATAAGAAAGATTAGCCAAAATTTACAAAACGTAGTTTTTATGCTCTGGGGCAACCCAGCCAAGGCAAAAGCACCGCTTATAGACGTCAGCAAGCACCTAATCTTAGAAGCAGCGCACCCAAGTCCGCTAGCTCGTGGGGCATTTTTTGGTTGCAGGCACTTTTCAAAGGCAAATATCTACCTAGCAAACCACGGTAAAACGCCCATAGAGTGGGACTTAAACGCTCAAATTTGAGCTATTTTTTAAGCTCAGAAAGAAGCTTATTTACCTTTTCTAGCTCGCTTTTGCAAAATTTCTCATCGTTATTTTGCATTATCATCGCCTCTTGGCCGCTTTGTCTTTGCTTAAACTCATCAAATTTAAGCTCAAAAAGCCTTAGCGCTTTCTCATCACCCGCAAGCTTCTTGCTCTCTTTGGCGTAAAGCTCGTCAAGATAGAGCCTGCTTTGCTTGACATATTCCTTGCAAACCTCGCTTGCACCAAATAAATTTACGCCCAGAAAAAGGGCAAAAATGGCAAATTTTTTCATATTTTTCCTTGAAATTTTTGCGTTATACTAGCCTTTAAGCACTTAAATTTTAAAATATTTTGCAAAAAAAGGATGAAAAATGAGGCGAAAAGATAGAGAACTAAGCCCTGACGAGGCACTTGAGATTATCGATAACTGCGAATACGGCGTGATCTCATGCGTGGATGATGAGGGAGAAATTTTTAGCGTGCCTATCTCGCCTGTTAGGGTTGGCAAGAGCATTTTTGTGCATGGAGCGAGCGCTGGTAGCAAGGCAAAACTGCTTCAAAATGGGCGAAAAGTGGAGTTTGTCTGCGTTAGCTTCAACAAAGTCCCACACCTAAATGATAGAGAGCTAGAAATGATAAAAGACGACGGCAAGGCACTTGGCGGCAAGGTCTTTACGACTGAATACAAAAGTACCATCGCAAAAACGAGAGCCTACGAAGTGACAGACGAGGCAAAAAGATATGAAATTTTAAAAATTCTCAGCCAAAAATACACCGCCTACGCAATGAGCACCTTTGACGTGGCGGCCGAGTATGGGCTAAAGATCATGAAAATTTATGAGCTAAAGATAGAGAGCCTTAGCGCAAAGGCCAAAATTTTGCCAAAAGCGGTAAAGGAGTAAATTTGAGCTCACTTGCACTGATGTTTAGACCAAAAAACTTGGATGAAATTTGCGGTCAAAAGGCGGTTAAAGCGGCATTTTTAAAATTTATAGCCACAAGCAAGATACCGCACTCCATATTTTATGGTCCAGCAGGCTGTGGCAAGACGAGCTTTGCAAGAGCAGTGGCAAGCGGGGCAAACTACGACTTTTACGAGTTTGACGGCGGAAATTTAAAGATAGACGACTTTCGCAAAATTTTAAAAAACTACGAAAACGCCCTAAATAAGCCACTCTTTTTCATAGACGAGATCCACAGGCTTAGCAAAACACAGCAAGAAGCGCTACTTATCCCCATGGAAAACTACAAAGCCCTAGTCATCGGCGCTAGCACGGAAAATCCCTTTTTCACGCTAAGCTCAGGCATCAGAAGCCGCTCGATGCTCTTTGAGTTTAGACCGCTTAGCAGTGGCGATTTTGAGGAGCTTCTTAGCAAGATAAGAGAGCAAATTTCATTTAGCATTGACGAGGAGGCAAAGGAGTATCTATTTAAAAGTAGCGGTGGCGACGCAAGGGCTATGCTAAATTTACTCGAATTTGCTGTCACGCTTGATGAAAATGTGAGCATAGAAAATTTAAAAACACTTCGACAAAATGCCCTAAAAGAGGGGGCAAAAGAGGACGACACGCACTACGAGCTAGCAAGTGCTTTTATAAAAAGCCTGCGTGGAAGCGACGAAAACGCCGTCATATACTATCTCGCAAGGCTCATAGACTCTGGCGAGAGCGCCGACTTCATCGCTAGAAGGATGGCGATATTTGCTAGCGAAGACATCGGCAACGCAAACCCAAATGCGCTAAATTTAGCCGCAAGCACGCTTAGCATCGTAAAAGAGATAGGCTTTCCGGAGGCTAGGATCATACTGGCTCAGTGCGCCGTCTATCTAGCCAGCTCACCAAAGTCAAACTCCAGCTACAACGCGATAAATGCCGCTCTAAGATACGTGCAAAGCGAGGAAATTTTAAAAATTCCACCATATCTAAAAAATCACACAAAAGAGAGCAAAGACTACCTTTATCCGCATGATTTTGGCGGCTGGGTCGAGCAAAAATACATAGAAAAACCGCTCGTTTTTTACAAAAGCAAGGGCATAGGCTTTGAAAAAACGCTAAATGAGTGGCTAGAAAAGATAAGGTCAAAGGGCTAAATTTAGGCTTTACTCTTTTAAATTTAAAAGGGCTGTTTTAAGAATGAACGAGCAAAATTTAGAATATATCGCAAATTTAAAGATAAAAGACGTGCCGTGGGATAGGCTAAGCTGCAGCTACGGCACGGCGGAGCTTTTTGCACAAATTTTAAACACACTTACAAAGACTGTGAAAAAGAGCAAATTTGATGAAAAAGAGCTTAGCGAGCTGCTTGATGAGATAGTGGCTCAGTGTGAGTATCAAGAGACTTTTTGGCACGCAACGCCCTTTGCGCTCGTTTTTTTGGTGCGAATTTACAAAAGTGCGCTAGGCGAAAAAGGCGAAGCAGCTAAATTTATCTCACGTAAGCTTGAAGTCTTTTTTAAATTTATGCTCGAAATTTGCGAAAAAATAGAACAGATGGATCATGCAAAGCCACTTACTAAAATGGAGCAAATGCTAGAGCCAAAGTATCTTGATATCGTAGATCAAGACGAGCTAAGCTATGACGATAGACTATTTTACAGCTTTTATTACTATTCACGCATGGTTTTGCAGGGCGCTTTTGTAAAAATTTAGCTCGGCTATGATTTTTTAGTAGTTAATTTAAATTTTATATTTTTTCAAATATACTTCTCAAATCCAAATCAATCACGAAAGTTAAAAAATGACTACAAATTTTGCTGAAATTTTAAATAACTGCGTTGAAAGTATAAATTCATTTCTTTGGGGTCCATACTTCCTTATCGCCCTACTTTGCGGCACTGGACTATTTTTTACCATTAGACTTGGCTTTGTTCAAATTTTTAAATTTAAAATGGGTTTAGGTGAACTTTTTGGAAATTTCTCACTTCACGGCGAGGCTGCTGGTAAGGCTGGTATGAGCTCGTTTCAGGCAGTAGCAACCGCTATCGCGGCGCAAGTTGGCACTGGAAACCTCGTGGGTGCGACCACAGCGCTTATAATGGGCGGTCCAGGAGCCATTTTTTGGATGTGGTGCGCAGCCTTTTTAGGCATGGCTACAAATTTTGCTGAAATTTGCCTCGCTCAAATTTACCGCACCAAAGATGACAGCGGCCACACGATAGGCGGTCCAGCCTTTTACATAAGCCGCGGATTAAAGGGCAAATGGGCGAAATTTCTAGCTGGATTTTTCGCTATCGCTATCATCATCGCACTTGGCTTTATCGGCAATATGGTTCAAGCAAACTCCATATCAGACGGCTTTAGCGGTGCTTTTGGCATACCGCAGTGGCTAACAGGGGCGTTTTTGGCTCTCATTTGCGCGCTAATTTTCATAGGTGGCGTAAAGGCGATCGCAAGGGTCGCTGAAAAGATCGTGCCACTAATGGCGCTACTTTATATCGTTGTTGGCGTGGTTATCATCGCTTTAAATTTTCACCAAATCCCAGAAGCGATCTCACTAATATTTAAAGCTGCGTTTGATCCTTCGGCTGCTTGGGGTGGGGCAACTGGAGCTAGCATCGCAGCTGCCATGAGATACGGCATCGCAAGGGGACTTTTTAGCAACGAAGCTGGCATGGGCTCAACTCCACACGCACACGCCGCTGCAAACGTCAAACACCCAGTCGATCAAGCCGTCCTTGGCATAATGAGCGTCTTTATAGACACCTTTGTCATCTTAAATATAACCGTTTTTGTGGTGCTAACCGCAAACGTCATCAGCTTTGAAAACGGCAAGGCAGTCTTTACTGGCATCACCTTGGTGCAAGAGGCGTTCTCGTCACATATCTTTGGCAAAACTGGCGGCTATAGCTTCGTGGCGATCTGCCTATTTTTCTTCGCATTTACGACGATCATTGGCTGGTACTACTTCGCTGAGATCAACGTGCGCTACCTTTTTGGCGCAAAAGCGGTTAAAATTTTTAAAATTTTAGTTGTTGTTTTTGTCTTTTTAGGTAGCTTGCAAAAGGTTGATTTTGTCTGGAGCCTAGCTGATATGTTTAACGGACTTATGGTCGTGCCAAATTTGATCGCCATTATCCTTCTAAGCCCAGTCGTAGCTAAACTTTTAAAAGATCACGACGCTGGCAAAGAATACGATGCAAAAGAGTATTTGAAGTAGATTTAAGAGTCGTGGAGAGAGGCTCTCCACATTAAATTTATGTTATAGGTGGTCAGTTGGAGCGACAGTTATAGGCTCAAGTGGCATATAAAATGTCGTTGCTTGAGGCTCAGCATATTTATTGCCAGCCTCATCTACTGATGAAGCTTGGACTGTGTACTCATTAGTGTCAAGAGTATCCAACACACTACTCTCGACTTTCCAGTTACCATCAGCATCAGCCTTAGCGCTTAGTTTCTCAACCACATGAGCTTCGTTGCCTTTCTCTACCCAAGAGTTACCTAAGCCATCATTGTAAACAACTTCAGCTTTTGTGATGACTAAATTTATATCAGCAAATGGCTCAGCTTTACCCTCTATGGTCGGTGAAAAGTCGTATTGTTTATTGCTATCATACATTGTGTTATAGTGTGACAAGTCAGAAAAGTCATCAGTAGATATTTTTGTGATAGACAAGGTGCTATTGTCTGTATCAACAGTTATCTCTTGCGTGCTTGTAGCTTTTTGCTCTTCGCCGTTTGCAGCTACTTTGCTAGCTTCAATCGTAAATTTATGATCTCCATCAGCTAAAGGTGAAGTTGGTGTGTATGACCAGTTTCCGTCTGCATCGGTAGTTGTCGTACCAAGTAGCGGTGCGCTCTCACCTTCGCCATCAAATATACTTATAGTAGCGTTTGAAGTGGCCTTACCAACTAAAGTTGGAGTGTTGTCGTTTGTAATATGCAGATCTGTTCTTTGTGAATTTTCATGCTCTAAGATATTGCCCTCGATGTCAAGGTTGCTGCTTACTGCCTGATCTGTATTACCAGTCACTACGTTATCATCCACTGCTGTGACAGATACTTCTAGTGGCTGCGGCGATATATTGTTATATGCATTATCTATCGCAGCCGCAAGTGTATCAAGACTAAAGCCCTCCTCGCTTGCGCCACCGCCTACATTTGTAAAAGCCTCTGCACTTGCATTTGCTTGAGAGCTTAGATCGCCAAAATTCGCATTGATGTTTGACTCATGACCGCCATTTGCAAAGCCAGCAGCGCCAAGGCTCACGCCATTCGAGCTTACTCCGCCCGCTGATTGAGTGCCGCCAGCTGCAGTCTCTTCAAGATCAGAGATATTTTTACCATTTAATAATTGCTCTTGTAGTGATGCTATCTCTTTGCCAGTCTCATCGCTAGCTTTTTCATTTTGAGTTTGCGCAGATTGTACCTCAACCTTTACGCCATCTTGCTCTTTTATGACCTCATTGTCATAGATCACGTCGCCTGCTTTTAGAGTTCTTTGATTTCCGTTAGCGTCTATAGCGACGATGGCATCCGTGCCGATTATTGATTTTATTAATCCTTTAACTTTACTCATAACATTTCCTTTTTATGTTTTTAGTTTTTATGCTGCAATTATAAGTAAATATTTTAGTTCTTTACTATTGTACTTTGGTACAGTTGTGACATTTTAGAAATATGAAGTTATAAATTTTTTAGTTAAATTTAGTAATAGCTTGCCGTATTTTAGGGATTTAGTTTAAAATTTAAAAATGGTATAGTTACAAAAAAATATTTTTAAATTTTATTTTTTGGATTTTACGTTTTGGGGAAGTTTATATAGAAATGGTGGCCCCGAATGGACTCGAACCATCGACCACTACCATGTCAAGGTAGTGCTCTACCAACTGAGCTACGGGACCAAAGATTTGGGATTATATTTTATTTTCCTTTTTATTTAGCTTAATTATCCTTTTCTTTAAAATTCAAACGCTTGATTTCTCTTACATTATATGAAATTTATTACCAAAAGATAAATTTATATATTAAAGATAATATTAATTTTTACTAACAAATTTTCTTTTATTACCTTAAAAATGGCAATATATTTTTTATCATTTCTCATATTATTCTCATACTATCCTTGTATAATTCTCACAGCGAGACAAATTTTATCCAAAAGGAGATCTTATGAAGCAAATTTCAAGACGTGAAATGCTTAAGATGAGTGTTGCAGGTGCTGGTGCTTTGGCTTTAGGTGCTGTAAATGCACAAGCTTCTGCTATAGATGCAAAAGATGTCAAATTTGACGAAGAATATGATGTTGTCATCATCGGTTCTGGATTTGCAGGGCTTGCAGCTGGCCTTAGCGCAGCCAAAAGAGGAAACAAAGTCTTGATCATAGAAAAAATGGGTAGGATCGGCGGTAACTCTGTCATAAATGGCGGCGGTATGGCTGTTCCAGTAAATCCAGTCCAGGAAAAAACTGGCATAAAAGATAGCAAAGAGCTATTTATCGAAGACTGTCTAAAAGCAGGCCTTGGGCTAAACCACCCAGAGCTACTTGAGACCATAGCTAATCGCGCGATGGAGTCATTTAACTTCTTAGTAGACTGCGGCGTGCAGTTTAAGATGGATCACTGCGCTCACTTTGGCGGTCACAGCGTGGCTAGATCGATGCTTACTACAAACGACAGCGGCTCAGGCTACATCCAGCCTATGCTTGAGAAATTTGAAAAAACAGATGGCTGCAAGCTAGTAAGAAGAACTAAATTTGACGACTTTGTTGTCGATGAGAGCGGCAAAGTAGTGGGTGTTGCGGTAAGAGAAGAGTATAAATTTGATGATAAACTTTATAACGACGACTTAGAGAACACAAGCGGCACTAAAAAGACCATCAAAGCAAACAAAGGCGTCATCCTTGCAGCTGGCGGCTTTTGCAGGGATAAGGCGTTTAGAAAGCTTCAAGACCCGCGTATCCCAGACAACGTCGATAGTACAAACCACGCAGGTGCGACAGCTGGCGTGCTTTTAAAGGCATTTGAGCTTGGCGCATACCCTGTGCAAGTAGACTGGATCCAGTTTGGCCCATGGGCGAGCCCAGATGAGAAAGGCTTTGGCACAGCTCCTATCCTAACTCAACAAGGCACATTTAAATACGGCATCGCAGTAGATGTAAGAACTGGCAAGCGCTTCATGAACGAGCTAGCTGACCGCAAGACAAGAGCAGACGCTGAGTTTAAAATTTTAAGAGCAGCACCTGATAAATTCCCTATCACATTTGCCGATACAAAGATGGCATTTAAAGACCTTAGCGAAGAGATCATAAGCAAGGGCATGAGTAGTGGCAAGCTAGTTGGCGAGTGCAAGAGCTTAGATGAGATCGCTAGCAAATACGGCGTCCCAGCTGATGCGCTAAAAGAGACGGTCAAAAAATATAATGAGGGCGTAAAAGCCAAAAAAGATGAATTTGGCAAGCAAGAGAGTGCGCTTTCTGAGATCAACGAAGCTGGTCCATTTTATGTCATCCGCCTATCTCCAAAACCTCACCACACAATGGGCGGTCTAAAGATCAACGAAAAAGCGCAAGTATTATCAAGCAAGAGTGGCAAGCCAATACCAGGCCTTTACGCAGCTGGCGAGATCACTGGTGGTACGCACGGAGCGAGCCGCTTAGGCACTGTTGCGATCACTGATTGTATAGTATTTGGCATGATCGCTGGAGAAAATATCTAAATTTAGTGTGCCTTTTGGCACACTAATTTATTATTAATGCAGATTTAACCAAGCGAAGACTATAATTTCATAAAAGTAAGTTTAAGTAAAAATATTAGTTTTCCATTGAAATTTGACGTTAATAAAATTTTAAAAGAAAGGAAAAGGGTATGAATAAGCTTAAATTCATCGCTATTTTTGCCTGTTTATTTTCGCTTCATCTCTTTGGTGCCGATATGCCAAAGGGCGATCTAAACGTCACAAAAGTAGCAGTCTCTGATGAGCTACGAGCCAAGTATAAGATCAAACCTCATCATGAACACCTAAGCTTTGACTGCGTTGATTGTCACCAAAACCAAGGCGATGATCCTAGCAAATTTAAAGCGATCGGCGACGCTGGCTGCCTATCCTGTCATAAGAGCAAAAAGCTCTTAGCCCAGAGGCTAAAATTTATGGATACTCTAAAGGCAAATCCTCACAACTCTGTTCACGATGGTCCGACTTTGTACTGCGACGAGTGCCACAACGAGCACAAACCATCTACAAACATGTGCTCTGAGTGCCATGAACACGAGGTGCCACAATGGATGAACGGAGTAACACCATGAAAATTTCAAAAAAATTACTAGCGCTTATAATCTTCATAAGCGGAATTGTTGGATTTTTAGTCGTTCTGCCAGTTCATTACACACTTGATGAGACGAGTGGGGATAAATTCTGCATCGTTTGCCACGAGATGGATCCTATGGTGATCACCTACAATGACGATATCCACAGCGGCAAGGGCAAAACTGGTATCAAAGCAAGATGCGTGGATTGTCACATACCACATGACAACATCGCAAAATACGCCCTAACAAAGGCGAAAAACGGCATTTTAGAGGGCTGGGTGCATTTCTTTGGCTATCCTAATGCTATTGATTGGCATAAAAACCTCAAAAACCGCGAACATTTCGTCTTTGACAACGGCTGCACAAGCTGCCACACAAACGTGATAGATAGCAACAACACCTCAGCGCAAGCTCAAAAGATGCACGCTCACTACAAAAAGCTTCTTGACACTCCTAAAGAGCTAAAATGTGCAAGCTGCCACTATGACGCAGGTCACGGCGCTGGCTTTAGAAACTATCTTGAGTATTGGAAGCCGTCATATAAAATTTACGATAAAAAGATGATCGAAAAGAGGATCGAAACTAAGCAAAAATTCTTCAAAGATGAGTACAAACCTACAAAAGACGAAGAAGAATTTTTAAAACAAAAGGCTGAAAAAGACGCCAAAAAACCAGCTGGCGGCGGTGGTCTAGCTGGCTAACGAAGAAGCTTTGCTGCTCTTAAGCGACTTTTGGCAAAATGTCATCCTAAATGCATCGCTTTACCGCTTTGGGTTTAGGATGATCCAGCTCAAAAGCGCCAGCGAAGTCATCAAAGACTTTGAGTGCGGCAACAGATACGATCTATACGTTTTTGACGTAAAGGCTAGAAATTTAAACCTTGATCTGGTTAAATTTATAAGAGATAGCCAAAACATCACTCCCATTATGCTTTTGCTAGATGTTAGCGTCCCTAGCGTTTTTAAGAGGATTTACTACGCTAGGGTTAATGATTTTATCATTAAGCCATTTTGCCCTGAAGAGTTTTTATTTCACGCCTTTAGCTTTGCAAGGTACTTTTAGGCTCTAAATTTGAGCTAAAAAATGGCCTAGTCTTTGACAAAGACTCCCTTTGCGTAAGAAAAGAGAGCGAGGTCATCTACCTTGGCAAAAAAGAGAGCCAGCTACTTGAAATTTTATGCAAAAACTCGCCCCACGTCATCACCTACGACGAGATAGATCACCGCCTATATAAAAACGAAACCTTATCGCAAGACCGCATAAGATCGCTCGTGCGAGAGATAAGGGCCAAGATACCAACTATCTGCCTAAAAACCATACGAGGCACTGGATATAAGGTGGAGTGAGGGGGTTTAGTCAAATTTAGATCTTATTTGAGGGCTAAATTTCTATACTTTTGGATCAAATTTGCTTAAATTTGCAAAAACTCTTGTCTTGTTTGGCTATTTTGACTTCAACGATTTTCACAGCACCTTTGATAAATTTGCCTTGCCAAAGCACCACTTTTTTTCTGAGAAGTTTGCCGTATTCGTATATCTCGCCAAATTTCTTACACAAAGCCATATTATTTTTGCTATAGCAGCTTTTTGAAAATCTGCCAAGCAGTAAGCCAACCGACCTTTAAAAACAGCTTGTGATCGCTAATCATAACGACTATTCTTTGTGGATTTGTGGCGTCATTGCACCATCAAGAAAGAATTTGTATAAATTTATAGCAAGAGCTGGCGTTACACCAACTCTCTTATGTTTTTTGTTAGCTCCAAGCTCGCTTCGATCTCGGCGCGTTTTGCCATTACACTTTCTATATTTATGCTTAAATTTAACCCATTTTCATCGCCAAATTTCTTTAGCTCGCACCAAATTTCTTTGATGATCTCGCAGCTACTAGCTAGGTAGTCAGAGCTTAAATTTAGCCTCTCTTCTACCGAGCTTGGCACGCTCACTCCGAGCCATTTGATAAATTCAAGCGTTTTTGCATTGCCCGCTGTGCTAAATGTCAGAAATATCGGCTCGCTTATCTTTGCAGCCGCGCAATCCTCTAAAAATTTACGCGCTAGTTGTATGTCAAAGATCGCTTGCGATATGAAAAATTTAGCCCCAGCTGCGATCTTTTCACGCATCCTTTGTGGCTCATCGCCATTTTTGCCGTGACGCTCTGCGATACAGACACCGCCTACTGCCAACTCTTTAAATTCGCTAGCGATTTCATAGGCGCGAGCTAAATTTAGCCTCACTTTTTGCGTGCTTGAAGTTGCCCCCACTAGCACGTTTAAATTTGAGCTTTGAGCCTTAAGTGCTGCGCGAAAATCATCCTCGCCGTATCCGCTAGCCACGCGGTAAAATATACTAGGTGTTGCGACGTTTAGGTACTTTTTGTAGTAAATTTCTGGGCTTAGCGTCCCACTAAACTCAAATGTCCTCTCGCTATCATTTCGCTCGCTCTCGTCTTGCACCTCGTAAAGCACGAGCCCATCGGCCTTGATATCATTTATCCGGCCCGTCCAGCGCTCAGATATCTCGCGCAGCTTTGCCTCTTCAAATTCAGCCTTTGGCGGCGTGAGTCCATATAGCACGAGCCCTTTTTCTTTATTTAAAATTTTCTCTTTTAGCATTTTCTCACTTTTGAACTAGATCAGCTCTCATCACCACGCCAACAGAATTTCTTGACGACATGCAGACAAACTCGTCTTTTAGGTATTTTGCGTCGGCTCGCCAAAAGCTCACGATATTTGCCACGTCGGCATTTTGCTTTTTAGCAGCTATCATATATCTTTTTATGACGGCGACAAAAGCCTCTTGGCAATAGCCCTTTATATCTCCGCTATCAGTGATAAATCTTTGAACCTTTACATTTGCCTTTATTACGCTTTTATTTTGGTCGTTTGAGCCAAATTCAAGCCTCACATTTTCAAAGCCTGCTAGCTCTTTTTTGGCAGCTTCTAAATTTAAAGCCTCGCTGATACTATAGATATTTGTTTGCTTGTACGCACCTTTGTTGAGTGGTATAGAGTGGCGTCCAGAACTACATCCGGACGCAAATATAACTAATATTACAAATAGAAAAATCCTTTTCATTTTTCAAATCCTTTTTAATTAAATTTTATAGACCTCTTACGATCTTGACGGCCTCTACCATGTTTTTAAGGCTTGGCTCGACCTCTTCCCATTTTCTGGTTTTTAGGCCGCAGTCTGGGTTGATCCAGAGTTGCTCTTTTGGCAAGACTTCAAGCAGAGCTTTGATCTGAGCGACGATCTCATCAACACTTGGCACACGTGGGCTGTGGATGTCGTAAACGCCAGGTCCGACCTCTTGTTTGTAGCCAACGGCTTTGAAAATTTTAAGTAGCTCGTTGCCACTTCTTGCAGTCTCGATACTGATAACATCAGCATCCATTGCCTCAATAGTCTTAATAATATCGTTAAATTCAGAGTAGCACATATGCGTGTGGATCTGAGTTTTTGCCTCAGCCGAGCTTACTGAAAGCTTAAAGCAATCAACCGCAAATTTCTCATAAGCTGGGATATTTTCAGCTCTTAGCGGATAGCCCTCTTTAAACGCTGCCTCATCGACTTGGATCACTCTAATGCCTGCGTTTTGAAGGTCTGCGATCTCGTCGTAGATACAAAGTGCGAGCTGTTTTGCCACCTCGCTTCTTGGCAGATCGTCACGCACAAAGCTCCAGTTTAGCATCGTTACAGGTCCAGTTAGCATGCCCTTCATTACGTGTTTTGTGATGCTTTGAGCGTATTTCATCCACTTAACAGTCATCGGCTCTGGGCGGCTTACGTCACCAAAGAGAAGTGGTGGCTTGACGCAGCGGCTGCCGTAGCTTTGTACCCAGCCATTTTGGCTAAATGCGTATCCGCTGATCTGCTCGCCAAAGTACTCAACCATGTCATTTCTCTCTGGCTCACCATGTACTAGCACGTCTAGGCCAATATCTTCTTGGAATTTCACGCAGTGATCAATGTATTTTTTAATGCCAGCTTCATAAGCAGCTGCGTCGATCTCGCCTTTTTTGAAATTTTGGCGAAGTACGCGAAGATCAACCGTTTGAGGGAAGCTACCTATCGTTGTTGTTGGCAAGATGCCGTATTTTAGTGTTTCGCGTTGAATTTTGATGCGATCTTCAAATTTCTCGTCACGCTCAAATTTGCTTAAATTTTTGATACGTTTTTGGACGCTTTCAGAGTGGATGAGCTTTGAAGTAGCGCGGGTTTTAACTGCATTTTTATTCTCTTCGTAAATTTTAGCCTCAGCCTCATTTAGCTTCTCGCCATTTGCTAGTTTTGTGATGATCTTGATCTCATCAAGCTTCTCGACCGCAAAGCTTAACCAGCTTTTGATCTCAGGGTTTAAATTTTCTTCATATTTTAGAGTGTATGGCACGTGAAGAAGCGAGCATGAAGTGCCGATATAAAGATCTTTTCCGCCTATTTTCTCTGAAATTTCACGAACAAGTTTTACTTTCTCGTCGATGTTGCTTTTCCAGATATTTCTGCCGTCGATCACGCCTGCAAATAGCGTCAAATGGCTATTTTTGATAGTCTCAAGCGCTTCGAAATTTCTCTTGCCGTGGATGAAGTCAAGCGCGATGCCGTAAATTTTAGTTTTAGCCACTTCGCTAACTGCCTTGATCGCATGCTCAAAATATGTTGCAAATACGATTTTGATGTTGCTAGCAACGTCTGTTAGCTCGTTATAAACCTTTGTGATAAGTGGCAAAAGGTCGCTTTCGTTTTTGTCAGTTACAAAGATCGGCTCGTCAAACTGCACTAAAATTTCATCATCAAGCTTAGAAATTTGCTCAAGTAGCTTTTTGTACTCGCCTACAAGTGCGTCAAGGTGCTTAAATGGGCAGCTGCCGTCAGTCGTCTTTGAAAGAGCCAAAAATGTGATAGGGCCGATCAAATTTACCTTGCCTTTTACGCCGTTAGCCTTCGCCTCTTTGTATTCATTTAAAATTTTGTCCGCTTTTAGGCTAAATTTACTCTCACTGCTAAGCTCTGGCACGATGTAGTGGTAGTTTGTGTTAAACCACTTTGTCATCTCCATCGCAACGCCATTTTTGTTGCCTCTTGAGCAAGCAAAATATTGCTCCGAGCCGCTTAAATTTGCAAATCTTGGAGGCGTAGCGCCAAAAGCGATGATGTTATCAAGCATTAGGTCGTAAAATGAAAAATCATTAACGCTAATAGCCGAAATGCCAGCGTCTTGTTGATATTTCCAGTGTCTTTGGCGAAGCATCTTTGCAGTCTCTTGCAAATTCTCTTCACTAAAGCCCTCTTTACCAGCCCAAAAGCCCTCTAACGCGCGCTTTAACTCTCTTTTCTCTCCGATTCTTGGAAAACCTAAAACATAACTTTTTATCATTTTTATCCTTTTTAAATTTAAATTTGCAGACTAAAATTCGCTCTGCGGACTACTATAAAACTGTGCAAAGCACAGCAACCTTGAACGTGCAG
>NZ_CABPUX010000002.1:116177-211278 GCF_902460715.1 Campylobacter concisus | reverse complement strand
CGCTTCGTAAGTAGAATCCCCTTCTGCCACCAAAAAAACCAAACCCTCACCAGCACAGCTCAAACAACAAGTCTGGATCACACCACCTGCGGTGGATGACAACCACTTCTTCTTAAACTAAAGTAAAATTTATAAAAAACCCTACTAAAAAGGTCCTTGCCAAATTTCAGGCATTGCTTAGCTTTGCTATTAAAGATGCAGTTACAATGCAGCGGACCTGCTAGCAAAAATGGATTTATCTCAATGTGAAAAAATGTAAAATCATTTAAAAATTTGCGTGTTTTTTGAAAATCGCTGATATGTTTTTTGCCGAGATTAACGAGCTTTATGCATGGGACAAGGCATCAGCGTTTTTCCTTTGTAGTGAATTTTTGCCGCATTATAAACGCTCTTTGCCAAATTTTTGTTTAAATTTGGGCGCTACTAAATTTCACGCCCAAAACTTTTAGTCTTTTTTGCCTTTATTTAGAGATTTTAGCTTAGCATCCATATCAGCTGTAAGCATAGTAAAGACTTTGTTTGTAAGCTCCTGTGTTAGATCTTTAGCCTCTTGCATAGTCTTTTGGCTAAATTCATTTAAGAGTTTGTCTGCTTTTTTCTTATCTTTTTTGTAAAGTTTGACGTACTCATCTTCAAATTTAGCCTGTTTTACCGCCAACTCTTTTTCAAATTTAGCGTAGGCCTCTTTTACCACTGGCGAATACTTCTCATAATCAGTCATCACAAGGGTTTGAAGCTTTCTATAAACCCAGTAAATCGAAGTATCATCAGCGTCGTATGAGCCATCAGAGTAGCCTTTTATAAAGCCATCAAGCCCCTCGTAATACGGCAAATAAACGCTAAGATCAGCCATACCAAGAGCGACGTAGGTCACACGGCCGATCTCTTTTGGTAGCCATGGGCGCACCTGCATGACGTGAGACTCATACGTTCTAAAGACGCTTATAGCGCGGTAGATGTTTTTCTTATCTTCATCTTTGCTAGCATAGTTATCAAACGGTGTGCTGTCGTAGTGGGCTCTCATCGCAGCTTTTAGATCCTCAACACTTAGTTTTTTCTCTGGTTTTAAAAATACTGGGAATTTTTGACCATCGGCGAAGTCTTGTTTTAGGCTTGGGTTAAACATACTTTGAACCCAGCAAACACGTGGGTAGTTATAAGTCACATCTCTCTCATCATCCCTTGTATAGGCCTTTGTAAAGTTAAATTCGCCGTCTTTTGCAGGGTCATAAGTCTTATTATCGATCGCAAATTTGATGACATCTTTTGCTCCCATGAAATTTGGATCATTCTCTTTATAAGCGTGAAGTCTGCCTTGGTTTGCAGTAACGAAGTACTCATCTTGTGGGATCTTTGAAGCGATCCATTTATGGCCTGTGCCAGTTTCAAAGTACCAAAGCTCGTTTGCATCGACAAATACCACACCAAAGCCCTCGCCAGCGCCTTTTGTCTCAACTATCTCGCCAAGAAGCTTAACGCCCTCTTTTGCGCTTTTGATGCGCGGCAAAAGCACGTCTGGGATGTCATCTTCTGTGATGCCAGTCTCTTCGTTGTATGGATCAACTTTTAAAAGCTCATCTTTTGCATAGATGGTCTCAGTGCCACTAAGTCCTACGCCAGCCTCGTTGTAGCCGACTGCACCGTGAAGTTTTGTGTGTGAGTTTGCGATAGTTGTGTATCTCATGCCATCTTTTGGGAGCGGATATGTAAAGTCATTTGCGCCGTCATGTGCCTTTGAGCTGTGCATGCCAGTTTGATTTTTCGTAGCTGGATGTATCAAAAAGACTTGTGCCTTTATAGCCTTGCTATCAGCGCTTCTAGCCACTAGCATAGAGCCGTCGTTTGAGGCTTTATCTCCTACTAAAATGGTAGTGCATGCCAAGCTACTTGTGCCTAAAATCGCACTCATAGCGACGATTGATGCGAGAATTTTCCCTTTCATCTTTACTCCTTTAGTAAAATAAATTTCTTATATGTGATTATATGCCAAATTTAATAATTTAATTATAAATTTTAAAATTTTTTTAAGTTAAATGTAAATTTATTGCAAATTTTGTCTAAGTGAAATTTAAATTTTCTAAAGGATTTTTCGCTATAATCCAAATCTTACGCACTTGCGTATAAAATTTCAAAAAGGATTAGCATGCCAAAGATGAAAACCGTTCGCGGTGCTGCTAAGCGCTTTAAAGTAGGTAAAAATAAGATAAAAAGAGGCTCTGCTTTTAGAAGCCACATCTTAACAAAAAAACCTACTAAGCGTATGAGAGACCTTCGTGGCCCACACTACGTGGACAGCACAAATGTCCCAGCCGTTCGCAAAATGCTCGGCGTATAAAGCAGCGTAGATTTAAGTTTTTGACAAAAAAGTCATTCAAACTCCCCCAAATTTAGGGGCAAGACTCACTTTGTGAGCGCCAATTTGTAAAAGGATAAATATGGCAAGAGTAAAAACAGGCGTAGTTAGAAGAAGACGCCATAAGAAAGTTTTAAAGCTAGCACGTGGCTTTTTCAGTGCTAGACATAAACACTTTAGAAAAGCTAAAGAGCAACTAGAGAGAAGTTTAGTTTATGCATATCGCGACAGACGCCAGAAAAAACGTGATTTCAGACGTTTATGGATCGTTCGTATCAACGCAGCTTGCAGACTAAACGACATTAGCTATTCAAGATTTATCAACGGCTTAAACAAAGCTAAGATAGAACTTGATAGAAAAATTTTAGCTGATCTAGCTATGAATGACGCGAAGGCATTTGCGGCACTTGCAAAACAAGCAAAAGATGCTTTGAAATAACACCTTTTCTCCGCTTCGGCGGAGATCTTCTTTTTTATACACTTTAAAATTTAATAACAAAAACTCTAAAAAACTCTTTGTTTTACACAAAATTTGATATGAAATTTAGCCTGCGACTTTTACAAACTACTAGCCAAATTTAACTACCAGTAGCCAAAATAACTAAATTTCGATACTCGTATCAAAGCAGTGTTTAAAAGCTCCAGTAAATAAAATTTCGGCGGAGATTTTTACACCCCACTAAATTTCATATAAATTAATTCTTGAGATATTTAAGTAGCTAAACTATTAAATGGTTTGTATTTAAATTTTAAATCAGTACCGCTATAAATTTAGTTCAGCTGTTGAGTGCAAATTTAGTGATATAAATTTGAAAATTTGCTTGCTCTGACTAACCCAAAACAAGCGTAAAACTCACTCTAAAAGCTAAATTTCGATACTCGTATCAAAGCAGTGTTTCACCGCTCCGCTAAATAAGATTTTGCCATTTTCTAACCTAAGTCCAAGCTCCTCGCCGCTTTTTGGATAGACTTTTAGGCATTGCGGCGCGTTTAAATTTAAAGTAGCTCCGTAAAAGCAAGCCGCCATACCAGTGCCACAAGCTAGTGTCTCGTCCTCCACGCCCCTTTCGTAGGTTCTTACCTTTAAAACTCCGCCATCAAATTTGGCTAAATTTACATTTGCATTGTACTTTTGACGAAGCGCCCTGCACTCTTTGACGTCAAATTCATCTAAATCTTGAGTGAAATTTACAAGATGCGGCACGCCAGTGTCGTAAAAGTACCAAGTTTTGCCGTTTTCATTTAGTGGCTCGCTTAAAATTTTTGGACTTGTTAGCACGACCTCGACGCACTCACCTTTCACGCTTGCCATCACCTCGCCGCTACCAGTTAGCAGAGCAAATTCGCTTGAACTAACAAGGCCGTTTAGATAGGCATATCTAGCAGCCGCACGCGAGCCGTTGCCACACATCGCAGCGTAGCTTCCGTCGCTGTTGTAAAACTCCCATTTCACGCCCTTTTCGTAAGGCAAAAGCACGATGAGCCCGTCAGCTCCCACGCCGTTTGTTCGGCTACAAATTTGCCTTGCAAGCTCACTCCTATCTTTGCTCAAAAATGTGTGAAATATGACAAAATCATTGCCGCTGGCGTTATATTTTGAGACTTGCACGATCCGTCCTTCTATTTTTTTCGTGATTTTACTAAAATTTAGATAAGAGTTATTAGTGATTTTAAAGGAGCTACTTTGAAGAGCTACATCTTAAATTTAGAAAAAGAGTTTTCTTTGATAGAAAATGGCTTTAAAGAGCAAGAAAGAAGGGCTTTGACTGACTATAAAGCAAAGGGAGCAGAGCGCTGCAAAGAGCTTGCACTCCTAGCATACGGCTCGAAGCTCTATCAAGTGCGGATGTATGCGGTTTTTCTCTTTGGACACCTATCAGATCGCGAAGAAATTTTGACGTTTATGAGAGATGAAGTCTCAAAAGATGAAAACTGGAGGGTTCAAGAGGTGCTGGCAAAGGCGTTTGATGAGTTTTGTAAAAAAGTTGACTACGAGCAGGCACTTTTTGTTATCGATGAGTGGCTAAAAAATGGCAATGCAAATGCAAAAAGAGCCGTAACAGAGGGGCTTAGGATATGGACAAATAGGCCCTATTTTAAAGATAACCCAGATGAGGCCATTAGGCGCCTAGCCAGCCTAAAAGATAGTTCGAGCGAGTATCTTAGAAAGTCAGTTGGCAACGCTTTAAAAGATATAAGCAAGAAATTTCCAAATTTAGTAAAAGCCGAGCTTGATAGCTGGGATTTGAATAGTAAAGAGGTTTTGCAAACATATAAATTTGCTAGTAAATTTATTAAGAAATAGCGCAAATTTGCTTTAGAAATTTCTCTAGCTCAAGCTTTAAATGCTCCATGTCGCTGCTATTATCTATAACAAATTTTGCCATTTTTCGCTTTTGCTCGATGTCCATCTGAAGCTCTACTCTAGTTTTTGCCTCATTTAAGCTTAGCCCATTTCGGCTCATTAGACGGCTTAGCAAAAGCTCTTTTGGCGCGTAGATCACGGCTACATTTTTAAACTCAGCGTAACGCTGCTTTTTTTCAAAAAACAAAGGGATATCGACAAAATAAACCTGCCCCAAGCGCTCAAGCTGCAAGGCATTTGATAAAATTTCAGCTTTTATCTTTGGATGTAAAATTTGCTCTAAATTTTTAAGCTTTTTTGGCTCGTTAAAGACGATGGCGCCCAGTTTTTTGCGCTCTATTTTGCCAGTCTCATCTAAAATTTGCTCGCCAAAAGCTTCTATTATCTCGCATTTACAAATTTCAAGCTGTTCGTGAGCGATGAGGTCCGCATCTATCACGCTAAAACCTCGCTCTTTTAGTAAATTTACAACCGTGCTTTTACCACTAGCGATCGAGCCTGTGATGACGTAGGCGTTTGGAAATTTCTGCAAAGTCGCTCCATTTTTGAAAATTGATAACAATTTTAGCAACTTTTGGCTAAAGTTTTAAAAAATAACCAAAAGGGTGAAAATGATAAGTTATAAAGATGCCGGAGTCGATATAGATGCTGGAAATAGCTTTGTTGAGGCGATCAAGCCTTTCGTAAAATCTACGCAAACACCAAACGTCATAGGCGGCATCGGATCATTTTCAGGTGCGGTCAGACTGCCAAGCGGATATAAAAATCCAGCCATTTTAGGCGCGACCGACGGCGTTGGCACGAAACTTCGCCTAGCTATCGACGCTAAGAAATTTGAGGGCGTGGGCGAGGATCTAGTCGCTATGTGCGTAAATGACCTCATCTGCAACTTCGCCACACCACTCTTTTTCCTCGACTATTACGCTACTGCAAAGCTTGAGATAGAGAGTGCCAAAGAGGTAGTAAAAAGCATCGCAAATGGCTGCAAAAAGGCGCAGTGCGCGCTGATAGGCGGTGAGACAGCCGAGATGCCGTCGATGTATGAAAAGGGTGACTTTGACCTTGCTGGATTTGCCGTGGGTATAGCTGAGGCTGACGAGATCGACAGGAGCAAATTTGTAAAATCTGGCGATGTTTTAATCGCACTTCCAAGTAGCGGCCTGCACTCAAATGGCTTCTCTCTTGCAAGAAAAGTAGTAAGCGAGCTTGGGCTAAAATTTGATGAAAAAGTGGGCGATAGAGCACTCATCGACGTGCTTCTTGAGCCAACTAGAATTTACGTGAGCAACTTTTTAAACTTAAAAGATAAGATCACCGCAATGGCGCATATAACGGGTGGTGGCATAGTTGAAAACTTGCCTCGCGTCTTTCCTGCTGGACTTGGTGCGAAGGTGCAAAAAAGCGCTATAAAAACGCCTGAAATTTTTAAAATCCTCGCGCAAAAAGTAGAAGAAAGCGAGATGATGAGGACATTTAACATGGGCGTTGGCATGATCCTTGTTGTGCCTAAAGAAAACGTAGATGCTGTGCTAGCAAATAGCGATGGATACGTGATCGGCGAAGTGGTAAGCGGCAAGGGCGTTGAGCTAGTTTGATGCACACAAATAGTGTAAAACGCCTGCAAAAAACTGAAAATAAGAGTTTTTTTGACCTTAGCATCTATCAGTTTTTAGGCATGTTTGGCGTGCTAGAGAGCGATATCAAAAAGCTTGATTTTTATGATTATTGGTGTGAGGTCTCGAGAGGATCAGGCGTGCTGCCTATCATGCAAGACAACGGCGAGGACGGTGATCTTTACGATGAGAGCTGCGAGGTGATCGACTGCCTTATCTACCTATATGATTGGGAGAAATTTAGCCGTATCTACATAAATACAGGAAAATAACTTGGCAAAGCAAAAGGCAAAAATCGCACCGATCTGGGCTAGAGTAAAGGCCTCTATCATCGATCTTTTTATCATCGGCATGCCGATATTTTACGCCACGACCTATCTTTTGCTTGACGGCAAAGAGGCGTTTTTGCACAACCAGCTTGCGATCTTTGGCGTAAATAGCCTCATCTCATTTATAATGTGTCTATTTTTTAGCATAAAGGCGCAAACTCCAGGCTACAAAGCGCAAGAAATTTATCTCATAAATTTACAAACCGGTAAAAAGTTAAGCCTTCTTCACGCGATCTTGCGTCAAATTTGCTTTGCATTTGCTGGCTTTAGTGTCATCGGACTTTGCCTTTGTTTTTTTAGAAAAGACAAGCTAAATTTACACGATATCATCACTCACTCAGCCGCCGTGCAAAAAGCAGCTTAAATTTACTTCGCTCCGTGCCAAAGAAGGCGGTTTTTGCCTAGATTTGTGTCAATACTCTCTTTTATAATGGAGCAGATATACTCTTTTGAAAGCCCTATGGCCTCCTCTAGGCTCTTACCCTTTGCAAGGTAACAAGCAAGCGCCGTTGAGAAAGTGCAACCAGTCCCACTCATCACAAGCTGGCTAATCTATACGCTTAATTTTTTATCTTGGCAACAGCTTTATCACAAAATAATGCACATTTATCAATGTAAATTTAGCTGATGAAGTGTTATTTCGAATTTTGGTCATAAATCGCCTAAGCTAGCGAGATAAATAGAGAAAATCAAGGTAAAAAACGAGAAAATTTAGCTACAAGCCACGAAAAATTTTTGATTAAATTTGAGTGAAATTTAAGCACTTTGCGAGTAGAGTTTGACCTCGTTTATCAAAAATTCATAGACCCTTTGTTGCACTAAAATTTCCTCCTCGCAGCCACTCATCAAACGACGAAGGTGCGAAAAGTCTATCTTTTTAGCATATCTTTTGTGATCTTTCATATCTTTATCTATGCTTAAAAGAAGCGTGTCAAGCGTGATCCTGTCGCTTCTTTTGACCCTTGCCACGTACTCTCTAACGGTTTGGATTAAGAAGTCTTTTCTAGTCTGATCGTTTTCATAAATTTCACTTACGATGTCGTTTAAAACGTCAAAATCATCCTCGTCTGGGTCAAATTTAGCCGAGATAATCGCAGCAAAAATTTTGGCACGAAACTCTAAAGACTTGTGGTGATAGATAAAAAAATCTCTAAAGGCCGATAAAAAACGAAGTTTGATCTTTCCTGGCATTGCCCTACTTTTGGTGAAATTTATGTGAGATTATATACTCTTAAAGCTAAATTTTTAAAAATGTAACTATAAAACTAAATTTAAGTATAGTTTTTGTATGATTGCGAAGCTCCTTCTTAGACCTGTGCAATGCTTTTTATGAGCACCGCTTCAGGGTGGGAACACAGCAGAGCACTTGTATTAAGTGTGTGCCGCAGTCATCTGAGAGGGGGTCTTTCTAAACCAAAATGCTCATTAAAATCATCGCAAATTTCTAAAAAATCCACTCCATCGATCTTAGGTTTTTCGCTAAAAAATTTATACATATTATTAAAACCATCGGTTAGCTCTTTTGACTTGACGCCGTAGCTTATAGAAATTCCAGCTTCGATGTAGGCTGAGAGCTTGTCGCAGTATTTTAGCGCTTTGCCATCGATCGGGTTAAATTTATCCTCATTTACGTTCTCCATAGTCCCTTCGTGGCAGATGATCTTGCGTTCATAAGTCCTATTTTCAAACTCATCTTTGATAAATTTCTCGCCATCTTTTCTGATACCAAGGATGTAGCTAAATTCATCTTTGATCTTTTCAGGCACAAATGGCAAAATCCTCTCATCAATAAGCCTCATCTCATACTCGCTGATGATCTCATTTAACCCCTTTACGCCGTATTTTACAGGGCTTATGATATCCCTTGTGAGGCTCTCTGGCAAGTCGTGAAATAGTGCGCAAAAGAAGTTATTTTCTAGCCGTTTTTTGCAAGCTTTTGCTTTGAGTGAGTAAAAATAGCTAAGTATCGCAACAACTAGCATGTGTCCTAAGACCGCAGTTTCAGGGATGCGAGGCGTTTGTGCCCAGCGCTTTTGAAACCTTAACCTGCCACTTAGATCAACAAGGCGGGCTAATTTTTGATTCATAGCGATCTTTCTAACGCCAATTAACTCATAATAATCCTCCATCTCCTCCTCGACCTTCGCCTTAAGCTCGTCGATATCGCTTAAAAACTGGCTCGTTTGATAGACGATAGAAAATTCCCACCTCGTGGCAAGATAGCTGGCTGCTTTTAGTATAAGGCGCTCTTTTTCGTGAGTTTTGTCGTTTTTATAGTGGTTTTTAAACCTCTCCAAAAACTCGCCGCCCTCGATATCTGAGATGAGCGTCTCAAGGTTGCTTAAAACCCAGCTATTTATCTGATCTTTTTTTGTCTTTTGGATGTGGTGAAAGACGTCAGGGCGTATGTCTGTGACTACGACCCTGCTTAAAAACTCAAAAATTCCAGCCTCGATGATGTAGTTCATGTCGGCATTTTGCTCTTGTTTTGCTATGAAATAAGCGATGATAAATTTATGAGCCTGCTTGTCAAGCTCGACTAAATTTGTCATCTTTGGATAGTCATTCCAACGTGATATAGATGCTGCTTTAAAGATATGTTCTATAAGCTTAGCACTTATCATTATTTATCCTTTTTGACTACTTTTGGCTTCTTATCATCGGCGTAGCTTATCTTTCTAAAGCCCTCTTTGTTTGAGCTTCTTCTTGGCTTGTCATCTTTTTTAAATTTATCATCTCTGCTGCCTCTGCTACTAGCGCGGTCGCTTGAGCTACGTCTCTCACGTGGCTTGTCGCTAAAGCTTCTCTCCCTACTTCTTGGAGTAAATTTTTTCTCCTCAACTGGCTTTTTCACTACTAGATCAGAGCTGATCTCGATAACTGTGTGGACATTTCCACGTGGGTTAAAGTCACCAACTATCTTCATAAATTTAGGCTCAAGCTTTTTTTCTAAAACAGAGTAAATTTCATTTATACTATCTTCGTGGCTGATGTTGCGGTTCATAAAGCTATTTATATAAAGCTTTATCGCTTTTAGCTCGACAACTAGCTTATTTGGGATGTATTCAAGGTATATGGTCGCAAAGTCAGGATAACCAGAGCGAGGGCAAAGGCAGCAAAACTCAGGCAGAGTGATCTTTATGACATAGTCCCTTGTTTGCTTATTTTCCCAGACCTCAAGGTCACTCTCTACGTCAAATTCTTTTAAAATTTTCTCGCCATACTTCATCTCTTCGCTCATTTTTTATCCTTTTTCTTTTAAATATCCAAGTGTTTAACGTCTTTTGCGTGATCTTGGATGTAGTTTCGTCTTGGCTCGACCTCATCGCCCATAAAGAGATTAAACGTATCAGAAGCGCTTATAGCGTCGTTTATATCGATCTTTAAAAGTCTTCTGTTCTCAGGGTTCATCGTAGTCTCCCAAAGCTGCTCAGGGTTCATCTCACCAAGACCTTTGTAGCGCTGGATATATGCACCTTTTTTCGCATTTTTCTCTACTTCATCAAGCACGTCTATAACGTCACTATGCAAGTCTAGACCACGCTCTTTTATCTTTTGGCTGATGTAAAGCGCCTCTTCATAGAGTGGATTTGTAAATAAATTTTCATTTACCACAAGCTCTTCTAGACCGCTTTCAGTTTGGACATAAATTCTAACCTCATCATCGCTAACGTAGTGGTTTAGGATGTTATGACCCTCAGCTTTTAAGAAGTCTCTTAAAATTTCAAAAATTTCATTGTAGCTTTTTGAGACAATGTCTGGATTTTCTATCATATAGCGGATCGCCGAAAGGACGTTAAAGCGTTTTTCAAGCTCTTTTAAGACGCTTCTATAAGCTGCAACGATCTTTAAAAAGTCGATCAAATCCGCACTGCCAATGCCCTCTATATCAACGCCCTCAATGCCAGTTTCGATAAGAAATTCGTTTAGTGCCTTTTCATCTTTTAGATAAATTTCTTTCTTACCTTTTTTATAGCGGTAAAGTGGCGGCTGAGCTAGATAGATGTGGCCGTTTTCTACAACTTTATTTAAAAATCTAAAAAAGAATGTTAAAAGCAGTGTCTGGATGTGGCTACCATCGACGTCGGCGTCGGTCATGATGATGATCTTATGATATCTAAGCTTTTCAGCGTCAAATTCATCTCCGATGCCACAACCTAGCGCTGTTATCATATTTTTTATCTCATCAGATTTTAAAATTTTATCCAGTCTTGCCTTTTCAACGTTTAGAATTTTACCCTTAAGTGGCAATATCGCTTGAAAAACTCTATCACGTCCCTGCTTTGCAGAACCGCCCGCAGAGTCGCCCTCCACTAGGTATAGCTCGCTAATTACTGGGTCTTTACTCTGACAATCAGCTAGTTTGCCAGGGAGTGTGCCTATACTCATGCTCTCTTTTTTGCGAGTTAGATCCCTAGCTTTTTTAGCGGCCTCGCGACCACGAGCTGCCATTAGAGCTTTATCCATTATCGCTCTTGCTTCTATAGGATTTTCTTCAAAATACTTTGTAAGCACGTCAAAAACCATCTTTTGAACGATAGGTTTTACGTAACTTGAGCCTAGTTTGCCCTTTGTTTGTCCCTCAAACTGCGGCTCTGGCACCTTTACGCTCACAACTGCGATAAGTCCCTCACGGATATCTTCGCCAGTTATCTTTGTATCTTTTTCACGTGCAGCAGCATTTGCTTGAACGTAGTTTGTGATAACTCTTGTAAGACCCGCTCTAAAGCCAGCCTCATGCGTACCACCATCTGGAGTTTTGATGTTATTTACAAAGCTTAGTAAATTTTCACTATAAGTGTCGTTGTAAAGCAGAGCAAAATCAACCATAACATCATCTTCGCCGCCGCTAAATGAGACTGCTTTGCTAACAGCATTTGCCTTGTTCATATCAGTTACAAAGCTCTCTAACCCGCCCTCAAAATGAAAGCTCTCGCTTCTGCCATTTCTTTGATCTTTAAAATTTATAGTTATCTTTGGGTTTAGATAGGCTAGCTCGCGAAATCTTTTTACTAAAATTTCATCGTCAAATTCAGTCACTTCAAATATGCTATCATCTGGCCAAAATTCAACTTGCGTACCTGTGCGGTTTGTAGTTTTTATCACTTCAAGATCGCTTTGTGGGATACCTTTTGCAAATTCTTGTCTATGAAGTTTACCATCGCGTTTGATATTTACGATTAGCTTTTTAGAAAGGGCATTTACAACAGATACACCAACGCCGTGAAGACCGCCAGAGACCTTATAAGTGTCCTTGTCAAATTTACCACCAGCGTGAAGCACAGTTAGAACAACAGTCGCAGCTGAAATTTTCTCAGTCGGGTGCATATCTACTGGGATACCACGGCCATTATCGCTAATGATCGCTGAGCCCTCACGTGTAAGCTCAACGTCTATCGTATCGCAGTATCCTGCCATTGCTTCGTCGATAGAGTTATCAACGACTTCGTAGATCATGTGGTGAAGACCGCTTATGTTAGTATCGCCTATATACATGCCTGGGCGCTTCCTGACCGCCTCAAGCCCTTTTAGTACCTTAATATTTTCTGCGCCGTAATTATTTTCCATCATAAACCTTTTTTAACTTATATATTTAATGGACTTATAACCGTTAGAAGCTCTTTTGAGCTAACAACGAAAGGTAAATTTTTATCTTTAAATCCAAACTCAAATTTCTCATCTTCTATGCTTTGTAAGAAGTCTATTAAATTTCTATTTTTTACATTTATGCTGATATCTTCTTCAAGTCCTGTTTGAAACTCTATCATCGTTTTAGCTTCAGAGTTGTCCTCTATGATGCTCTCAAATGTTATGCTCTCTTTTGAAAAAGTTATCTTCATCTGATCGCTTAGCATCGAAATAGTCTTGATGCCTTCAACCATCTTATCTCTACTTAGCTCAAATCTTATAGCGATATCTTTTGGTATAACGCGCTCATAGTCAGGGAATTTGCCATTTATAAGCTTTGTGAAAAACTCAAAATTTTGGCTTTGAGCGATTAGGACGTTTTCATCATAGTAAATTTCTATCTTGTCGAAAAATAGCTTTTGAATTTCATTTATCGCTTTTTTAGGGATGATCAGTGAAAACTCATTGCTCGCTTCATTTGCAAATTTAAATACAGCTAGCCTTTTTGTATCGGTGCCTACTATATTTATATAGTTTTGTTTTATATCTAGCAAAGCGCCATTTAGCTCAAATTTAGGGTTGTTGCTATCGATGCATGGCAAAATTTTCTTTAAGCTTCTACCTAACATTATGGCGTCTATGTCAAATTTAGCCTTGCCTTCTATCGTTGGAAACTCTGGGAAATCTTCAAATTTATACATTGGAAGTTTGTATTTTGAGTTTTTTTGTTTGATGTAAAGATAGTTATTAACAGTTTCAAGCGTTACCTCTTCATCTTTTAGGCTTTTGATGATGTCAAGTAGCTTTTTACCATTTGCTGTTGCATAGCCCTCATCAACGATCTTTGCGTTGCTTAGTTTATATGCTAGTCCTATCTCGTGATCAGTCGCTTTTATGTTTAAAACTCCATCTTTTGCAGAGATATAGATGTGAGAAGTGATAGCACTAAGATCTCTTTTTTCGAGATATGGATTAGTGTTTGTTACTATGCTCTCAAGCATGTTTTTGTTTATTAAAACCTTCATTAAATACTCCCTCTTATTTTTAATTTTCTTTTTGTTGTATTAGTTGGTAGCGTGAAAGTGTGAAAACCATCTTTTCTCACGCCAGCATCGTTGTTTAAAATGTGAAAAGAATTTTTCATTTCTTCACATTTATTCACGAATTTCATTCTGTTTTTATCCTTTTGTTAAAATTTTGTTCTTTATCTCAGTCACTCTGAGGTTGAAAATTTCGTTGCTCTCCATGAGCTCGTTTATCTTTTTTATATTGTGACTAACGGCGCTATGGTCTTTCATACCAAAATAGTTTGCGATTTGTGGCATTGAATTTGTAGTAAGCATCTTCGCAAGGTAGATGATGATACGTCTAGCCTCGACGATATTTTGCACTCTTGACTTGCTTTTTATGTCACTTGGCTTGATATTTAGCTCTTTGCTAACGATCTCTATAATGGTCTCTAAATTTATATTTTCATGTTTTTCTTTGATGAGATCTTTTAGTGTGTTTTTAGCAAATTCAAGCGTTATCTCAACTCTCATCAAGCTTGCATAGGCGTTTAAATTTATGATAGCGCCCTCGATCTCACGGATATTATCGCCCATATTTGTAGCGATGTAGTCGATCACCTCTTTGTTTAGATAAATTTTGTCAAATTCACACTTTTTGATGATGATAGCTATCTTTGTATCAAGCTCAGGTGGCGTGATATCAGCCATTATGCTTTGTTCAAACCTAGACTTTAGCCTCTCATCAAAGCCTTTTAGTATCTTTGCTGGGCGGTCTGAGGTCATGACGATCTGACCTTTTTTGGCGATGAGCTCGTTAAAGGTGTTAAAAAACTCCTCTTGAATTTTATCGGTTTTGCCAAGAAACTGCACGTCGTCTATTAGTAAAACGTCGCAGTTTCGGTATTTCTCACGAAATTTAGTCATCGAGTGGCTATTTAGATGCGTGGTAAAATCAATCATAAACTGGTCGCTTGTCACGCAGATAACGACCTTGCCTTGATCTAGGCAGTAGTTGCCAACTGACTGAAGCAAGTGCGTCTTGCCAAGACCAGTTGTGCCGTATATAAAAAGTGGGTTGTAAAGCACGCCAGGCTTGTCCGCGACTGCTTTTGCGTTTAGAAATGCAAACTGATTTGAGTCGCCGCAGACAAAATTTTCAAATGTATATCCAGGGTTTAAAATGCTGCTTTGCGCCTTGATCTGCTTTACATTTACTTGGTTTTGCTTTATGTTTTTTAGCTTTGTTTGGCTAGTTATCTCGACTTCTGGTTTTTTGCCGGTTTTTACTTCATAAAGGTAGGCTATCTTTTCTGCATATCTAGTTTTTATAAATTTAGCCATCAACTCACTCGTGGCGTTAAAAACTATAAAATCTTCGTTTGAAGCCTTTTCGTTAAATTTTAATTGTTTGATGTAGCAGTCAAATTCATTAGCGGATATTTTTGTCTGTAAAAGCTCTAAAATCTCGTCTGCTAGCAAATTTAAACCCTTTTGAAGTAATTAATTTTATTAGCGATTTTATCTTAAATTTAATAAAACCTTTGTTAAACTCCGACAAACTTTTTCACGGCGTGAAAAAGTCGTGAAAAAGTATTGAAAAGATTGTGATGAAAATTTTAGGAATCGATCCAGGCACGAAAAATTGCGGTTACGCGATACTTGAAAAGAGTAAATTTAAAACTACTCTTCTTGAAGCTGGGCTTATAAAGATAAAGCCAAACACGCTTCAATACCAAATAACAGAGCTTTGCGAGGGGCTTGATCTCATCTTTAAAAACCATAAATTTGACGAGGTCGCGATAGAAGACATTTTCTTTGCCTACAACCCAAAAACGGTCTTAAAGCTCGCTCAGTTTCGTGGGGCACTTAGTCTTAAAATTTTGCAGCTTCATGGCGACTTTGCCGAATACACGCCGCTTCAGGTGAAAAAGACGGTCACTGGCAAGGCAAAGGCTGACAAAGAGCAGGTGGCTTTTATGGTGAAAAAAATTTTAGGCATAAATAAAGAGATAAAACCGCTTGATATCACCGATGCTATCGCGATCGCGCTAACTCACGCGAATAATTTAAGAATAAACTAAATTTGATAGGGATGAAATGGCAACACTAAAAGCTTTACTAATCGGAGGCGTGAAAAACTACGGCTCGCAAAATACAACTGATAAGCTAAATTTACCTTGGAGCTCGGCTATTTTTAAAGTAGCTCAAAATGGCGAAATTTTCGCAAATGAGCTTGGCTTTGAGGGCGATAGCGTCGCTGATACGAAGCACCACGGCGGCCCTGAAAAGGCAGTCTTTGCAAATTCGTTTGCAAACTACGCCGAGTGGGAGAGCTTTTTAGGTTTAAAAAACATGGCTTATGGGGCGATGGGGGAGAATTTATGTATTGACGGGCTTGATGAGAGCTGCGTCTATGTGGGCGATATCCACAAGGTGGGCTCGCTTGTGCTTCAAGTCTCGCAGCCTAGAAAGCCATGCTTTAAGCTCTCAAAAAGATGGGGCAATGAAAATATGGCTACTCACATCTTCAAAACAGGCCTTACTGGCTGGTACTACCGCGTTCTTACGCCAGGCTCATGCAAAGCAGGCGACGCGATAGAGGTTATAGAGAGTGACCCAGTTCATATGAGCATTTTAGAGATAAACAGACTTTTTTACGCGCCAAGTGAAAATTTAAATTTACTTGAGAAATTTAACGCCCTCACCACTCTTACAAATGGCTGGCATGATGATATGAAAAGACGCATCGAAGGAATTTACAGCACCGAATTTATGAGAACACTATAAACATTTATACTTTTGCTCCGATTTTGTTTTGCAAATAGATTTCAAACAAAATTTAAAGGAGCATAGGTGTTTAGGTCTATCACAAATAAGATAGCACTCGCCTTGATGATCTTACTCATCATCTCGTTTTGTGCTATCTCTGCGGTTAGTTATTTTACTTCAAAGGACAAGATCGTTGAGCTTGTCAGTGGCAAAGAGGATCAGGTTCTTAAGGATATAAAGAGTGTTGCAAACACTTTTTTTGATGAAAATTTAGAGCATATCAAGAAAATTTCATCAGCAGTTGAAGGCGCTCAAAGTGGCGATGAGATAATGAACTTTGTCTTATTAGAAAAAAAGGTCGCAAACTCTGCGGTGAAATATGTCTATTACGGCGATGAGGATGGACACTTCTTCCAATCAGATGGTAAAAGAACAACCGTAGCTGATAACTACGACCCAAGAACTAGAGGCTGGTATAAGAGCACAAAAGAGAAAAATAAAGAAATTTATACCGAGCCAAGGATCACTTCTACAAATGATCTTGTTGTAACTTTCACCGCTCCAGTTACTAAAAATGGTAAATTTGTTGGCGTTGCTGGTATAGATGTAGATGTAAAGAAAGTTAGCGACAAGATCATCGAGATAGGCAACACTGGCGATGGCGGATATGCTTATGTGATGAGAAAAGATGGCACTATGCTCTTTTCTGACGTAGCTTCAGAGGTTGGCACTATCTTACCAGCTACAAAGGTCGTCTCAGAAAAATATGCCAATAAAGAATTTGACGAAAATGGTCTGATCTCATATAAAAACTCTAAAAACCAAGATGTAACGGCTAAAATTTTACCTATCAACGATGATGGCTGGCTTGCAACCGTTGCCATAGGTGCGGATACCTTTTCAAACCATACTATGCCTATCTTAAAAGCTCAGCTAATGCTTGCAGTGCTCTTTATAGTCATACTCTCAGCTATTGTTTTCGTGCTACTAAAACGCTCACTTAAACCTATCGGAGTTATCCAAGAGAAGCTCTCTGATACATTTAAATTTATCACTTACGAGAGCAGCACCGCCCCAAGCAAGCTAGATATCCACACGACTGATGAATTTGGCGTGATGAGCCAAGAGATAAACAAAAACATAGACAAAGTCATAGCTGGCATCAAGAAAGATAACACCATGCTTGAAGAGCTAAATGTAGCTGCAAATAACATGATAAGAGGAAATTTAGGCGTCAAACTAAGTGAGAATCCAAATAACCCATCGCTTATCAAGCTAAAAGATCTGCTAAATACCTTCTTTAGCTCTATCAGTCAAAATTTAGGCAGCGTCATAAATATCCTAAAAGCATACTCAAATAATGACTACACCGCTAAGATCGAACTAAGAGATGACATAGAGGCTGATCTAAAAGCTATGATAGTTGGCATAAATAATGCAGGTGATGCTATAAGCGCTATGCTAAATAGCAACCTAAATCAAGCTCAAATTTTAGAAGAAAAAGCAACTATGCTTGCTGAGTCTATGAGAAATTTAACTGATGGTGCTAGCAAACAAGCTGACTCTATCCAAGAGAGCGCGGCTGCGGTTGAGCAGATGAGTAGCTCGATGAATGCTATCTCACAAAAGACAGGGGACGTCATAAGACAAAGTGATGAGATCAAAAATATCATCGTCATCATCCGTGACATCGCTGATCAGACAAATTTACTAGCTCTAAATGCCGCCATAGAAGCTGCTCGTGCAGGTGAGCATGGACGTGGCTTTGCGGTTGTGGCTGATGAGGTTAGAAAGCTAGCTGAGCGCACACAAAAATCTCTAGGCGAGATAGAAGCAAATACAAATGTATTGGCTCAATCAATCAACGAGATGAGCGAATCTATAAAAGAGCAAGCTGAGGGCATAAATATGATAAATAGAAGTGTTGCTCAGATAGATAACGTCACAAAAGAAAATAGAAGCGTTGTTAGTAACACAAACGACGTAACTAGCGAGATAGACGGTATGGCAAAAGTCATACTAACAGACGTTAGAAAAAATAAATTTTAATACCCAAAAATACTACTAGGCTCATGTAAATTTATGTGGGCCTTTAAATTTTTAAATCTTTTTTACGCTAAAATTACCAAAAATTTAAAGGAGAATATATGCCACTACTTGATAGTTTTTGCGTAGATCATGTAAAAATGCAAGCCCCAGGAGTTAGACTAGCAAAGAGTATGAAGACCCCAAAGGGCGATGATATCAGCGTTTTTGACTTGAGATTTTGCAAGCCAAATGAGGAAATTTTGCCAGAAAAAGGCACTCACACTTTAGAACACCTATTTGCTGGTTTTATGAGAAACCATTTAAATGGCAACGGCGTGGAGATCATAGACATCTCGCCGATGGGTTGCAGAACTGGCTTTTATATGAGCGTAATTGGCATACCTAGCGAAGAAGCTGTAAAAAAGGCATGGCTAGCCTCTATGAAGGACATCTTAGAAGTCAAAGATCAAGATCAAATTCCAGAGCTAAATAAATTTCAATGTGGCACTTACAAGATGCACTCACTTGATGAAGCACACGCCATAGCAAAGAAAATTCTAGATCAGGGTCTAGTCATCATAAACAACGAAGAGATCAAGCTTGACGTTGATGCTATGGGACTAAAAAAGCACTGATTTGAAACCAGTAAAACAAGAAAATCAAGCCTATCTAAAAGAGCAAATTTTAACCTATCTTGGTAACAAACGCTCGCTTTTAGGCTTTATCGAACAAGGCGTAAAACACGCAAAAGATGAGCTAAAAAAAGAGAAGCTTAGCTGCTGCGACCTCTTTAGCGGAAGCGGCGTGGTAGCTAGGTTTTTAAAGCAAAATAGCGAATTTCTCGTTGCCAACGACTTGGAGCTTTATAGCTTTATCACAAACTCATGCTACCTGCAAAACGCCACAAATGAGCTAAGAGATGAGATAAATTTCTGGCAAAAAAAGCTTGAAAAAGAGATAGAAGAAAACCTTTCTGAGGGCTTTATAACAAGGCTTTATGCCCCGCAAAATGACGAAAATATCGCTTGGGGCGAGCGGGTCTTTTACACAAGAAAAAATGCCATATTCATTGACACCGCAAGAAGGCTCATAGGTGAGCTCTTGCCAGAGGAGATGAGAAAATTTTTCATAGCTCCACTACTTTATAATGCAAGCGTGCATGCAAACACGAGCGGTGTTTTTAAGGGCTTTCATAAAAATAAAGAGGGGGTTGGCCAGTTTGGAGGACAGGGGCAAAATGCCATCTCAAGGATCACCTCTGATATAAATTTGACTAAGCCAATTTTTTCAAATTTTAGCGTGCCATTTGAGGTCTATCAAAAGGACGCAAATTTGCTAGCAAAAGAGATTAGCGGCCTTGATCTAGTCTATCTTGACCCACCTTATAACCAGCATCCATACGGCTCAAACTACTTCATGCTAAATCTCATCGCAAGCTACACTGAGCCAAGTAAAATTTCAAAGGTTTCAGGCATCTCAAAGGACTGGAACAGATCAGTTTTTAATAAAAAGTCATCAGCAAGCGAGGCATTTTTCGAGTTGATAGCAAATTTAAAGGCGAAATTTGTGCTTATCTCGTTTAACTCAGAGGGCTTTATAAACCAAGATGAATTTGATAAAAACCTAAATAAAATGGGAAAAGTTCATCTACTTCGCCAAAAATATAATGCCTACCGCGGCAGCAGAAATTTAAAAGCTAGAAACATCCACGTAGACGAACTTCTTTACGTTTTGAAAAAGTAAATTTAGACAAAAAACGCAATAAAACAAAAAATGATATAATCCCCAAAAAACAAAAAGGGCATACTATGCAAACAATAACAATAATAGGCGATAATATCAGTCAAAAAGCTATTGAGGCATTTAAAGCGATGGCACAAGCTATGGATCCAAAATATAAAATCAAGTATGTCAATAGTTCAAAAGAGCAAGAGATACCGACAGAGCAGACATTGCTTGATCTAAAAAACGCAAAAAGTGTTGGATTTTACAAAAACCATGATGACTTGATCAATGAAATAAAACAAGAAAATCATTGATGAGAATTTTAGAAATTTTTAGCACTTATAAAAAGGATTTGAAGTTAGTTTTAAAGCAAGGATGGGATGAAAAAGCGATTTCAAAGGTGGTTTTTCAACTACAAAATGATGAAAAATTAGCTGATGATTTAAAAGAATTTAGAGAGTGCCACGTTTTTGGAGATTTGGTAATAATTTATCAAAGAGATGATGAAATTTTAAAGCTTTTTAAAATAGGCAGGCACCAAGATATTTTTAAAAGATATTAGAATACTTTTTAAATTTATACTTTGGTGCTGTTTTACACTTAATTTTAACCCTCATCATCTGGCAAGCACTTCTCAAAGATAAATTTATGCTCATTTGGCAAGGCATCGTAGATAGCATTTGCTAAATTTCTTATCTCCCAAAGGGCTGACTTTGAGCTTCTTAGAGAGATGAAATTTTGCAAGCTTCTAGCGTTTATGCTCCATGTAAGCTCAGTTTTATAGCACTCTGGCAAGCAGTATTTAACTATATCAAGGCTTTTTGTAGTTGAAGCTAAAATTTCACGTAAATTTTCAAGCGCTTTTATGCTCGCGTTATCGACCATTTCGTCATTTGTTAGCACGATAAATTTAGCCGCACGCTCAAACTGCCCTACTTCAAATTTCTCCTCTTTTTTTAGCTCTTTTAGCGTGTAGCGGGTTGATTTGACGCTTAGGCTTGCCAATCGGTGGCGGGCTAGCTCTTGAAGTAGTGCGCGCGAGATGCCTTGGATGTAGAAGTTGTAGTAAAGATGCTCCAGCGTTGAAGCGTGTTTAAATTTATTACCCACTCTATCTATCAGCTCGACGTCTTTTTCGCCGCCATTGTCGCCTTTTTCAAAGCTTTGCCAGCATGTGCGGATCGCGTGAGAGCAGATATTTAGTGGGGTGTGATTTAGAAGTGTTACTTGCATATTTTCTCTTTTTGTGAAATTTTTTAGCATTTTACAAAAAGAAGGCTGATTTTATTTGTAAATTTAAAAGGGAGCGAGCGCCCCCTTTATGATTATTGTTTTAGTTGAAGAAGTGTGTTTAACATCTCGTCACTTGTCGTGATCGTTTTTGAGTTTGCTTGAAAGCCTCTTTGGATGACGATAAGATCTGTTAGCGCACGGCTTAGATCGACGTTACTAGCTTCTAGTTTTGAAGCCGCGATCGTTCCTTTATCGCCTGTGCCTGCTGCGCCGATGACTGCTTCGCCTGAGTTTGCAGTTTGTGAAAAGACGTTTCCGCCCTCACTTTGAAGACCCTCGTTGTTTGTAAAGCTAGCAAGTGCAACTTGAGCTAGACCAAAGCTTTGTCCGTTTGTAAATGCACCGATGATAGTGCCAGTTTCGTCGATCTTTAGGTCATTTAGCGTGCCACCTGTGTAGCCATCTTGTGAGATAGACTCAGTTGAAGAGTCTTTATCAAAGCTTGTTAATCCGTTAAAATCAGTTCCCAAGCCAAAATTTAAACTAACATTTTGACCACTTTGTGAGCCGTTGTTAGCTGAAAATGTTATCGTAGCTGGGTGAAAGCTAGCGAGTGAGCCGTTTGAGTTAAATCTTAATGAGCCAGTTACGACGTTGTCTGGACCTTCACCTGTGTAGTTTATCTTAGCAGGCTCTGGCACTTGGATGATCATATTCCACTCAGTTCCGCCATCTTTTGTAGTGCCTGTCTTTGCCCATTTTATACTAACAGTGTGTTTTGAGCCAAGTGAGTCAAAGATTTCAGCTGTTGAGCCGTGGCTTGACATCATCATCTTGCCGCTTGCTCTTAGTGCTTGACCTGGGCTTAGTGCGCCATCAAGTGCTTTCATCATTGTTGTAAGTCTAACATTTTCATTTATAGCTGCTGTATTAGCATTTTCTGCTGGCTTTGTTAAACCAGTAATCGTCATATATAGGGCTTGGTCGGCATTATCGCTCGCTGGGTTTTCTAATTGAAATTGACCTAGTTTATTTACTGTTATTTTTACTCCGTCGTTTAGATCTGTCATCTTTTTCATTAGTGCTTTTTTTGCTTCATCGCCGATTGCTCTATTTAGTTCATCCATATTTTCTTGTATCATTACACGATTTTTTACAGCCTCATTTGCATTATTTAAAGCAGTGGCTGCCTTTTGAGCGGCCTCGTTTGCATCTTTTACTTTTTTTGCAGCCTCGTTTGCAGCCTCGTTTGCATCTTTTATGGCTGTTTCTGCTGCTGTCCTTAATGCTGCTATGCCAGCCGCAGCACCACCTGCACCACCTGCAAATACTACATTATCTATTGCAGTAATTAGATTATCATTGGCAGTTTTTGCAGCTACTACTGCAGCTTGTGCTGCAGCATTTGCTGCAGCTGTTTCGGCAGCTGTTGCATTTCTAGATGTTGCAACTAAATTTGCTTTGTTTATAGCATCCATAGCAGCTCTTGATGCTGCATCTGCTTTTGCCATAGCATCATTTACTGCATCTATAAGTGCTTGACCTGGTGCACCAGCGGCAGCACCGGCAGCAGCTATAGCGGCATTTAATGCAAGTATAGCATTCGTGGCAGTAACATTCTTTGTTCTAGCATCTTGTTCTGCATTTTGTGCAGCATTGTTTGCATTATCGGCCTCTGTCCTAGTAGTTGTTTTCTCTTGTATAGCTTTTGTTTCAGCCTCTTGTGCGGCTCTTAGTTTTTCTGCCATCTCATCTGATGTTTTTACATTAACAATATTCCCATCACCATTATAATCAACATGGTTTCTGGCATCCTCTTGCATAGCAGCACGAAGATCTTCTGTTGTAGTGATCTGTCTTGCGATCTTGTCGTTATTTGGGTGAACAGCTGTTGTTTGTGAGCTTGTATAGACATATTGATAAGCTGTGATGATATCTTTGCTAGCTAGACCGCCAACCGTATTTCCAGCATTTACCACTAAGTGAATATTTTTTGTCTCTTCGGTTGTGCCTAAGTTATTTCTATTTATAAGTGTTAGCTTATTACCCTCTGAAATTTCAGCCCTAACGCCAGTTTTATTATACTGAGCGTTGATAGCAGCGGCAACGTCACTGATACTTGTCATAGTATGATCTTGGGATTTAATAGTTGTGCCATTTATTGTGATATCAAGTGTTTTTGCTGGATCTATCTTACCAATTGTTTGAGATTCAGGACTTCCTATGCTAAATTTCTCAGTTTTAGCATTTGCGTAGCTTACCCATATGCCTTGTCCATCTCTTAGTGCAAGACCGTTTCCAAGCTCGTCAAATGTAACGCCAAGATCAACACCACGCTCTGTTAAAATTTGCTCGTTTCTTGAGTTTGTATAAAATTCATCGTTGTTTGTATCGTTTTCGTTATGAACTTCGTTGGCATTTAAAATTTCATCATTATTAAAATCACGTCCGCCAGCAACTGAGTCAAGAGCGTAAATAGGTGTGCTTCTTTGACCGATGCTGTTACCTGAGTCGAGGTTGCCTTTTATTTTAACTTCTGTTGTTGCTCTTGCTGGAGTTGTAAGACCTTTTTTGATGACGATGTTGCTTATAGGGCCTGTTGAGTCGATAGTGCCAGTCTCTTCATCTCTAGTCCAGCCTTGAACGATATAACCGCTATTATTTACAAAGTTACCAGCCTTATCACGGACGAAATCGCCGTTTCTTGTGTAGTATCTTGTCGTTCCGCCATCTGGAGATACGACGAAGAAGCCATTTCCTTGAAGAGCAAGGTCGGTTTGCTTGTCAGTAGCTGTTAGTGTACCTTGTGAGAAAATTCTTGTAGTTGAGTTTATAGTCGTTCCTAGACCTATTTGCATAGCGTTTTGACCGCCTAGCTGACCTTGTGGAGCGGTAGCAACTCTTGGAGTTTGGCTTAGTATATCAGCAAAATTTGCGCGGTTGTATTTAAAACCATAGGTATTGACGTTTGCGATATTGTTGCCTTCTACGTCTATGGCTATCTGGTGGGCTTGTAGGCCTGAAACACCAGACCAAAGTGATCTCATCATGAGCTTATCCTTTTTCTCGTTTTAAAATTTTTTATGATCTTTCTAAAGCAAAAGATGTTCCAAAATTTATATCGGCAAAAAGAGAAAAAATTGAAAATTTTTATAGATTGTATTTTTTAATATGCTTTTTCTCGTGATGAAATTTCTATTATCTCAATAGTTAAAATTTCATCTTGCTTAAGCCCTATTATGCGGTAATGTATGCCAACTCTCCAACGCCAGCGATCATCATAGCCTTGCATCTTTTCTGCGTTATTTGTTGCAAAAGGATTTTCTACTTTTTCGAGCTCTTTTAGAAAGGTACGTATTTTTAGAGCTGCTCTTAGATCACCTTTTGAAATTTTATCTAGTTGCTTGTCAGCAGAGCGCTTAATGACTATTTTATACACTAAACGCCCATTTCAGTTTTAACTTCAGCTATTAGTGCTTCTTGCTCTGCTTTTGAGAGTTTTTTAAATTCTATATCGAGTTTTTTTATGCTTGGAGACTTTAAAAGTTCATAATCTTTTGGCTCATCAAGTTTACTTTTTATCTTTTTTTTAAGATAAAGGATTAGTTCTGATTGTTTTTTTAAAGTATCTTGCAATGAATTTAGTTTTTTTTCTTCTTTTTCAAGAGAATTAAACAATGCTTTACGTGTCATAGTCTCGTATTTTGCATAATCAATATTTGTTTGCATCGCATTTTCCTTTAAATTTTTTAATGATTTTAACACATTTATCCAAGTATCATGGCTCCTACGACGCCACCAATGATTAGTGGGATATTAAAAAATATAAATGTAGGCACACAAGTATCATATATGTGGTTGTGCTCACCATCAGCATTTAGACCGCTCGTTGGTCCAAGTGTGCTGTCGCTTGCTGGGCTTCCAGCGTCGCCTAGAGCCGCTGCTATACCAACTAGCAAGATGATAGCTGGCACACCAAAGCCAAGGCTAAGGCAAAGTGGCACATAGATAGAGGCTAAGATAGGGATAGTACCAAAGCTAGTGCCTATGCCCATCGTCACAAGAAGTCCTATAAGTAACATCAAAAGCGCTCCGCCTATCTTGCCGCCAGAGACCAAGCTGGCGTATTTTACAAGCTCGTCTATGCCGCCACTCTCTCTTAAAATGGTGCCATATCCCGCAGCAACAAGCATGATAAATGCGATAAAGCCCATCATAGCAAGGCCATTATCCATGATCTTATCTACTTTTTTATATTCTATTCCGCCAAAAACGACCATAACCAAAAGTCCAAGTAGCGCGCCAAGTGGCAAGAGCGAAGTATAAATTTGCACGACAAAGGCGACAACAGCACCAGCTAAGACTGCCCACTCTTTTTTAGTCATCTCAAGGCTCTTTGCGCGCTCTATCTCATCAAGCTCGGCTTTTTCAAATTTAGAAGTTTTATAAATCCTTTTTTTACTATAAAAAAGTATGGCCAAGATGAGCCCTACAAACATCGAAGCTCCACCTATCCACATGACTGATGAGATATCTGAGATAGTTGTATTTATGCCGTTGTTTGCTAGCTCTTTTTTAAGGATATTGTGAAAAAGCAGACCAAAGCCAACGCTAAGGCTCACATAAGGCGCTTGTAGGCCAAATGTAAGAGCGCAAGCCACCGCACGTCTATCTATACCCATCTTATTCATAAGAGCAAGAAGTGGCGGGATCAAGATAGGTATAAAGGCTATATGAACTGGGATCAAGTTTTGAGACAAGCAAGCGATAAATGCGATAGTTAGCGTAAAAATGACCTTATTTGAGCTAAGAAATTTACTCATTGCATTTATCAAAATGGCTGTTAAATTTGTATTTGCAATGGCAGCTGCAAGAGCACCTAGTAAGATGTAGCTAAGTGAGGTCTCAAGGTTGCCTTGCATGCCGCTTATGAGGCTTTGCGTGGTCTCTTTTAGGGCCGTAAAAAAGCTCTCAAAACCGCTTGCCAAACCACTTTCAAATCCACTAAAACCATGCTTATACATAACTCCAGCAACAAGTGCTGAGATGAGGATAGAAAGTAGGATGTTAAAACGTAGCAAACATAGCACCGTCATCACCAAAATGCTAAAAACAACAGGGTTAAAGAGAAGCATGAGTGTCCTTTTTGTATGAGTGCAAGAATTATACAAGGGCGGGGCTTATTAAATTTTAAAAAGAGTGGCTTAAGTGGGTATGTGTTAAGATTTTTGGCAAATTTTAAAAGGAAAAAGCGATGAATTTAGAGAAAATTTATAAGGACGCTGGGGCGTATTTAGAGGGGCACTTTTTGCTAAGTAGCGGCAACCACTCGCAGTTTTATCTGCAAAGTGCAAAGGTGCTTGAAGACCCAGCACTTGCGGCAAAGCTAGCAGATGAGCTTGCCACTGTGATAGAGAAATTTGGCATTAAATTTGATAGCGTTTGCTCACCAGCACTTGGTGGAATTTTAGCTGGATATGAGCTAGCTCGCGCGGCGAAAAAGCGCTTTATATTTACAGAGCGCGTTGATAGGGTGATGAGCCTAAGGCGTGGCTTTGAGGTGAAAAAGGGCGAGAAATTTATAGTTTGTGAAGACATCATCACAACTGGTGGCTCGGCACTTGAAGCAGCCCACGTGATAGAGAGCCTTGGCGGCGAGGTGGTTGGCTTTGCGGCACTTGCAAACCGCGGCTTTTGTAAGGTTGCAAATTTGGGCAATGAAGCTAAAGTAAATGCAAAACTGCCAAGTGATAAGCCATTTTTTGCTTTGGGGAATTTTGAATTTGAAATTTACGAGCCAGAGCACTGTCCGCTTTGCAAGAGTGGTAGCAAGGCGATTAAGCCTGGAAGCAGAGGCAACTAAAAGCTACTAAATTTTACGCTCAAAGCTTAAAATAATAATATTTGTAACTTATTCGTTATTTTGGGCTTTGAGTAAATTCTCTCATCAAATTTTCTCTTTTTTTCTTAAATTTTAAAAGTTAATTTATAATTAAGATTTGAATGTATAAAATGGCACGCAATTTTTAGGAGATCCCAAAATGCAAGGATGTGTGCTATGAAAATATCTACAAAGATAATTCTCACTTTTGTTTTTTCAGTTTTGCTTGTCAGCTGTTTGCTCATCTTTTTAAATAGCAAATTTTCAAGCGATCTAACTCAGTTTTTCACCCATAAGTCCTACGACGAGCTGGTAAATGCCAGAAAAGAAAATTTAAGAGATGACGTCGAGACGATCAATCAAATGATGCGTGAAATTTACAATGGCGGCAAAGAAAAAGGGCTAAGCGACGATGAGATAAAAAAAGAAATTTTTAGAGTCGTCTCAAAGCTAAAATTCTTTAGCGACAAGACTGGCTATATCTTCATCTACGACTACAATGGCGTTGTTTTGATGCACCCTGAAAAGCCATCGCTTGTGGGTAAAAATTTAATCGGCTTAAAAGATCCAAAAGGGCTACTTCTTATAAAAGAGCTCATCGAAAAGGCTAAACAAGGTGGCGGATTTGTCACATTTGGCTGGGCGAAAAAAGAGGGGCAGGAGCCAGTGGAGAAGCTTGGCTATGCTGCAAATTTTGAGCCATATAAATGGATGCTAGGAAGCGGCGTATATGTCGATGACTTGGCGGACGAGATAGAAAAGACAAAGGTCGTGTTAAACGAGCAAAATAGCCAAAATACAAAAACCTTTATCATCGCTTGCGCCTTGATCACGGTTGTTTTGATAGCTGTCGTGCTATTTATCTTAAGTAGAGCGATCATCAAACCTATAAAAAATATCGTTGCGAATTTAACCGAGATGTCAGATGAGATAAAAAGTGGCAGAGGTGATCTTACTAAAAAGCTTGAAGTTAGTGGTAAAGATGAAATTTCAAACATCAAAAGCTCGATAAATGATCTAACAAGCGAGCTAAGATCTGTTATAGAGAGTGTTAAAGGCTTAGCGCATGAGAACTCTTCTATCGCCGAGCAGCTCTCTTCAACATCAGCTCAAACTACAAATTTAACCAACAAATCTTCGCTAATCGTCACAGATACGACAAACATGGCAAAAACCATGTCAGAAGAGATAAAGAGCTCATTTGAAGAGGCTAAGAAGAGTAAAGAAAATCTCGAAAGAACCTGTCTATATATAAATGAAGTTTCAAACGATGTTTTGGGGCTTAGTAAAAATGTAGATGAGGCTGCAAATAGCGAAATTTCACTCGCTAGCTCGATGAAAAGCCTAGCTGATCAAGCTAAAAATGTAAAAGATGTCTTAAATATCATCGACGACATCGCTGATCAGACAAATTTACTTGCCCTTAATGCCGCCATAGAAGCTGCTCGTGCAGGAGAGCATGGACGTGGCTTTGCAGTCGTGGCTGATGAGGTTAGGCAGCTAGCTGAACGCACGCAAAATAGCCTAAGCGAGATAAATGCGACTATAAATTTAATCGTTGAAGCGATCTCAAACTCAAGCCAAACCATCGGTGATAATGCTAAAAAAGCTGGCGAGCTTTGCAAAAAATCAGCCCAGATAAATGAAAAAATAGAAAATATGAACCAGCTAATGAACGAGAGCGTTAGCTTAAATGAGACCTCTACGAAGGACTATCTAGAGACTGGAAATAAGGTCGAAGAGCTGATAAAAGGCATCGTAAATATCGATGAAATTTCAAAACAAAACTCAAAAAGCATGGATGAAATCTCACTAGCAGCCGCTCATCTTTCAAAGATGACTGATAATCTAAACACTAGCCTTTCAAAATTTAGAACCTGATAAATTTAGCCAAATCTTTGGCTAAATTTAACTTTCTCTTTTAAATTTATCGCTTAAGTAGCAAGCTGATTTTTTACTTTAAGCTTACGATCATGATGTAAATTTATGAAATAATTTTTATTTTGTGTTATTTAAGTCGGCTTTTTGGCTTAAGAGATGAGATGACGTATGCAAGAGTATGATATTTTAGATGTTTTATCAAACAAAAAGGTCCTTTGCCTAGAGGACGAAGAGGCGATTTTGCGAAATATCTGTGCCTCGCTGGAGCTCTTTTTCGCAGAGGTTAAAGGCGTCACAGACGGCTTTGATGCGCTTGAGCTTGCAATGAGTGGGGCGTATGACGTGCTAGTGCTTGATATCAGCGTGCCAAATATCGATGGTCTTGAGATCGCTAAAAAAGTAAGAGCTATCAATCAAAAAATCCCTATCGTGATATTATCAAGCCACGTCGAGCAAGAATATCTGTGGCGAGCCGTTGAGCTAAAGATCACAAGATACCTTGCAAAACCATACGATAAAAAATCTTTTGTTAAAGCGCTTGAAGATGTGGCGTTTGAGCTAGTTGGACGCACACCAACTATCAGGCTAAATGACGAGCTTGAGTATGATTTTGGCAAAAAAGCGCTTTATGTAAATGGCGAAATTTCTCATCTAAGCAAGAGCGAGAGCAAGCTTTTGGAGTACTTTTTAAACAACAAAAACCAAACTATCACTTATGAGCAAATTTTTGACTATATCTGGGACTACGAGCAGCCCACAAAAGAGGCGATAAAAACGATCGTAAAAGAGCTTAGAAGAAAGCTTGGCAAAGATGTGATCAAAAATTTATACGGCGTGGGCTATCTTTGTGAGATATAAATTTCAGCTAATAGTCGGTGCTTTTATCTTTGTCTATCTGCTAGTTTCGGCACTTGTTTTAAATTTCTACAACGATCTTGCGATGAAGGACGCCAAAAAAGAGGCGTATTATGTTTTGGAGGGCATAAATTCAGTAAGAGAGTACATCGCTGGAGTTCAGCGCCCGCTAATCGAGCAGTTAAAAGAGCAGGGCATCTTAAAAGAGGACTTTTTTGACGAGAGACTTCTATCATCTTCATATATAAGCCGTGAAATTTACAATATCCAAAAGAAAAAATACAACCTTGAATTTGACTACAAGCTAGTTGCCATCGCTCCGCTAAATAAAGCTCACGAGCCAAATGAATTTGAAGCTGGCGTCTTGCACGGCTTTAAAGAGAATAAATTTAAAGAATTTGTAAAGATAATAAAAGATGAAAATGGCTCACAGCTCTTTGTGGGTCTGCCTATAAAAAACCAAAGTCCAAGCTGTCTAGCCTGTCATAGCAGCGCAAACGCCCCACAACAAATGCTAGAAAAATACGGCATGGAGGGCATAGAGATCCCAGACGTGAACGAAACGGTCGCGATGATCTCTTTTAAGATACCAATCCGCGCCATTTTTACCTACCATTTGCAAGAGGTCATCGTCATAATGTGCGCTATAAGCGTCATCTTTGGACTATTTTTGCTACTTGTTTATAAGATGCACAGGCGTGGTGAGGAGAGCAAAAAGCAGACTGAGCAGCTGATGATACATCAAAGCCGCCTAGCTTCGATGGGCGAGATGATAGGCAATATCTCGCATCAGTGGAAGCAGCCGCTTGCTCAGATAAGCTCATCTTTGATAAATTTAGAGCTTTATCAGGAGCGAAAGAAGCTTGATGAGGCGAAAATTTATGAGTTTATAGAAGAGACAAGCAAACAGATAAATTTCATGTCAGAAACCGTTGATGACTTTAAAAATTTCTTTAGTCCAAATACCTTGAGAAAAGAGTTTAAGGTGCTTGAAGTGATAAATCAAACGATAAAAATTTTAAACGCAACGCTTAAAAAGTATCAGATCGAAGTGCAGCTTGATGTGAGAGAAAATTTTGAACTATTTGCAAATTTTAATGAGATAATCCAAATTCTAATAAACATCATAAACAACGCAAAAGACGCATTTAAGCAAAGCTACACAAAGCCAAGAGTGATAAAGATAAGCGCCTTTTTAAAAGATAATCGCAAGAATTTATGCGTGCAAAATAACGCAGGAGCGATAAAAAATTCATTTTTAAAGGTCATCTTTGAGCCACACTTTAGCACAAAAGAGAGCGGTAGTGGGCTTGGGCTATATATGAGCCAGCTAATCGCTCGCAAAAATAACGCCCTAATCTTTGCTAAAAATGTGGATGAAAACCACGTTGCATTTACAATTAGTTTCGAAAATTTATAATTTGTTAATTTTCCCCCTTTTCTGCCCTTTTTTGGTGTTAAGATTATCAGTATGAAATCATTTTGATTTTAGGATAAAAATTCAAAGGAGGAGACGTGAGAAACTTACACAAAGCCTTAGCAGGCTTACTCATGGGTGTTAGTATCTTTGCTTCACAAGCCTGTTGCGAAGAGCATAATATGCAGATGTCCGATAAAGCACGTGATGTTATCGCAAATCCTAAAGGCACACTGCAAAGTAGAGGTGTTGTCTCCTTGCAAGACTACGTCGTAGAAGAGCAAGAGATGTATAACTGGCTATTTAAAAACCACCCTATTTTTACAAAATATGGTGGCAAAACCGTCGGCAAAATGGTCGTTCATGACCGTGGTTTAGAGTGGCTTGCCGAGGGACATGGCTTTGATATGTCAAAGCTTAGTAAAAGAGATGGCGGTAAGGGCTATAGCTCTATGATGTATAGAATTCCAGCCACCTCATCACTTCAGTTTCCTAATAAATTTGTAGGACCAGAAAAGTGCGGTGAGTGTCACCCAGCTCAGTATGAGGTCTGGAGCAGATCTCGCCACGCAACTACTATGCGCTTCCCTGGCGAGCACCCAGAGGTCAATAACAACCTAACTGAGCCAGTATTTGACAAAGATACCGCTTCTATCCTTCCAAAAGGTATCACTCCAGATGTCATCTACGCAACCGTTGGTCACTTAAGAACTAAGATGGGCTACGTCGATGCATGGCTACTTCGTGGTACTTACTATGTTGAGGGCGGTTTGCTAAGAGATGGCACAGGTCAGATCGTAGCTGGCGGTAACCAATGGCAAAGAACATGGGCGTTAAATTTAGACGACGCAACTGTTAAAAAGATAAAAGAGCTCGTTCCAGAATTTCCTGGCACGCTTGAAGAGTATGGCGATAATGGCGGATATGTCAGAGGTCTAGCCTCATACGCCGCAAAACATAAAAAATCGATGTTTTTCCAAGCAAACTCATCATATTGTGAGGTTTGCCACCCAGTTAAATTTGACTTTAAGTCAAAAGCAGAATTTTATGCAGCACTTGGTAATGCCAAAGAGCTTCAAAAACACACTATCTCAAAAGGCGTAAGCTGTGAGGAGTGCCACGGAGCTGGCGGTCACCTTGATGGAGCTACAAATTTTAGAACATCAAACTGCGAGCGCTGTCACCAAAGATTTAACTTTAGCCCAGATCTAATGCGAGCTAATCCACTCAATAACGGCAAGCTTGATCTCTCACTTAGCTCTAAATTTAAATCAATGGGGCCAGGATGCGGTTCTGAGGGCTCACAATCATACTTTACCGCTCACTACGATAAAGGTATGAGATGCGTCACTTGCCACGATCCACACGACAACACAGGTAACGTCGTAGGCGATAAGAGCGTAACTGGTATGAACTACAACCCAGATCAAGGCTATCTAAGTGCGTTCTACACTAAACCAAAGATCAAAAAAGATTGTAAAGATTGTCACGAGACTCAAGCATATATCGCATCAAAAGCAGATACACACAAAAACAACACTTGTGCATCTTGCCACATGCCATTTATGATGAGCTGCGAGAATTTCTACGCTGTTCAGTTCCAAGACAACGCTGGCTTTGATACTCAAAGACGCTCTCACATCTGGAAGATCATGGTCGATCCAAAAGAGAAATCTCTTGTCCCAGGCGACGCTGCTAAAGGTCCAAGAGATGCTAAAGATTGGCACTTTGAGAGAGATAAAAATGGCCACAACTATGTTGATTTGATGTGGGCATGCGCTAGAACATCTTGGGCTGATAAAGATATGAAAGACAATAAAGGCTGCCATAGTCCAGTGCTATCTGAGCTAAAACCAACACTTCACTTCAAAAACCAAAAACAAGTTTATGATGAGGTTATGGGATGGCAAACTCCAGTTAAGAATGAATTCTCAGAGGTCAAAATAGGCATCGAGGGAATTTACTCACTACTAGAGACTAAAAAGCTAGATCCAAGTGATAAAGCAAGAGTTTATGAGCTTGTTCAAAACGCTCAAGAGATCATCGATATGGTCGAAAAAGATGGTTCGTGGGGTATGCACGGATTTAAATTTACTAAACAAAGACTAGATGCATCTAAAGAGTATATAAAAGAAGCTCAGAGAATTCTAAACAAAAATTTATAGCATTTAGGGGCTAGTTTTTAGCCCCTTTAATCTTAAGGGTTTGAAATGAAAAATGGGTTTTTAAAATGTTCGCTACTTCTTAGCCTAAGCGTGGCTAGCATCTTGGCAAATGTCGATACAAACGACTCTTACGCCATAGGCGCAACAAGCGGTGGATATGTTTTAAAAGGACTGCTAGATCAAAAGCAACTAGGTGTTGGCTATGACGCTGATGCAGTGATAAAAGGCTTTAGCGATGCGCTAAAGAGCGAGCTAAAACTAAGTGATGATGAGATAGCAAAGCTACTAAACAAAAGGGCTGAAAGCTTAGATAAGATAGTAAAAGAAAAAGAGGCTACCAAGCTAAAAGAGAATTTAGCCCAAGGCAAAGCCTATATGGAAAAAAATGCAAAAAACAAAAATGTAAAAACAACAAAATTAAATTTACAATATGAGATCATAAAAAGTAGCTCAAAAGGGGCTACACCAAAGCCTGAGAGCATCATCATAGTAAATTATAAAGCAAGCTTTGTCGATGGTAAGGTCTTTGACGAGACAAAAGAGGCTCCAGCTCATCTTTCGATGCTAAATTTGATCCCTGGGCTTGAAGAGGGACTTATGCTTATGAAAGAGGGCGAGAAGTTTAAATTTGTCATCCCGCCTGAGCTTGCATACGGCGATAGCGGCATGGAGGGGATACCTGGTGGCGAGACTATCGTTTTTGAGATAGAGCTTATTAAGGTCTTAAAGCCTGGCGAACTAGCTGAGGCGGCAAGAAAAATTCATGAAAAAGAGCAAAATGAGGGGATTAAAAAGCCTCATTAAGGCATAAATGGAGTTAAAAATGCAAAATCAAAATAGCAGAAGAGCCTTTTTTAAACGCATGGCAGTTGTGGCTGCTGGTGCTAGCGTGGCAAGTAGTGGTTTTGCTTTTAAGAGTGAAGAGAGTGCGAAAAAACCACATTTTGGCATGATATTTGACCAAAACAAATGCGTCGGCTGCACGGACTGCGAAGTGGCATGTAGAAAGGTAAATTTAGTCCCAAAAGGGCAGATGAGACTTTTTGTAGAGGATAAGACTGATCCAAAGAATTTGCTTGATAAAAGATATGTAAGAGTATCTTGTCAGCAGTGTGAGGATGCGCCTTGTGTGGCTGTTTGCCCAACAAAAGCCTGTCACAAGGACATAAAAACTGGCATCCAAACTACAAACATAGATGACTGCATCGCCTGTAAATACTGCATCGTAGCCTGTCCTTACGACGTGAGATATATCGATAAGTTTAGTCACTCAGCCCAAAGCTGTAACTTCTGCATAGATACAAATTTAAAGGATAAAAAAGATCCAGCCTGCGTTGAGGCGTGCAGATATGAGGCTTTGGTATTTGGCGATTTAAACGATGAGAGCTCGCACATTAGCCAGCTTTTAGCTGTCAAAGATAGCATAAGGCTAAGAGCAGAACTTGGCACAAAACCAAGCCTTAGATATATTCCTAAAGTAAAAGCGGGGGTGTAAGATGGATGGTGCATTAAATTTCACTGCGACATTTTCGCACGGGGTAGAGTGGGGCTGGCCGATCGCTGTTTATCTTCTGCTAGCTGGTATGAGTGGCGGAGCGCTAATAGCTGCCATACTTCTAAAGCGCTACAAAAGACAAGAGAGCTTTAGCCCATTTTTCAAGGCTGCTTCGCTTTTGGCATTTGTTAGCATCATGCTTGGTATGGTTTGCTTGATAGCTGATCTTGAAAAACCACTTTTGTTTTGGAAAATTTTGATTAATTACAACTTCACGTCAGTTATGTCTATCGGTGTAGCCGGACTTTGTGTGTTTATACCGCTTAGCTTTTTGATGTGTCTATACGCTTTTGGCGCGGAGCTAAAGTCATTTTGCGGCTTTTTTGATGGCGTGATGAAAATTTTATCGCCACTTTATCCGCTCTTAAGTGCGCTTTGTTTGCTTTTTGCGGTTATCATTTGCGCATATACAGGCTTTTTGATCTCGGTGCTTATTAGATTTCCACTTTTAAACACCGCCGTTTTACCAGCGCTTTTCATAGCTTCAGGACTAAGTGCTGGCATAAGTGGTAGCAGCTTGATAGCGGCACTATTTTTCAAAGAAGATCCACACTCAAGCGACCTTGGCTCGCTTCATGGCGTGGAGTTTTACGTCTTATGCGCCGAAATTTTACTCATTTTAATGCTTTTTGTCTCACTTTTGCTTGGCTCAAGCTATCAGCAAGGCGCGGCAGTTGCATTTTATAGTGGAGTTTGGGCAAATTTCTTTTGGCTTGGGGTTGTTTTAGTTGGCTTTGTCTTGCCTCTTGTTTTAAATTTCGCACTTGGCAAGATGAAATTTAGCTTCTACCTTGGCTCATTTGCAGCAGTCGTTGGCGTTTTATTGCTTAGGGTTTTTATACTTTATGCAGGACAGACTTATAGCATTTAAGGCTTAAGGGCAGGTGATGAAAATTTTAAACATTTATCGCTTGTCTTTAATATTATTATTTATCCTTGCTTTTGGTGCAGGGGTGGCGACCTTTTTGGAAAATTTTTATGACACACAGACGGCTAGAGTGCTTGTTTATGAGGCGCTCTGGTACGAGTGCGTCATGGCAGCTTGTGCTATTTGCCTAGCCATTAGCATCGTAAAAACCAAGATGTATAAGAAATTTGGCGCATTTTTGATACATCTTGCTTTTATAGTTATCTTCATCGGTGCTGCGCTTACAAGATACTTTGGCGAAGAGGGCGTTATGCACTTAAGAGTGGGCGAGAGTGGCAACTATATGCAAAGTACAAAGCCCTATTTAAGAGTGCAAATTTCAAATGAAAGTTTTGAATATCCACTAAAACTTAGCCTACTTGGCAAAAACGACTTTGGCTTCAAAAAAGATATAAACGGCAAAGAATTTATTATAAAGATAGTTGGCTACAAAAAGGATGAGAAAAACGCTCCAGCCACGCTTAGCATAGAGGCTGGCTTTGCTAATGAAAAGAGCAAAAGCGCCAAGCTAAAAGGTGGCGCTGGATACGATCTTGAGCCAAGCATTTTGAGCTTTGACGGGCAAGAGGCGAAATTTTACTTTAGCTCACGAGCGATAAATTTACCATTTTCACTAAGGCTTGATAAATTTATCCTAGAGCGCTACGCAGGGCTAAATAGCCCGTCATCTTACACGAGCAAAGTAAGCATCGCAGGCAGCGAGCATGAAATTTCGCTAAATCACCCACTAAGCATCATGGGCTATAAAATTTTTCAGTCATCATACGACGCTGACGAGCTTGGAAGCGCCTTTGAGATCAGCTTTGATCCCGGCAAAGTGCCAACTTACATCGGATATTTTCTGCTTTGCCTTGGCTTTGTGGGAAATTTATTTAGCAAAAAGAGCCGATTTTTTAGACTTTGTAACTTCATAAAAGGCACGCAGTTTGCACTTTTAGCCCTGCTTTTGCTAAACGCTACGCCAAATTTTGCAAGCGATGAAGCCATAAATTTTAAAGCTCACGCAGATAAATTTGCCAAAATTTTAGTTCAAACTGATAGCAGGATCGCACCAGCTAGCTCTTACACAAGGGCAGTAATAAGCAAAATTTCAACCAAAACGACGCTCTTTGGGCTTAGTAGCGATGAGCTGATGCTCTCTTTTGCCATCTCGCCACAAGAGTGGATGGATAAAAAGATGGTAAGGATCACGAGTGAGCGAGTGGGCGAGCTTCTTGGCGTTAGTGAGAAATTTGCTAGCTTTAATGACGTTTTTAACGAAAATGGCGAGTATAAGCTGGCTAAATTTGTAGAAGCTGCCAATGAAAAATCCGCCTCAAAAAGAGATAAATTTGATAACGACGTCATTAAATTTGATGAGAGGCTAAATGTCTTATACCTTGCGCTAAAGGGTGAAATTTTAAAATTTATCCCAGCTAAAAATGGCAAAGCGATCACGTGGCTAGGCGTAAATGAAGCCTTTAGCAAAGATGAAATTTCAAACGAGTTTAAAAGCGTTTTAAGCGCTTACATAGAAAATTTAAGCCTTTGTGTAAAAAGTGGCGAGTGTGCGGGGGCTGATAAGAGTTTGGAGCAAATTTCAAACTATCAAAGAAGCACTCTAGGCTCTCTTGCTCCAAGCGAGGCAAAAATCGGCCTTGAAGTGCTTTACAATCAAATGGAGATATTTAAATTTCTTATCTATTTTTACATGATCCTAGCTCTTGCTTCGCTTGCTCTTGGCTTTTATAGGCTCTTTTTTGGAAGGAAATTTAGATTTGAAAGAGCGCTTAGCCTTGCGTTTTTTACCGCATTTATAGTCCATGCTCTAAATTTAGCCCTACGTGCTTACATCTCAGGTCACGCACCTTGGAGCGATGCTTATGAGAGTTTAGTCTATATCTCGTTTATAAGCGTGCTAGCTGGAGTGCTATTTTTCAAGCATCAAAGCTTCGCACTAGGCGCTGCTTCGCTTTTTGCAAGTGTTAGCTTGCTCGTTGCTCATCTAAATTTTATAAATCCACAGATAACAAATTTAGTCCCAGTTTTAAAGTCATTTTGGCTCAGCGTGCATGTAAGCGTCATCACCGCAAGCTACGGCTTTTTGGGCTTTGGCTTTGTGCTGGGGCTTGTGGGACTTATATTAATGGCTCTAAAAAATGACAAAAATGAGCAAAAGCTTAGCGAGCAGATAAGATACCTAGCAGCCACCGACGAGCTAAGCCTCATCATAGGACTTAGCCTGCTAACTATCGGAAATTTCTTAGGCGGCGTCTGGGCGAATGAGAGCTGGGGCAGATACTGGGGCTGGGACAGCAAAGAGAGCTGGTCATACATCACGATCATCGTCTATGCTATAGTGCTTCACTTAAGGTTTATACCAAAGCTTAGGGGCGTTTTCGCCTTTTTAACAGCTAGCGTGCTATCATTTGCTTCGGTGCTTTTTACATATTTTGGAGTAAATTTCTACCTTAGCGGGCTTCACTCATACGCAAATGGTGAGAGCTTTGGCATCTCAGGGCTAATATACTTGATCTTAGCGGCTCTTGCCTTGCTGATCGCCCTAGCCTACCGCGGCAGAGATATAAAAGTAGTTTAGGAGATATGATGAAGAGTTTGATTTTATTGGCTGCTAGTTTATGCGTTTTAAATGCTGGCTACATCAAAGAGGCTTTAAACGCAAAAGATGATCACAACAAGCTAGCGCAAATTTATGAAGATGCTTGTGACAAAGAGAAAAAGGCATCAGGCTGCTACAACCTAGCTGTGCTTTACAGCAGGGGTGATGGCAACGTCAAAAAGGACGAGGCAAAGGCAGCTATGCTTTATGAAAAGGCTTGCGATCAAAATTTCTCTATGGCTTGCAGCAATCTTGGCTATGTATATGAAAAGGGCAAAGGCGTAGAAAAAGACCTAGCAAAAGCGGTCAAACTATATGAAAAAGCATGCAGCGACAACGAGGGCTGCACCGAGCTTGGCTTGCTTTATGCAAATGGCACTGGCGTGAGAAAAGATCTAAAAAAGGCAAAAGAGCTCTATGAAAAGGCTTGTAAGGCAGGTGACGGCATGGGATGTAGCAACCTTGGCTATCTATACGCTCATGGCGAAGGCGTCGAGAAAGACTATGCAAAAGCCAAAGCAAACTACGAGATGGCCTGCGCAAACGAAGCTGGTATAGGATGTGACAACCTTGGCTTTTTATATGTTTATGGGCAAGGGATTGATCAAAACCTTACAAAAGCGACAAAGCTTTACGAGCAAGCGTGCAAATACGCCTATGAAAAAGGCTGCAATAACTACGCTATCATGCTAGCTGAGGGCAAAGGTGTGAAAGAAGACGTGGAAAAAGCACGTGAAATTTTTACTAAAAGCTGCAAAAATGGCCTAAAAGAGGCGTGTGAGAATTTGGAAATTTTAGGAAAACATTGATGAGTTTTAAAAACTGGGGCAATAAAGAGGCAAGCCTAGAGGCACTTTATCTACTTGATAGTGCCTTTTTAGAGCCAAGAGAAGAGTATCTACGGCTCATTTCTAAAAAAGAGGATGAAAATAGCCTAAGATACGTGGTGGATAACGGGCAGGGCGATCTACTTGATGTGATATTTACGCGAGAGGCGGTGCTTGTTAGAGGGTTTGATCATGAAAATGAGCTAAATTCGCTAAGTGCTGGCAAAAGCGTGATAGAGCAAATTTATAGTGGTGAGGCTGCTAAATTTCGCTCTTACTTCTTGCCAGATGAGATAGAGCAGACGACCTTTTTTATCTGGTATGACGGGGCGGAGCATCAAAATTTAGTCGGTGGCAATAGCGGCGGACGCTGGCTGCTTTCATATGCCTTTGATGAGTTTGATAAATTTAGCGAGTTTGTAAAGGGCTATTACGAGATAGAATTTGATGATGAGATGTTAAAAAAGCTCTATGAAAAGGGCGAGTTAGAAAAAGAGAAACTAAAGGAGATGAGATGAAATTTATAGCTTTGTTGCTTAGTGCGGTTTTTGCCTTGTGGGCTGGAAATTTGACGAGTGAGGCAAACATAAACGCCTATAAAGGGGCAAAAGAGTGCATCGAGCTACCAAAGGATGCAAGATGTGCGGTGTGTGGCATGCCTATAAAAAACAAGCAGTGGGCGACGCTTATCAAGGCTGGTGGCAAGGATTATTACTTTGATGGCGTAAAAGATATGGCGCACTTTTACTTTGCTGATGAGGTGGCGAAAGAGGCTTACGTGAGTGATTATTACACGCTTGAAAAGCTTGATGCAAAAGAGGCGTTTTATGTGCATGGCTCAAACGTTTTTGGACCGATGGGCGAGGAGTTTATCCCGTTTAAAGACGAAGCAAAGGCAAATAGCTTTATGAAAGATCACGCTGGCAAAGGTGTCATAAAATTTGACGAGATAAAGACATTTATCGGTAAATAAAGTGAAATTTCTAGCATTTTTGGCGTTATTTTTTGGACTCTCTTACACGCTTTTAGCGGCGCACTACCTTAGCTTTGACCACAAAGCAAAGCAAGATGAACTAAGAGAAATTTCAAAGATAACAAGGGTAAATTTAGCTTCTAGCTTTAGCCTAAAAGAGCAAAAGGGCTTTGTCTATGATAAGTAGAAATTTCATAAACTACGCCGTGATCTTGCTTTTTAAAGACAAAAAGGACCACCTTTTTAGCTTTTGCCTCTTTGCGCTCATTATCTTTGTGCTAAGCTCGGTGCTTTTCATCTCTGGCTCGATCCAGCATGATCTCATAAGCTTAGTAAAAGATAGATCAAGCATCGTTGTTAGCGCCTTTCGTGCTGGTAAAAACGACCTCATGCACCCTGGCTACATCTATGATATCTCAAAGATCGATGGCGTGGCTGAGGTTAGAGGCGTGGCGGAGGGAGAGTACTACTTCGTGCAAAAGCGCGTCTGGTTTCATCTATATGAGGATGATAGCCTAAAAGAAGATGAGATGATCGTAGGCGAGGGCGTAAAAGCTGCTATGAACGAGCTTTACTACGACGAGAGCTTTAACTTCTTAACAGAAGAGCGCATGATACCAGTAAAGATAGTAAAAACCATGCCAAAACAAAGCGCTCTTATCTCAAATAACGCCATATTTTTGCATCCAAAAACCTTGCGAGCTATCTTAAATTTAAAAGATGAAGAATACACAAAGCTCTATGTCGATGTGCCAAATAGCGAAGAGATCAGCCAAGTGGCTTTAAAGATAGAGAATTTATATCCAAACTCATTTGCCATTAGCATAGAAGACGAGGTGGCAAACATTAGGCATCTTTACTACTATAAGGGCGGAATTTTTATGAGCATCTATGTTAGCGTTATGCTTATATTTTTCGTGCTGCTTAAAAACCAAATTTCACTTGCTTATGGCAGTAAAAAGCGTGAGATAGCCATTTTGCGAAGCATCGGCTTTAGTATAAAAGAGATCATTTTTTTAAAATTTATACAAAATTTCATCGTTAGCGTTAGCGCCTTTTCGCTTGGTGTTATGTTAGCTTATATCTTTGTGTTTGTTTTAAATGCTCCATTTTTAAAGGGGATATTTTTAGGCGACGAGCTTTTAAATTTTACAAATTTCACGCCTATTTTGGAGTTTGATAAACTCTTTTTGATCTTTGTCTTTGGCGTCATACCATTTTTGGCATTTGTGCTTATCCCATCGTGGCGTGTGGCGTGTGGCGACATAAATGAGGGGCTAAAATGATAAATATAAGAGGTGTTAGCCTAGTTTATAACCAAAACAAACAAAACGAGTTTTGCGCTCTAAAAAATATAAATTTAGATATTAATGACGGCGAGTTAGTGATACTAAAAGGCGTTAGCGGAAGTGGTAAAAGCACCCTGCTCTCACTAATAGCCCTACTTCAAAAGCCAACTAGCGGAGAGATTTTGATAGACGGCACTAACATCGCAAAGCTGCCTGACGCATTTTGCTCCGAGTTTAGACACAAAAGACTTGGGCTTGTCTTTCAAAATTTTAACCTCATCGAAGGCTTAAGCGTCTATGAAAATTTGTTAGCTCCGTTTGCTCTAACAAATTTCAAAGCAAACGTGCGTGAAGAGATGATAAAAAAGGCTCTTGAGCTCGCAAATATCTCTCACAAAAGAGATGAAAATGTATCAAATTTAAGCGGTGGCGAGCGCCAAAGATGTGCGGTGGCTAGAGCTTTATCAATGGATGCGAATATCATTTTGGCTGATGAGCCAACGGCAAATTTAGATAGAGATAATGCACGTGCGTTTTTAGGCCTACTTGAGTCATTTAAGGCGCTTAAAAAAAGCGTCATAGTCGCCACTCACGATAGCATTTTTGACGAACTAAAGGCGACAGATAGGGTTGTAAGTTTGCAAAATGGAGAGATAGTATGAGCGTATTTTTATCAAACGCCGTTATCGCCTTTTTGTTAGCGGAGTTTGTGCTGTTAGTTTTGATGAGTATTTCGCTATTTTATGTCGTCAGGATCGTGAGATCGTGGGACTATAACGCGCTAACATCGCTTCAGTACTCACTTGAGAAGCAAAACTACCTTGTAAATACGATCTTGCTTTTTAGTGTCTGCACAAAGATCGTTTTGTTTATATTTTTCGCACTTTGTTTAAATGAGCTCTCTGACATCGTGCCAGGGGCTATGTGCTCAGCTGGCGTGATTGGCTCAAATAAATTTGGTGGCATCTTGATGCTCACTAAAATTTTGCTGATATTTGGGCTTGGTACCTGGCTGATTATAAACAAGCTTGACTTGCAGGCTCTAAATTTCCCATATCTAAAGAAAAAATACGCCATTTTCATCTGCCTTTTTGTGATGATATTGATTGAACTTGGCATAGAAATTTCGTTTTTTTATAACATCCCGCTAAAGGTGCCAGTCTTTTGCTGCTCGGTCACTTTTCAAGCTCCAAAACTGCCATTTGGTTATACAAATTTTGGCTTAGTGAGCGCCTTTTTCGTGCTATTTTTTGTCATTTTGGCGCTAAATTTCTTAAAGCAAAGTATGGCAAGCTTTGTGGCAAATTTACTATTTTTGGTGCTTAGCTACTACGCTATCACCTATTTTTTTGGGCTTTACGTTTATGAGCAGCCAAATCACAAATGCCCATACTGCATGCTAAGAAGTGACTATTTTTACGTTGGCTACCTCATCTGGGGCACTTTGTTTTTGGGCATTTTTTACGGCCTTATGCCATATCTTGTGGAGATCATCACAAAGACAAACTACTCACACAAGCTTAAATTTTCATCGATCTGGCTAAGTGTTTGCGTGCTGATATGCTCGCTTTACGTGCTTAAATACTATTTGTTAAGAGGATTTTTATTTTGATAAAGCAAATTTTTTCTCTTTGTTTGTTGGCTCTAGTTTTAGCTGTGCTCGCCTATAATGCCGACATAAGCGATGATAAAATTTTAGTCCTAAATAACGGCAAATTTGAGCCCATAGAGCAGCTAACGCCAAATAAATATATATGTTATGAGAGCAGGACGCTCATCGCTGATAACAACGACACAGCCCAGGCGATCATGCCAAATGGCGACATCTACTTTTTTAATGACGTCACAAATTCTTTCATCTGGTATATGGCGCAAAAGAGCAAAGATAAGATCAAGCTATATGTCTATTCAAGAGATACAAACCGCTACATCCTAGCGCAAAATGCCTGGTACTCAAGGGTCGATATCACGCCGATGGGATACGGCATAGGGGCGTATGAGTTTCACACTTACGGCATAAACGACAACTACTTTAAAGAGGTCTTGCTCTACGCAGCACGCGGCGAAACACTGCTAAATCCATATATAAACATCCTACTTTCAGAAAATAAGATATAAATTTATGAAGCTCTAAATTTGCTAGAACCCTGTTGGATTATTTTTAGTATTAAAGGCCTTTTTCGTTTAACTTTTTATAAACGTCACACCCTGGTTGAAGCCCTAATTCGCAAGCTTTATAAAAATATTCTTTTGCTATGTGGTAGTCTTGTTTTGCGCCTTTGCCTTTTAGATAAAAAGCTCCTAAATTAAAACAACCGCGATTGTATCCATTATTGCAAGCTTTTTCATATAATTCTAGGGATTTACTGTAGTCTTGCTCTACACCTTGACCGTTTTCATATAAAATTCCTAAATTAGAGCAACTATCATTAACTCCATCGTCACAAGCTTGTTTGTATAGATCAGCCGCTCTATAATAGTCTTGTTTCACACCTTGGCCATTATTGTATGAAATTCCTAAGTTGTAACAACTCATACTGTATCTGTCATTGCAAGCTTTTTGCCATAATTGAGCTGCCTTATAATAGTCTTGCTCTACACCCAGACCATTTACATATAAAACTCCCAAATTGTGGTAGGCTTGGGCGATATTGCCATCGCAAGCTTTTTCGTATAGTTTGATAGCTTTGGTATAGTCCTGCTCTACCCCTTGTCCTCTTTCATAAAAATTACCTAGATTATAGCAGCCATTAGCATATCCGCCATCACAAGCTTGTTTGTATAGATTGGCCGCTTTATAGTAGTCCTGCTTTAGATATTTGCCTTCTTCGTATAAATTTCCTAAATTAAAACAACCTATAGCATTTTTACCGTCACAAGATTTATTGTATAGCTCTATGGCTTTGTTATAGTTTTGTTCTACACCTTGGTTTTTTATATATAAAACACCTAGATTAGAACAGCTTAGTGCATGTCCATTATTGCAAGCTTCTTCGTATAATCTAGCCGCCTTATTGTAGTCTTGCTCTACACCTTGACCATCCTCATATAAAAGCCCTAAATTATAACAACCAATACTATATTTGGCATCACAAACTTTTTGCCACAATTGAGCAGTTTTATAGTAGTCTTGTGTAGTGCCTTGACCGTTATAGTATAAAAATCCTAAGTTATAACAAGCTTGAATAATTTCACCATTACAAGCCTTTTCGTATAATTTAGCTGCTTTATTGTAGTCTTGTTTTACACCCTGGCCATTTATATACAAAAGTCCTAAATTATAGCAATTGCCATTATTTCCATCATTGCAAGTTTTAGTAAATATCTCGACTGCTTTGTTGTAGTCACCTTTGCTGTAAGCCTCAAGTCCAAGTTCTACTAGATCCTTGGAGAATCCAATAGTTAGTAAGATTGTGTATAAAAGAACAGCCTTTTTCATTTTTTCTCCATTTTATAAATTCGTAGTTATTGTGGTTTGGCTTGTCTCTTTGTTATAGAAACAAGCCTAATGTTAGTATCTAACGTTATTAACTTTTAAAAAGTCTCTTAAGTCTTCGTATTCGCTATTTTCGAAGTAGCGCCATTTGCCAGGCTTTAGCATATCAAGGCTAACGCGTCCAAAGCTAACACGTTTTAGATCCATCACTTCAAGATCAAAGTAGCCAAAGAAACGGCGTAGTTCTCTGTTTTGACCCTCGTTGATGATGACCTTTAGTTTTGTATAGCCACCGCTTGAGCCAAATACTTTGTAAGCTAGAAATGGCTTAAATTCCATTGATTTTATAGTGGTTTTTGCGTGCGCGCCTTTGGTGGCATCCTTGGCGAAAAAACCATTTGTCATCGCCTCTATCACCTCTTTTGTCACCTCACCTTTTACCTTTAGGTAGTATTCGCGCTCTAAGTCGCTATTCATGAGCGCTGTGGCGATCGCTGGAGCGTCAGTTAGTAAAAGTAGCCCCTCGCTTGCGTAGTCTAAGCGTCCCACACTAACAAATTTTGCAAATTTCTTATCTAACGTGTCGTAGATCGTCTTTCGTCCGCGGTCATCTTTTTTGCTAACTAGCTCGCCCTTTTGTTTGTGATAAACGATAACTGTAAATTCCTTCTTTAGCTTTATCAAACGGCCATTTATGCGCACTTTGTCATCTTCATCCACGCTTGTAGCAAGGTCGCTAACCACACGCCCTGCTATGCTAACCTTGCCAGCTTTTATCAGCTCATCTGCCTCACGGCGTGAGTAGTTTGTGTTATGTGAGATAAATTTATTTAGTCTTGTTTTTTCCATTTTATAGTCCTAAATTTGCAAGGTCGTGGATGTGTAAAACGCCCACAGGCACGCCATTTTCTACGACGGCTAGAAGCTGAATTTTATACTTTTCTATTAAAGCTAACGCATCTACGGCTAACATCTCTTTGTCATTTATCTCTTTTGGATGCATGGTTGCAAATTTCATCGCTGGTTCTTCTAGGTCAAAGTCCTCTCTCATAAGCGCGCGCCTAAGATCGCCGTCACTTAAAAGAGCGTCTAGCACACCATCTTTATCGACGATGAGAACCGTGCCAAGCTTGCCATGTGTCATCGTATCGATCGCACTTTTTAGGCTTGCATTCCAGCGGACTATCGGCAAATTTTCGCTTCTCATCACGTCTTTAACCTTCAAAAATAGCCTCTTACCAAGGCTGCCACCTGGATGAAAATTTGCAAAGTCCTCTTTTTTAAATCCTCGCTTTTGCATCAAACAAACAGCTAACGCATCGCCAAGAGCTAACGTTAGCGTGGTTGATGCTGTTGGGGCGGCATTTAGTGGGCACGCCTCTTTCTCTACATTTATATCTATAAAAGCGTCGCTAAATTTACCAAGCGAGCTTGTCTTGCTTCTTGCCATGGCGACTATTTTTACGCCAAAGCGCTTTACATGAGGCAAAATTTTGATAATCTCATCGCTCTCGCCACTAAAACTAATGGCTAACAAGATGTCGTCTTTTTCTATCATGCCAAGGTCGCCATGCATGGCCTCTGTTGGGTGTAAGAAAAAGCTTGGCGTGCCAGTGCTTGCAAGCGTAGCAGCGATCTTTGCGCCTACATGACCGCTCTTGCCCACACCTGTGACTATGACCTTGCCCTTTGCGTTAAATATCAAATTTACAGCATCTTCTATCTCTACGCTTTTAGCGTGTCTTAAAAGCTCGTTTGCTTCTATCTCTAAGACTTCAGCGGCGATTTGGTTCATTGTCTGCATAAATTTTCCTTACATTAGATAGATGATCGGCACGATAGTTGGGTACTTTTTGACCTTTCTAAAGATGTGCTTTCTGATCACTTGACGCACCTGTGACTCGAGTAGTCTGCTATCTTTCAAAAGCTCCTCTTTGACGTTGCTTAGGTACTGCTCTAGCACGCCCTCCATCTCTTTTCTAAACTCAGCGTCTTGCTTGTCGCCCACAAGGCCGTAGCTGATGACGCGAGGTTTGTTGATGAGTTTTGCGCCGTGACGTGAAATTTGAGCGATTATCATGACGACGCCTGCTTCGGCGAGGTTTTGTCTGTCGATGACGACGTCGTCTGAAATTTGTTTATTTATTTGATTATCTATGAAGACTTTGCCAGTTTTTACTGTTTTTACACGTTTTAGGTACTTTTGGCAAAGCTCCATTTGATCGCCGTCGCTCATTAGATAGATATTTCTCTCATCCACACCACAGCTAATTGCCGTCTCTTTGTGCTTTGCGATGTGGTTGTACTCGCCATGCACTGGCAAGAAAAATTTTGGTTTTATGAGGCGAAGCATCAGCTTTTGCTCTTCTTGTGCTGCGTGACCGCTGACGTGGATCTCGCTAAAGTCTTGGTAAGCGACGCTCGCGCCTGATTTTAGTAAGAAATTTAGCACCGTTGAGACGCTGTTTTCGTTGCCTGGGATCGCTTTTGAGCTGATTATGATCTGATCGGTCGGCTTTATCTTTATATATTTGTGCTCGTCTGTCGCCATGCGGTAAAGCGCGCTCATAGTCTCGCCCTGAGAGCCAGTAGTGACGATAAGTACCTCATCATCTTTAAATTTACCAACCTCGTTTGCATCGATAAAAATTTTCTTATCAAGCTTGATGTAGCCAAGCTCCATCGCAGTGTATAAATTTCTCTCCATTGATCTGCCGATGACACAGACTTTGCGGTTGTATTTTAAGCCCCATTCGATCGCTTGATAGACGCGGTGGATATTTGAGCTAAATGTGCTCATTATGACACGGCCTTTTGCTTTTGAAAATATCGCGTCAAAGGTCTTGCCAACGCTACTTTCACTCTTTGTAAAGCCCTCTTTGTAGCTGTTTGTGCTATCGCTTAATAGACAGAGCACGCCACGCTCGCCGTAATACGCTAGTCTGCCAAGGTCTGTTGGGTAGCCGTCTATCGGTGTGTGGTCGATTTTAAAGTCGCCCGTGTGGATGATCGTGCCAGCCTTTGTCGTGATCGCAAGTGCTGAGGCATCGATGATAGAGTGCGTAATGTGTATCCACTCGACCTCAAAGTCGCCTATGAGATATGGTTTTCTCTTTTCGACCGATCTAAAGAGTGAGCGCTCTTGTTTTAGTCCGTGCTCTTCAAATTTATTATTTATCATGCCAAGTGGTAAAGGTGTGGCGTAGATAGGAAATTTAAACTCTTTGTAAAAATAAGGCACTGCGCCGATGTGATCCTCATGTGCGTGCGTGATGATGACGCCTTTTATCTTATCTTTTATCTTGCGAACGTAGTCAAAGTCTGGGATGAGGATATCCACGCCGTGCATGCTCTCGCTTGGAAAGCTCATGCCGATATCAACGATTATAGCGCTAGTTTCGGTCTCAAAGACCGTCATATTGCCGCCGATCTCGCCAAGACCGCCAAGTGGCGTTATGCGAATTTTATGCTCGCTTGAGTTTAGATATTTTAGTGGCTCAAGTCTTAGCTCGTGAGTGGCTTTGTTTGCCTCCATCGCGCTTGCGATATCTTGTTGCCACTGCTCGTTGCCATTTAGCTTTGCGGGTAAATTTTTCTTTGGTTTTTTAGCCTTTTTTGGCTTCTCTTTTTGCTCTTTTGCCTCGTTTTTAGCTTCAGCTTTTTGCTCTTGTTTTGGCTTTTCTTTTTGCTGTTTTTGCTCTTTTGGCTTATTGTTTTCGCCAGTTTTGTTTTGATTTTTGTTATTTCTTTGCTTTTTTGGGCGAGGATTTTGACTCTTTGGCTCGGCGTACGCTTCAGCCTGCTCTGCTGCAAAGAAGTTATCTATCACACTTTTGCTTGCTAGTGAAGTTTGCTCGGTAGTTTCACCCTCTTGTTTTGGCTTATTTTTTGGTCTAAATCTTCGTCTTTTGTTGTTTTTACTTTGATTAGTTACAACTTTCTCTTCGTTTTTGTCGTTCATTATCTTCCTTTAATCTTTCAAATACTTTTAGATAAGAATCGACATCTAGTTCATGTGGACGTAAATTTTGAGCTAAGCCTAGGTCTTCAAAAATTTCTTCTAACGCCTTTTTGTCAAAATTTGTGGATAAATTTTTCAAAAGCGTCTTTCTTGGCGAAGCAAACGCAGCTCTTAAAAATGCTTTAAAAGCCTCGTATTGTTTTACATCTTTGAAAATCCCGTCTTTGCCAAAAATCTTTTTTGTTTTTTGTAGTTTAATGACTGAGGATGTGACCTTTGGAGGTGGATTAAAAAGCTTTGCATCCACATCAAACAAAAGCTCACACCTGCCTTGAAGTGAAGCGAGGATCGATAAAGCGCTAAATTCTTTATCCTTGCTCTTTGCGCTAAATTTAAGAGCAACCTCTTTTTGTATCATCACGATAAGCCCAAGGCATTTTTCGTCATCTATCGCATTTAGTATCATCTTCGTAGCAACGTAATAGGGCAAATTTGCGACTAAAAAGTAGTTCTGGCTACTTAGTCCGCCCTCTTGCTGCCACTGCTCTAAAGCATCTTTACAAAAAAGTTTTAATTGTCCATTTTGGATATCATTTGCAAATTTGACCTTTAAAATTTGAAACAGCTCACAATCTATCTCAAAAGAGGTCGTCTTATAAATTTGCAAAAGTCTAAATGTCAAATCACCTAAGCCAGGCCCAATCTCAACGACGTTTTCTACGTCCTTGGGTATCGCTTGGATGATCTTATCTAGTGTCGCTTTGTCTTGTAAAAAATTCTGTCCAAAGTGCTTTTTTGCCTTTATCATAGCCGCGATATTAGCCAAAAATTACTTATACAATGATTACAAGTTTAGTTTAATCATATATAAAATGGACTATAATCACTAAATAACAACAAAATAAGGCACAAATTTGAGTAGGGCAAATACCTTAAAATACTTTTTATTATCACAATATTTAGAGCCAAAAACCTTAGACGAGCCAAAAAAGACAAATAGCAAATTTAAAAAATCAATGGACCTTGATATCGCAAATCTTGATGAGAAATTTATGCAAATTTTAAGGGCATTTGACAGGTCGCTTTTAAAAAATGGTGTAGAAATTTCAATTTTTGGCGGCATTTTTGAGACTGACTTGCTCGCCCTTGCGATATCAAAGCTAGCAAATGTAAAATTTGAAAAAGAGCAAATTTTAGAGGAGCTACGCTCTGAGCAAACGAGCTTTGAAAAGGCATTTTGTTATAAGCTTAAGCTCTCTGGCGATCTGCTCTTTTACAAAAATGAGCAAAGTTTTGCCTTAAAAGATGCAAATTTAGATGATGAGCTAAGTCCATTTTTTACGCCAAACTCATCAAATGAGCTTTTTATCCCAACGGCTCCATGGGCGATGGTGCGCCTAAACCACCTAAAAGAGATCAGTCAAAACGACTTTAACAAAGAGTGCGAGCACATCAAGGATAAAATTTCTATCCACAAAGAGAAAATGCGGCTTAGCGACTATGTAAAAGTAGTCCATGAGGAGATAAAAAGCTCGCTAAAGACGCCATTTTGCAAAGATGTGATCAGGCTTGAAGTAAGGATAGCTGATCCAAATTTTAAAGATACGGACGGCCTTTTAAATAGCTTTTTTATAGATGATATAAATTTACTTATCAAATTTTACGAGTCAGGCAGGACGCACGAGCTAACGGATCAGTTTTTAGACGAGGGCAGTGAGAATAAATTTGAGCGGCTTGACGTTAGAGACGAGCTAAATCAAAGGGCGGTTAGGGACTTTTTTAAGGCTGAGCGCTACCCAAGATCAGCCTTTGCAAGTGATTTTGCCTTAAATTTCTCACAGCAAATGGCTCTAAACAATATAATTGAGAAATTTAAAGATGGAAATGGTGGGATTTATAGTGTAAATGGCGCTCCAGGTACTGGCAAAACGACGCTTTTAAAGGACGTGATGGCTGAAGTAGTGACGCTTAGGGCGATGAAGCTCGCGCAAATGAGCAGGCATGATATCTTTAAGCCAGTTTATGACAGCGATGAAAAGGCGCTTTATTTTAGGCTAAATGACGAGCTGCAAGGCTTCGAGATGGTCGTTAGCTCTTGCAATAACGGCGCGGTTGAGATTTTGAGCAAGGAGCTAAGCCAGCTAAAGAGCATAGGGGATTATGCGGGTGAGATTGATTATTTTAAATTTATAGCCACAAGACTACTCTCGGCTGATGAAAAGAGCAAATATGGCGAGAAGTCTTTTATCTCAAAGCCAGCTTGGGGGCTATTTTGCGTGGCGCTTGGCTCAAAGCAAAACAAGTCAAATTTTGTTTTTAACGCAATTAACGGCGTAAAGATCGAGGCTACTCACAGCCAGTATGACAAGATCACAAAAGAGTATGGCGAGTTTTTGGAGCAAGATGGCTTTTTGATGGGGCTTGGCAAATATCTGGCAGTTGGCGAAGGCGTTGATGACTACGACGTGGCGAAGGAGAAATTTAATCTCGCACTTCACGAGGTAAATTTGCTTTTTAGTGAGATCAGGATCAAGGAAGAGGAGCTAAAGAGCCTAAAGAGCGAGCTAGCTGATGTTGATAGGAGGCTTGAGAGTTATAACTCAGCCAAGCAGATAGAGGAGCTTTTATCTCCGCTTGAGAGCGAATTTGCTAGTGTTAGCAGCGAGCTTGAAGATAAAAAGGCTGAATTTAGCGAGCTAACAAGAGTTGTTAGTCAAAATGAAGCCTTGCAGGAGTATCTAAGCACGCCAGAAAAGCCACCTTTTTTTCTCTTTCAGCAAATTTTTAAGACAGAGGCCTTTGAAAAGTATAACGACGAGGCGATAAAGGTTGGTGAGATAAACCGCCAGATAGCCGAGCAGAATTTAAAAGCTAGCAAGCAAAATGGCGAGAGCAAAGAGAAAAACGAAGCAAGGCTAAACGAGCTAAAAGATGAGATAGCAGGGCTTGAGAGCAGGGCAGCAGAGCTTGGCACTAAGATAAATCTTTACAAAAGGTTGCAAAGCGACTTTGCTAGACGCCAAAAGATACTTGGCAGGAGCGAGGAGCTAGATATCTTTCTAAACGGCAGCATTAGCGAGAGCAACGAAGAGATGCAAAAGAGTATGCCATTTATGATGGAATTTGGTATAGACCAGAAATTTCACAAGACAAAGCTTTTTAGGGCTAGGATAGAGCTTTTTAAAGAGGCACTAAATTTACACAAGGCAGCGATCTTTGCCTGCAAAGAGGCTGTCAGGACAAATTTACGTGCCCTTAGTGTTATCTTTAACGATGAAAAGATGGCTGAGAAAAATGGCCTTGATGCAAAGCATAGACGTGAGATCATCAAGGGTTTATTTTTGCTAACGCCAGTTGTTAGCTCGACTTTTGCCTCGTTTAATAACACCTTTAAAGAGCTTTTAAATGGCGATATAGGCTTGCTTTTGATAGATGAAGCAGGGCAGGCAAATTTAACTAACGCGTTAGGCGCACTACTTCGCTCAAAGATGGCTGTCGTGGTCGGCGATCCGCTTCAACTTGAGCCAGTCGTAACGCTGCCAGTTAGTTTAAATAACGCGATCCTTAGTTACTGCGAGGCAAAAGATGAGTTTAACCTGCTAAAGTCATCAGTGCAGCTTAGGGCTGACAAAGCTCAAAAGATCGGCACATATATAAAAGGTAGTGGCGAGAGTATCTGGGTCGGCTCGCCACTCATTGTGCATAGAAGGTGCGCTAACCCTATGTTTGATATCTCAAATGAGACTACATATGACGATATGATGATACTTGGCAGAAGTGCGGCAAGTAAATTTGCAAACACTAACGTGCAAACAAAGTGGATAGACGTTAGAAGTGAAGAGTGGATAGGCAACCACAACAAAACCGAGGGCGAGGCGGTTAAAGAGCTCTTGGCAGGCGAGCTAGCCAGTCATAAAGATAACATCAGGATAATAACGCCATTTAAAGATGTTTGTAGAAATTTAAAAGGTGCCGGCACTATCCATACTATGCAGGGCAAAGAGGCTGATGTTATTGTCTTTGTGTTAGGCGGCGCGACAAAGGGCGCTAGGGCGTGGGCTGTTAGTAAGCCAAACCTGCTAAACGTGGCGCTAACAAGGGCAAAAGAGGTTATTTATATAGTTGGAAACCGAGAAAATTGGGCAAATTTGCCATATTTTGAGGTGGCAGCCAGAAAGATAGACAAAGGATAAATTTGAATCATTTTGCAAAACGCATAATCCCATGCCTCGACGTAAAAGATGGCAGGGTCGTAAAAGGTGTAAATTTTGTTGGACTTGTCGATGCTGGAGACCCAGTCGAGATAGCTAAAAGATACAATGACGAGGGCGCTGACGAGCTTTGTTTTTTGGATATCACAGCCTCTCACCTTGGCCGTGATACGATAGTTGATGTGGTAAAAAAAGTCGCAAGTAAGCTTTTTATACCCCTAACCGTTGGCGGAGGCATACGCACGATAGATGATATCTCACGCCTTTTAAATGCGGGCTGTGACAAGGTGAGCCTAAACTCATCGGCGATAAAAGATCCAAATTTGATCGACGAAGCGGCTAAGAAATTTGGCTCGCAATGTGTCGTCGTAGCGATTGACGCTAAAAAGATCGAAAATGGTTATAGTGTTTTTATAAATGGCGGCAGGATCGATACCAAAAAAGATGCCTTTGCTTGGGCGAAAGAGGTCGAGTCGCGCGGAGCAGGGGAAATTTTGCTAACGTCTATGGATAATGACGGCGTCAAACAGGGCTTTAACCTGGAGCTAACAAGGATATTTAGCGCGCTTTCTATACCGACTATCGCAAGCGGGGGTGCAGGGAAAATGGAGCATTTTAAAGATGCTTTTGAGGCTGGGGCTGATGCGTGTTTAGCGGCTTCTATATTTCACTTTGGAGAGATCGAGATAAAAAAGCTAAAAGAGTATCTTAAGGCAAACGGCATTGAGGTTAGGCTTTGATGTTAGTTATCTCAGCTGGAAAAAATGAAATTTTTGACTTTGCCTTGCCGATGGGGGTGGGACTAGTCGATATGGCGATAAATTTGACAAAGTTTTTGCAAAAAAGATCATGCGTGGGGGCTGATGAAAAGGGTATAAATTTAAAGAATATTGACCCACATTATCTTGCAAAGATTGAGGCTAAATTTGCAAATTCAGCAAATCCAGAGCTGCAAAATTTGTGCCAAAATTTATCAAAAAATCCTGAGCGAAATTTATATCAGATGCCAAAAAAGATAGTTTTTGTCGGTTCAGCTGGTCTTTATAAAGATGGCGAAATTTTGCAAATTTATGAAAGCTCAGTTGGGGCAAATGTTGAAATTTCTAGTATAGAAAATAGATCTTATTCGCCGATTGAGTGTGAAATTTCCTCTATCGTTTCACGTGGAACTATCAAAGCAAATTCATCAAATTTCATTACAACAGATAAAAATTTAGCTCATAAAATGTTTGAAAAAGGCTATTTTTTAGAAAATATGGAGTTTTTTTCTGTCTTAAAAGTGGCTCAAATTTTTAAAATTCCAGCTTATGGAATTTTCGTAGCAACAAATTTTTGCGATGAAAATGCGCATGCTGATTTTATAAAAAATCACGCAAAGGCCAAAGAGCTACTAACAAAATATATAAAGGAAAATATGTGAAAAATTTGCTTGATCTTAGCATTGAAGAGCTAAAAGAGTTAGTCTCTCCCTCTTTTAGAGCAATGCAAATTTATGAGTGGATATACAAGAAAAATGCTACAGAATTTAGTCAAATGTTAAATTTACCAAAGGATATGCGCCAGGATCTAGCCGAGAAATTTTATCTCGATCCTCTAAAATGTGTGAAATTTGAGCAAAGTAGTGATGGCTCGATCAAGTATCTTTTTGAGCTAAAAGATGGTCTAAAGATAGAGAGCGTTTTGTTACCGATGAAAGAGGAGATTAGTGACGAAGATGGTAAGATTAGTCGCCATGCTCGTTACACTGTTTGTGTTAGTTCGCAGGTTGGCTGCAAAATGGGCTGTGCTTTTTGCCTAACAGCAAAGGGCGGGCTTGTTAGAAATTTGACTGCTGGAGAGATCGTAGGGCAAATTTTGTGGATAAAAAGAGAGAACAACATACCATACGAGAGGCGCATAAATGTCGTTTATATGGGTATGGGCGAACCACTTGATAATCTTGCTAACGTTAGTAAAGCGATCAAAATTTTAGCACTTAATGAGGGTCTAGCTATATCGCCACGCCGTCAAACCGTATCGACAAGCGGCCTTGGTAGCCAGATAAAAAAGCTTGGTGAGATGGACCTTGGGGTCTTGTTAGCTATATCGCTACACGCTGTTACTAATGAGCTTAGAAGTCGCCTGATGCCGATAAATAAGGCCTATAATATCGAGGCTGTTATGGATGCTGTTAGGGGATTTCCTATCGATATGCGAAAGCGTGTAATGTTTGAATATCTTGTTATCAAAGATTTAAACGATAGTGTTAGCGATGCAAAAAAGCTGGTAAAATTGCTTCATGGTATCAAGGCAAAGGTAAATTTGATCTACTTTAACCCGCATGAAAGTAGTGAATTTGGACGGCCTGATCTTGCTAGTATGCTAAAATTTCAAGAATACCTAAGAGATCATGGCGTCACTTGCACGATCAGACAGAGTAAAGGACTTGATATAAGTGCGGCTTGCGGACAGCTAAAACAGCGCAATGAAAATCCAAAATTTAAAGCTAACGTTAGCGATAAGAGTACAGCTAAAGCAGAAGAAAAACCAACTAACAATAAAACTAACGTGAGTAAAAAATGACAACTCTTGATATCACTGAGATCATTTTTATAGTAATAGTTGCTGGTGTTGGACTTGGGCTGATCATAAAAGTTTTGAAAGATGAAAATAAAACTTCAAAATAAATTCTAAAAATTTGGCATGAAATTTTGTGAGTGAAAAACAAAACCTAAAAAATGATTGCCAAAATTTTTAAATAAGAACGCCGCCGATACTAAAAAAAATTAATTCTATTTTTCAATAAAAACTCTATTTCAAATTTAAAAGCAAAATTATGAAATTTTTTATAGATTATTTTTACTAGAAAGAGTTTTTAAAATTTAAATATTTTGATTATTTGCTTATTTTGCAAATTTATAAAACTCACTTTCGGCGTCAAATTTGCTTTTTATGGTGTAAAAAATTTCATCAAATTTAAATGAAATTTCGTCCGAGTGAAGTAAGAGTCTTTTTGCTCCAGTTAAATTTATCCGTTCACTCTCGCTCATCTCTTTGTCTAAAATTTTCTCGATCTGCGGACGTGACAAACCATAAAGTGGTTCGCCAAGGATCTTGTGTTTCACATGAAACAAATGCAAGCGAATTTGATGCTGCCTGCCAGTGAGTGGGATAGTGCGAATTAAAGTCGTATCAATATCGTCAAAATACTTTATAGGCAAAATTTTAGTCACAGCACTCTTGCCGTTTTCGCAAATTTGCATTCGCATTTTCACATCGTCGTAGTTCTTTGCCAGATCCATCTTAGCATCGATCGTAAATTCTCGCTCGATCTTGCCTTGCACCATCGCGACATAGCTTTTAGAAACCTCTCTGTTTTCAAAGATTTTCTTTAGTTTTATCGTAGAATTTCTATCTTTGCCAACGACTATCACGCCACTTGTTTCAAAGTCTAGCCTATGCGCCACACTCGCATCTCGCCCAAAAAGTGTGTAAATTTCATCGTTTAGCGAGTAGTCGCAGTGCCTGCCATTTGGGTGGCTCAGCACCCCACTTGGCTTGTCAAATACCGCAAAGCTCTCGCACTCAAAGATCGGCTTTAGTCCCTTTGGCTTGGCCTCATAGTCGATCAAAAAGACATCGCCACACAAAATGGCATTTTTCTCGCTCACGACACTGCCGCCACAGATCAGCCTGCCTTTGTCGATGAGACGCTGGGTTTGGCTCATGTTAAAGCCCTTTTGGAGTAAAATTTCGTAAGCTTTTTGATGATCTGCAGTAATGATAAATTTATTTACGTAGGGCAAAAATGATCCTTTGAAAAATGAGCGAGCTATCTTAAGCCCAAATTTATAAGCGTATAACCGACATTTCAGCCCGGATTTTATATAATCAAAACTTAAATTTAGAGAAATTGCACGACGTGATTTCTGGCTCAAAAAGCCAAATTTATACTTTCAGGACAAAAGCAAACTAACACAAAAGGTTCAACAATGGTCGAAAGATACTCACGCAAAGAGATGGCTGAAAAGTGGAGCATACAAGCAAAATACGACGCTTGGCTCAAGGTGGAGAAAGCTGCTGTTAAAGCTTGGAATAAACTTGGCTTCATAAGCGACAGCGACTGCGAGAAAATTTGCAAAAATGCTAAATTTGAAGTGGCTCGCATCGATGAGATAGAAAAGACGACAAAGCATGACGTCATCGCATTTTTAACAAGCGTCAGCGAGAGCCTTGGCGAGGAGAGCAGGTTCGTACACTACGGCATGACCTCAAGCGACTGCATCGACACAGCCGTCGCACTTCAGATGAAAGAGAGCTTAGAGCTCATCATCAGCGATGTAGAGGAGTTTATGCAGGCGGTCAAAAATAGAGCAAATGAGCACAAGCACACGCTCATGGTCGGCAGAAGCCACGGCATCCACGGCGAGCCGATAACCTTTGGCCTCGTACTTGCCATCTGGTATGACGAGATCGCAAGGGCACTAAAGCTCATCAAAGACGCAAAAGATACGATCAGCTACGGCAAACTCTCAGGCGCTATGGGAAATTTAGCCCACGCTCCGATGGAATTTGAAGAGCTAACATGCGAGGAGCTAGGTCTGAAAGCTGCTCCAGCGTCAAATCAAGTGATCCAGCGCGACCGCTATGCCCACGTGGTGAGCGCCATCGCTATCTTAGCCTCTACTTGCGAGAAGATCGCAGTTGCCATTAGACACTACCAAAGGACCGAAGTTTATGAGGCGGAGGAGTACTTTAGCCCAGGACAAAAGGGTTCAAGCGCGATGCCACACAAGCGCAACCCAGTCCTTAGCGAAAATATCACTGGCCTTTGCAGGGTGCTACGCTCATATGTCACGCCTTCTCTTGAAAATGTCGCCCTTTGGCACGAGCGCGACATCAGCCACAGCTCGGTTGAGAGATTTATCCTGCCAGATATGTTTATCACGGCTGATTTTATGCTGGTTCGCATCAAAAATTTGATAGCAAATTTAGTCGTCTATCCAGAAAATATGATGAAAAATTTAAATTTAACAGGCGGTCTAGTCTTTTCGCAGCGCGTGCTTTTACAGCTGCCACAGCGTGGAATTTCTAGAGAGGATGCCTACAAGATCGTTCAGCGCAACGCCATGAAGGTCTGGGCGGACTTGCAAGAGGGCAAAAAAGCGATAGACGAGCAAGGTCACAGTCTATTTTTACAAAATTTGCTAAACGACGAGGACCTAACTAAGAGCCTTAGCAAAGATGAGATCAAAGAGTGCTTTGACTACAACTACTACACCAAAAATGTAGATAGAATTTTCGCCAGAGTTTTTGGCAAATAAATTTAAACGCAAGGGGTAAATTTAGCCCCTTGCAAAATACCCTAATACAAAACCACATTAAATTTAGCTCGCAAAATTTATAAGCCAAGGGTGGCACTTTTCAAGTAGCTTTTACAAGCGCCAGTAAAATTTAGTGGCAATGTTGGCGAATTTAAATTTTGATCTCCAAAACTAACACAAAAGCTCATCACGTTTAACGTTTTTTGTCGCCCTCGCACTAGAAAAATAAGAGTTTTGGCAAGCCTTTATCTTTCTCATTTTGGCTGTAAATTTTATATTTAATGAAGAGTTTTTGGTAAAGAGAGTTTTTATATCTTTTTGGATAAAATCTCAAATTAAAATTTAAAACGGAGAGACATTTTTGAAAGTTATAAAACGTAATGGCAGAACAGAAGAGCTTGATATCAGCAAGATCAAAAAATACACAAACGAAGCCGTCCTAGGTCTTAGCAACGTAAGTCTTAGCGAGCTTGAGGTAGATGCGAAAATTCAGTTTAGAGATATGATAACGACTGAGGAAATTCAGCAAACTCTTATAAAAACAGCAGTTGATAAGATCGACATCGACCGACCAAACTGGACATTTGTCGCTGCAAGGCTATTTTTGTTCGACCTTTATCACAAAGTGACTGGCTTTAACGGCTACAACCACCTAAAAGACTACCTCGCAAAGGGCGAAAAGGTAGGCCGCATCATCCCTGGGCTAAAAGAGAAGTACGACCTTGAGGATCTAAACGCCTACATCAAACCAGAGCGCGACCTCCAGTTTGCATACCTTGGTATAAAGACGCTTTATGATCGCTATCTTATCAAAGACAAGAGCGGTATGCCCATCGAGCTGCCACAGCACATGTTTATGGCGATCGCTATGTTTCTTGCGCAAAACGAGCTAGATAGCCAAGGCTGGGCTAAGAAATTTTACGACCTCATCTCTAAATTTGAAGTGATGCTAGCCACGCCAACGCTCTCAAACGCAAGGACTACGCGCCACCAGTTAAGCAGCTGTTACGTAGGCAGTACGCCTGATAATATTGAGGGCATTTTTGATAGCTACAAAGAGATGGCGCTACTTTCAAAATTTGGTGGCGGTATCGGCTGGGACTGGAGCAAGGTGCGTGCGATGGGCGGCAGTATCGACGGACACAAAAATGCAGCTGGCGGTATCATACCATTTTTAAAAGTGACAAACGACATCGCAGTAGCGGTCGATCAGCTAGGCACTAGAAAGGGTGCGATCGCTGTTTATATCGAGCCTTGGCACATGGACGTGAGCGATTTTCTCGATCTTCGTAAAAACTCAGGCGAAGAGAGACGCCGTGCGCACGAGCTTTTCCCTGCGCTTTGGATAAACGACCTATTTATGAAGCGTGTCAAAGAAAATGGCCGCTGGAGCCTCTTTGACCCAGCTCAAGTAAGCGACCTTTGCGACCTTTACGGCGAGGAGTTTGAGAAGAGATATTTAGAGTATGAAAACGACGAAAATATCCAGAAAAACACCATCCTTGCAAAAGAGCTTTGGAAGAAAATTTTAACTAGCTATTTTGAAACTGGTATGCCATTTTTATGCTTTAAAGACAATGCCAACAAAGCAAATCCAAACGATCACGAGGGCATCATCAGAAGCTCAAATTTATGCACCGAAATTTTCCAAAACACAGCGCCAAACTACTATAAGATCAAGATCACTTATGAAGACGGCGGCGAGGAGCTATTTGACGAAGAAGAGGACGTCACGGTCGATAGCGGCATAACTAAAAAAGCCAAAAAGCTTAGCGCGCTTGATAGCCTAAAAGGCAAGCAAATTTTCATCGTAGAAAAAGAGAGCATCGAGGGCAAAACGGCAGTTTGCAACCTTGCAAGTATAAATTTAAGCAAGATAAACAGCAAAGAGGACATCGAGCGCGTCGTGCCGATAGCTATCAGAATGCTTGATAACGTTATAGATCTAAATTTCTACCCGCACAAAAAGGTAAAACACACAAACCTTGCCTCTCGCTCGATCGGCCTTGGCGTCATGGGCGAGGCGCAAATGCTAGCTGAGAAAAACGTAAAATGGGGCAGTTATGAGCATTTGGCGCTTATTGATAGCATAATGGAAAACATAAGCTACAACGCGATCTACGCTAGCTCAAATTTAGCCGTAGAAAAGGGCATCTATCCAAAATTTGAGGGCTCAAAATGGAGCAAAGGCATCATGCCGATAGACACCGCAAACGAGAACGCAAAGGCTCTTTTAAACGACAAAGGTGGGCTATTTGACGAAAATGTCTGCGACTGGGACAAGCTAAGAGAGAAGGTCAAGCGTGATGGCATGAGAAATGGCTACCTAATGGCGATCGCTCCAACTAGCTCGATCTCGATCCTTGTTGGCACTACTCAGACTATCGAGCCAGTCTATAAACGCAAGTGGTTCGAGCACAATCTAAGCGGTATGATCCCAAATGTCGTGCCAAATTTAAGCCCTGATACTTGGCAGTTTTACACGCCAGCTTACGAGCTTGATCAAAGAATTTTAATAAAAGCAGGTGCGATCCGCCAAAAATGGATCGATCAAGGTCAAAGTCTAAATATATTTATGAGCCTAGATAAGGCAAGCGGCGGATATCTAAGCGAAATTTACACGCTTGCATGGGAGCTTGGACTAAAATCAACCTACTATCTACGCTCTGAGTCACCAGACAGCGAAAAGCTAAACGACGTAGCTGACCGCTCGATCGAGTGTGAGGGTTGTCAGTAAAACTAACAAGGTTTAATATGTCAGAAGATAACAAACTAAAATTATTAACAGAAGAATTAAAAATGCTTCAAGATACAATCAAAAGAATGGCTGATAATTCTTTTAAAATGAAAGGTTGGACTGTTGCATTAATTGCTGTCGCAATAATCTTCAGAGCAAATGTTAGTAGCATTTTTGTGTCTATTATACCTCTGTTAGCATTTTCATATTTGGATGCATACTATCTACTATTTGAACGAAGATTTAGAGATTTATATAATAAGAAAGTTGATAAATTTCAAAATGGAGATTTTAAAGAAATCTTTAAATTTAGTATAAATGGCAAGATCACACTTTATGATATATTAAATGTTTATAAATCTCAAAGCGTATGGACATTTTATGGTGGTATTTTTATACTCATTCTAATTTTTGAATTTTTTAAATAAAAGGGAAAAATGAGAAAAGTATTTTTTAGTTTTCATTACGATAGAGATATTTGGAGAGTTAGTCAAATAAAAAATATAGGCGTAGTCGAAGGACAAAAAATTTGTAATTCTAATGATTGGGAAAAAGTAAAAAGAGAAGGTAAGCAAGCTATTGAAAGATGGATATCGCAAAACATGTTTAGTTGCTCTTGTGTTATTGTCTTAATAGGCAATCAAACAGCAAATAGAGACTGGGTAAAATACGAAATAATAAAAGCATGGAATGAAGGCAAGGCTTTAATGGGAATTTATATACATAACTTAAAAGATAAAAATGGCTACAAAGATAGCATAGGGTATAATCCATTTGAATATATTGAAATAAAAAATAGTAGAGAAAAATTATCAAAATTTATACCAGTTTTTAATCCAAAATCTGATAATACATATAATGATATAAAAAGCAATTTAGAAAATTGGATTGAATATGCTATAAGAAATAAGAAAAATTAGAATATAGTGTAGTGAATATTAATTTATTATATTTAAGTCTATTTTTTATGATCTTAAATATCTGACTTGTTTACATCATTCACAACTTCTGCTCGTTATTGTGTTAAATGCATATCATAGTTCAGCTAATCAATTATTCGCTTAAGACTAGTATGTATTTGTTGATTTGTATATTCATCGAAGTCATTTTTATCCTTTAAATTTTTGAGATTATACCCAAATAAGCTTGATTGATTTGTAAAATTTTAAACAGACTATTTTAAAAACTAAAATTAAAATAATTATTTAAGTAAAAATAATCAAATTTTATTTTAAAATACTTAAAATATGTAAAAATATACTTAAGAAAACTCTTTAAAATTTTATATTTTTTGATAAATATTATTAAACAAAAGAAAATAGTTATCTATCTTTTAAGCTTTCTTGTCCTATACTTTTAAACTCCATATCAAAAAAACAATCAGAAAAGAGCAAGTGATGCGTGAAATTTTAAAACGAGATGGCACAAGGCAAGAATTTGTAGCATACAAGATAGTAGATGCTATAAAAAAGGCATTTGCCAGCGAAAATAAAGCTTATGACGAGCAAGTTTTTACAAATGTAGTCCAAGATATCTTTCAAAAATCAAGTGCGATAACAGTCGAAGACATCCAAGATGCGATAGAAAAAGAGCTATTTGACGGCGGACATTTTGAAGTATTAAAGAGCTTCATGCTCTACCGTCATACCCACAAGCTTCAGCGTGAGCAAATTTTAGGCCTAAATGACGATACGACCTATATAAACTCAACCCAGACGATAAATGAATATATAAACGGCACCGACTGGAGAATTTCTGCAAATTCAAACACCAGCTACTCAAATGCAGGCCTTATAAACAACACCGCTGGCAAAGTCATAGCAAACTACTGGCTAGACGCTGTTTATAGCAAAGAAGAGGGCCTAGCGCACAGAAATGGCGACTACCACATCCACGACCTTGACTGCCTTACAGGATACTGCGCTGGCTGGAGCCTAAGAGCTTTGCTAAACGAGGGCTTTAACGGCGTTCGTGGCAGGGTCGAGAGCAAGGCGCCAAAGCACTTTAGAGAGGCGCTTTATCAGATGGCAAATTTCTTAGGAATTTTGCAAAGCGAGTGGGCGGGCGCTCAGGCGTTTTCTAGCTTTGACACCTACCTTGCGCCTTATGTTTTCAAAGACGATCTAAGTGACGCCGAGATCAAAAAGGCGATCACTAGCTTTATTTTCAACCTAAACGTGCCCGCGCGCTGGGGACAAAGCCCATTTACAAACGTAACCATAGACATCACCTGCCCAAGCGATCTAAGGGATCAGATCCCAACGAGCGATGATATACACCTCTTTACAAACGTAAAAGATGAGAAAATTTTGAAAAAAGCAAACGAGCGTGGCAGAAAAAATTTGATCGATATGACCTACAAGGACTTCGAGCCTGAGATGGCACGCATAGATAAGGCATTTTACGAGGTTTTAACAGCTGGCGACAAGTGCTCGCAGCCTTTTACATTTCCGATACCAACGGTAAATATCACAGAGGATTTTAACTGGGATAGCGAAGTAGCCGACGTACTCTTTGAAAATACCGCAAAAATGGGCTCAAGCTACTTTCAAAATTTCATCGGCTCGCAATACACTTACGACGAAAATGGCAACAAGATAGAAAACGAAAACGCCTACAAACCAGGCCACGTGCGCTCTATGTGCTGCCGCTTGCAACTTGATCTAAGAGAGCTTTTGAAGCGTGGCGGCGGTCTTTTTGGAAGCGCTGAGATGACTGGCTCGATCGGAGTTGTCACTATAAATTTAGCCCGCCTAGGCTATAACTACAAAGGCGATAAGGTCGCACTTTATAATAGACTTAGCTACCTTTTAGAGCTAGCCAGATCAACCCTAGAGAAAAAGCGTAAATTTATCCAAGAGATGTATGACAGAGGGCTTTATCCTTACACGGCTAGGTATCTAAAGCACTTTAACAACCACTTTAGCACTATCGGCATAAATGGCATGAATGAGCTACTTAGAAATTTCACTGACGATAAAGAGAACATTTCGACTAAATTTGGACGTGAATTTGCCCTTGAGATGGTTGGCTTTTTACGTGATAAGATAAGGACATTTCAAGAAGAGAGCGGAAATTTATACAACCTTGAGGCAACTCCAGCTGAGGGCACTACTTACCGCTTTGCCAAAGAGGATAAGAAGCGCTATCCAGACATCATCCAAGCAGGCGAGGGGGATAATATCTACTACACAAACTCAACCCAGCTACCTGCAAATTTCACAGACGACGCTTACGAAGCGCTTGATCTACAAGATGAGCTACAAAGCGCCTACACTGGTGGCACCGTCTTTCACCTATATATGAAAGAGCGCATAAGCTCGGCTAAAGCTTGCAAAGAGCTTGTAAAGAGTATAATCTCAAACTACAAACTCCCATACATCACGATAACGCCAGTATTTAGCGTCTGCGCAAAGCATGGCTACATAGCTGGCGAGCATGAGTTTTGCCCACTTTGTGATGCAGAGCTGATAGAAAATGAAAAGAAAAAATCCAAATAAGGAGAGAAAATGACAGAAAAAGAAATTTTAGAAAAAGTGCAAGACAAACGCACAAGATGCGTGGTTTATACTCGTGTTATGGGCTATCACAGGCCAGTTGAGAGCTTTAACCTTGGCAAAAAAGGCGAGCACAAAGAGCGTGTTAAATTTGACGAATACGCAAGTTGCTGCAAAAGATAGTCAAAATCTTAAAAAAATAGTATAAAATACATTTTTTAAAAAGGCACTCTTCTTGTGTCTTAAAATTTAAAGAGGGCCTTAAATTTGCAAAAAGTCTTTAGTATCACGCCATTTACTACGCTTGACTATCCTGATAAAGTGGCTGCTGTCATTTGGTTTGCAGGGTGTAATATGCGCTGTGGATACTGCTATAACGTCGAGGTCGTAAGGTCAAATGGCTCTATAAGCCTAAGCGAAGTTTGCGACTTTTTAGACCGCAGGGTCGGCAAGCTAAATGGCATAGTTTTTAGCGGCGGCGAATGCACAGCAAATCCTCTCTTTCTAAGGCTAGCACGCGAGGTCAAAGCGCGCGGCTTTAGCTTAAAAGTAGATACTAACGGCTCGTATCGTGACGTCTTGAAAGAGGCGATAGACGAGGGGCTTATCGACTACATCGCGCTTGATTTTAAAGCCCCAAAAGAGAAATTTATCGGCATAACTGGCTCAAATTTATATGAGAAATTTGCCGCCACGCTTAGATACCTGCTTGAGATAAATTTTAAATTTGAAGTTAGAACGACCGTGCATGCGGACCTGCTAAGCGAAAAGGATATCTCTGAGATGTCTGAGCTACTTTTTGAGCTTGGATATAGAGGGGATTATTTCTTACAAAAATTCTTTAACACTGGCGAAAATTTTGGAGGCTTAGGCGATCCAAAAAACAGCTTCGATCCAGATAAGATCACATCAAAACTACCTATCAGACTAAGAAATTTCTAAATTTAGCGCCGATAAAAATAGCTAAAAATAAGAAAATTTAACTAAAATTTACCCCAAATCACAAAAGCAAACAAGGAGAAAACTATGCAAAATTTCAGCTTTTTAAACCCTACTAAAATAGAATTTGGCAAAGACAAAGAGCAAAACATCGGCAAATATATGAAAGAATTTGGCGCAAAAAAGACGCTCATCATCTATGGCAGCGACAGGATCATGCAAAACGGACTTTTTGACGTTGCCACAAAGAGCCTAAGTGCAAATGGCATCGAGTTTTGCAAGATAGGCGGCGTGAAGTCAAACCCAGTGCTAAGCAAGGTAAATGAGGCTATAAATTTAGCTAAAAAGCAAGGCGTCGATAGCGTGCTAGCCATAGGCGGTGGCTCGGTGCTTGATAGCGCCAAAGCCGTGGCTGCAGGAGTTAAATATAACGGCGATGTTTGGGACTTTTTTACTGGCAAATGCCCAAAAGAGGCGCTTATGATCTTTGACATCATAACGCTTGCTGCAACTGGCTCAGAGATGAACGGCGGAGCAGTCGTCACAAATGAAGCCACAAAAGAGAAATTTGCCATGCACGGCGCTTGTCTTTACCCAAAAGTATCGGTGGTAAATCCGCTTCTTCAAGCAAGCGTTAGCAAGGAGTATTTGGTCTATTCAGCCTCTGACATCATCGCTCACAGCATCGAGGGCTACTTTACGGCGAGCATCCAGCCTGAGATCATAAATTTATACATCGAAGCAAACATCAAAACCGTTATGAAAACGACTGAAATTTTACTAAAAGAGCCTGAAAACTACGACGCTAGAGGCGAGTTTGCCTGGGCTGCTACGATGGCGCTAAATGGCCTAACTTACGTCGGCACGGCTGGCTACTCATATCCAAATCACATGATCGAGCACGCCATAGGTGCGGTGGTTGATTGCGCGCATGGAGCTGGGCTAAGTGTGGTTATGCCAGCATGGATGAAGTGGTATAAGAGTAGAAATTTAAAGGCGTTTAAGCGCTTTAGCAAAGAAATTTTTGGTGTAGATGACGCAGATGCAGGCATAGAGAAGCTAAAAGAGTGGTTTAGCAAGATCGGCACACCAACAAGCCTCATAGAGATCGGCGTTGATGAGTCAAATTTAGACGAGATCATGGCGCTAGTTTATGACTACGCCAAGGGTAGGGGCTTGGAGCAAATTTATACAAAAGAGGCCATAAGCGAAATTTTTGCCTTAGCGAGATAGAATTTATCCAAAATTTACAAAGGACAAACATGAAAAAAGTCGCCCTTATAGCAGGAGCCAGCGGCGCTGTGGGAAGTGAAATTTTAAAGGATTTATGCGAGAGCGAGCACTATAACAAAGTGGTCGCCCTTGTTAGGCATGAGCTAGAATTTACCCATGAAAAGCTTGAAGTAAAGATAGTAAATTTTGATGATTTTAAAGATGAGGTGCCATTTATCGCTGATGACGTCTTTTGCGCGCTTGGCACGACGATGAAAGCAGCAAAGCACAAAGAGCAGTTTTATAAAGTCGATGTGACCTATCCGATAAATTTCGCCAAATTTGGCTTGGAGTGCGGCGCAAAACGCTTTGTCTTGCTCTCGGCTGCAGGTGCAAACAGAAAGTCAGGCTCATTTTACCTAAAGGCAAAAGGTCAAGCAGAAGCAAAGATAAAAGAGCTTGGATATAGCTCATTTCATATCGCTAGGCTGCCACTTATCGAAGCTGAGAGAAAGGAATTTAGACTTGGCGAGTATCTAGCGATAAAGGCGTTTAAATTTATCCCAAAAGGCTTTTTTGACGAGTATCGTCCGATGAAAGCGGAAGATATCGCCAGAGTGATCGTGCAAGTAGCACAAGATGATCACAGTGAAGGTGTGAAAATTTATAGTCCGGAGGAATTTACAAAATGAAAAAATATATAGTGATCACTGGGGCAAGCTCAGGCATAGGAGCGGCCGTGGCAAAGGCATTTGCAAGGCGCGGAGAGAATTTGATCCTTGTTGCAAGACGCAGGGAGCTTTTAGAAGAGCTAAAAAGCGAGATAGCTAAATTTGCAGACGTAGAGGTCGTGATAGAAATTTGCGACCTTTCAAAACAAGAAAATGTCCTAGCTCTTTGGCGTAATTTAGAAAAATTTGAGCTAAAAGCGCTTATAAACAATGCTGGCTTTGGCGACTACGGCAAGGTTGGCGAACAAAATTTAGAGAAAGTGACGCAGATGATAAATTTAAACATCATCTCTCTTGTGACGCTCTCAACGCTCTTTACTAAAAAATATAAAGATAAAGATACTCAGCTTATAAACATCTCTTCGATAGGCGGCTACAAGATCGTGCCAAACGTCGTGACCTATTGCGCTAGTAAATTTTTCGTAAGCGCCTTTAGTGAGGGGCTTTACCACGAGCTAGCACAGGATAAGCAGGCGAAAATGCAAGCAAAAGTGCTGGCCCCAGCTGCCACAAAGACAGAATTTGGCATGGTGGCAACTAGCAAAGAGAGCTACGACTACGACAAGGCGTTTAAAAAGTACCACACGAGTGAAGAGATGGCGGAGTTTTTGCTGCGCCTTTATGATAGCCACTACTGCGTTGGCGCGGTGGATAGAGATAGCTTTGAGTTTAGCCTAAGTAAGCCAAAATTTGACTATGCGGTCAAATTGGGGCCAAAAGATAACTAGGCGTTAAAGCAAAAGTAGGACAAAATAAAAAGGCAGATCATGAAATGCGTTAGAGTTGCTATTTTAGGGGTTTGTTTAGTAGGCGCTTGCTTTGGCGGTGAGCTTAAATTTGATGAAAAGAAATTTGAGCTAAAAAGCGTGCAAGTTGGCGAGAGGACGCTTAAATTTAGAGCCTATGAGGGCATAGTCTATGTGGCAAAGCCAGCTAGCGACTATGAGGTGCTAAATTTTTACGTGCCAGAGGGTAAATTTAGCGACCAAAAAGGGGCTATCTTTATGCCAAACGCGATCGGTGGCTACATGCCAGCCAAACCACAAAAGCCAGAAATCCAAAACGAAAAGCCAAATGCCACTCTTGAAGCGCTTCTTAGAGGCTACGTCGTGGCAAGCGTTGGCGCTAGGGGTAGGACGCTAAAAGATGGCGAGAAATTTATCGGCAAAGCGCCAGCTGCGATAGTCGATCTAAAAGCGGCCGTTAGATATCTTAAATTTAACGACAAATTTATGCCAGGCGACGCAAATAAGATCATCTCAAACGGCACGAGCGCAGGCGGCGCGATGTCGGCACTTCTAGGAGCTAGCGCAAATGCAAAAGAGTATGAGCCTTATCTTAAAGAGCTAGGCGCTGCGAAAGCGGACGATCAAATTTATGCCGTCTCAGCCTACTGCCCTGTGACAAATTTAGAGCATGAGGACGAGGCGTATGAGTGGATGTTTGGGGATTTGGATAAATTTGAAAGGATTGATTTTTCAAGTCTTGATGCGAGCACTTTTAACGACAGGAGCAAAAAGCCAAAGATGATCACAGGCGAGCTAAACGCCACGCAAAAAGAGCTCTCACGCGAGCTAAAGAGTAAATTTCCAGCCTATCTAAACTCGCTAAATTTAAAAGACGCCAAAGGCCACGCGCTAAGCCTTGATGAAAATGGCGAGGGCAGCTTCAAAGAGTATATAAACGCCCTCATCTCAAAGGCATTTACCGCTACAAAAAGCAGCGACAAAAGCACGTTCACACCTAAATTTATAACTCTTGACACGCAGGGCTGCTCGCTTGGATATACATTCAAATTTGAGGACTTCATCGCCTCGCTAAAACGTGCCAAAGCGGTTGTTGCCTTTGACGGCCTTGGGCTAGAAAATCCAGAAAATGACCTTTTTGGAGATAGCAAAACGCCTGCAAAGCACTTTACTAAATTTGCAAAAGAGCGAAGTGGCGGCGAGATGGCGGATGCTGGCGTCATAAAGATGATGAATGCGATGAACTACACTAAAAATAAAGAGGCGGCGAAATTTTACCGCATAAGACAGGGCACAAATGACACTGACCTATCCCTTGCCGTGCCTGCTATGCTTGCACTTTCGCTTAAAAATGCTGGCAAAGAGGTTGATTTCGAAGCGGTCTGGGGACAAGGACATGGCGGCGACTACGACTTAGACGAGCTTTTTGCTTGGATGAAAAGAGTTTTAGAAAAATAATTTAAAGGAGAAAATATGAGAAATTTTAAAATTTTCAAGGAGAGTAAAAATGAGAAATAAAGCATTAATTGCAGCATTTGTTGTAGGATTTGTTGGTTGCATAAATTTAAATGCCTTTGAGGCAAATTCTGATGTTTTTAATAAACATTTAAGAGGAGAAGCTAAAAAAGAAGTGGTTGATTGTAGTGATCCTAAAAATAGACCTGATATGATTGCAGGTATGTTAGTGGGAGGAAAAGAAGAGTGTTATCGTGAGAACAAAAGAGATAGCAAACGTGACTTTGATGCCACTATCGGTAGAAACCCAGTTACTGGTAAGGTCACCTCAAAGGCTAAGCTACTAGGTGGTGACAAAGCTACAAATAACCTTGAAAAAGCTCAAATGAACTACGGTAATAAAAAATATGAGCTTGAAAAGGCAGAAGAGCTTTATCAAAGCAACCCAAGCACGAAAAATTCTAACCGCCTAGAAAAAGCACGTAAAGCCTTTGAAAAAGCGCAGATCGATCTAAAAGGCGCAGAAGAGATCAAAGCTAAAGCTGATATGAAAAAGGCGAAGTGATAAGGGGAATTTGATGTTTAAAAAGCTATTTTTACTAGCGGTTTTGGCGGCTTTTGCCTTTGGGGTGGAGGCGAAAGTGAGCTTACAGGAGCTGCTTGCGACGCCAAATAATAAGAGCTTGCTAGAGCGTCTTGGCAGGGAAGAAATACTAAGCTCAAAGAGCGAGCCAGGCACGCAGGCGATCTTTTTTGCGAGCGCAAAGAGCAAGCCAGAGCTATTTTATCTGATCGAGTTTTACAAGGACGAGGCGGCTTATAAAAAGCATCTAAGTTCGGCGCACTATAAGAAATTTGTAAGTGCGAGTGATGAAATTTTAGCTAGCAAAAAGGCTATAAGCCTGAAAAAACGGGCTGCGTTTTCTAAAAATTTAACGCCAGAGCGCCTAAAAGATGCCTACTTTCACATCACAAATTTAAGCCTTTTGGCAAAAAGTGATGCGAAATTTGAAAAGATCATCAAAAAATATATGCAAAAAAGCGTAGATGAGGGTGCTTACGCGCAGTTTGCCTTTAGTCAAAAAGAGGCGCCTAATAAGTGGGTGCTGGTTGAAATTTACAAAGATGAGGCTAGCTTTGAGAGCTACCGCCACAGCGAAAACTACAAGGCTTACGCCAAAGAGCGAGCTGGGCTAATAGATGAATTTGACGGCTTTGGCCTAAAAAACGAGACCTCATTTAGCAAGGTAAAATTTTAGGAGATTTATGAAAAAGATCTGCTTTTGCCATTTATAAGGCGGGCGGATTTGTTTGCAAGTAAATTTAAAGGAAAAAGATGTTTATCGTTACTATTAGTTTAAAAACGGATCTCATACCAAAAGAGAGGGCTGAGGAGCTTTTTGCCGAGCATAGAGGGTGGTTTATAAAGTATGCTGAGTATAGCGTTAGAGAATTTAAGGCTGTTATGGGCAAGATTTCATGATACCGGCGAAATTTTATAGATATGTTTTTGCGTTTATAATGTCAGCATTTATGGCGCTTATAATGTCCTTTATGTTGACATATTTTAACCTAGGCTTTATTGACGGCTTTGTGCAAATTTGGTTAGCAGCTTATCTAAAAGCCTTTATGGTCGCCTATCCTGTGATATTTTTCATAGCGCCACTGGCTGCAAAACTAGCAAATTTGATATGTAAAAGTGAGAAGTAAATTTAAAGAGTGGCTAGAGAGCCTAGCCACGTGAAGGTTTATTTTAAAAGACCTTGTTTTTTCATTTGATCCATTACTTGAGCAAACATCTCTTTAGCTTGTTTGCAAGTAGCGTCTTGTTGCTCTTTTGGTAAAGAAGCTAGTTGATCCATTGATTGTTTCTTTTGATCTTCGTACATTTTTACTTGTTGCTCTTGACCAGCTTGTTTGTAAGCTTCGACCATCTTATCGATGTCTGAGAAGTAAGACTTGCAAGTATCTGTAAGATCTGCAGCGTTTAGGCTTAGTGCAAAGCCAAGAGTAGCTAAAACTAAAAGTGATTTTTTCATCTCTTTCTCCTTGTGAAAATTTAAGGAGATTATATAACTTTTTTATTTTAAATAGATTTAAATTTATTAAATTTAGCCAAGACAAGCGCCTTGGCTAAATTTTTTGGCTTTTTAGCCTAAGAATTCGCGCTTGAAATACTCTTTTGGAGCTTTGCAAAGTGGGCAAGCGCCTGGAGCTTTTTTACCTCTATGAACGTGTCCGCACACCTCGCAAACCCAGATATCTTCTTCGTCGCTCTCAAAAAAGCCCTCTTCATCAAGCATCTTTTTAAGCTCTAAATACTCTCTCTCATGCTCTACTTCAACCTTGCCGATCGCGTTAAATAGCCTTTCAACATCTCTTAGCTCTTCTTCTTTTGCGATCTTTGCAAAGTCTGGATACATCGTCGTATGCTCGTAGTTTTCGCCAGCTGCAGCGTCAAGTAAATTTTTATCCATCTTATCGATCGGATCGTTCATCATCTCGTGATATTTCTTAAATTCAGCCCTTGCGTGCCATTTCTCGTTTTCAGCTGCCTCGTAAAAGTGTCTAGCTATCGCGTGATAGCCTGCTTCTTTAGCTAGGTCGCCGTAAAGCTCATACTTGTTTCTAGCTTGTGACTCGCCAGCAAATGCCTTCATCAAATTTACCGCTGTTAAATTTTCAGTGATGCATTTCATCTCTTCGCCACAACAGGTTAATGTGCCGCCTCCAACTTTTTGAACCTCGATCTCGTTGCCGCATTTCTCGCATTTGTATGTTTCATACTGTCTCATTTTGACTCCTATTTTGATAAAATTTGAGCGGATTATAACCAAATAATCAAAATAAGTAAATAATAATTTTTATTGATAACGTGTATTATTTTTATAAATTTGAAGTTATAATAAGATAAAAATTTAAAGGCATAAGATGACTACAACGATTGATTTTAAAAATGCTGACTATGGATTTATCGAGCTTATAAAAGAGATGGCTAGGCAGGCAAATGTAGAATTTGAGCAAAGAGATAAGGTCTCAAGGCTTGACAAAGCTATCAAAGAGATCGAAAATGGCGAAGTAGAGAGATTTAAAACATTTGAAGAATTTGAAAAGAGCCTTGATGCTTGAGATAGAGTATTCAAAGAGTTTTAAGAAAGCTTTTAAAAAGCTAAATGAAAGCGTATCATCTGGCAATTAGCAAATAACGAGGAGTTAGCATCAAAATATAAAGATCACGCTCTTATTGGAAGCTATAAAGGCTTTAGAGAGTGTCATGTTAAGCCAGACTTACTCTTGATATATAAAAAACAAAACGAAATTTTACTTCTTACATGCGTTGAAATAGGAAGCCACAGCGAGCTTTTTCAATAAATTTAACAAAAAAACCAAATCCATCATCATAAATTTAAAAAAGATAAATTTCAGCCAAAATTTATTCTAGCGTTAAAAGTGCGGTTGAGCTTGGTTGTAGAATAACTCAAAATAAATCATCCAAAGGAGATCATCATGAGTTTTCTATCTAAATTTAGTAAGGCTATCTTTGCCGTTGCAGTTGCTGGTGCGATCAGTGCTAGTGCATTTAGCGAGGGCGAGGACTACGTCAAGCTTGAAAAGCCACTAAGTGTCGGACAAAATACGCTAGTTAAAATTTTTAGCTACGCTTGCCCATTTTGTTACAAATACGACAAGAGCGTCACTCCAAAGGTAGTTGAGAAAATCCCTGGACTAAAATATGAGCCATTTCACCTAAAGACAAAGGGCGATTACGGCGAGGTTGCGAGCAAGGTCTTTGCCGTGCTTATCGTTATGGACGAGGCAAAGGGAGTGAGCTTGTTTGATGAAAATTCGCTATTTAAAAAGGCTAAATTTGCCTACTACAAAGCTTACCACGACAAAAAAGAGCGCTGGGGCGACGGAAAAGACGTTGAGGGCTTTTTAAAGACCGGGCTTGATGCTGCTGGCGTTAGCAAAGCAGACTACGAAAAAGAGCTAACTAATCCAAAAGTGACTGAGCTACTTAAAAAGTGGGATGAGAGCTATGACGTGGCTAAAATTCAAGGCGTGCCAGCATTTGTCGTAAATGGCAAATATCTCATCATGACAAAATCAATCAGCTCGCTTGACGGCATGGCAGCACTCATCGAAGAGCTTCTTAAAAAATAAGGCGCCACATGAGCTTTTTTAAAAAAATGGCTAAATTTCAAGACTCACGCATCTCTTGGGCGATCCTAGTCTTTGTAAGCGTCGCGCTTGTCGTTATCGCGCACTCGCTCTTTCAAAACTACGCTTATATGCCTCCTTGCGAGCAGTGCGTCTATATACGTTTTGCCTTTTTGTGTATGGCGCTTGGCGGCGTGATCGCTATCATAAACCCTAAAAATTTGCTCTTTGCCCTTGTTGGCTACGTCTTTGCCTTTTGGGGAGCGGTGCAGGGCATAATGTATAGCGTGAAGTTAGCCAAAATCCACGACGCGGTGCATGGCGATGATCCTTTTGGCGTGCAGGGCTGCTCGACTGAGCCGCACTATCCATTTGGCTTGCTACTTGAGAAGTGGGCGCCTGACTGGTTTATGCCAACGGGCGACTGCGGATATGACAGCCCTATGGTGCCTGATGGCGCGGTGCTAAGTGATCTGCAAAAGAGCATAGTGGATCTTTACGCAGATGGCTGGTATCTTGTGCCGTCGTCTAAATTTATGTCGATGGCGGATTGCACGCTACTTGGCTTTGGCATTTGCTTTGTTGTGCTTGCACTTATGCTTGTTTCAAAGCTTTTATATTTTAAGAAATAAATTTTAGTTAGCCCTATTTTTGGGCTAACTTAGGATATACTGCGCGCATGGGTATTAATTTAAAATCACAAAATATTAAAATTTATGCGATCATCTTGCTAGCAAGCCTCTTTGTCGTGCTTCTTGGGCTAAATAGCTACAACAAAGCAAAAGAAAAGATCATCGAGCTATCTGATAAAAACAACATCGCAGTTAGTAAAAACATCGTTAGCAACTTTCAAATTTGGCTTGATGAGCGCTTAAATTCACTCATCCGTGCGTCAAAATTTATCCAAAACTCTAATATCATTGATGACGATGCTAGGGTGGCAAATTTCATAAAGCTATTTAAAGAAAATGCAAAAGAATTTGATCTCATGCAACTTCTAAGAGAGGATGGCGATATCTTTGTAGATGGGCAAAAGATCTCAGAAGAGGTGATGTCAAAGCGTGAGCGAGCGGGGCTTATCTGGTATGTCGAGACAAAAAACACAAATGCCCCAAGCGTAAATTTCATGCAAAATCACAAAATTTTAAAGGACTCAACTTTAAATTTATGCGTGCCAGTTGAAAAAGACGCGAAATTTGAGGCGGCACTTTGCGGTGTCGTGCGCATAGGCACTATCTTTGATAGCATCAAAAACTTTAGCCTTGCGCCAAATTCTTACTCATTTTTAGTAACTCACAGCGGCGAGATCCTCACATCGATGGCCGATGCGACGCTTAAAAGAGAGATCGAGGAGAAATTTAAAGAGTTATTTTTAAAAGATGAAGACATCACTAGCCTAAAGATAGGGCAAAATTTGATCCAAGTAGCCGAGATACCGACGATGAACTGGTTTATCGGAGCTGGCACAAACAACGAAGAAGAAATTTTAGCCATGACAAGAGAGGCGCTAAAAAACGCCCTAAATTTACTCTTTGCCTTCGTCGCACTTGCATTTTTGGCAAATAGCCTGCACAACTTCATGTATAACAAGATAAAAAAGGTGCAAGACGAGTACGAGACCTTGCTGGCGCACAGAGCCAAGATGAGCGAGGCTGGAGAGCTCATAAGTGGCATAAGTCATCAGTTCATCCAGCCAGTAAATTCGCTAAAACTGATGCTAAGCTCGGCGATAATGCTAAAAAAAGAGGGCAAGCTAAGCGATGAGGAGCTTTTAAATTTACTAGAAAAAGGGCAAAGCTCGATCGAGCTTCTTTCAAAAACAATCGAAATTTTTAGAAATTTTTACAAAAGCGCTGAAAATGTGAGCGAATTTGAGATCCAAACAAGCGTTAGAAATTTAATAACACTTATGCACACAGAGCTTAGCCGTGCAAACGTGAGCGTGAAATTTAGCGGATTTGAAGAGATGAAGGTCTGTCAGATAGAAAACATCATTCAGCAAATTTTACTAATCCTAATCCATAACGCAAAAGACTCACTCGTTGAAAGCTACAAAGATGAGCCGCTAAAACGCGTCATAGAGCTAAAATTTAGAAGCTTTGAAAATAAGTGCTACATCGGCGTTTATGATAGTGGCGGCGGCGTGAGCTACGAGATGAGCAAGAAAATTTTTACCTGGCTAAACACGACTAAAAAGCAAGGAAATGGCATAGGGCTTTACTTCGCTAAAAAGCTCGCGCGTGAGAAGCTAAATGGCGATATTACGCTTGCGCACAACCTAAAGCCAACGATTTTTGAGCTAAGCTTTGATAAGAATTTAAAGGGTTAAAAGATGCAAGAGGCGCTAGAAATTTTAAAAAAAGTATCTATCTTAGTAGCTGAGGATGACGAGATGGCAAGGGAGCTCATCATCACTGGGCTTAAGCCATACTGTGGTCAGGTCGTAGGCGCAAAAGATGGGCAAGATGGGCTGGAGAAATTTAAAAAACAGGGCTTTGACATCGTGATGAGCGACATTCACATGCCAGTGCTAAATGGCTTTGAGATGATGAATGAGATAAAAAAGCTAAAACCTCATCAGAAATTTATCGTCTTTACCTCGTATGATAGCGATGAAAATTTGATCAAGAGCTATGAGCAGGGCGCGACCTTGTTTTTGAAAAAACCTATCGATATAAAGGATCTTAGATCGATGCTGATAAGCCTAAGCTTCGAGCGAGATGAGAAGCTGGTGCGCCTAAGCGATGAGGTAAGTATAAATTTAAAAAGAGAGAAAATTTATAAAAACGGCAGCGAGCTATACCTTAGCTTCTTGCAAAATAAGATATTTTGGCTATTTGCTTACAACCTAAACAAGCTTGTCACCTACGAGATGATAGAGGAATTTGTCTATGAGAGCACTGAGGTGAGCAAGGCTGCTATACAAAATGTCGTTTTGCGCTTAAAACGCGAGCTTGGCGTGAAATTTAAAAACATCAGCGAGAGCGGGTATATCTTAGTCGCCAAGAGCGAAAAAGCATAAATTCAAAATAGCAAAATTAATATATTTATCTAATAATATCTTAAAAGTAGTGATAAATTTATGTCACTACTAGCTAAAATTTATAGAAAAAGAGATGAAAATTTGCAAAATTTGATAGATAAACTTAAGAAAATTTATGTCACAAGTGGAGATAAATTTATGATAGTTATAAATAAAAAACATTTTGATATAAAAAGGCTAAATTTAGTGGTAATAAGGCTAGATAAAGGCTTTTTGAATTAAGAATTTATGCGTTTAAAATGAAAAAAATTTTGTGACATTTTTGGGTTATTTTATCAACTACTATACCATTTTGATGAACAAAAACTTAAAATTTTAAAATTTATATAGATAAATATAAAAATTTTCACACATTTATAAAAAATTTACACATTATTAACCCCTAAACTTAGGCTTTTCTTAAGGGTATTGTACCAAAGTACAATATAACTAAATTTTTTTCTTAGCTAAAATCTTAATATAGATCAATAAAATCCAAAGGGAGGCACTAAGATGCAAAAGTTAGGCGTTATCAAAAATATCCTAGGCGGTGAAGTCGTAGCTGTTGATAAAAGCGGCAACGAAAGAGTCTTGAAGGTGGGCGATAGCATTTTTGAAGGCGAAACGATAAAGGCTAATGGCTCTGCAAAAGCAGTGATCGCAGGAAACGACGGCAAAGAGGTTAGCTTGCAAAATGGCGAAAGTCTGAGCCTAGATAAAGAGGCAAATGCACTTAGTGACAACCCAGAGATAGCCTCTATCCAAAAAGCCTTGCTAAACGGTGCAAACATCACAGATCTTGAAGAGACTGCAGCTGGTGGCAACCAAGGCGGTGGCAACGCTACTGGAGATGGCGTGAGCCTTGGCACAGCTAGCTTTGCTGAGGGCGGACATTACTCAAATATCAATGAAAATTATAGAAATTTAACCGACGCAAATAGAGCTTTTCAAACACCAGAAAACTCAATAGGTGGTTATAACGATGCAGGTACAGATGCAGATACGACAACTCCTATCTCGCCAGCTACACCTGTCACACCAAGTACCCCAAGCACACCACCAACACCACCAACTCCGAGTACACCAAGTACTCCTGGCGTCACCGTAACCCCAGGTACTCCTTCACCTGCTGATCCTCCAGTCATCACGCCTCGTCCTGGTGCAGTAGAGATCACTACTAGCATCGATCCTGCTGCTAGCGAGGCAAGAGAGAGTGGCGCAGGTGCAAACGGTGAGGGTAGACACTATCTTGTTTATAAACTAGGTCTATCAGGCACTCCAGTAAGTCCAAGCGGCGAGACCACAGATCTAGGTTTAAATTTCCTTGGCGGCACTAGAGGAGAGGATTATGCAAGCGTGGTTGAGTACTCAACTGACAATGGTACGACATTTCAGCCACTAACAGGCTACACGATAACTGGCGTAAATATAGAAGATATCTCAAAAGTGCAGGTAAGGATAAAGGTGCTTGACGACTATGGACAAGCAAATTTAGACCATCACAACCAAAATGAAGGTAGCAGGGCAGAAATTTATGGTGTAGATGATAATAATAGCACAGCAACAAATGGCCTTACCCAAGGTGTTGAGAATTTTGGCGTTTATAAAGAAGGTGTAAGTCTAAGCGTCACTCCAACTAGCAGCTACCTACTACCAACAACAGCCGCAAATAGAGCCGAAGGCTACATCATCGATAATGATGATAATCTAGAGATAACAAACGATCTTAGTTACGCAGATGGCAACAACTACCGCATAAAAACCTTAGATGGAGATGATACGGTAAGTATAAAAGCAAATGTTAAAGGCACTCAAATCAACACTGATGATGGAGATGATATTGTAAATTTTGATAAGGCTGGCATTGCATTTGGCAGTGAAAATATCGATGAGCATGCAAGTATCAATATGTATGATGGTAATGACACTGTAAATATAAATGAGGCTATGAAATTAGGCAAAGCTCACATAAGTCTTGATTTTTATGAAAATAGCACAGGCAAAGATACTCTAAATATAAATGCAGATGTCACTGGTTTAGGTACTACAAATAATAGCTCTTTTTATCTTGGCGGTGGTGATGATGCGATAAATATCAAAAACGCAACTGTAAGTGGGGTAAATATAGATGCTAGCAAAGGCGCAGATACCATAAGTATAGATAATACCACTATAGAAAAGACAAACATTTTCTTGACACATCGCGATAGGTTAAACGAAGCTGATAAGGTTGATATAAACGACGCTACCTTTATAGGTTCATCGATAGGCGTTGTTAATTCTTCTTATAATGGCGAAATGGCTGATTTAAATAATGATCAAGTGATAAATGTGCGTGGCAAGACAAGCTTTATAAACACAGGCACTAATGATAGCGGTGGGCTTAGTGCAACTCACGTAAATATAAATGGCACTGACAGCGATAAGATACTTTTTACAGGCGCTTCAAGCATTCATGGCAAAGAGATCAACATAGATCATGCACTATTTAGCGGTGGTGGCGAGATAGGAAATTACGTTGGCGATCAAGGTAGAAACTACTTTTCAGATGCTACTGTAACACTTACAAATACCCAAACGGATGATAAAGTTGGTTTTAGGTTTGACGCTGGAAATGATACTTTGACATTTAATGGCAACAACACTTTTGGTAATGGCGCTGAAGGTTCAGGTGCTGGTATAGACATGGGTGGTGGCAACAACACTATAAATTTCGTGGGTAAAAATAGTGCTGCTAGTTTAAATTTAGAAACTGGGAACGGAGCTGATACTATAAATATAGGCGGAGAAACTAGCTTTGGAGGAACATTTACAGGCAGTACTGATAGCAATACCTTTAAACAAAGGGTTAGCATATCAACAGGCTCAGGCGATGATACTATAAATATCGACAAAGGCGCTGTTTTAAAAGCCGCGACAATAAATACTGGCGACGGCAATGATAATGTAAAGTTAAATGGAGAACTACAAGACACACCTGATTATTGGCATTCTACTAGTAGCATAGATCTAGGTAGTGGCGATGATACGCTTCATATCGGAAAAGATGCAATAATGGGAAGTGGTACAACTATCAAGGGTGGTGCAGGCACTGATACGCTAGATATTGCTGGAAATATCGACTTTAGCAAGGTAGCTGGCTTTGAAAAACTTACTCTTGGTGGCAGTGAAAACAATGTAGCACTAAATTTAACTATAAATGACGTACTAAATATCACTCGTGGAAACCTTAATAACACCCTTAGGATAGATGGCGAGGCGGGTGATCAAGTAGATATGTCAGCCTTTAGCAAAGGCGGGGTAAATTCTGAAGGGTATACAGAGTACTCAGCTACGCATAATAATGGTACGACATTTACCATCGAGATAAAAGACGAAATAGTCTCACACTCTTAAATTTCATGCCCTAGTCTAAAAAAACTAGGGCAAATTCTTACAAAATTTCAAATTTTAGTACCATAGTACAATTTACAAAGCTTTCTCAAAATATTAAAATACGTTCAAAATTTTTTAGATAAGGAAGTAAAATGGCAACAAGGATAGGCATTATAAAAAGCATCTCACAAGGAGCAAATGTAATCGCAACTGCAAAGGACGGCACACAAAGAGTGTTAAAAGTAGGCGATGAAATTTTTCTTGGTGAGACTATACAGACAACTGATATTGACTCAAAAGTAGTCATAACTGCAAACGATGGCAAAGATATCGCAATCATCGGAAAAGATACCCTAAATTTAGACAAGAGCGTAGCTCACAACGATAGCTTTGGTGACGATAGCGTAGCTGATGTAAGTGCTATCCAAAAAGCACTTCTTGATGGTGCAAATATCACTGATCTTGAAGAGACTGCAGCTGGTGGTAACCAAGGTGGCAACGCTGGAGGAGACGGCGTAAGCTTAGGTGCTGCAAGCTTTGAAGAGGGTGGTCACTACTCAAATATCACTGATGATTATAGAAATTTACCTGACTCAAGTAGAGCTTTTCAAACTCCAGAAAACTCAATCGGCGGTTATAATGACGGCAATGACGCAGGCAATGCAACTCCTGTTGCACCAGTAATACCTCCAATCAGCGTTGATATCAAAACTTTAACTGATGATTTTGGCACTATAAAAGGCGATTACAGCCTAGACGCACCAAGCGTACCTCGCACAAATGACGCTACTCCAACCATAAGTGGCACAGTTGAGCCTACTGCTGTAAGAGCGGTTGTTAGCGTGCTTGACAAGGACGGACACGAAGTCTTTACAAAAACTCTAAATCCAAGCGATTATGCTGATGGTAAATTTAAATTTACAACTGATGAGTTAAGTGTAGATGGTAGCCATGATGGCGACTATAAAGTAAAAGTAGTGGCAACTGGAAGAGACGGCAATACTGCAACTGATACTGGTAGCTTCGTGCTTGATACAGTTGCAAAAATAACTATAAACGTTGAAACTGAGATGAGCCTTGTAAAAGAGTCTGAGATGAGTAGCGGACTAAAAGGAAATTTCTGGTTTAACCATATCTATGAAAAAGATGGCGTAAAGGGTATTGAGTTAAGAGACTTTAAAAATAAAATACCTGGCGGTTTTGAAAATACAGAATATGCTCATAAAGGTATGAAGCAAAATGACTTTATCGAATACTATATGAACAACACTAAGCCTTGGGCAAGTTTTAAAGCAAAAGAGCTAAATTTCCAACAAGGCAAAGGCGGTGATAGAGATAATGTTGATAGCGATGCTGGAACAGTTTCTGGACTTGATGGCGCTCATAATATGATAGGCAAGGTCGATCTTGACGGTAATGTAGTAACTCCAAATAATGAATGGGTAGCTCCAAATTTCAAAGCACTTGAGTACTTCATCGACAACGCAAAAGGTAGTGATATTCATATCGTAAGAGATGCTCCTAATGGTAAAAACACAACAGCTGGCGCGATGGTAAATTTAAAAGGCACTATGTATCTTGAGCCAGGGGACTATAAATTTGACGCAAAAGGCACTGACGATAGTGTAAGATTTAAGATTGATGGCGTTACTATGGTTGATTATGACACTATCCACTCAGAAAATAGAGCCTCAGTTACAACTTTACACGTTGATAAAGCAGGTTACTATGATTTTGATATGAGCTATGCAAACTACATCTACTGGGGCAAGCTAAAACTAACTGTTTCAAAAGATGGCGGACCTGAGAGCATACTTGGCTCAGAAGCAAGTGGTATAAAACTAAATTCAACCGACTTTGACAGCTATGTAGATACGGTAACAAGAAATGTCTATAAAGTAACTCAAAAGATCACAGGAACTGTTGATAATGTAGAAGATGGACAGATCGTAACTGTCACATCAAGCACAGGCGAGAGCCATACAGCTAAAGTGGTAGATGGCAAATATGAAGTTGAGTTTAAAACAAGCGATCCAAAAGCGACATACACAGCTAAGGTTAGCGACCTTGTAGGCAACGAGGCGCAGGCATCATCAACTAAGCTAAATGTCGCTAATACAGACCTAATAGACGCTATAGATAATGACGCAAGCAATGTAAGTGCAAATACAAATACAGGCATAAACGATGCAACTAAATATTATAAATATACAACAGATGACATCGCTCAAACTGATAAATTTTCATCTAATGCACCACTACCAGTACTAAGCGACAAGACTCCGACATTTACGGGCAGCATAGATAGCAGCGCAACTAAAGCGATCATCACTGTGCTTGATAAAAATGGACATGAAGTCTTTACAAAAGAGCTTAGCCAAAGCGAATTTGCAAATGGTAAATTTGAAGTCACATCTGATAATTTAGAGGATGGTAGCTATAACATCAAAGCAACTGCTGTCTTTTCAAATGGCGACAAGAGCACGATAGTTAGCGAATTTGTAGTTGATAAGACGCCAGTTACTATAGAAAACATCAAGATCATCGAAAATGACGAAGAGGGGCAACACCATACGATCAATTTTAACCTCAAAAACTATGAGGATGGCGATAAGATCGAGAGTATAAAAATAGTAACAGCTGATGGAACTACTAACGTAATCTCTGTTGGCACAACTAAGCCAACTAATGGTGTGCTAAGCTTTGAGTACGATCACAAGATAAAACTAGGCGATAAGATCGAAGTTGAGATGACTGATAAAGCTGGTACAAAATATACTCATGTAAATGAAATTTTAGTTCCAACTATGACACAGTTTGAAAACGGCAATGATACAACTACAAATGCAAACAACCGCTCGGCTGAAAAAATTTGGGGCACTATGGATATGAGTGAGAGTGGCCTTAGAGCTGATGGCTCAAGGATCGTTTCAAATGACGCTATCCCATACCTAAGAGCTGTGATCCCAGAAGATGCAACAGCTGGTAATGCTAGCGACAATCAAACTGTAAGTGAGTTTTTAAATAGTGGTAGAGGCATAGCATGGGGCACTGGCGATGTTAGATTTGTAGCAACTAACGTTGATAAAGGTGTTTCAAAAGATCTATTATCTCAAGCGATAGAAAAACCAATAGGCAATGTAACGCCTGATCACTACGACAGACTTACAGGCTATAATAACAGACTTGATGCTGCTGGCAAGATGGCTGATGGCGTTTATAAAATTTCTATCGATGGTAAATATCAAGGTGGAGATGAGCTACTTTACAACTCTATCAGATTTACGATCGATGCAACAGCTGCAACGATAAATGACTCAAATTTACACTACGATCCAGCCGCAAATAAAACCACATGGAGTGGAAATTTAAGTGAAAATGGAGTTGGCGCAAGCTATACGCTAAAACAGCACTTTGAAGAGGCAGTAAAAGGCATAGCTCTAAAAGATAGCATCACTTTAAGAGATGCAAATGGACACATCATAACTGCAAATTCTGTAACGCTTGATGACAATGGAAATTTCGAAGCAGTATTTAACGGCGAAGTAAAATCAAGTGATGTCTATCTACAAATTTCTGATATCGCTAAAAATACAACAGTAGATGCAAAAAATAACAACAATGATAATGTCATCACAACAAGTGAAGGCAACGACATCATCAATGTTGGAAATGGCGATAACATCATACATGCAGGACGCGGTGAAAATGAAATTCGCACAGGCAATGGCAACAACGTAATCATCACAGGAGATAACAACGACGTCATAACCACAGGAAGTGGCAACGACTACATCGACGCTGGCAGAAGTGGCTATACTGGCATGAACAAAGGCGATCTAGTAAATGCTGGCGCTGGCAATGATAAAGTTGTATTTACCTTTGATGATCCAAGAGCAGCTCTATCTCAAAGCTTGGATGGTGGCGCTGGTACGGATACGCTTATTATGCGTCCAATGGCAAAGGATGGCACTATCGACTTTGATAAGATAGACAATAAATCTTTAACTAATGCGATCAAGAATTTTGAAGAGATCCAGCTTGGCATGGATGAGCATGGCAATGACAACCAAGCTGTTAAGCTACTAAATTTAAAAGCAGATAATGTATTTGGTATCACTGATGATGTAAATACTATCTTAAAAATAAGTGGCGACAACAAAGATAGCGTTTCATTAAAAGGATTTACTGAGGCTGCAAGTCAAAATGGTGTCGAAGCTGGATATACAAGATATGAGGGTCAAACAAGCGCAGATACTCCAAAAACTATCTATATAGATGTCGATAATGATATAAACAAACAACTTGTATAAAATTTGGGCTTTTTAGCCCAAATTTCTTCTTTTAAATTTCTCTTTTTGCTCCCAAAAAACGCTCTTAAAACCATCTTTGTACCAAAGTACAATATACAAATTTAATAAAAAACACTAGAATAAATCAAAAAATAAAAGTAAGGAATAAAGATGGCAGCTGTAGCCGGCAAGGTAAAAAGCGTCACATCTGATGTTATAGCGATAGATAAAAACGACCGTGTAAGAGTTTTAAACGTAGATGATGAGGTTTATATCGGAGAGAGTATAAAGGGAGAGAGCCAAAGTGCGAGCGTGACTATCACTGCAACGGATGGCAGCGATATATCGCTAAATGGATATGACACGATATGGCTTGATAGTAGCGTGGTAAGTGCTGATACTAGCACTGAAAATAGCATTGATACTGATGCACTTTTTAGAGCGCTTCTTGGAGAAAACTACGCAGAGATACTTGATCAGATGAATGAAAAAGTGGAAGATATGTTTGCAAAAACGCAGACAAATGAGACTGAAAACAGCTCAAATAGCCTTGAGGACAGTGAAAATTTAGCAGACAAACATAGCGCAAATGATGAGATTTTATCTGACTCAAATGAGCTAAAAGTAGATAACTCTTACGAGCATGCAAATTTTGACGCAACTACGATATATATCGAGATCGATAACGATCTAAACAAACTTTCATAAATTTGAGCCTTTTGGCTCAAATTTCTTATCCCAAAAATTAACTAATATCCCCTATAATAAGCCAAAATTTACAAAAGGAAAACGATGAAGAAAATTTTAATCATCGCAGGCTCTTGCAACAGCGGCACAGCAGGGCTTCAGGCTGATATAAAGACATGCGCTAGGCTAAATTGTTACAGCGCAACGGCTGTTACTTCGCTAGTTGCTGAGACCACAGACGCGGTAAAAAGCGTAGTTTGTCTTGAATCTAGCTTTGTTAAAGACGAGCTTAGCACGCTCGCGGATGAATTTAGCTTTGATGCCATAAAGATCGGCATGCTCTTTAGCGAGGAGATAATGGACGTGGTGCATGAGTTTTTGCTCACTCAAAACTGCAAGATCGTGCTTGACCCAGTTTGCGTCTCAAAGAGCGGCCACAAGCTCATAAAAGATAGCGCAGTAGAGAAGCTAAAAGAGCTAATGAAGCTAGCCACCGTCGCCACGCCAAATTTAGACGAGGCAAATGTCCTTTTTGGAGGGAATTTCAAAGATCTACCTTGCGATATCATCGTGAAAAAACATGTAAGCGAGGATAGCAGCATAGATACGCTTTATAGAAAAGATGGCTCACTGCAAAATTTCAAAACACCGCTTGCTAATCCGCTTGTGATGAGCGGCACTGGTTGCACTTTCTCAACGGCGCTTGCTTGCTACCTTGCAAAGGGCAAGAGCTTGGAGGAGGCTATAGGGCTTTCAAAAGAGTATATCTGCTCCATTATAAAAGAGAGTATCGACACAAAGCTAGGCAAAAACCGCCTTCTTTGGCACGGAGTGAAGTAAATTTAAGCCTAAAATTTAGGCTTAAATTTGGTAGTTTACGCCTCTAATATCGCTCCGTTGCTTGCGTTTGTGACTAGTTTTTGATACTGTCTTAGCCAGCGAGAGGTTAGCGCTTTATCGACTGGCTTAAATTCCGCTCTTCTTTTTGCGATCTCAGCTTCGCTTAGGCGAACGTTTATCTCGTATTTATCGACGTCTATATCGATGATGTCGCCATCTCGTAGCAAGCCTATCATGCCGCCTTCAGCTGCTTCTGGGCTTACGTGACCGATGCTTAGACCTCTTGTCGCCCCGCTAAAGCGACCATCTGTGATGAGTGCCACGTCTGCACCAAGTCCTCGTCCCATGATGAGTGAGGTAGGGCTTAGCATCTCTTGCATGCCAGGGCCTCCGCGTGGGCCTTCGTAGCGGATGACGACGACGTCACCTTTATCGACTTTACCGCTTGAGATGCCGGCTATGGCTTCATCTTGCGAGTTAAAGCAGACCGCTTTGCCGCTAAATTTACGCTCGCCAACGATGCCAGCTGTTTTTATAACACAGCCTTGCTCGGCTAAATTTCCAAACAAAATGGCAAGACCGCCAACTTGCGAATAGGCATTTTCCACCTTGTGGATGACGCTTTCGTCTTTGATGTCGCTGGCACGTACGCGCTCACCCAAAGTCTCGCCGCTAACTGTTAGGTTATCCAAATTTAGCATGCCGTGGTCTCTGCGTGAAATTTCTTTTATCACTGCATTCATACCGCCAGCTCTGCCGACATCCTCCATATGCACGTTTGGCAAGCTTGGGCTGATCTTAGCGATGTGAGCGATGTTTTGACTGATCTTGTTTAGCTCTTTGATGTCTAAATTTACGCCAGCCTCTCTTGAGATGGCTAGCATGTGAAGGACGGTGTTGCTGCTGCCGCCCATCGCCATATCAACGACAAGCGCGTTGCGGATCGCCTTTTCATTTAGTATGTTTCTGATCTTAAATTTCTCATCAAGGGCGATCTGGCAAATTCTACGAGCAGCCTGCCTGATGAGCTCCTCACGCTCTGGAGTTAGCGCTAGGATGGTGCCGTTGCCAGGGAGCGCTATACCCATCGCTTCGCAAAGTGTGTTCATAGAATTTGCTGTAAACATACCGCTACAGCTGCCGCCACTTGGACATGCGTTGCACTCGATATCTCTTAGCTCGGCCTCGTCTATCTCTTTGGTTTCAAATTTACCAACCGCCTCAAACGCAGTCGCAAGATCGATCGGTCTGCCATCTTTTGTGTGGCCTTTTTTCATCGGACCACCGCTTACGAAAATGGTTGGGACATTGACCCTTAAAGCACCCATAACCATTCCAGGGACGATCTTGTCGCAGTTTGGCATACAAACAAGCGCGTCAAGTGCGTGTGCGTTCATCACGGTTTCGATAGAATTTGCGATGATCTCGCGGCTAGGCAAGCTATATAGCATGCCCTTATGCCCCATCGCGATGCCATCATCGACGCCTATGCAGTTAAACTCAAACGGCACACAGCCATTTTTGCGAATTTCATCTTTTAAAATTTGTGCGTATTTGTTTAAGAAAAAGTGCCCAGGGATGATCTCTATAAAGCTGTTTGCAACACCGATAAATGGCTTAGCAAAGTCCTCGTCTTTTAGCCCAGTCGCACGTAAAAGTGAGCGGTGTGGGGCTCTTGTGTAGCCTTTTTTTATTATATCGCTTCTCAAATTTGATCCTTTTTTTAAAATTTGAGAGGATTTTATCACATCTAAAGTATCAAAAATTTTAAAGCTTGGCCGCACATGGCAGCCAAGTAAATTTTAGTATTCGTCAAAGAATTTTTGAATTTATTTGGATTAAAAAATTTATGATCTACTTTTGGAATTTTCTTAAAATACCTATATATCGATGTTTTTTATTTGCAACCAATATATTTTATATTTCAATGTGATTTAAAAACGCTTATTAAAATCCAAAAGTCAATTTTTTTAAGAAAGGATTAATATGAGCGTAGAAGTAGCCGACAAAGAGGGGTTAAATTTAAGCGGTGGCGTGATCCAAAATGGCGGACAAAACGACCCTCACGTGAGGATCATAGAGGAGATAAAGTCGCTTGAGATACTTGAACCTGAGAATTTTCTTGCTGAGCTATACGGACGAAGGGTGGCAGATGCGAGGCCAAAAGCGCAGGATCAAATTTTAAACATTGCAGACGCAACCACGAGTGCAAATGATGTGCGTTTTGACAATGGCAACGACATAGTCGATATGACAAGATCTATCGTAAATGATGCCAAGATAGACGCAGGAGATGGCGATAATAAGCTAAGAATTCACGATAATATCGAGGTTAGAGGGCTGAGATTTGACGCTGGGTCTGGCAATGACTTGGTAGAGATAAGAAACAATGTCGGCATAAAAGATCACACGCTTTTATATACAAATGACGGCGAAGATAGCGTGAAAATTTATGGTGCGACGATGGAAAATGCTGCCATTCATACAGGGCTAGATAACGACGTGGTCGATATCCAAAGATCAGAGATCAAAAATGGCGCTGATATAAGGCTTGGCGGAGGAAACGACACTATAAATACCGACTGGGTGGGCTTTTTTGGTGAAACAAAAATTTCTCTTTCTAGCTTTACTAATCCAAACGAAGTAGATACGCTAAATATGGACAACACTATCTTTAACGGCCACACTACGATTGAAGCAAACGACGGCGAAAAGACCACTATGAATATAAAAGTGTGCGGCGGAGACGGCGAGATAGATATAAGAGGCTCGCATGCAAATTTAGACCACACGCCGCTTTTTGATATGAATTTTCTTGGGCCAAAATTTATGGGTGACGTTAAATTTGACGGCAGAAATAACAAAGTCAATATGCACATAGACGACTCAGAATTTCATGGTAAAAATAACGAATTTTACTTCTCAGATAATCAAAATGATACTTTAAATGTGACGTCAGCTATCATAAAAAATTCTAAATTTTATCTAGGTGGTGGCGACGATACAGTTAGTTTAACTATGACAAGAACAGATATAGATAATAATACTCAAATATTTGGTGGCAAGGGCTATGATACTTTTGTGCTTGATAATAATATCGACTTCTCAAAGGTCTCTGGCTTTGAAGAATTAAAAGTAACGAGCGGTGCTTATATGACATTAAATGGCAATGATGTAGCTCATTTGAGTGACATTTTAGACAATGGCTCTAATGTAGTTAAATTTAGCGAGGCACATGGGACCGTAAAACTTAATGGTTTTAGCGAAACTAGCGGAGCAGAAAATGGCTACCATAGATATGAAAGTGCCTATAATACGCACTTAGCAGACGGTAGTGATCGTCAAGGTACAGTCTATATAGATATAAAAGAAGACATTCACGTCGATCTTTAAATTTAGATCCCTTTTTGGGGTCTTGCTTATATTTATCAAAAATTTAAATTTTAAAACCCACTGCAACAGCGTAATCTTAAGAATTAACATCATATTTACATTACTTTATATTTAAAAGAAATATTTATAATGTGTCAAATTGATTTTAAAGGAGGCAGCGATGGCTGTTAAAGTAGGTGTTATCAAAAACATTCTTGGCTCCAAGGAAGTAGTAGTTATAGACAAAAATGGCAACGAAAGAGTTGTTGTCGCGGGAGATAGTTTATACGAGGGCGATGTCGTTAAAGCAAACGGCGCAAAGGTAACTATCGCATCAAACGACGGCAAAGAGTTTGAGCTAAAAGATGGTGAAACTCTAAATTTAAATAACGACCTTAGCTCAGACAAAGAGGTAGCAGCTATACAAAAAGCCCTTTTAAAAGGTGAAAATTTAGCAAATCTCGAAGAGAGTGCCGCTGGTGGCAATAGCGGTGGCAGAGGCGGTGACGGCGTGAGCCTTGGCGAGACAAGGTTTGAGCATGGCGGTCATGAAAGCTCTGATGTATCAGCTAGCTTTAGATCACTTTCAGATACTTTTGGCGCTGTAAAACTAACTAACCAAGAGGTAAAAGGTGGCGGTAGTGATGTTTTTGATGGTTCAGATAGTGATATAAATTCTGCCATTGCACCTGTAGCCCCAGTTGAGCCATCACAACCAGAAAATCCAACTCCAACTCCGCAGCCTAAACCAGAACCAGAAAATCCAACTCCACAACCAGAACCAAAACCTGAGCCAAAACCTGAGCCAACTCCGGAGCCACAGCCTGAACCTAAACCAGAACCTAAACCAGAACCTAAACCTGACGAGAGCAAAGATATAGTTAAAAATATCTCAGTTGAAAACAAGTCAGAATTTGGCTACGAAAAGAGCTCAGACCCAAGAAGCTCAAATGACAAATCATACCTAGAGTACAACCTAAAAGGCGAAGTAGCGGAGGCTGACGCTGATAAAAAGGTAGATGTGACGCTTAAATTTGGCGGAGAGGCAACTGCTGGCAAAGACTATGAAAATGCAGAGTACTCGCTAGATGGCGGTAAAACTTGGCAAGCGCTTGATAATAGCGGCGTCATAAAAGATGTAAGAGCTGGCGATATAAATAAAGTAAGCGTTCGTGTTGAAGTGACAAACGATCACGACCAAAATGAAGGCACACTTGATCCATCGGAGAAAATTTTCACAGATGCAGATAAGGGCGTAGAAAATAATGGCTACTTTAAAGAGAGCGTTTCGCTAGAAGTTAGCATAGGTGGCTTAAAAGCATCAAATAGCGAAAAGATCGTAGATAATGATCATGATATCACTGTAAATAACCAGTTTAATAATGATAAATCTTTTGACGTTACGTTTAAAGACAATGGCGACAATACGCTAAATTTCAAAGATGCGACGATAAACCACAAAGCTGGTGACGTGGCTAGCACTATAGTCTTTGGTGATGGCAGCTATCTTAATGAAGGTAAAGATACCATCAATGCTGATAACTCAAATTTAAACTGGCTAAATATCAACACTCAAGGCGGAGATGACACCATAAATATAAATGGCGGAAGACACGAGAGACTTCACGTCGAAACTGGTGCAGGCAACGACACTGTAAATTTAAACGGCGGAACTTACATAGGCACCGATCCTTATCAAAGTGGCTTCACGCTTGATAGCGGAAATGATGTATTAAATTTAAATGGTACAAAAGATGATCATGTAAAAATGACAGATATGTACCTAAGAACTGGCTCAGGCGAGAAAGATGAGATAAATATCAAGTACGCTGATATCGACTCAACATATAGAAATTCAGCCAACCACATCGAGGCAGAGGCGAAAAACAACACCATAAATGTTGAAAACTCAAATTTAAAAGGTATCAACATAGGTACAGAGACAAACACAGGTACCGACGTAAATAGAAATCCACTAAATTTCGATCTAAATTTAAAATCATCTACCCTAGATGATGTCAATCTCAACACTATCTACAAAACTCACGTAGTAGTTGAAGATACAAAGATAAATGGCAGCTACCCAGAAAATGCCACAAAGTGGAATTTCGCAGATACAGATGATACTTTAGAGCTAAGATCAGGCACATTAAACGATATGACGGTTAATCTTGGCAACGGCGAAGATAAAGTCATCGTCACAAAGGATATGAAGCTTAATGGCTACACTGCGATAAATGGTGGTACTGACTACAAAACCGATACGCTTGTGATAGATGGTAATGTTGATTTTAATAAATTTAAGAGCTTTGAAGAGCTACAAGTGACTGGCAAAGAGAAGGTCAGCCTAAAACTAGAAGATCTATATGATATGCTTGACATTAAAAATAATGATAGCAAACATATCTTGACAGTTACAGAGGCAGCTGGCGGAGTAGAGCTAGCAGGCTTTAAGCTTTCAGAGTATGGAAGAGGTTTAAAAGAAGGCTTTACAAGATATGAGGCCGACTTTGGTTTTCAAAATAACGGTAGATCTTATACGGAGAAAGGCTATATAGATGTAAAAGATGGTATCAATGTCGATCTTGGTGCTAAGCCAGAGCCTACGCCAGTTGAGCCAGTCGAGCCTGTAAATCCAGCTCCAGCTCCACAACCTGAACCTAAGCCAGAGCCAAAACCAGAACCTGAACCTAAACCTGAACCACAGCCAACGCCTGATCCAGAGCCAGAATATATAAATGAATACGACTCAAAATATGTAAAAGACATAGGCATATATGGCAAACGAGGCTTTCAGATCGAAAACCATGAAAAATCGAATATGTGGGAACATAACAATTTAATATTTGAGCTAAGGGGTGAAGTGGCAGAGGCTGACGCGGATCAAAAAATCGATGTGAAGCTTAAATTTAGTGGAGAGGCGACTTACGGCAAAGACTACGATAAAATTCAGTATTCACTCGATAATGAAAACTGGATAGACCTAGATAGTAGTGGCGTCATAAAAGGTCTAAGAGCGGGCGATATCAACAAAGTAGTTGTTCGTGCAAATGTAATAGACGATAAAGAGCTAAATGAAGGTAAGCTTTTGTCTGAAAATAGTGAAAAATTTTATGAGAGCTGGGATAAAGAAAAGTTATTTAAAGATGCAGATAAGGGCGTTGAAAACAATCACTACTACAGCGAGAGTGTGATCTTAGAATTTAGTATAGATAACGCTAAATATACGTATGAGGGTGGCATCATAGATAATGACCATATAACAACTGTAAATAGCGAATTTCACAACGACAAACGCTTTGATGTAGAGTATCTTCAAAATGGAGATAATGTCTTAAATTTCAACAATGCAACCGTAAGTCATAAAGAAGGAGAAGAACCTAGTAAGATCCATTTTAGTGAAGTATATAGTAACTCTGGAGACACTGAGGTCAATATCAATAGTTCAAATTTAAATTGGCTTGATATTAGAACTAATACTGGAAAAGATAAGATTGATATCAACAACTCAAATTTAAATAATGTCACTATCGACACCCGTAACGGGAACGATACTATAAATATAAATGGCGGAACACACGAAAAAAATGAGATCAATGCGGGCTTTGGTAATGATGTCATAAACATAAATGGTGGAGTTTTTAACAAAGAGACCATCTATCTTGGCATTAACAGCGATATCTTAAATATAACAGGTACAAAAGCTGATCATGTAAAAATGACAGATATTGACATAAGCACTAATGCTAATAAGCTTAATGGTGCCTTCCAATTGGTTGGTAATGAATTAATTAAAGGCGATGAAGACGTTATAAATATCAAATACACCGACATTAACTCAACAACATCAGCAGAAAAAAGTGCGATCTATGCAGGATCATCAAAAGGTACTATAAATATAGATAGCTCAAACCTTGATAACGTAGAACTAAATGGAGGCAGTAGAGTCCCTTCATTTGGAGAAACTTATCATACAGATATAAATTTAAAGTCATCTACCCTAAAAGATGTAGATATCATGGCTTATATAAATGAAATGCATGTGGTAGTTGAAGATACTCACGCATCAGCTAGTGGTTTGCCAGCTGAACACCATGCGAACTGGATTTTGAGTGGACATGAAAATGCAAAAGATTATTTGGAGCTAAGATCTGGAAGCTTAACTAATATTAAAATAGATCTATCGGATGGCAGTGATAGTGTCTTTATATCTAAAGATATGAAGCTTGAGGGTGGCACTAGCATTCTTGGTGGATACTCAGACAATAGAAGTCGCTATGATCACGATACGCTTTTGGTTGATGGTCAGATAGACTTTACAAAGGTTAAGAGCTTTGAAGAGTTAAAGGTTACTAGCAATGAAAAGGTCACTCTAAAAGCTCTTGATATAGCTGATATGCTTGATGTCGGACACGAACATAGTAATAATTTGCTTCAAATAACCGAGGCAAGTGGCGGAGTAAAACTTGAAGGCTTTAGTAAATCTGCTGCTAACGCAGTAGAGGGCTTTGAAAGATATGAGGCGAATTACGGCACAACTACAGCTTATATCGATGTAAAAGAAAACATCCACGTCGATCTTTAAAATTTAGACCCTTTTTGGGTCTAAATTTCTTTCTATATAAATTTACAAATATTTTTCTATAAATTCTATATATTGTTTAAAATTTAGAACAATCAAATAAAAACATTTAAAACTTAAAATATCATTAATCAATTCTTGCTCGAAAATTAAATTTTATATAAGTGTTATATAAATATCACCTAATAATTATAAAAAATTCTATAAATGTAACACATAATAAAGAAATGTAACTATATTGTACTTTGGTACAATTTACAATTTCTCCTAATAGTTATAAAATAATGCCAAAATTAATTTAGCCCAAAAGGAATGAACATGGCAAAGAAACTAGGCACAATTAAGTCTATATCAGGTTCTGCTGAGGTTATCGCGGTAGATAAAAGTGGTAACCAAAGAGTACTAAAAGTTGGCGATAGCCTGTATGAAGGTGAGAGTGTAAAAACAACTTCAGCTGACTCTAAGGTTGTGATAGCGACAAATAATGGAAAAGAGCTATCAATGATCGGCGAAGATACGCTAAGCCTCAATCCAAAGGCAACTGCTGGTGATTCACAAGTAGCAGCACTTCAAAAAGCATTGTTAAATGGCGCAAATTTAGAAGATCTAGAAGAGACAGCAGCTGGCGGCAATAGCGGTGGTCGTGGTGATGGCATGAGCCTTGGCGAGACAAGATTTGAGCATGGCGGACACTACTCAAACATAAGTGCTAGCACTAGTGCGATCAATCCTTTAGGCGCTGCATATTTTGCAGGTCCAGCTGAGGGCAAAAGCGGCGGTTTAGATAGCGGTCGTGGCGGCAGTGATGACGATACAGCAGGCACTGATACTACCATTGATCCAGAAACCACCAGAAAACCAAGCAACCCAGAAATTAAATTCCCAGAAGATACAAACAAAGATGGCAAAATTTCTGATGATGAAAACAAAGCTGGTGACAAAGATACTGGTAAAACAACAGTAGAAGTTACTATACCAAAAGATGGTTCAGTAAAACCAGGTGATAAAGTAGTTGTTACTGATGACAATGGTAAAAAGACTGAAAAACCAATCAATCAAGATGATATCGATAAAGGTAAGATTGATATCCCAGTTGATCTAAACCCAGGTAAAGATAAC
>NZ_CABPUX010000002.1:24356-113871 GCF_902460715.1 Campylobacter concisus | reverse complement strand
GACCAAAAGTAGATATCGATACTGTAACTCCAGTAGATGAGACTAACCCATCAGATGGTACTCCAGATAAAGGTATCGTAAAAGGTAAATCAGATGAGCCAAATGCTCCAGTAGTTGTTACTGATGAAAATGGTAAAACAATAGGTACTGGCACAACTGATGATAAAGGAAATTTCGAAATCACTACTGATCCAATCAAACCAGGTGATAAGGTAAAAGTAGAAGTAACTGATAAAGCTGGTAACAAAGGTAGTGATACAGAGACTGCAGGAGATACAGAGTTTGTTGATAATACCCCTCCAAGCGTAGATGTTAAAGAAGTAACCCCAGTTGATACAAATAACCCAGCTGATGGTAACCCAGATAAAGGTATTGTAAAAGGTCATTCAGATGAGCCAAATGCTCCAGTAGTAGTAAAAGACAAGGACGGCAAAACAATCGGTACTGGCACAACTGATGACAAAGGAAATTTCGAAATCACTACTGATCCAATCAAACCAGGTGATAATGTAAAAGTAGAAGTAACTGATAAAGCTGGCAATAAAGGTAATGGTGAAGGAACAGCTGGCAATACAGACTTTACTGATAAAACAGCTCCAGATGCTCCAGTCATCACAGAAGTAATAGATGATGTTAAGGGCGGTAAATTTAACGAAGATGTTAAAGGTGGCACTACAAACGATAGTACGCCAACATTTAAAGGTGCAGCTGAAGCTGGCTCAACCATAACTCTTAAAAATGGTAATGATATCATCGCTGAAAACATCCCTGTAAAAGCTGATGGATCATGGGAATTTACACCAAAGAGCCCACTTGTTGAAGGTGAATATAATATAACAGCAACTGCAACAGATAAAGCTGGCAATGTAAGCAATGCATCAAATGTAGCTACTGTAACAATAGATCTTCATACTTCTAAACCAGTAATTAATGAAATTATAGATAATGTAGAAGGGGATACAGGCAACGTGAAAAACGAAAGAATTGGCTGGACAAATGATAATACCCCAACACTAAAAGGTAGTGCTGAGGCTGGTGCAACCGTCGATGTCTATGTAGATGGTAGAAAAGCAGGTAGTGTAAAAGCTAACGAAAAAGGTGAGTGGGAGTATACAACTAGCAAACTAAGCGACGGCAAACATTCATTCTATGCTATCGCAACAGATGAAGCTGGCAATGTAAGCGAGAACTCAGGAATTTCTTGGATAAAAGTAGATACTAATCCAGGCGAAGTAGTAATCACTAGAATAACAGATGACAATGGTGATGACGCTCTAAATGGTGCTTATGAAGGTGCTATGAAAGACAATACTCCAACTATTTGGGGTACAGGTGAGCAGTATGCAACTGTAACTGTTAGCGTAAAAGATAGTAGCGGTAAAGTAGTATGGAGCGATGAAGTTTATGTAGAAGATAGCCTTGGTGATTGGCATATTGATGTACCAGTAGCGTTAAATGATGGCGACTATACTGTTGAAGCTAGTATGCAAGACTATGTCAAAAACCCAGTTCAAAACTCAAATGTTGTAAGCCTTACAATAGACAATGCAACTGACAAACCAGTCATTAAAGAGATCATTGATGATGTTGAAGGTGATACAGGTGATATAAGCTCTAAAAACAACTGGACAAACGACAATACTCCAACACTAAAAGGCAGCGCTGAAGCTGGTGCAGATATAAAAGTATTTGTTGATGGTAAGATAGCAGGTACTACAAAAGCTGGTCTCGATGGTAGCTGGGAATTTACACCAAGAACTAAACTTAGCGATGGCGATCATACATTCTATGTAGAGGCAACTGATAAGATAGGCAATAAAAACACTTCAGATATTGAAACTATAAAAGTAGATACTAATCCAGGCAAAGTAGTAATCACTAGTGTAACAGATGACAACGGTGATGACGCTCTAAGCGGTGCTTACGAAGGTGCTACAAAAGATAATACTCCAACTATAAACGGCTTTGCAGAGCCTTACTCAACTGTAACTGTTAGCGTAAAAGATAGCAGTGGCAAGGTAGTATGGAGTGGTGAAGTTTATGTAGAAGATAGCCTTGGTGACTGGTCTATCACAGTAGATAAACCACTAAATGATGGCGACTATACTGTTGAAGCTAGTATGCAAGACTATGTCAAAAACCCAGTTCAAAATTCAAACGTTGTAAGCTTAACAGTTGATACTGCAACTAACATACCAGAGATCAAAGAGATCGTTGATAATGTAGCTGGTGGCGTAGAAAATGGCGATGTTAAAGGTAAAGTTACAAATGACAACACTCCAACTCTAAAAGGTAGCGCTGAAGCTGGTGCAGATATAAAAGTATTTGTTGATGGTAAGATAGCAGGCACTACAAAAGCAGGCTTTGATGGTAGCTGGGAATTTACTCCTAGAACTAAACTTGGTGACGGCGAGCATAAATTTGTCGTAGAAGCGACTGATAAACTAGGACATAGTGCTAAATCTATTGAGGCAAGCGTAGATGTTGATACAACAATAGGCAATCCAAAAGTTAGATTTGTAGAAGATACAAATAACGACGGTGTTTTAAGCGTTGCTGAAGTGGCTGCTATAAAAGACGGCAAAGCTCACTGGGTTATCGACATCCCAACAGATGGTAGCGTAAAAGCTGGCGATGTGATCCAATCAATCGACGGCAAAGGTAATTGGGTTAAATTTGTTGAGATTACTGATGAGATGATCAAAGATGGTAGATTTGAAGCTACATTTAACATAGGTATCAACAAACTAAAAGATGGAAAATATGAGACTCCAGAGTATAGATTTGCTGATGAAGCTGGCAACGTTAGCGACTCATCAAAAGCTAGCCTTTCACTTGACAGCGAATTTAGCAGAAAACCAAGCAACCCAGAAATTAAATTCCCAGAAGATACAAACAAAGATGGCAAAATTTCTGATGATGAAAACAAAGCTGGTGACAAAGATACTGGTAAAACAACAGTAGAAGTTACTATACCAAAAGATGGTTCAGTAAAACCAGGTGATAAAGTAGTTGTTACTGATGACAATGGTAAAAAGACTGAAAAACCAATCAATCAAGATGATATCGATAAAGGTAAGATTGATATCCCAGTTGATCTAAACCCAGGTAAAGATAACAATGTAACAGCAGAGATCATCAATCCAAATAACCCTAACAACCCAGGCAAGGATAGCAAGGTGATAGGTGAGGCTTCAAGCACTGTTAAAGTAACAATTGATGAGATCATCGATGATGTAACTGGCGGCGTAGTAAATGGTGATGTTAAAAATGGTCTAACAAACGATAACCTACCAACATTTAAAGGTAGTGCAGCACCAGGCGCAACAGTAGAAATTTATGAGAGCTTCTACACAACTACAGAAAAAACCCTAGTTGGTAAAACAGTAGCTGACGCTAATGGCAAATGGAGCTTTACTCCAACTGAAGCTATGAGTGATGGAGAACACTACTTTGAAGCAGTTGCCACAGATAAAGTAGGCAATAAATCAACATCTGATAGAGTTTCACTTGATGTTGATACATTTGCAGATGCTCCTGTAATAGACGCTGTAAATGACAATGTAGATAGCCAAACTGGCAACGTTTTAGACGCTAAAACAAAAGTTGCTCTAACAAACGACAGCACACCAACTCTTGAAGGATATGCTGAGCCTGATTCAGTCATCACTATATATGAGATTAGCGAGCTAAATGGCGATAAAACAGCTATAGGAACAGTCACAGCTGATAATCATGGTGGTTGGAAATTTGAACTACCTGAACTAGGAGATGGTGAGTATAAATATACTACAAGAGCACAAGATAAAGCAGGAAATATCTCAGACTTTTCAGAGGTTGTAGTAGTTAATGCTGATCTAATAGCTCCATCAGAACCAACAATCACATTTGTTGAAGATGTAAATCCAAAAGATGGCAAGCTAAATAAAGCTGAAAATAGCAAAGATGGCGATAGCACTAGCACAAAAGCTCAAATTTCTGTCCCAGGTGATGCTGAAGAAAATGATGTGATCCACTACACTGTAAATGGTGAGGAAAAAACACATACTATTACTTACAATGACAGAGTAACTGGATATGTAGAGATCAAAGTACCAGTAGTTGATGGTCAAACTTCAAGCGTAACAGCTAAGATCGTTGATCAAGCAGGTAATGCTAGCAAAGAAGTATCTGGTAGCATAGATGTTGATACAACAGCTCCAAATGTTAAGATCACAGGCATCATTGATAACGTAGAAGGTGGTGTATATAAAGGCAATGTTGCAGGTACTAATACAAATGACAACAAGCCAACTATAAAAGGTACAGCTGATGCAAATCAAGAAGTAGTTCTTTATGATAACAATAAAGAGATGGGTAGAGTTACAGCTGACAAGGATGGCAACTGGGAATTTAAACCAAGCGACTATAAAGAGCCACTAGCAGATCTTGTTGGCCGTGTTCATGTTATAAAAGCAGTAGTGACAGATGCAGCTGGCAACACTAGCGAAGCAACTTCTGCACTAGAGGTTGATACAACTATCGGTGCTCCAAAAGTATCTATAAAAGAAGATGCAGATCACAATGGAGTTCTAAGCGTAGATGAAGCTAAGAATTTAAAAGATAGTAAGATCCACTGGGAAGTAGAGATACCAAAAGATGGCACTGTAAGCGCAGGTGATGTTCTTCAAGTACTTGGAAAAGATGGTAAGTGGAAGATCGAAAAAGTATTATCAAATGACGATCTAGGTAAAAGCTTTGAATACGAAGCAACTTTATCAGGAAAACACTTCGAAAGCCCAAGCTATAGAATAGTCGATCTAGTTGGTAACCAAAGTACAGCTATACATGCTAACGTACAACTCGACAGCGAATTTAGCAGAAAACCAAGCAACCCAGAAATTAAATTCCCAGAAGATACAAACAAAGATGGCAAAATTTCTGATGATGAAAACAAAGCTGGTGACAAAGATACTGGTAAAACAACAGTAGAAGTTACTATACCAAAAGATGGTTCAGTAAAACCAGGTGATAAAGTAGTTGTTACTGATGACAATGGTAAAAAGACTGAAAAACCAATCAATCAAGATGATATCGATAAAGGTAAGATTGATATCCCAGTTGATCTAAACCCAGGTAAAGATAACAATGTAACAGCAGAGATCATCAATCCAAATAACCCTAACAACCCAGGCAAGGATAGCAAGGTGATAGGTGAAGATAGTGAGAATACTAAAGCTCCAGAAGCTCCAGTAATCACAGAAGTAATTGATGATCAAAGGGGCGGTAAATTTAACGAAGATGTTAAAGGTGGCTTAACAAATGATAGCACGCCTACATTTAAAGGCACAGCAAAACCAGGTACGACTATCACTCTTAAAAATGGTAATGATCTTATCGCTGATAATATCCCTGTAAAAACTGATGGTAGCTGGGAATTTACTATAAAAACTCCACTTGCTCAGGGTGATTACAGTATAACAGCAACTGCAACAAATGCAGCTGGTAAAGTAAGCGCTCCTTCGGATGCTGCAACTATCAAGATCGATCTTCACTCTGATGAACCAGTCATCACTGAGATCATTGATAATGTGGCTGGTGGCGTAGTAAATGGTGATGTTAAAGGTGGCTTAACTAACGACAACACTCCAACTCTAAAAGGCACAGCTGAGCCATTTGCGACTGTTGAGATCAAGATTGATGGTAGAGGTAGTTATAGATTTGAGAATGGTGAAGTTATCAGCAACTGGACTGCAGTAGCTGATAAAGATGGCAACTGGGAATTTACAACACCTAAACTAAGCGATGGACACCATAACTTCGAAGCTCAAGCGACTGACGTAGCTGGTAACAATAGCCAACCATCTGCTCTAGTAAGCATAGACGTTGATACTCATATGGATGCTCCAGTCATCACTGCAGTAACAGATAACTGGTGGGGCGGTGTTGAAAATGGCGGAAATATACTTGGTGTAAATGACGGCTTTACAAATGACACTACACCGACATTTAAAGGTACAGCTGAGGCTGGCTCAACTATCGTTCTTAAAAATGGCAATGACATTATTAACAAAGACATCATTGTAAAAGCTGATGCTGATGGTAACTGGGAATTTACTCCAAAATCTCCACTTGCTGAGGGTGAGTATAATGTAGTAGCTATCGCAACTGATAAAGCTGGTAATGTTAGTAATCCATCAAATGTTGCAACTGTAAATGTTGATACAAGCACTACACAGCCAGTTATAACTGAGATCATCGATGATGTTGCTGGTGGTGTTGTAGGTAATGTTAAAAATGCTCTAACAAATGACAACTTGCCAACACTAAAAGGTACAGCTGAGGCATTCTCAACTGTTAAGATAAAGGTAGATGATAGACCAGTATTTAAAGATGGCAAAGAAGTAACAGTTACAGCTGATAAAGACGGTAACTGGGAATATACATTTGAGGCAAATTTAAACTGGGATGGCAAAGTACATGCTGCACTAGAAGATGGAGTACATACTCTTAAAGTTCAAACAACCGATAGAGCAGGCAACAGAAGTGCTGTATCAGAGTGGTCAAGTGTAGATGTTGATACAACTATTGGCGCTCCAACAGTTAAGATAACAACTGATATAAATAGCGACAAGAAGATAGACATAGCTGATGCTTCAGCTCTAAAAGATGGCAAGCTTAAATGGGTTATCGACATCCCAGAAAATACTGTAAAAGCAGGCGATAGGGTTCAAATTCTTGGAAACGACGCTAAAACTTGGACAGATATCTTTAAAGTAACTGCGCAAGATATAGCTAAAGGCTTTATAGAAAGAGATGAATTTAGCATCGATATGCCAAAATCAAGAGGCTTCCAAACTCCATCTTATAGACTAGTCGATGATGCAGGTAATGTAAGTGAAGGTTCTATGGATGCAGTAAAAATAGTAGGTTTTGCTCCAAAAGCTCCAACTATCATAGCAGTTTTAGATAATGAGTATGGCATAGATCCAAAGAACCCAACCGATATAAATGCTGGAGATACAACTGGTAATGTCTTAGAAGGAACTATAGCCATAACAAATGATAACACTCCTACGTTAATGGGTAAAGCTGAGGCTGGCACAACCATCACTCTTAAAAATGGCGATAAAGTAATCGCTGATAATATCCCAGTGGATGCTAATGGTAATTGGCACTACGAACCAGAGGAGAATTCTCCATGGGCTGATGGCGACTATAAGATCACAGCAATTGCTAAAAATGTGTTTGGCAAAGAGAGTGAGTCTTTAAGTCCAATCACTGTAACAGTTGATACTACAGGACCTGAGGTAACTTTGACAAGTATCGAAGATAATGTAAAAACCAACGATGTAGTTGATTTTACAGGAAATGTCAAAGATAAGTTTACAAATGATAACACTCCACTTCTAAAAGGCACAGCAGAGGCTGGATCTGTAATAATCATAAAATATGGTGAGCATCATGAGAATGTGGTTACCACTAAAGCTGATAAAAATGGTCATTGGGACTACAAGATCACTAATCCTCTTAGCGATGGTGAGCATATAATCTCATACCAAGCAGTAGATAAAGCTGGTAACACTAGCCTTGAATATGTAGCTAATGTAACAGTTGATACTAAGATAGTTGATTTAAGGATTGATTACCTTGGCGATAAAAACCATGATGGTAAATATAGCTGGAGCGATAATATATCTAACGAAAATAACGTTATATATTGCTGCGCTAGGTTCTCAAAAGAGGCAGTTGATCAAGGCTTAATTAAAGTTGGTGATAAGCTATATTATGAAGTTCATTCAAATGTTGGAGCATGGAATAAAGGCGTTGTTAAAGAACCAATAACTATTACAGAGCTTGATCTTAAGAGAGGATATGTAGATCTAACTTCTGTTGCAAACATTACCTATCCATCAAAAGAGTTAATACCTTTTGGTAAAACAGCTAATGGCTTTAATCTAAGCGCTAAAGCTTATTTAGTAGATGAAGCTGGAAATATGGGCAAACAAGCAAGTGAAGATCTAGTATTTGACTTTAGTGATAAGCCAGCTGATCCTGTTAAAAACATAAAGATCAATGCTGAAGCTATCTATGGAGATAATGATACAGGCTTATGGCTAGAAGGACACGGACCAGTACTAAAAGCTTCTACTGAGTTACAACCACAGCTAAATGGTAATGACAACTATGAGATAGATGTCAAAACTATAACTCATAAAGCAGAATTTACACTTGGCTCTGGTGATGATATAGTAAATATCCATAAGAGCGGTAATGGCTGGGGCTGGATAAACATGGACTCTAAGATAGATCTAGGCGATGGCAATAATAGATTAATTGTAGCTGCAGATCTTGATCACTCTACTGTTATATCTGGTAAAGGCGATGACTACATAGAGATCAAAGACGATGTTGCTAATGGTGCTAAGATCATCACAGGCGCAGGTAATGACACTGTGATAGTAGGAGATACAGTAGCAAATACTATATTTACCAAAGTTGGAATTTCAACTGGCGATGGCAACGATAGCGTAACTATCAAAGGTGATGCTATAGATAAAGCTAAGATAGATCTAGGCAATGGCGATGATACTCTAACTATCAAAGCAGCACATGTAATTAGTGGCGTAGATGATAAAGGAGCCCTTGATGGTGGCAAAGGCTATGATAAGCTAATCATATCTAGCCCAGAAGATACCATAGATCTAAAACATGTTTCATATCATGCTAAGAATTTTGAAGAGCTTGATATATCTGGTGATAAAAACACTACTCTAAAAGTTGGCATAAAAGATGTCCTAGATATGACTGATGACAAACATACGCTAAAAATCACAGGCGATAAAGGCGACACAGTTGATCTAAAAGAGGATGTTAAGGGCAGCGGATGGCATCAAGGTGCTTCAGAAGATGGTTACACAACATATACAAACAACACCGTAACTATTCAAATCAAAGACGAGATCCACGTTATCTAGTCTAAAAATATAAGCAGGGCGGACAAAGTCTGCCTTGCTTTGAATTTGTTTGCGGTGAAGGGAGTTTGTATGCAAAGCGAGAAGACAAAAAATTTACTCGATGAAGTAAATGAAACAATAGATTTTATATTTAGAACCTGTAACAGAAATGGCGGCACGAAGAAGGCTTTAGAAGATAAAAAGCTAAGTAGAGAAATTTTAAAAGATAAATTTAAATCGATCTTTTTAAAATTTGGCCAGATAGATGAGGCTAGTTTTAAGAGTGCGATCCTCGCAAATGAGGAAGCAAAAGAGCTAAACGAGATAGCGATGGCTCTTGAGATAGACAAAGATGTAAGCTTGCTAGAGCTAGAGCGAGCGATAAATTTTGACCTAACTAGCGTCAAAGAAGAAATTTATAAATTTCAAAATAATAACTAATACACTCGGTGTGAGAGGGGGTCTCACACCAAAATTTAATAACTAAACACTTCAGGATCGATAACCATCGCTCTATAAGCGACATCATCTCTTGAAGCAGAATCCACACCATCTCAAATTTTATATCATTTGTCTTTGGGTCGATCTCAACTAAGACCATTTTGATAGTCTTGTCAGGGCGAAGTAAATTTACGTTTGAGCTTGAGATAAAGTAGGTGCTTTTATCCTTTTGCCACTCGACATTGCTGGTGACTGCGCTGTAAAAGTCAAATCCACGCTCCTTACCAAACTGCCAAGTCTGCTCGACTGTGCCCTTTTTCTCATCTATCTTGTATTCAACCGCACGGGAGTATTTCTCCTCTTTAAAGGCTGGCTGTTCCATGCCTCTGCCATCGCCATTGTCAAAGACACTTATATGCTTTATGTCGCCCTTGTTTTCGTATCTTGGCGTTAGCCATGCGGTGTGCTGTGTCCATGACCAGTCAAATTCGCCCTCGCATTTTGAGTTTTCGCATTTTATCTTGTTGCCTTTACTATCGACCGGAGTTAGCACTTTTGCTTTAAAGTCCTCGCTCCAGCCCTCAGGCGAGGCTAATATCCATTTTACTTTTTTATCGCGTCCTATCTTTACGATGCCTTGGTGACGAAGCGAAAGGATGATGCTATCATCGCTCTCGTCGTATGAGATAGAATTTACATGCGCCCAGTTTCTGCCTGTGCCAGTGGAGGTGACATCGCCAAATGGCTGATCGTCGCTTATCTTGATCTCTTTTGCGTCCATATCGATGTTTAGGCAAACAGCCCTAGCATCAAGCGCTTTTATGAGGTTGCTGCGATATACGTTGTTGCCAAAAATTTCATTTAGATCCCACTCTTCTACCACCTTGCCGGTGTTATCGACCTCGATGATGTGGTCTCTTATGGTGTGAGAAATTTTGCCGTTTTTGTGGTGGTAGTTGTATTTTGCTACTCTAAGAAGCGCGTGATCATCTTTTAGTGGCATCACCTCGTGGCTTAGATCGATGTAACCTCTAGGTAGTGGGCGGTTGTAAATTTCTTTTCCCATGAGGTCATATCTAAGATATCTTTGAGCCATGCCAAAGCTGATATCGCCGTTTTTTAGCTGATGAAAGCCCATCATCATGCCCCCATCCATCACTCTTCTCTCGCTGCGGTCGTAAAATTTTTGATAGTCAAGATACCATCTGACCTCGCCCTTGGTATCTACGATGTAGTTTTCGGTAAAGTCGTTCCAGCTAGCAGCCCCGCCATTTTTCCAATCAAGCGGTTTATAGACGCTTGTTATTGTGTTGTTTATGAGATAGAGCCTGTTTTTAAAGGCAGGATCGACCTTTTTGACGTGAGTTTTTTGCATGTGTGAGAACCTAAAATCACGGCTATATGTGACGATAGGTTGGGCGTAAATTTTATATGTCTCAACCTTTTTAGCTCCGTTAAATGTATAACTAAGCTCGACCTCGTTTAGATAGTCAGGATAAAGTCCCCAAATAGGCACACCATCATGCGTGAGCAAGGCATGCTCTGAGATGTTGTAGTCGATATCGATGCCGCCATCTGGCTTGCCCTTTACTTTGACGTGTATATCTTTGATGTCCTTGCCAGCTCTATCGATGATAGCAGTTAGCGGCGATACGTCGTAGGGGTTTATAAAGACTGAGCCAAGCTCTCCTTGAACCTTTACTTGATGAGCCAAGACCCCAGCGTTTAGTGGAGCACTAAAGCCAAAACCACTCACCAAAACAGCCGCAAGGGCAACTGAACCTAAGAAATTCTTGCTCATTTTCGCTCCTTTGTGAAATTTAATGATATCTTACTCCCCAAATTTCACGCAAAACTAACGCTTATATAAAAAGAGGCTTAAACAAATTTATAAAGAAGTCGTTTTAAGAGGTAAAAATAAAAGAAGAATTTAGGAGCAAATGCCCCTAAATTTTAGTTATTTGCGTCAAATTTCTTGAGAGAAAAGAGAACAAATTTGTAGCTAATAAATAGCGTTACTGGCCAAAGTATCAAAAAAATTCCTGCTTCTAACATCTTTTATCCTTAGTATGCGTGATGATCGTTTTTGATCTCATCTTGCGTGATCTTCTTGCTATCTATCGCTCTCCAGACGATGAATATATAGGCAAGTACTACTGGCACTAGTAAGCTAACATAAGCCATAACGCCAAGTGTGTAGTGGCTAGAGCTTGCATTTTTGATAGTTAGCGAGCTAGAAAGATCGCTAAATGACGGATAAAATGCAGTGCCATTTAGTCCTGTTATCAAAAATAGCGCGGTTACAGCAAGAGTTACGCCAACGCCGTAAGCAAAAATTCCACGGATGCTTTTTGTAAATGCTCCTTGGAAAATTCCAACAAGCACCAAAAGCACGCCAACAAGTAGTAGCACGCCAGCGACAGGCATCTCGATCAAATTTATGGCGTATTTGTAAGCAACAAGGCTAACTACGCCGTTTGCGTCGTATGCAAAGCCATCTTTTGTAAGTATCCAAGCAAGAAAGCCTAGGAAAAATGGCAAGAAAAGCACGGTGTTGATAAGTAGCTGTTTTCTAGCGTTTTGTATAAATTCGCCATCAGCGATGTTGTTTATAAGATACAAGCAGCCGCCTATGCGAGATAGGAAAAACATCGCTATGCCAAGCAAATACAAGTAAGGATTTGCCAATGCCTCAAGACCGCGAAACGGAGTCTTCCACTCGACAAAATTGTGCTCATTTAGCATAAAGTCGCTGCCACTAAAAAATGTACTAACTGCCATACCAATAAGGATAACGCCAAGTGAGCCATTTATGAAAAGGAAAATTTCATAAGTCCTAGCGCCTAAGAAGTTATTAGGTTTTTTGCGGTACTCGTAGCTTACAGCTTGGATGATAAAGCAAAATAAAATAGCCAGCCAAACCCAGTAAGCGCCACCAAAACTAGTAGCGTAAAATAGCGGGAATGCCGCAAAGCACGCGCCACCAAACATAACAAGCGTTGTAAATGTAAGCTCCCATTTTCTACCGATAGAATTTATGAGCATATCTTTTTTAAGCTCGTCCTTGCCAAGGCTAAAGATGAGCGACTGACCGCCTTGAACAAACATCATAAATACCAAAAGTCCGCCAAGAAGGCTAACTATAAACCACCAATAAATTTGTAAATTTTCTAAGCTTAAACTATGCATGATCGTTAAATCCTATCTTTATTTGCTTAAGCATGATCTTGATCTCGGCTATCAGCAAGACCGTAAATAAAACAGCAAATAATGTAAATGAAATTTTGACATTTGAGTCAGATAAATTTGTAGCTCCGACGCCAACGGTCATGAGATCTTGTATCGCCCATGGCTGACGGCCGACCTCTGCTACTATCCAGCCAGCCTCAGCTGCGATGTAGCCAAGCGGTATGGTAAAGAGGCAGACCCACAAAAATACTCTTATGTTTTCAAATTTATATTTTCTTGAGAGATTTAGATAAAGGGTGATAGCAAAAAGAGCTATAAAGTAAGTGCCAAGAGCGACCATGATGTGGAAGCTATAAAATGTAAGTGCAACAGGTGGCACAGCATCTTTTGCGTCCTTAAGATAGCCATATCCTAAGAAATTTAGGTTGCTCTCTAAATTTGAAAGTGAGCTTTTCATCAAGCTCTCGTCATTTGCTTTTTTAGCCTCTTTGTAGTTTTTAAGAGCTTCGATAGCTACTTTGCCTTTTGCCATCTTCTCTTCTACGCTTATTAGATTGTGCTCGCTGTTGCCATAAAGTAGGTCATTTATGCCCGGTGTAAATGAGTCAAGCTCTCTGTTTGCCATGATGCCAAGTGCGTAAGGCACCTTTATCTCAAATAAAAATGGCTCGCTCTCATCGCCAAGCTTTTTAGCTGGGTTTAAAATGCCAGCAGCAACTAGGCCAGCGTTAGTTTCGCCCTTGTAAAGTCCCTCCATGGCTGCAAGTTTCATAGGCTGTTTTTGAGCTGCAAGGTATGCGCTCTCATCGCCGCTAAGTAGCAAAAATGCCGAAGTGATAAGGCCAAATGCGCTAGCAACGACGATGCTTTTTTTAGCAAGCAAGATGTGGCGTTTTTGGATCAAAAACCAAGCAGAAATTCCTATCACAAAAAGAGCTGAGATAGTGTAACCACTAGTTACTGTGTGTAAAAATTTAGTGATACCAACTGGATTTAGCGCAACTTCGAAGAAATTTTGCATCTCCATTCTAGCGGTATCTGGGTTAAATTTCATGCCTATTGGATACTGCATCCAGCCATTTGCGATCAAGATCCAAAGTGCGCTTAAATTTGAACCGATCGCAACAAGCCAAGTTGAAAATAGGTGAAATTTCTTGCTAACTTTATCCCAGCCAAAAAACATAATGGCAAAAAATGTACTCTCCATGAAAAATGCTAGCAAGCCTTCAATCGCAAGCGGAGCGCCAAATATATCGCCTACAAACCAGCTGTAATTTGCCCAGTTTGTACCAAACTCAAACTCCATGATGATGCCAGTTGCCACACCGATAGCGAAATTTATACCAAAGAGCTTTAGCCAAAATTTCGTTATCTCAAGCCAGGCCTTATCGCCAGTTTTGACATATATCGTCTCCATAATGGCGATGATAAAACTTAGCCCCAACGTAAGCGGGACAAACAAAAAGTGGTAAATGGCAGTCAGCGCAAACTGAGCCCTAGACCAATCAACAAAATCCATCTCAGACATTTTATTCCTTTATTAAATTACGAATTACAAATTCGCTTTTTTCTTCGTCGGTTTGAAATTTGGTATTAAGAGTTTCATCAAAGATGAAGACCTTTAATATCCCAAACATAATGATAAGCTTTATCGCTATGAGAAGCCATAGTTTCTTGCCTATTTTCATATTTTTAAAGCCGTCTATATATAAAGAGGCGATGTTTTTTAAGCAGTTTTTAATCATGATGTCGAAGTCTATAACAAAAAAACTTAAAGAATAATTTTTAAAATTTGCACGATTAATGCCTTACTAAATATTTAAGAGGTATAATCGGCAGATTAAAAAATAACTAAAGTTAAGGAAATTTGATGGCAAAAGAGACGAAGTATATTTTTATCACAGGTGGCGTTTTAAGCTCACTTGGAAAAGGCATCGCAGCTGCGTCTATCGCGACATTACTTAAAAATTCTGGCTTAAAGGTGAGCGTTTTAAAAGCTGACCCATATATCAACGTAGATCCAGGCACGATGAGCCCACTAGAGCACGGCGAAGTCTTTGTCACAGACGATGGTGCTGAAACTGATCTTGACCTTGGTCACTACGAGAGATTTTTAGATGAGAGCCTAAGTCAGGATAATAACTTCACAACGGGCAGGGTTTATAGCTCAGTCATCGAAAAAGAGCGACGTGGCGACTACCTTGGAAAGACTATACAAGTGATCCCTCACATCGTTGGCGAGATCGTTGATCGTATCAAAAAAGCAGGCGAGGGCAAAGATGTACTCATCGTTGAGATAGGTGGAACCGTTGGCGACATCGAGGGTTTGCCATTTTTAGAGGCGATAAGAGCGCTAAGAGTAGAGGTTGGCAAAAAAAGAGCGCTAAATATCCACCTAACGCTTGTGCCATTTATCAAAGTAGCTGGCGAGCTAAAAACAAAGCCAACCCAGCACAGCGTAGGCGAGCTAAGACGTATCGGCATAACCCCAGATATCATCATCTGCAGATCTGAAATGCCACTAAACCGTGAGCTAAAAGATAAGATCGCAGCAAGCTGTGGTGTGGAGAAAAACTGCGTTATAGAAAGCTTAGACAGCGCAAGTATCTATCAAATTCCACTCTCATTTTTAAAGCAAGATATATTAACGCCGATCGCTGAAAATTTAGGCTTTGGCGAGCTAAAACCAGACATGGCAAACTGGGATAGCCTAGTAAAAAGGATTATCGCTCCAACAAACGAAACTACAATCGCCTTTGTAGGCAAATATATCGATCTAAAAGAGAGCTACAAGAGCCTAACTGAGGGCATCATCCATGCTGGAGCAAATTTGGACGCTAGGGTAAATTTACGCTGGATAGATAGCGAAAAGATAGAAGAGAGTAATGTAAATGAGCTTTTAAAGGACGTGGATGGCATCTTAGTAGCTGGCGGCTTTGGAGAAAGAGGCGTTTTAGGCAAGATGCAAGCCATAAAATTTGCTCGTGAAAATAAGATCCCTTATCTTGGAATTTGCCTTGGTATGCAGCTGGCACTAATCGAGTTTGCAAGGGATGTTTTGGGCTTAGAAGATGCAAATTCTATGGAGTTTAACAAAGAGTGCAAAAATCCTATCATCTATCTAATAGATAGCTTCATCGATGCCCACGGCAAAAAGCAGATAAGAACGCACACAAGCCCACTTGGCGGCACTATGAGGCTAGGTGCTTATAATTGCGACATCAAGCCAAAGACGCTTTTGGCTGAAATTTATGGCAACGCAAAGAGCGTAAAAGAGCGACACCGCCACCGCTACGAGGCAAATCCAAAATACAAAGATGTCTTTGAAAAGGCTGGTCTAATAGTAAGTGGCGAAAGCGACGGACTAGTAGAGGCGATCGAACTAAAAGGACATCCGTGGTTTGTAGGCGTGCAGTGTCACCCTGAATTTACTAGCCGTTTAACTAGACCAAACCCTGTGATACTAGGCTTTATAAAAGCAAGCTTGGCTAATCACGTAAAATGATAAATTTGGCAAGCTTTCTTGCCAAATTTTTACTTAAAATTTCTCTCATTTTTTACTTCAAATTTACAATGGCTAATTTATAAAGAGTATCAATTTAACAAAAGTTTTTTGCCCTAAAAATCTTACTTTCAATGAAAATTATAAGAAATTAAATTTCAAAAAGATATAATCAAAGCATTCAAAATAAAGACGAAAGATTACGATGAAAAAAAAGCATTTTTGTTGCCAAATTTTTGGCAGTTTGGGCGTAAATTTAAGTGAGCAAATAGCATTAGTAAAAGTTGGCAGGGCGTCAAAAAGTCCTTGCCAAAGCTATGTTAACTAAAGAGGATATTAGGAATTTACTAGCACGTAGATTTTGTAACGACATACACAAAAAACTTAGTGAAATTCCAACGCCAAGCGCTCTAAAGGATATCTACAAAGGCGCTAATCGCATCAAAGAAGCGATCGAGAGAAATGAACACATCGCTATTGTTGGCGATTATGACGTTGATGGTGTGGTTTCAAGTGTGATTTTAGCCGAGTTTTTTGATGATCTTGGCGTAAAAAACTACCTAGTAAAGATCCCAAACCGCTTTAAAGACGGATACGGCTTAAATCCTGAGATCATCGACGAGCTTGCAAGCGATGTGAGTCTAATAATCACCGTCGATAACGGCATCTCAGCAAATGAGGCAGCTAGCATCTGCAAAGAAAAAGGCATCGATCTCATCATCACAGATCACCACATGCCACCAGCTGTTCTGCCAGAAGCCTACGCCATAATCAATCCAAAACAAGAGGACTGCAGCTTTCCAAATATCGAAATTTGCGGTGCTGAAGTGGCTTGGTATTTGGTTGGAGCGCTAAAGGATGTTTGCAAGCTAAACTACGATATGAGCAAGTTTTTAGAGCTTTTAGCCATCGCGATAATAGCTGATATGATGGAGCTAAGAGATATGAACAGGATGCTTGTTCGCATGGGTATTTGCAAGCTAAATGCCTCTAAGCGCTCGGCATTTTGCGTCATAAAAGAGTTTTACGGCAAGGATAAATTTGAGTGTGATGATATCAGCTTTCTTATAGCGCCTCTTATAAATTCAGCCGGACGCATGGACGATGCGATGAATTCATTTAACTTCTTGCGTGCAAAGAGCATCGAAGAGGCTTACAACTACCTTGATACGATCATTGAGTTTAACAACTCAAGAAAAGAGGAGGAGCGCCAACTCTTTGAGTGCTCGCTAAAGGACGTAAAAGAGGACGATGAGGTCATCATCACTTGGGGAGAGCAGTGGCATGAGGGCGTGATAGGCATCGTGGCCAGCCGCCTGGCAAAGCACTTTGCAAAGCCAGCTATCGTCTTTAGCATCGATAAAGGCCGCGCAAAAGGCAGTGCTAGAAGCGTTGGCAAGCTTGATATCTTATCACTCATCGCAAGCCACGAAGATCTGCTAACAAGCTACGGTGGTCACAAAGGTGCAGCAGGGCTAACTCTTGCGCCTGAAAATTTGGAAAAATTTAAAGATGCGATAAATAAAAGCTGCTCATGCCTAAATATGCAAGAGTGCAAAAGCTCAGATGAGCTACTTGGCGACATAATGCCAAGCGAGATAGACTTTGAGCTACTTGAAATTTTGGAATTTTATGAGCCGTATGGACAGAAAAATCCACGTCCAGTCTTTAAGATAGAAAACGCTGTCGTGAAGAACGAGAGGCTCATAGGTAGGGATCAAAATCACTTAAAACTTATCTTGCAAAAAGACAACAAGACGCTTGAGGCGCTATTTTTCAACTTCACAAGGCACGTTAGAGTAGGCGAAATGATAGATATCATCTTTTGCGTATCTAAAAATTCATTCCGCGGGCTTGTTACGCCACAGCTTCTCATAAGAGAAATTTTATAGCATTTTGCCTAGTCGTTTGAAATTTAACGACTAGGTGTTACTTTTTAATAATTCAAAATTTCATAAATTTATCTTTATAAATCCCTAAAATACGAAGTCTATAAACAAAGTAAATTTATCAATGCTTATTTAATATTATAAATTAATAATATTTTAAATAAAAATTCGTAAAATTACATTTACATTATATTTTTAAAGGATTGAAAATGAAAAGTTCATTTTTGAAAGCTAGCATGATTGCATGTGCGGTTTGCTCATTTGCTATGGCAGAGGGGGCATTTATTGGTTACGAGGGCGGATACTCTTTTGCGTCAAATGTAAAGTTATCTGAGGCTAACGATGGAGCAAGACTTAGGAAAGGTCAATTTAACAGTGGCATAAAAGCTGGTTATGATTTTGACAGTTTCAGAGCTTATGGTGCTTATTTTTATAATTTTCAGACTAAAAAAGAGTTAGAGGATGATGGTGAAAAATATACAATTAAGTGGAATAAACACAGTTTTCTAGCAAGTGCTGACTATACTCCAAGTATTACTAGCGATATTAAGCTTGTAGCAGGTGCTTATACTGGCGTTTCAAGAATAAAATTTAAGGTAGATAATTCAGATAGTGCACAACACTCAACTGGTTTTGTGTTGGGCACAAAATTCGGTGCTGAGTACTTACTTGATCAAAACAATATTTTAGAGGCTGGCGTTAAGGCTGACTATACTTTTTATAGAAAAATTGAAGAAGTTAAAGTTAGAGAGAGCAACATCGGTCTTTACGTAGGCTACACTTATAAATTCTAATATTTAAACATTCCCTCCTTAAGAAATTTGCGCCCTAGTTTGGGCGTAAATTTATCTCTAGTATTTTTACCACTAAATTTAATATACTTTTCAAAAAGGACACAAAATGAATAAAATAATATTGTCTTTCTTTATGCTCTTAACGGCTACGTTTGCAGTTGATTGTGATAACGCATTTATTAAAGCTGTTGTAAGCATGATCGATGAGCCAGCTCCCACAAGAGTCGATGAAAATAGCGTAATAATGGGTGCTACATGTGAAAATGAGATCCTAAAAACCACGTTTGTTATAAATGATAGTGAAGATATTAAATTTAGTAAATTTACTAAAGAGCAGGTAGATGAGTTTAAAAAGTGCAGACTGAAATGCTAAAAGAGGACTTTTGTAGCAGTAAAAATCCTCTTATCGATAAAGCCTCGTGGATATACAACTACGAGAACTGCAAGAACTTTACTGTGATAAATTTGACAAGAGAGGATTGCAAGTAAATTTTCTGGGGTTGCCCCCAGAAATTTAGGCTTTTTTATCTTCAAGCTCTTTTAGGTGCGCTTTTACAAACTCACCAAATTCGTCTTGAGTTAGCACTCTTTTAGCAAGTTTTTCCTTGCATTTTTTGCCAAGCTCGCCTAGAGTTGCTCTATTTTTTTGGCTTTGTGATTTGCCAAATTTTGAAAGGATCGCATTTAGCTCATGCTCTTCACCGAAATTTACTAGCTCTTTATCTAGTGCCATTTTCTTCTCTCCTTTGATGAAAATTTCTTCTAATTTTAAAATTTAATAGTAAATATAAATAAATTTAAATTTTAAAGGCTGAAAAGAGCGAAAAATAGGGCTTTGTTAAATTTAAATTTCATATAGATTAAACGCGTAATAGTAAAATCACGAAAATTTTTAAAGGAGAAGTATGAAAAATTTACTTGTAAAATCAAGCTTGGTTTTAGCTTTAGTTAGTTCAGCTGCACTTGCGCAAGGTGCTTTTGTCGGTGGCGAGGGCGATTATTCGTTCAATTCAAAGATCAAAACTAAAAATATCGCAAAAAGCGAAAAAAATAACTTCAACAAAGGTCACTACGGACTTGGCTTTTATGGCGGTTATGATTTTGACAGCTATAGAGCGTATGGTGGCTACTACTACGACTTTAAAGCTAGAAAAAATGCTGGCGAAGCAGATGCAAAATGGAGCAAACATAAGCTTTTAGCAGGCGCTGACTACACACCAAACATCACTGAAAACTTTAAAGCCGTACTTGGCGGTTACGCTGGTCTTAGTTATCTAAGTGTTAGACAAAGCTTTGAAAACGAAACTAGCAAGAAAAATTTTAAAGGTTTGTTAGTTGGCGCAAAAGCTGGCGGTCAGTACTCTTTTGACGCTCACAACGCGCTTGAGTTTGGTCTAAAAGCTGATAAGACATTTTATAAGAAAAATAGCGGCGCTCAGCTAAGAGATACAAGCGTGGGAATTTACACAGGCTACACTTATAAATTCTAATAAATTCTAATTCAAGGCAAGGCTTAGGCTTTGCCCTCCCTAAAAACTCACATTTATTCTTTAAATTTATAACTCAAGCAACCTTTAAGTGACGCGAGGTAGAATGGCTCTTATTTAAAAAGGAGAAAAATGAAAACCAAATCGCTTCTTGTCATTGTGCTCTGTGCCGTTTTTGGTAGCTTTGCCTTTTGCGAACCAAAAAGCGAGCCAACGTTAACAAAAAGTAGAAATTTAGTTGGTCAGACGGTACCAGGCGCTATTTTGGGCATTAAGGTGCCAAAAGAGTATCAAGCGAAATTTGATAGTGCAAAGCCTAGGATGCAGGAATTTTTAGCAAATATGGCATGCTATAAGGCTAATAAAAATGATAAATTTATGGAGGGTGGCACAAGGGCACCTGCGCTACGAAGAGATGATAGCCATTTAAAAAGGACTAGTGGCACTTGTAGCGACAACGTCGATATCTTGAGTATAGAAAATGTGAAATTTATCGCCAAAAATGCATTTAGTTTTAGCGTTACATTTATCACGGCAGATGGCGAAGAAACTACAAAATTTGATGATATTGTATTTACGCAGCACCCTAGCGGTGAGTGGCTGGTTAGGTGGTAGTTGTAGAGGTAAAAGCCTCTACTCTCTGCCCTCAAGAAGTGGCACAAAAAGGCACTCGTCTAAAAACTCTTTTTCTAAATTTCCACTCTCATCTTTTCTAAATTTAGCGATAAACTGCTTGCCATCTTTTCTCATCGGAGCGACCAAGATGCCGCCATTTTTTAGTTGAGCGAATAAATTTGGCGAGATCTCATCAGCAGCGGCCGAGAGTAAAATCCTATCAAACGGCGCGTAGCTTCGCCAGCCGTTGTTGCCATCATCATATCTTACGTGCACGTTTTTGATCTTTAGCGTCTCGAAGCGTTTTTTTGCCTCCATGGCTAGCTTTTCTATGCGCTCGACGCTAAAAATTCTATGTGCGAGCTTGCTTAGTATCGCTGCTTGATAGCCACTGCCACAGCCTATTTCTAGGATGTTATCCACATTTTCGCACTCTAGCGCCATCGTCATCTTTGCCACCGTTAGCGGCGAGCTGATCCATTGATTACCCAGTATCGGCTGCGCGTCAAGTTTGTAAGCATGTGCTGGGATAGGCACGAAAATTTCACGCTCGGTCGTTGATATCGCGTCAAACAAAAGCGGACTTAGCGTGATCTCATCGGCTATGTCGCTAGCTAAATTTTGGCATTTTATCGCTTCTAATTGGGTCAAAATTTCTATCCTAAACAAATTTTAAATCGTTATTATACGATTTAAAGCTTATCTTAAAATTTATAAAAGCCCTAAATTTTTCTTTATCTGCGTGATCAAATTTGCGTCAAAAACTGCGCTTTGCTCTAGCGTGCCATCTGGCAAAAAGACCCCAGCGGTCTCAAGATCTAGCGAGCTTGAGATCATGACGTAGCAGTTGTTTGTGATCGCAAGCGCCTTGCAAAGGCTAAGGTAGGCCTCCTCTCTAGCCTTGCCCCACATGGCTGGCACCATGATGATGTCGCACCCTCTTAGCTTTGCCCAAAGCCTGCTATCACGCAGCTCAAAGCATATCAGCACGCCAAGCTTTAGCCCTCTAAAGTCAAAAGCGTTTATATCGCTCACCTCGCCGGCGGCAAAGATCTCATGCTCTAAATTTGGCTTAAAAAGCTCAGCCTTAAACTGCGAATGAAAGACGTTGTTTGAGTTAAGAAGTAAAAATTCGTTATAAATTTTTGGCTCATGAGCGGCTAAATTTGAAATTTGAGCGAGCCCTGCGCTTTTGTTTAAGCTACTAAGGTGCGTAAAACCTAGAAATTTATCTGGGCTAAGCGCCTCTTGCAAGCGCTCAAGCAGCATCGCATCAAAGCTGCCTATCATGCCACCAAGCATAGCTTTGTTTGCCCCTGCAAAAAAGCCGTCAAAATCATAGCCGCTTATGCAAAGCTCGCTTGCAAGCAGGAGCGAATTTGCAGGTGCAGCCTCAACTAAATTTGCAAGCTCTTCTAGCCGCTCAGTAGCATTTTTTGCCTTTAAAGTTAGGCTTATTAGGTTTAAATTTTCGCTCATTTATTTTCCAAATACAAATGTAGTTTGCTTTGGCGCATGACAATCTGCGGGTATCCTAAAGTCCATATCCGTTCCACCGATATCAGGCGTTGGCTTTAGTAAAACAGTTATGGCTGTGATCTTGTCATCGCGCCCTGAAAGCGGGTCGTTAAAAACCCAGACTTCATAAGAAAACGAGGTTTTATCGTCAAAATATACCATCCTAGTCTCTTTTAGGTCGCTATATTTGAAGTTGCACACCTTGTTTATCTCTTTAAAAACATCAACAACAAGCGCAGAGCCAATAGGCGCTATACTTGGCCAAATGTCGCCAGCTGGCATGCTTTGGTAGGTGACGGCATCTTTGGTTTCGTTTGTCTTAGCAAGTATGTAAGGGTTGAAACTATTTAGCAAATCCTTATTTGCTATACTAATGGCTCTTTCATTACTACTGCTCGCACACCCCACAAAAAGCACGCAGGCAAGGGCTAAGATGCCATTTTTAAAAGTCATCAAAGCTGATACTTCCCTTGCTGTAGTTTGTCACCTTTGCCTCAAAGAAATTTGACTTTTGGTCGTTAAATTTAGCAAAGTCATCGACCCATTTGATTGGGTGAGCGACATTGTATTTGCGTTTTAGGCCGATCGCAACTAGACGCTGGTCGATGAGATAGTGGATGTATTGCTCGATGATATCGTCTGTAAAGCCCATTATTTGGTTTTGGGTGATGTATTTGCCCCATTTGATCTCTAAATTTCCAGCTTTTTCAAACATATCATAAATTTTTGCCTCAGTCTCAGGCGTGAAAAGATCAGGCCTCTCTTTGCGGACCGAATTTATCATGTTTTGAAACAAAAGCAAGTGTGTGATCTCGTCGCGTTGGATGAAGCGGATCATCTGTGCTGAGCCTAGCATCTTGCCAGCGCGAGCTAGAGCGTAGATCGCCGTAAAGCCGCTGTAAAAATAAATGCCCTCTAAAATTTGGTTTGCCACCATCGCTAGAAGTAGCTTCTCATCAGTCACTTCGCCTGCAAGCTCCTCATAGACGCTTGAGATGTAGTCGTTTTTCTCGCGTAAGACGTCGTCGTGCTTCTCCATCTCGTAGATAAGGTCGGTGTTGTCGCAGATCGCTTCGACCATGACAGCGTAAGACTTGCTGTGGTTCGCCTCCTCGTAGGCTTGGCGGCTTAGCACGGCGTTGATCTCTGGAGCTGTGATGTAAGGGTTGATGTTGTCAGCTAGGTTGTTTGTCTGAAAGCTATCCATCGAGATGAGCTGGCTCCAGACGAGGTCATACATGCGTTTTTCAGCCTCTGTGAGGTTGTAGGCGTAGTCGCGCACGTCGTCTGTTGTATCGACCTCTTTTGGAAACCATGTGTTTGCCTCCATGAGGTCCCAAAGCTTTAACGCCCACTCGTATTTTGCCTTGGTAAAATTTAAAATGCCGTGCGGGTTGCCGTTAAAGACTCTTCTGTCGGTCAAATTTTCATTTGAACTTGGGTTGTAGATGCGTTTTCTATTCATAAATTTCTCTCTTGTTTGTGGTAAAAATTTCTTAAAATCTTACCCAAAGCAAGGTAAAAATTTACTTTTATTTAGATTATTTAGATGGCTTTGCTCCTTTTTATGGTCATCAAAAAGCCAGTTATTATTAGTAAAACGGCGATCACGCAAGAGATGGCAAAGACGATCTGACCGACCTCGCCAAACATCTCTCCAGTGTGCAGGCTAAGCACCTTGCGACCAGCCTTTTTTGCCTCTGGGATGCTCTCAGCCTTGCTAACAAGCTTGTTTTCTTTGATCTTGCCAGCGCTAGCGTCAAGCTTTAGTTTGCCTACTTGGCTCTCGCTAGTTTCGTAGTTTATGGTGTAGGTGCTTTGGTTGTTTTCAGGCACGTTTATCGTGAGTGATTTTAGCTCTAGTGTGACATTGTCTTTAAAAATTTGCTCCGCAGTCTCGATCTCTTTAAATTTCTCATCGCTTATCGGGACTAAATTTCTTTGAGGCATTGCCCTTTGCGCTTGGCTTGGTTTTAGCTCGAAAAATATGCTATTTACGCTGTTTCTGACCCAGCCATAAGACCAGTAAAGGCCAGTTAGCGACATCACGACAAGCAGGACCGCCACGTAGGTGCCAAGGCTCGTGTGGAGGTTGTAAAAGCAGGCATAGCCCTTTGCACTTGGCTTGATTTTGAGCGAATTTAGTAAATTTCGCTTGATCACTGGTGCGTAGAGGATGAGGCCGCTGATGGCAAGAAGCGCCATGATGATCGAGCTAATGGCGACTATTTGCTTGCCGATGTTGGCTGGGACTTTGCTATCAAGCAGGGCAAGGCCTAAATTTCTATGTAGGCTTAGTATTATCATGCGAGTTTTCTCGCCCCAGTCCTCGCTGATCACCTCGCCGCTACGTGGATCGATGAAAAAATTTAAGAGCTTTTTATCTTTAGTGACGCTGATGCTGTAAGCTTTGTTCTCGCCGCTGATTTGCACGTTTTCAAGCGTGTCAAATTTGATCTCACTTTTTGCTTTGGCGAGGATCTCGCTTAAGCTTAAATTTGGCTTTTCGCTAGGTGCTAAATTTATATATTTTTCATTTATCGCAGACTTGATCTCCTCTCTATAAGAGGCAAATGGCGCTGCAAGTGTCATGATAAGTAGCGGTATAGTCGCGATCAGACCGATTATTAGGTGGATGTTGAAAATGATTTTGTTGCGCTTGAAAAACATATATCTCCTTTTAATTTTAATAACGAATATTAATTTATTTTTTGTTAAGCAGAGATAAAATTTAGAAGGTTTTTTAAGTTATGAGAGAAAATTTGGCTACTCATTGGCACGATAGACCACTAGGCAAAGAGCTCTATTGGCAAAAAGCGCTTTTGTCTTGTAAAATTTATCTATTTTGAGCGATCGGCAGGAGATACTCAAAGGTTCTGATGGCTGCGTTTAGATCCTTTTTGTTTAGAGATTTAAACGGCTTTAGTAGGTGATAAAGCAGCTTAAATTTTACTATTAGTTGTAGCGAGCGCGAGTAAATGTGAGCTCCACCAGCGTTAATGTATTCATTGACCACTTCTTTTACCAGCTCATGTGAAATTTTTTGTCGGTAGAGCTCGTGGATGAAAACTAATAGGTCGCGGCATTTTTGAAGTTCTATGTCGTGAGTAAAAAATTTTGACTCAAAATCTAGAAATTTTATCTCGTCATTTTTTATGGCGATATCCCTAAGAGCTGGGCGTCCGTGCGCAAAATTTAGAGCGTGAAGTCCAGCTAGTGCGCGGGCTGCTTTTAGTAAAATTTCGTGTTTAAATTTTTCATCGTTACTATATTTAAATAGTCTAGCAACTGGCTCACCAACATCTTCTATAACGAAAAATTCATCACTTTTTAGCACGAGTTTTGGAGCAGGGGCATTTGCCTCGTTTAAAATTTCAAGCTTTTTTATCTCAGCGGCAAATGACCTATAAGGGTTTGGTTTAAAAATTTTAGTTAAAAAGCTGCCTTCGATGCTCTTTTCAATGCGTTTTAACCAAAATTTTTGCCCATCAAATTCAAAGCTAAATACACGCTCGTTGTTGTGATTTTTTAAAATTTCATTTACATATTGTTTCAAATTTTGCATGTTGTAAATGTAGCGAAAGAATTCTAAATTTTTACATATATTTGACGTAAAATTTCATGAAAAACGTGAAAATATTTGTTAGCAAAAAAGAGAGTAAAACATGGTGGAGTTAAGCGGGATCGAACCGCCGACCTCTTGAATGCCATTCAAGCGCTCTCCCAGCTGAGCTATAACCCCAAAAGATTTGGTATTTTATCTTTTTATGGCTTACATTTTTTTGAAAGTCGTTTTTATAAAATAAATTTTTAAGCAACTTTTGGGTAACATTGCAACCTTTAACGCGGGAATAGCTCAGGGGTAGAGCACAACCTTGCCAAGGTTGGGGTCGCGAGTTCGAATCTCGTTTCCCGCTCCATTAAATTTTGCCCGAGTGGCGGAATGGTAGACGCAAGGGACTTAAAATCCCTCGGTAGTTTTTACCGTACCGGTTCAAGTCCGGTCTCGGGCACCACCAAAACGGCGACATGGCCAAGTGGTAAGGCATGAGCCTGCAAAGCTTTGATCCCCGGTTCGAATCCGGGTGTCGCCTCCAGACTTCAAAAAACCAAATTAAAGGATTAACAATGAAAAAGTTGCTTTTAATAGTTTGCATGGCATTTTTTGCAGTAGGTTGTTCAAACACTTGGCACGGTGTAAAAGAAGATAGCCACAACGCCAAAGAATGGACTAAAGAAAAGATCAATGACGGCGCTAGCTACGTCAAAGAAAAAACAGAATAATTCTTAGTGGTTATAGCAAATTTTAAGCAAAGTTGGCTATAATCACAAATCTTTAAATCGGGAGATGGCTGAGCGGTCGAAAGCGGCGGTCTTGAAAACCGTTGAGGTGTGAAAGCCTCCTGGGGTTCGAATCCCTATCTCCCGGCCACTTCAAATTTAAAATCACTTTTTAATTTTTTAGTCATTTTTATTTTTAATTTTTTAGAACTTAATATAAATATGATCCGTGTTAAATCACAACAAAAATTGTGTTTTTGGCAAGGCTAAAAATAGCAGAATTTTAATCTCAAAAAATGTGAGAATAAAGTAAATTTAACGCTTAGATGAAATATACAAAAGTTACCTTGACACTAAAGAGCAAAAGGCAATAAATGCGCCTTACCAAATGGCGAAACAAGCGTCGTTTTAAGTAATAGCAAGGTCGCTGTAAATGCCATAAAAGAGAGCGTTTTGCCAGAGGGTAAAAACGTAGAGGTTTTGACGATGCAGTCCATTAAAGGCCTTGAGGCGCAAAATGTCATCATCCACAACTTTTTACCGTTTTTACAGACTATATATAAAAATGAAAGAGCGCTTTTTTATAGGAAAATTTACGTCTTGCTAACTAGAAGCCGTGAAAATTTATATATCTCGCTACCTAAAAATTTAGATGAAAATTTGCCAGATGAGATAAAAAAAGTGGTAGAGATCATCAAAAAATATGCAAATTTGACCCAAGTCTTGCCAGAGCCAGACGAGCATAAAAAACCAAGCTCCAGCCTAAAGCTAGCCTCGATAAAGCCGGTTTTAAGGGACGTAAAAGATGGCGCCGAGCTAGTGGTGGCAGGCAGTCAGCTCTTTGCCATCATAGCTGGGCTATTTGCATAGTAAATTTTAATGGCAGCCGCAGCCACAACCACATCCGCCGCTTTGTTTTATCGCGTCAAAAACTGCGTCATAGTTTGGCTCTTCTGTCACTTCAGGGACGATTTGCTTGTGAATTATTACGCCATCTTTGATGACAAAGATCGCTCTTGCAAGCAAGCCTTTTAGCGCCCCGTCACTCATCAGCATGCCGTAGTTTTGGGCAAATTCGCCGTATCTAAAGTCGCTTCCCACGCGCAAATTTGCTATGCCCTCAGTCGTGCAAAATCTCCCCATCGCAAATGGCAAGTCGTTTGAGATGATGCTAAGTCTAATGCCGTGTTTGCCGGCTACTTTTTCGTTAAATTTACGTGCTTCTGCCGCGCAAACGCCAGTATCTAGTGAAGGCAAGCAGACAAGCACCTCGATGCCGTTATTTCCGCCCACGCTAAATTCGCTAAGATCTTGCGCTACGACTCTTGCTTCAGGTGCATAAGAGCCGACAAATAGCTCGTTTCCGCTTAAATTTACATCACTGCCTTTAAATTTTGTAGTTGCCATGATTTCTCCTTATTTTTTAGCTTTTTTAAACGCTTGATCAAGGTCGGCTATTAGATCATTGACATTTTCGATGCCGATGGCTAAACGAAGCAAATTTTGCTTTATGCCGATCTTATCTAGCACCTCTTTTGGATATGCCTCGTGCGTCATCGTTGCAGGCCTGCAGATAAGGCTCTCTACGCCGCCAAGGCTCACTGCTAGATCAAAAATTTCTAGCGCTTTTACAAATTTATTTACATCATATTTTTCATCAAGCTCAAATGAGATAAGAGCGCCGATATCGCTTGCTTGAGCCGCTTGCATCTTTGCCTCTTGCTCGCTATATGAGCCAGGGAAATGCACCACGCTAACGGCGTCACTATCCTCTAAAAATTTGATGATTTTATGGGTATTTTGCGTTTGTCTGTCAAACCTAACGCTAAGAGTTTTAAGCCCACGTATTAGGTAGTATGCGTCCATCGGACTGATGATGCCACCAAGCGTGTTTTTGGCAAATTTTATCTTTTCAGCCAAAGCATCGTCGTTTAGCGTGACGATACCAGCGATCACGTCAGCATGTCCGCCGATATATTTTGTGGCGCTATATACCACGATGTCAGCTCCGTGCTCAAGCACTTTTTGATAGTAAGGCGTCAAAAATGTATTATCCACGATGACTAGAGCACCCTTTTTGTGAGCGATCTTTGAAATTCTAGCAATGTCTGTTACTCTTAAGAGAGGGTTTGAGGGAGTTTCGATGAAGATAGCTGCCACGTCGTCGCTTATGTCATCTTCGCTTAAAAAATTTAGATCATCTATAAATTCGCTCTTTATGCCGTGGCTTTCAAAAACGCTCGTGACATACCTATATGTGCCACCATAGACATTGCTATTTAGCAGGACTTTTTGCCCTGTTTTTATAAGGCTAAGTGCAGCTGCTGTTGCTGCCATGCCTGAGCCAAAGCTAAATGCGTATTTGCTACCTTCAACTTTAGCAAAGATATCATCAAATGCCTTTTTTGTAGGGTTGTTGCCGCGCGAGTAGGCAAATTCTTGAAAATTTTCAAGGTCATCTTGCACGAATGTGCTAGCTAAAAATACTGGCGGAACGACCGCTTTGTTTGGATTGTTTTTAGCTTCGATGCCTTTTACGATTAGAGTGTCTAGTTTCATAAATTTCCTTTTTAAAAATTTACGAAATTTTACATGATAAAGATTAATTTTCCCCAAACCCACCCAAAATATAGCCAAACCAGTAAGTGGTAGTAAAAGTGCTTTTTAAAATTACATTTGTAAGATTGCTAAGACTAAATTTAAGCTTTTGCCTGGTCTTCGCAAGCCGCCAATGTATGGTTTTTTACTCGCTTTTGGCTAAATTTTTACCATAAATTTTACTCTACTAGATCAACCGACCAGTTTGCCTCCTGAAGCTTCATCTCAAGCTCTCTGATCTCTTTTGAAAGCGCATCTACTTGCTTTTGAAGTGCGCTCACATCGACTGTGCTTAAAATTTTGATCTCGCTGTTTGAGTAAAGATCGACCTTTTGACTAGCACTCGTGGCAAACTCTCTAAGCACGTTTGCTTTTAGCGTCAAAGCGTCCTTTTTAGCGATCATCTCAGTGAGGCTCATGCCATCAAATTTAGCACTTGAGTTAGTTAAATTTATAGAGCAAATGAGCGTAAAAAGCTCACTTGTTAGCTTGTCAAGCTCTTTTAAAAGCAGCTTTGGATCCTCGCTTGGACTTTCATTCTCCTGCGTTTTTGCGTTGCTAAGTAGCCTAACTTTTAGCTGTTCGATGCGCTTTTGCGTGTCAGATCTTAGGATGAGAGCCTGAGCTAGTTTCATCATTTTTCCTTTTTTGGTATTAAATTTTTAAATCATCTTAGTATCTTTTGGGTTATAATTGATTTAAAATTTTATTTAAGGAAAAGCTATGAAGTACGATTTTGACACACTAGTAAGCAGAGAAGGCACAAACTCATCAAAATGGCGTATGAAAAATGACGTTTTGCCGATGTGGGTTGCGGATATGGACTTTAAGGCTGCACCTGAGATCTTAAGCGTCTTGCAAAAGCGCCTTGATAACGGCGTCTTTGGCTACTCTTTCATCCCAAAAGAGTGGAACGAAGCGATAAAGAGCTGGTGGCAAAGACGCCACAACGTGAGCTTAGAGAACGAGTGGATGTGCTTTTGCACTGGCGTCATACCAGCTATCTCAACTGCTATTAGGAGATTTAGCAGTCCAGGAGATCAAATTTTAGTGCAAGCGCCTGTCTATCACGTCTTTTTTAACTGCATAAAAAATAATGGACGCGAAATTTTATCAAACGACCTTGTTTATAAAAATGGCTCTTATGATATCGACTTTGACGACCTCGAGGCAAAGCTAGCTCAGCCGCTAACTACTATGATGCTTCTTTGCAACCCTCACAATCCAATAGGCAAAATTTGGGACAAAGAGACGCTTAAAAAGATAGGCGAGCTTTGTTACAAGCACGATGTTTTGGTTATCAGCGATGAAATTCACTGCGACATAACTGATCCAGGGCTAAACTACGTGCCATTTATCAGCGTGAGCGAGGAGTGCAAAAACAACTCCATCACGTGCATCTCGCCTACAAAGGCCTTTAACATAGCTGGCCTTCAAAGCTCAGCCGTCGTCACGCCAAATGAAAAGATCAGAGCAAGACTAAATGCTGCTATCAACTACGATGAGGTTGGCGAGGCAAATGCCTTTGCGATCATCGCAGCAATATCCGCTTTTAACGAGGGCGAGGCGTGGCTTGATGAGCTTAGAGAGTATCTTTTTGAAAACAAAAAGGTCGTCGCAAACTTCATAAAAGAACAAGGCTTGCCAGTGAAGCTTTTGCCATCGAGCGCGACCTACCTTTTGTGGCTTGACTGCAGTGCGTTTTGCGAGAATTCGAGTGAGTTTATGAATTTCTTGCGTGATAAAGCTGGACTTTGGCTAAATGACGGCAACGCTTACAGAGGAGATAGATTTTTCCTTCGTATGAATATCGCAACGCAGCGTGAGAGGGTGCTTGAAGGGCTAAAACGCTTGCAAAATGGTATAAATTTATACACTTCAAAGAGATAAATTTTGTCTGGGTGGCTTTGGAATTTAAGCTGCCCTTTCTTGATACAAAATATCTACTGGGGGCATTTTGAAGTAACAAATACTGCTCCCATTTCTTAAATATCAAAGTGAGTATTACTCATAAATTTAAAGGCGAGATAGCTTTTGTTATTTTGCTACTTCGCTAACGTGTATTAGTGCCAAAAATAGTGTCGTGGTCGCGCTTGGGCTGTTTGAAGCTGTAAACCGCGATTATTTTGAGCATTAATGTGGCTTTGGCTCATAAATTTAGTAGCTTAAATTTGAAAGATAGAAATTTAAAGGCGAGATAGCTCGCGCTTAAGCAAAAAGCCTTTGAACGCGAATGCTCAGGGGCATTTTGAGTATCAGGGTGGTTTTAAATTTAAAGGCGTGAAGTTGTTTTATAGCGCTAAATTTAAAGTGAAAGCCACTGCACCAAAATAGATTAGACCGTCAAAACAAGCATTTTACGCCTTTTAAAGCAGCAATCATCGCGCCTATTGCTTGCTAAATTTAACAACTCAAAAGAAATTAGAAAGTGAGATATCTTGCGCCAGCTTTAAATTTAAGAAAACTCACTTGGTAAAACGAGATTTTAAGCCGTTCGTATTATCTTTCAAAAAGTGATTTTTGCTGAAAAAATTGATGATTTTGAATTTTAGAAAAAGCAGAAATTTAAAGGTGAGCTGGCTCGTGCTGATTTTAAATTTATAAAAAGATCATTTTGCCAAAACAAGCATTTGCGCTCTTTTAAAATGATAAATTTGATAGCTAAATTTGAGTAAAAAGCAAAAATTTAAAGGCGGGGGAGCTCCCGCCAGATATTATTTATGTAGTTCTTTTGTGTAAAACTCAACTGAGCCAAGGCCCTCTTTTAGCGCCCACTCGTAAGCTTTGCTTACAAATTCCCAGTTTATGTTCTCATAGAAAGTCTCTAGATATTTTGGGCGTGCGTTGAAGTTGTCGATGTAGTAAGCGTGCTCCCAAACATCAACGACTAGAAGTGGCACTTTGCCGTCGCTCACTGGAGTTTTTGCGTTGCTAGTTTGCACGATCTCTAGCTTTTTGCTGCTTGGATCAAATACAAGCCACGCCCAGCCTGAGCCAAAAAGCGTTGTAGCTGCTTTTAAAAACTCCTCTTTAAAATTTGCGAAATTTGCCTCGATCGCAGCTTTTAGCTCGCTAGACATCTCGCTTTTTTTAGCGATGCAGTCCCAGTAAAAGTCGTGGTTGTAAACTTGAGCGACATTGTTGTAAAGGCCGCCTTCGCTATTTTTTAGAATTTCATAAAATGATGCGTCAGCAAATTTTGTATCTTTTATGAGATTGTTTAAATTTGCAACATAGGTCGCGTGGTGCTTGCCGTAGTGGTATTCACAGGTTTTAGCACTTACTACTGCATTGTGATTTGCGTCAAACGGAAGTTTTCTTAGTTCAAACATAATAATTCCTTAATAATAAAATTTGTTATTTCGCATTATAGCCATAAAAGATTAATAAACAAAATCTTTCAAAATTTAAGCCGAAAATAGGGCGTTTTTATAAAAGCTAAATTTTTCATTTATAAAAGATGAGTGAATTTGCTTTATAAATTTGTGGTTAAAAGAGTGAAAATTTATATCCTAAAAGAGCAAATTTGGCTTTGAAAAAGAAAAAAGTAAATTTAAATTTCTCTAAATGTAAAAAGTAATATAAAAATATGTGTAGAAACGTAACAAAAAAAGACTATAAAAATGATAAATAAATTTTTACGTTAAATTTACAAAGCAAAAACTACCCTTTTTAGATCAAAAATGTTACAAAAATACACATATAAAAATAAAGATATGTGAATTTATGAAACAAAATTTCTAAATTTTTATTTTTGAAATTTATAATGCACCTATCAAAACTATTATAAAGGATGAAAGATGAAATTCTTACAAGCTTTACTTTTTACATGTGCCATCAGTGGCTTAGCATTTGGTGCTGATAAGGTCTATACGATCAAATTTGCTCACGTTGTCGCAGCTTCTACGCCAAAGGGCAAGGCGGCTGACTTTTTTGCAAAGCGTGCTGAGGAGCTAAGTGGCGGCAAGATAAAAGTTCAAGTCTTTCCATCAGCTCAGCTACTTGATGATGATAGAGTATTTGGCGCGCTAAAGCTTGGCAACGTTCAAATGGCAGCTCCAAGCTTTTCTAAATTTACACCTATCGTGCCGCAGTTTCAGCTATTTGACCTGCCTTTCATCTTTAAGGATGCAGACCACCTTCACAAGGTTCAAGACGGTGCAGTTGGCGAGGAGCTAAAAGGCCTTGTGACTAAGAAGGGCTTTGTAGCGCTTGATTACTGGGATGCTGGATTTAAGCACTTTAGCTCAAGCAAAAAGCCTATCCTCACTCCAGAAGATGCAAAAGGACAAAAATTTAGAATCCAAAGCTCAAAAGTGCTTGAAGAGCAGATCAAAGCGATCGGTGGCAACCCACAAGTTCTGCCATTTTCAGAGGTTTATTCTGCGCTTCAACAAGGCGTAGTTGATGCTACTGAAAACCCACTTTCAAATTTCTATAACTCTAAATTTCACGAGGTTCAAAGCTCACTTACACTTTCTCACCACGGATATCTAGGCTATCTAGTTGTTATGAGTGATAAATTTTGGAACAAACTACCAGATGATCTAAAGGCAAATGTAAAACAAGCTCTAAGCGAAGCTACAGCTTACGAGAGAGAAGAGACAGCTAAAGAGGACGCTCACGTCATAGCTCAGCTTGAAAAATATATAGCAGAGACTAAAAAGCTAGAAATTTTCAAGATCGACGACGCGCAAAAAGCTGAGTGGCAAAAAGTTATGCAGGCTATCTATCCTAAATTTTACGATGTCATCGGCAAAGAGCTTATAGAAAAGACAATCGAGACAAAATAATGAAGAATTTCATTAACGCTCTTGATATATTGATAGTCTCGCTTAATAAAACTATCGCCGTTTTGGGGCTAGCTAGTGGAACGCTACTAGCCTTTGCTAACGTCGTGGCTAGATACTTTTTTGACAAAAGCTGGTCATGGGCGAGCGAGCTATCAAACTACTTATTCATCTGGTCGGCGTTTTTTGCCGCAGCGTATGGCTTTAATAAGGGCATCCACGTGAGCGTAACTATCTTGGTGGAGAAATTTCCACCAGCGCTCGCGAAGGCATGCCTACTCTTTTCGCACATCTTAACAACTGTCTTTTTGATATTTATCGCGGTTTATTCGGTGGATTATCTTAAAATTTTGCACGAGATCGAGCAGATGATAATAGACCTTGGCATACCTCAATGGGTCCCTATGCTAGTGCTTCCAATAGCCTTCGTCACAGCTAGCTACCGCTCGGCCGAAAAAGCTATCAAAGTAGCTCTAACTCCAGCAGCAAATGTCGTAAATAACGAAGCGCACGAGCTAGCTCATGGTAGCGTGGTCAAAGACTAAGGAGAAAAAAGATGACAATAGCATTTTTATTTATCCTGCTTTTTGCACTGATGCTAATAGGCGTGCCAGTCGCGGTTTCGCTAGGCACAAGCACCGTTTTAACGATGATATTTTTTACAGACATAGACATCGCTACGATCCCGCAGCTAATTTTTGATGGTATCAATAAATTTTCGCTAATGGCGATACCGATGTTTATCTTGGCTGGAAATTTACTAAGCAAAGGCGGCTCAGCAAGGCGTATCATCGACTTTGCAAAGTCTATGGTCGGACATTTGCCAGGTGGCTTGCCTATGAGCGCGATATTTGCCTGCATCATCTTTGCAGCGGTATCTGGAAGCTCACCTGCGACGGTTGTAGCCATTGGCTCAATTATGTTTGCAGCGATAAAAGAGGCTGGCTATCCAAAAGAGTACGCAGTGGGCGGTATAACTACGGCTGGCTCGCTTGGAATTTTGATCCCACCTTCAGTTGTTATGATAGTTTATGGCGTAACTGCTGAGGTAAGTATCGGCAAGCTCTTTATGGCAGGCGTCGTGCCTGGTCTTATGCTTGGAGCTTTTATGCTCGTGCAAACCTATGTAGGCGCAAAAAAGCTTGGATTTAAAGCGACTAAGGCTGAGCCATTTAAAGCAAGAGTGCAGAAATTTGCAAAAGCATTTTGGGCTCTTTTGATCGTCGTCGTAGTTATTGGCGGAATTTATGGAGGCATATTCACTCCGACTGAAGCAGCTGCGGCAAGTGCGGTCTATGCGCTATTTATCTCACTTTTTATCTATAGAGATATAAAGATAAGAGATCTTTGGGATATCTGCCTAGACTCAGCCCTTACAACAGCTATGATATTTTTCATTATCGCAAATGCCGTTGTTTTTGCATATTTGCTAACTAGTGAGCAGATCCCACAAGCGATCGCTTCGATGATACTTGATGCAAATATCGGTATGATAGGGTTCTTGATATTTGTAAATATCTTGCTCTTTATCATGGGTCAGTTTATGGAGCCTTCAAGCGTTATCATGATCATGGTGCCGCTCTTGCTTCCGATAGCTACACAACTTGGCGTCGATCCTATACACTTTGGTATCATCTTGGTTGTAAATATGGAGATAGGTATGGTCACTCCGCCTGTTGGACTAAATTTATTTGTCGCAAGCGGTCTTACAAATATGAACTTAAAAGAGGTCATCGTGGCGTGCTTGCCATGGACGCTAACCTTGTTCTTTGGCCTTATCTTGGTTACTTATATACCGCAAATTTCACTTTGGTTGCCAAACATAATGTATGGACATTAAAATTTAGAGGCTTAGGCCTCTAAATTTATCCTTTTGGATCGTAATCCGCACTCATAACGATATTTTTACCATTTCGCTTACCGACATATAGTAGCTCGTCAGCTTGCTTGATCATGCGCTCGATATTTACATCAGTATGGCCGCTGTGAGCCACGACGCCAAAGGTCATAGTAGCTATTATCCTGTGGTTTTCAAACTCAACGACATTTTGATTAAGCGTCTCTCTGATACGCTCTAAGATGCTAACTGCTTTTGCCTTTTTAACGTCAAAGATAACAGCCAAAAACTCCTCGCCGCCAAATCTTGCAACCCTATCTTCATTTCTAAAAGCGTTTTTGAAAATTTTAGAAAGGCTCTTTAGCACTTCATCGCCTGCGCCGTGTCCGTAGGTGTCGTTTATCTTTTTAAAGTTGTCGATGTCGCACATCACGATAGCAAAGTCGTTGCCGTCAAATAAATTCTTTTGTCTAAAAATTTGTTGCATTGAGGCGCGGTTTAAAAGTCCGGTTAGTGGGTCGTGGTTAAAGACAGCTTTAGCAGACTCTTTCTCTTCTAAGATGCCTAAGAATATAAATAAATTTGAGCTCTCTAGCAAAAATGAGGTTAAGACAGCAAATACGCAAGATGCAGTTAGGTTAAATACAAAAAATATCTCTTTGTATAAAGGATCGTCCTTTGCTGGTATATCTATCACTAGATAAAAAAGTAAAAATGCCGCGATATCTAGCAAAGAGATAATTCTGCTTAACATTTTAAAGCTAACTGATAAGAAAAAGAGGCTAATAGTTGATGTTAAAAATAAAATTTCAAAGCCCCAGCCTAGACCTAGTATAAAGACGCAAAGTGAGGCGTGGAGTAAAATTTCTACTTGCAAGATGAGCATCACGATCTTGTTGTTCTCTTCGCTATCAAAGAGTATCTTTAGTGCAAAAAGATATATGCTAACAGAAAGGATGTTTGCCACAGCCAAAATTTCTTCGCCCATGAGGTAGAACATAACTAGGTAAAAAGTATGTACAGCTAGGAGCGAAAAGACGATGATCTTTTGTGAGATATAAAGTGAAATTTTAGGCATTGTCTTTGTCCTTATTTGCCTTCATGATCTCATACTCGATGCGGTCTTTGCCATTTTTCTTACCCTCATATAGCTTTTTATCAGCTTTGTTTATGACTGTGTCGATATCAGTTATAACGCCATTTGCACAAAGAACCAGACCAAAGGTCATCGTTACTGAGCTCTTATCAGGTAACTTTACCTGTGCTATCCTTGTGCCAAGTCTGGTTTCAACTTTTTTTACGTCTTCAGTTTTAACTTCAGGCAAGATAACTAGAAATTCCTCTCCACCCCACCTACAAATGTGGTCATTTTCTCTAAAAGTATCTTGCAAAGCCCTTGCGATCTCTTTTAAGACCTTATCGCCCCAGTCGTGTCCGTAGGTGTCATTTATCTTTTTGAAGTTATCGATGTCTCCTAGCATAACGACTAAATTTGCGTCACTGCTTTTTTCTCTAAGCTCTTTTAGCTCATATCTAAGTGTTCTCTCGATCGAGCGTCTATTTAAAAGACCGGTTAAAAAGTCATACTTAGAAATTCTCTCTATCTCCTCTTTCTCTTCGCTGATCTGTTTGTAGCCACTAGATGTGATCGCATCAGAGAAAAACGAAAGTCTAAAGACCAAGTAAAAAGTAAAGAAAACGCTTATACAGGTTGAGCCTATTTGTACCATGGTGTCTATCTCAACTACTTTATCTTTATATGTAAGATATAGCCACAAAAGGACAAATAGCTCAAGAAGGCAGACAGAGTAGGTAAGAAGTCTTTGGTTAAAAGCCAAAAAGTAGTTTATAAAGATAACGCCAAGGAGTGTTATCCATATATTAGAGCTCCAGCCCATGCCAACAACGCCAGCGATAACTGCGGTGATGACATTTAGTTGAAAGATGGCAGAGATTAAAAATCTGTATTTGATATTAAATCTAATCCTTAAAGCAGTGCTAATAGAAAGAAATAAAAAACAGATAAAAATGATCGTTAAGTCAAAGTAAAAACTGCAAAGCGCGATCAAGACAAAGGCGTTACTTACTATCGCTACGTTTAATATCGTTTTGTAAATGTCATCGATAGCCTTATAGCTATCTTGCTCTATAAATTCCTGTACCAAGCATTCTCTCCGTTAATTTCATCCATTAAATTTAATTAGACCATTTTAATACGAGTCGTAACTATCCTCATCCTCATCGCTATCTTCATAGTTGTAGTCATTTTCGTCGTAGTTATAGTCATAGCTATCGCTACTATCCTCGTCTTCATCGTTAAATTCAGAGTAGTCTTCTTCTACCTCTTCGTAGTCAAAATCATCACTCATTTTTCTCTCCTTAAATTTTATCTTTGATATTTTCTATATACAAGCTTTGGCTTGGGAATGCAAAATTTAGACCATTTTGCTTTAAAATATCCATAATTTTTAGCATTACATCTTGTTTTACATCTAAAAACTCTCCCCAAACGATAGTTTTGGCAAAGCAATAAACTAGGATATTTATCGAGCTATCAGCAAAGTCATCAACCACGACAAATAAATTTGACTTATATCCAGCGTAGTCATCAACTGAGACTATGTTTTGTCTATATCTTAGTCCTCTTTTATTAGCCGCGATATCTTCACTTTTAGCGATATCTGGGTGATTTATCAGCATATTTTTGATGTCATTTACACATTTTTTGATCTCATCAGTCGTAGGCCCATACTCTATGCCTATTAGCATTTTGATGCGTCTGCCGACCTTTCTTCTGCTCCAGTTTCTAACAGGATCGCTCGCTAGCTTTGAGTTTGGCACGAAGATAAGGGCGTTATCAAAGCTTCTAACTGTTGTTTTTCTAAATCCTATCTCAACGACCGTGCCCTCGATGTCGCCACAAACTATCCAGTCGCCTTGTGAAAATGAGTTGTCAAAGAGCATCATAACAGATGCAAAGAAGTTTGCGATGATGTCTTTAGCAGCGAAGGCAACAGCAAGACCACCGATACCAAGCGAGGCAATGAGTGCTGAGATATCAAAGCCAAGCTTTTGAAGTATCAGTAAAAGCGTGATGATAAGCACGATCACGTAGATCACTTTTAGTGCTAGGTTTATCACCTCTTTACGCTTGCTTTTTTGCGCGATCTTGTCGATTATAGCGATGCCGTAGCCATTTAGTATGGTGAGGACAAGCCATGAAAATGCGACTATATATATGATAGAAAAGATATTTGCTACCGTTAGAGGCACTGGCACTGGATAAAATCCAATGCCGATACAGATGTTTAGCGCATAGATGATAAGAAGTGCTGAGATCGGCTTTTTGATGATATCAACGATCTGATTTTTAGCCTCTTTTACCCCTTCGCCTGAAGCGATGAGCGACATCACCCAGTAGGTGAGCTTGGCTAAAATTCTAGTTAGCGAGACGAAAAATAAAAATATCGCAACGATAACAACGATCTTGCCGATGTTAAATTTGCTTGAATTTATGGCTGTTGTTTTGTTTATATATTCGACTGCATCGACTAAATTTAGCTCAGACAAGAGCATGCTTGAGCTTAGAAGATCGGCGTTATTTTTAAGATAGGTTAAAATTTCTTCTTCACTCTCTTTTTTCAGCTCAAGGTCAAAAAAGGCGTTGTCATAAGAGCCTGAAGTGTCATTTAGTGAGTCTTTTAGATCTTTTATACTCACATAAGAATTTGTCTGTAAATTTAAAAGTCCATTATCTATCACATCTCTTATAGAATTTGCCTTAGCGCCCTTTTTAAAGACCTCTTCTAGGCTAATAAGCGCTGAGTAGTAAGCGTAATCAACCTTCATCTTCTCAAGCTCGATAGCACTTTGGATGTAGGCATCCTTGTTTGACTGCTTCTCAAGTCTTGCGACCTTTTTTTCTAGTGCCTCTTTTTGCAGATTAAATTTATTGATATCGCTTTGGGTTAATTCGATCTGCATGATATAGTTTGGTATCTTTTCTAAAAGATCGCTCTTTTTTTTGTGGAGGCTGGCTAAATTTGAGTTGTCAGCCTTTGAGTTATTTGCATCTTTTTGCTGTGCTTTTAAAATTTTTATCTGGCTGTTTATGGTTTGGATTTGATTTGTTATGCTTATTATGTCTTCTTCTTGAGTTTTGTTGCTCTCAGCCGCAAAAGCAAAGGTAAAGCAAAGTAGGATAATGGCTAGAAATTTACGCATTTTCGCCTCTTTTGTCCGCTAGAAGCTTAAATGTGCCCTCTTTTAAATCGTAGCTAAAAATTTCGCCAGTTTCTATGATGTAGTGCCAGCCATAAATTTGAAGCTTGCCGCTTTCATACTCCTCTTTTACATTTGGATAGGTCATTATGTTTTCGATCGAGTTTATCACGTTTAGCCTCTCGGTTAGCCACGCCATTTTGGCTGGATCGTCGCTTGTAAATTTAAGCACTTCTCGCTTGATCGGCTCGATCAGCTTTATCCAGTTTTTAACGTTTGGAGTGTTTTTTAGCTTCTTTTCATCAACATAAAGTGCCGCGCATCCGCCACAATCAGAGTGTCCGCAGATGATGATGTTTTTTATGTTTAAAACTTCAAGTGCATATTCTATCGCCGAAGTGGTCGCCAAAAACTCTTCGCTCACTCTATATGGTGGCACGATGTTTGCGATATTACGCACCATGAAAAGCTCGCCTGGTAGGCAGTTTGTTATCAAATTTGGCACGACCCTTGAATCCACGCATGATATGAAAAGCGTGTGCGGATCTTGTTTGTGTTGCAGACTTTTAAAGAGCTCTTCATGCTCTAAAAAACCATCTTCCATAAATTTTACTGCACCTTCAAGTATTGAATCATCCATAAAATTTATCTCCATTTTTTATATTTTTATCGCGATTATAGCAACTTTTATTTAATCAAAAAAATGCTCTCTAAAACGAACTTTAAACTAATATTTTTTATTAAACTTCTTTTTATATATTGTTTAATTATTTTAGGCTAAACTCACCAAAAAAATTCATAAGGAGAAAAAATGAGTTTGTATGATAGAAACTACGCTAAGCAAAATCAAGAAGAGCTTGCGTATTCTCAAAGCTCACTAAGCACTTTTATAAAACAGACTTATCAACTTTTTGCAGCATCACTACTTTCAGCTACTGCTGGCGCTTATGTAGGCATTAGTATCGCTGGCGTTTTTGCGGCAAATAGATTTTTGTTTTGGGGACTTGTGATACTTGAGTTTGTGTTGCTTTTTGGGCTAATGGCGGCTAAACGCAAAGAGGGATTAAATTTAATACTCCTTTTCGCATTTACATTTGTAAGCGGTCTTACGCTAACTCCGCTACTTTCAGCGATCCTCGCTATGCCAAGTGGTGCTAGTATCGTGGCTCAAGCATTTGGCTTGACGACAGTTGCATTTGGTGCTCTAAGCGTCTTTGCGATGAATACAAAACGCGACTTCACAACGATGGGCAAGATGCTATTTATAACTTTGATAGTTATCGTTGTGGCAGCGATCATCAACATTTTCGTTAAAAGCACGATGTTTCAACTAGTTATCTCAAGCATCGCTTCGATTTTATTTAGTGCTTACATACTTTTTGATACACAAAATATCATCCGTGGCAACTATGAGACACCAGTTGAGGGTGCAGTTGCTTTGTATCTTGATTTTGTAAATTTATTTACATCATTACTACAAATTTTAGGCATTTTTAACAGAAATGACTAATGACGAGCGCATCTACCGAGTGATAGATGCGAATTTAAATAGGCTAAAAGAAGGGCTTCGCGTCGTTGAAGATATAAAAAGATATGTCTTTGATGACGCTAAGCTCGCCTATAAGATAAAGTCCCTCCGCCACAAGGCAAAGATCCCACAAAAAGAATTTTTAAAATTTAGAAATTCACAAAATGATGTCTTAAAAACCAGCACAAAAAGCGAGCAAGAAAGATCAAATTTAGACGAGATCATCACTGCAAATTTCAAGCGTGCCCAGGAGAGCGCTCGCGTGCTTGAAGAGTGCTTTAAGCTTGTAAATTTAGAGCGAGCCGAGCTTTTTAAAAGCATAAGATACGAGCTTTATGAGCTTGAAAAAGAACTTTAACTAAAAATTTAAATCTTTTCTTGTATAATCGCAAACTATTTAAAAAAATTTAAAGGAAATTTCGTGAGTTTAATATTTTTAATCTTGCAATTTGTTCTAGCTGTCGTTATCACGATCGCAGTTTTACTCCAAAAGAGCTCATCTATCGGTCTTGGAGCATACAGTGGAAGCAACGAGAGCCTTTTTGGAGCAAAAGGACCAGCTGGGTTTTTAGCTAAATTTACCTTTGTGGTAGGCGTTTTGTTTATCCTAAACACACTTGCACTTGGATATTTTTACAACAAAGATCTAAAACGCTCTATCGTTGATAGTGTCGATAGCAAATCTCTAGTCGTACCAAAATCAAACGACGTGCCAGCAGCTCCTAGCGCACCACAAAATCCAGTAAAATAACAATGATAAAAACGTTTTTAGCGTCACTTTTGACGCTAACGTTTGCTTTGGCAGACGCTCACATCCTAGTTTATCACCGCTTTGACGATCCAAGGCACGTTAGCACAGATATTTCTATCCAAAATTTAAGAGAGCAGTTTGAATACTTTAAAAACAATGGCTTCGAAGTTGTCAAGCTATCAAGGCTTGTCGATGCGGTAAATGCTGGTGAACCGATCCCTGATAACTGGATCGTTATCACCGTTGATGATGGATACAAAAGCTTTTACAATAACGCTCTTGAGCTTTTTAAAGAGTATAACTACCCATTTGCTTTGATGGTCTATGTAGAGGCAAGCGCGAACAAATATGGCGATTATCTAGACTTTGATCAGATCAAAGAGCTAGAAGCTTACGGAGAGATCGGCTATCACTCATACGCTCATCCAAGGATGACTAAACTTAGCGATGAGGCCTTAAGAGAGGACTTTCAAAAGGGCGTTGAGACCTTTGAAAAGCATATGGGTTATAAGCCTAAATACTTCGCAGTACCTTACGGGGAGATCGATAGTAGGGTCGTCTCTTTGGCAAAAGAATTTGGCTTTTTAGCACTTTTAAATCAAAACTCAGGCGCAGTTTCAGATAAAAGCGATGTTTATGATCTTTACAGAACGCCAGTGATGAACGGCACAAAGATAGCACTAACTTTTAATAGCAAATTTTTAAATGCCCAGTGGATATTTCCAGAGGGCTATCCGCAAAACAATGCGATCGACAAGCTCATCATCAAAACCGATACAAACGCAAGTGAGGGCAGTTTTTTCATGACTGGCTTTGACGGATTTAGAAAAGTACCTATGACAAATGGCGTTTTTGAGTGTAAATTTAACCCACCACTTGATAAACGCAAAGTGTTAATGTCGCTAAAAGTAGATCATCACAGAAGCACAAAACTTCTAATAAAGGACACCAATGCTAAATAAAATTTACGATACCCAAAAAGAGGGTTGCGAAAAGGCGATCGCTTCTTTAAAACGCGATTTTACAACGCTAAGAACTGGCAAGGTAAATATCAATATCCTAGATAACGTTATGGTTGATTACTATGGCTCGCCAACTCCGCTTAATCAAGTAGCCACCGTGCTTACAAGTGACGCTTCAACTATCGCTATCACCCCTTGGGAAAAGAGCATGATAAAAGCGATCTCATCAGCTATCCAAGCTGCAAACATCGGCGTCAATCCAAACAGCGACGGCGAGAGCGTTAAGCTATTTTTCCCACCGATGACCGTCGAGCAACGCCAAGAAAATGCAAAACACGCAAAAGCTATGGGCGAAAAGGCTAAAGTTAGCATCAGAAACGTGAGAAAAGACGCAAATGACGAGGTCAAAAAGCTTGAAAAAGACAAGGCTATAACAGAAGACGAGAGCAAAAAAGGTCAAGATGAGGTTCAAAAGATAACTGACACCTACACCGCAAAGATCGACACTCTCGTAAAAGAGAAAGAAGCCGAGCTTTTAAAAATCTAAATTTACTTAGAAATTTGCGCCTCTAGCAAATTTCTAAACTCTATTTTTAGCCATACAAAGTGGCTAAATTTCATCCTTTAAAGGACGACCTTGCAGATCGCCACTGAACTAAAAACCGCATTTGCTGATAAAAAAATTTTGCTTCTTACCATTTTGGCATTTAGCCTAGCTACCATCTTTTTTTAGTCCAAGCCAGATAGTGGATGAATATAGAGGTTTTTGGCTACTTGAGCCGCTACTTTTGGTCGCTATCTACCTAAATAAAAGGCAAATTTTACTCCCTTTATACTTTTTGATATTTGGAGCTAGCCTTTACTTTTTTGGCCTTAAGCTAAGCGGTCACGCTAGCGATCTTGTGGCACTTTATCTCATAGCTTTTGTGCTTTTATTCTCTTTAAATTTTGCCAAAGATAATGAGAAATTTATAAGAGGGAGCCTAGCAAGACTTTTAAATTTACTCATCTCATTTGCTCTTTTTCACCTATTTTTTCTTGGCATTGTGGCTGTTTGTGCAGGGCTTAACTACCTTTTTGATTTAGAGCTTCTAACCAGCCACAGGACGCAAAGGCTCTATCTGACGCTGGCCTCTTTTGGTCTGCCTTGTCTATTTATCTTTTTTGAGAGTAAATTTAGCGAGTATAGGCTCTTAAATTTCATCAAGATCGTCATAAATTTCATCCTAAATCCCGTGCTCATCATCTATGTAGCGCTTTTAAATTTATACTGCATTTATAGGCTTGTATTGCTTGAGCTACCACGTGGCGGGGTGGCCTACATCGTGTTTGCTTGTTTGATCGCTGGCTTTGTTTTAAGAGGGCTAAATTTACTCATCAAAAGCCAAATTTATGATCAAATTTTTAAGCTCTTGCCACTTTTTGTCATCTTGCCTAGCATAATGCTTTGGTGGGGAGTCATGCATAGGGTCGGCGAGTACGGTCTAAGCGAGGCTAGGATCTATCTCATCGCCTGCGTGATATTTGCAAATTTGAGCTATTTTGTGATGATATTTCTTAGAAATTTCCCTTATAAATTTCTAGCGTTTTTTATGATATTTGGCATATTTTTCACCCATTTTGTCCTTGATACAAAGCAGCTTGTGCTAAATTCTCAAAAAGAGCTTTTATTAAGAGAGCTAAGGGTGCTAAATTTACTTGATGGTAGCGGCTTGCTAAGTGGCGACGTGAGCAAGATAGGCAAAGAGAAGCTCTACTTTTTGCAAGATAAATTTGACTATCTCACAGAAAACGGCGATAAATTTGCGTTAGAAAATAAAAAATTTATAGCAGGTCTTGAGAAAGCTGAGCAGAAAAAGTGGCAGATATTTAGCATTAACTCAGGCAATATCGGCATAAACGTCAAAGATGCGACCATCAAAATGCCCATCGCAAGCAGCACAAATGGTGATGAGCTCGTCATACAGCTAGGTCATGAAAGTGTTAGCATAAATATGCAAAAACACCTAGAAAAGGCGCTCGCAAGTCTAAATTTAAAGCCAGATGGCGAATTTGGCGCTGAGGTATTTGAGCGGCTAAAAGAGCAGCTTTTGATCTTTGAAGTTGGCAAGCGCGCCTTTGTTTTGAGGTCTATGGAAATTGTGCAAGAAAACGGAGTTTATAAATTTTACGATGCAAGCGTGCTTTTTTATATGGAGGATGTGCGGCTAAAATAGCGAGCCCTGCGTGAGTTTTGGCTTTATGACAAAGCTTTTTCTATGAAAGTCTGAGTAGCCAAATTTAGCTATGGCATCTAGGTGCGACTTGGTGCCATAGCCTTTGTGCCCTGCAAAGCCGTATGCTGGATAAAATTTATCCCAGCCACTCATCAAGCGGTCACGGCTTACTTTTGCTAATATGCTGGCCGCACTTACCCCAGCGACCTTGCCATCAGCCTTTATCATCGTCGTGATGCCAACGCCGTAGTCTAAATTTCCGTCATAAATGATCTCAAAGCCCTCAAAATGTGCCTTAAAAAGTTTGAGCGCGCGCCTTAGGCACTCACTTAGCCCAAGCTCGTCTATCTGGGCGTTTGAGAAGTAGGCGATGAGGAAATTTGAGCTTTTTGTGATCTCTTTAAAGAGCTCCTCGCGCCTTTTTGCGGTTAGTTTTTTGGAGTCGTTTAGGCCTGAAATTTCACTATTTAGCACGCAAGCAGCCACGCTTAGTGGCCCAGCCAGCGCCCCACGTCCAGCCTCGTCGATACCGCAAATTTTAGCCATTACAGCCCGACTTCATCGCTAAAGTAAGGTCTTAGCTCCTCAAGTGGTACGCTGATCTGCTCTTCGTTTAAAAATGTAAGTCCAAGTGGCGAAAGCACGAAGTTATCGCTCACGCCTGCATTTGCAAGGATTGCTTTTAGGTGGCTGTCGTTTATATCTTTAAAAATTTGCTTTAGCTTTAGCTTTTTGTTCGTCGCAAGCGAGATCACCTCGCAGTTTGTTTTTTCATTTTTATAGGTGCAAACGCTCTTTATCTTGTCGTTGATGTAGTAGATATCTTTTAGGCTCTCATACTGGTTGTTTGGCCATTTTTTGCGCTCGCTTTTTAGGTCGTAAAACTCTGCAAGAAGCTTGTTTTTATACTTTTTAGCTGAGTCTTTAGCGAAGATGTCGTTAGTGATCGCTTCGTATCTTGTGCCGTTTGCCTCGGTCATTTGGATGCCGATATTTAGGATCTCATACTCTTTGTCTTCTTTTACGGTGGCGTTGTAGGCTTTGTTTTTGACGATTATCTTGCCTTTTAGCTCGCCATTTTCGTTTTTAACGTCTAAATTTATCTTGTCTGAGACTGCATTTAATGATGAAATTTCACTGCCATTTTGCTCAAAAGAGCCCTTTTCATAGTCGTATTTTGCGCCGTCAAAAAAGATGTGTCCGCTTATCTTGGCTGGGACTTTAAAGCTCTTGGTTTGTTTGAAATTTTCAAATTCATCTTTAAAATAGTTCATATAAACTTCAAATTTCACACCATTTGCATCGCCACTAAATTTATAAAATTTAGCCCAGTTTTCGTGGTTTATCTCATAGCCAAAAAGACTTGCAGCGATGAATAAGATCCCAAAAAATGCTCTCATGTCTGTCCTTTATAGTTTTTTTGATTATAACTATTTTATCCCTAGACTTTTAAAATGATAATCAAACAAAGAGTTTAAATTTATAAACCTAGGCTCCACCTAGAAAATGGCAAGATCTCGCACTTTATCCCCTCGATGCTTTGCTCGGCTTGGTTTGCGACGCTGATGATTTGAAGTTTGCTAACGCCCAGCTCTTTTAGGCTCGCGTGGAGTTTTTTAAATTTCAAAAAGACGATCTCAGGCGCAGAAAATGGCACGCAAATGATCGCAAGCTTCCTTTTTGTAAGGAAAAAATCGATCTCTTTTGTATAGTAAATTTCATCTTTAAATTTAAGCAGCTCGCAAAAAACGACATTCGCAAAGACAGCCAAAAAGTCCTTTTTCAGACACAAAGCGTTGCGAAGTGCGAAATTTGTAAAGTAAATTTTCTTGCTCGTGCTACTCTCATCTAAATTTGGCACAAACTCAACGTATCCACTCTCATTTAGCAAATTTATCGCGCTATAAACGCTATCTTTTGAAATTTTCATCTGCTCTTTTAGGTTTTTATAAATCCCAAAGGCACTTATCGTGTCGTGACACTTTGTCGCGCACTCTTTTAAGATAGCGATGCTTTGCTCGTTTAAATTTGCTCTTAAGAGCTGCTGCAAGTGGGCTGTGACCTCGCTGGAGTCCAAAAAGGCGCTTGCTATCTCGTTGCCATGAGCCAAAAAGTAGCTAAAAAGCAGGTCTTGGTCTAAATTTTTCTTAAAAAAAAGTATAAATTCTTCGTAGTCGAGGTAGTTTAAATTTATACGTGCAAAGCCCTCAAGCGAGAGTGAAAATTCCTTACTTGTAAGGATGATATTCTCAAGTGCAGCGTCTTTTAGAAAGTCTAAATTTGCAAGATCAGCGCCTTGTAAATTTTCAACTGCGAGCACCTTTATCTGGGCATTTTTTTCTAAAAACTCTTTTAAATTTGCTAAAAGCAAGGCTCTATCTATCCTTATATCGTCTAAATTTATATAAAGCCTCTCCTCGCTTTTATAATGGCTCAAAAACTCATAAACAAGGGCTGTTTTGCCACTTGATATAGCGCCAATGATAAGCGTCTTTGGCGAGATGATCTCATATTTTCTGGGGATAAATTTTGCATTTTTAATGGGTGCTTGATAGAGCGTTTCTAAACTTTTCAAATTTGACCTTTTTAGCTTTTTGAAATTATAGCCACTTCCTTTTAAAAAGGAATAATATTTAAATCTATATTATATTTGTAATTAATTTATTCTTAAGGGGGGGGGGTAGAATGTTAAAAATTTGCTAAAAGGAAAGTATATGTCTGAGGATAAATTTAATGAGAGTAATGCTTCAATCGAAGATGGAGAAATAGTGTCAAAAAATGATAAAGCAAAAAGTATGAAAAAAGATAAGCAAAACGAAGCTTTCATTCAAATTTCTTTATCTATTCTTAGTGGTATTGTCGGAGGTATAGCAGTTAATATATTTGATGGCATATATTATTTGTTTAACGTTTTTGTAATACTAATCATCGGTTTGATTATGTGGATAATTATTGTTTATAGTAGTAATTGAAAATTGATTATATTGTTTGTATTGACTAAAAATAATCTTAAAGGAGTATAAATGAAAAAGATGATTTTGTTTTTGCTAGTTTTAATGAATTTGGCATTTTCTTCTGAAGAACTAACACAAGCTCAAATTGAATATGTTGAAAAAGAGTGTGAGAATGGAAATCTAAAGTATTGCACATTAATTGGCGAATATTATTATTTATATGGCGGAATAAAAATAGATTACAAAAAAGCAAGATATTATTTTGAAAAGGTTTGTAAAATTGGTGAGGTTGCTCAAAAAGACGAGTCTTTTATTGAAAGTTGTGGAAATCTTGGAAATATATACTATAGTGGTCTTGGTACTAAAAAAGACTATAAAAAAGCTTTTCAATTATATAAAATGGTTTGTGAGGCAGGAAGCGCTATAGCGTGTTCAAATATGGGGCTTATGTATCAAAACGGAAAAGGTGTAAAAAAAGATGTATCAAAAGGTTTATCGTATATGAGAAAGGCTTGTGATGTTGGTGATTGGAATGGATGCAGAAATTTTGCCGCATATCACTATGGACGTGGCAACAAAAGCGAAGCCGCACTATATTTTAAAAAAGCTTGTGATCTTGGTAGACTTGATTCTTCTACACAAAGTAACCCCAATTATAAAAGTCTTTGGCAAATGACTTGTAGTATGTATGATGTCTTAAAATAATCCAAGTTTAGATGAGCTTAGTTCAGGACTGAGTATTTATTTTTTACTTTAATTTCTTTGGCTAAGCTCAAAGATACTTTCCTTATCAAAAGGAAATAATTAATCAAAATTCAACAAAAAATAGCATTTTTCTTGACAACTATAATGGCTTTTTTGTAAAATCCCTATCTCTTTACGAAAGACCTATGTCTTGCTCGTACGATCGCTTGATCCTATGCGAGTTATTTTGATGTAAAGAGGTCGCGAGTTTGCGACAAGTTCTTTTTAAAGGAAAACACATGGAAAGAATCAGGTTAAAGCTAAAAGCTTACGACCATAGAGTTCTAGACCGCACTGTTGCAGCAATCGTAGAAGCTGTCAAACGAACAGGTGCCGACGTTCGTGGCCCGGTACCAATGCCTACAAAGATCAAACGCTATACAGTCTTAAAATCTCCACACATCAACAAAGACTCACGTGAGCAGTTTGAGATGAGAATACACGCTCGTATGCTTGACATCGTAGCTGCTACTCCAGAAACTGTAGATAGCCTAACAAAACTCGACCTAGCTCCAGAAGTTAATGTCGAAGTTCGTGCGATGAAATAAGCGGACAAAAGGATAAGAGTATGGAATATATTGTAGAAAAAATAGGCATGAGTAGAACGATTGCCACGAAGAGTACGCCAGTTACACTACTTAAGCTAGTTGAGGCTAAAGTATGTGAGATCGACGAAAACAAACGTGCTATCGTAGCGTATGCCCACACTAAAGCAAACAACAAAGCTATCGCTGGTCAGCAAAAGAAATACAATCTGACAGCAGAATTTAACAAATTTGCTACGCTTGAAGTAGCTAATAGCGAAGTTGGAAACCTAGACTTTACACCATTAAATGAGGCTAAAATTTTAAAAGTTAGCTTTAACTCAAAAGGTAGAGGCTACCAAGGTGTGGTAAAAAGACATGGTTTCGGTGGTGGTCCAAAAAGCCACGGCTCACGTTTCCACAGACGCCATGGTTCAATTGGTAACTGCGAATGGCCAGGTCGTGTTCAACCAGGTATGAAAATGGCAGGACACATGGGTAATGAGAAAGTTACTGTTAAAAACGAGCTAATAAGCTTTGACGCTCAAAATGGCATCGTAGTTGTAAAAGGTTGCGTTCCTGGTCACAATGGTGCAATGGGTAAAATAAGGATTGTAAAATGAGTAAAATTCACGTATTAAACGATAAATTTGAAAATTCAGGCGAGTTAGAGCTTCCTGCAAGCTACGCTGAAGTAAATCCGCACAACCTATATCTTTATGTAAAATCTTACCTTGCTGGTATAAGAGCAAATTCGGCTCATACTAAAAGCCGTGCTTTTGTAAGCGGTGGTGGTAAAAAACCATGGAGACAAAAAGGACGTGGTGGTGCAAGAGCGGGTTCAACTAGAACTAACGTTTGGGTAGGCGGTGCAGTTGCATTCGGTCCAACAAACGAGAAAAACTATTTTCAAAAAGTCAATAAAAAACAAAAAAGACTAGCTCTTGAGTACGCTTTGGCAGTAAAAGCACAAGATGGTAAAATTTTCGCAGTAGATAGCATCTCAATCGAGTCTGGAAAGGCAAAAGATGCAGCTAATATCATCAAAAATTTAAAAGTAAAAGACGCGCTTATCGTTAAAGATTTACTAGACGATAAAACACTACTTGCTTTTAGAAATTTAGCAAACTGCTATGTAGTAGATGCAAATGAGGTAAATGCTTATCTTGTCTCTACATTTAGTTCGGTTATCATTGAAAAAGCTGCACTAAAAACTATAACAAAAGAGGGCTAAAATGGCGGATATAACTGATATCAAAACAATTATTTATACAGAAAAAACTCTAGGCCTTCAAGAACAAGGCGTTGTTGTTATCCAAACTTCACCAAGAGTTACAAAAAACAGCTTAAAAGCGGTTTTACAAGAGTATTTTGGAGTAACGCCTGTTCGCGTAAATTCACTTAGAATTAGCGGCAAGGTTAAGCGTTTTAGAGGAAGAGCAGGCCAACGTGACGAGATAAAGAAATTCTACGTTAAGTTACCTGAAGGCGTAAGCCTAGAAAATACGGAGGCGTAAGATGGCTATAAAATCATATAAACCATATACACCTAGTCGTAGATATATGACTGGACTAAGCTCTGAAGATATAACAGCTAAACCAAGCGTTAGAAGCTTGCTTGTTAAACTACCTGCAACTGGCGGTAGAAACAACAATGGTCGTATAACTTCAAGACATAAAGAAGCAGGTGCAAAAAAACTTTATCGTATCATCGACTTTAAACGTCGCAAATTTGGTATAGAAGGTAAAGTTGAAGCGATTGAGTACGATCCAAACAGAAACTGCCGTATCGCTCTTATAGCTTATAAAGATGGTGAAAAGCGCTACATCATTAGACCAAACGGCCTAAATGTTGGTGATGTTATCGCATCTATCGATGAGGGCTCACTAGATATTAAACCAGGCAACGCTATGAAATTAAGATTTATACCAGTTGGTACTATCGTTCATAACGTAGAGCTAAAACCTGGCAAAGGCGCTCAGATAGCTCGTTCAGCTGGCGGTTATGCTCAGCTAATGGGTAAAGAAGAGAAGTATGTTATCTTAAGAATGCCAAGCGGCGAGATGAGACAAGTACTAGCTGAGTGTATGGCAAGTATCGGTGTAGTAGGCAACGAAGACTGGGCCAACATCACTATCGGTAAAGCTGGACGTAATCGCTACCGCGGTATCCGCCCACAAACACGTGGTTCTGCTATGAACCCAGTTGATCACCCACACGGTGGTGGTGAAGGTAAGAAAAATTCAGGCCGTCACCCAGTTACTCCATGGGGTAAACCAACTAAAGGTGCTAAGACTCGCCGTAAAAAAGCTAGCGATAAGCTTATAATTTCAAGAAGGAAAGGAAAATAGAGATGGCAAGATCACTCAAAAAAGGTCCTTTCGTAGATGATCATGTAATGAAAAAAGTTATTGCCGCAAAAAATGCAAACGATAACAAACCAATCAAGACTTGGTCAAGACGTAGCACGATTGTACCTGAAATGATTGGACTAACATTTAACGTTCATAATGGCAAGAGCTTTATTCCTGTATATGTTACAGAAAATCATATAGGCTATAAACTTGGCGAATTTGCTCCAACACGCACATTTAAGGGTCACAAAGGCTCAGTGCAAAAGAAAATCGGCAAGTAAGGGGAGATGATATGAGTAAAGCAATTATAAAATTCGTAAGACTTTCTCCTACAAAAGCAAGACTTATAGCAAGAGAAGTTCAAGGTATGAATGCCGAGTTAGCACTTGCAAGCTTGCAATTTATGCCAAATCGTGGTGCTAAATTTATAGCAAACGCTATTAGCTCAGCAGTAGCAAATGGCGGATTTGAACCAGAAGAGGTTGTAGTAACTAGTTGCCGCGTTGATGCTGGTCCTGTATTAAAGAGATTTAGACCAAGAGCAAGAGGAACAGCGAGCAAAATTCGCAAACCTACTTCTCATGTAATGGTAGAAGTATCTAAACCTGAAAAGAAGGAAGCATAATATGGGACAAAAAGTAAATCCAATAGGTCTTAGACTAGGAATTAACCGCAACTGGGAATCTAGATGGTTTCCAACCAAACAAAGTCTTCCTGAAAATATCGGCGAAGATTACAAAATTCGTGCATTTTTAAAGAAAAAACTTTATTATGCAGGAATTAGCCAAATTTTAATCGAAAGAACGGCTAAAAAACTTCGTGTAACCGTAGTTGCAGCTCGTCCTGGTATCATCATCGGCAAAAAAGGTCAAGATGTTGAAAACCTAAAGAACGAAGTTAGCAAACTTATCGGCAAAGAAGTAAATGTAAATATCAAAGAAGAAAGAAAAGCTCAAGCTTCAGCTCAACTTGCTGCTGAAAACGTAGCTATGCAACTTGAAAAGCGTGTCGCATTTAGACGTGCTATGAAAAAAGTTATCCAAGGTGCTCAAAAATCAGGCGCTAAAGGTATCAAAATTTCAGTTGCTGGTCGTTTAGGTGGCGCTGAGATGGCAAGAACCGAGTGGTATCTAGAAGGTCGCGTTCCGCTTCATACTCTTAGAGCAAAGATAGATTACGGTGTAGCTGAGGCTCATACAACTTATGGAAACATAGGTATTAAAGTATGGATTTTTAAAGGTGAGGTTCTTCAAAAAGGTGTTCAACCTGAGAAAACTGAAGAAGAGGCACCTAAGAAAACACGTAGAGCAAGAAGAGGTAAATAATTATGTTGATGCCTAAAAGAACGAAATTTCGTAAGCAAATGAAAGGTCGCAACCGTGGTTATGCGACTCGCGGAGCATCTTTAGCAACTGGCGAATTTGCGCTTAAAGCTGTTGAGGCTGGTAGAGTAAATTCACGCCAAATAGAAGCTGCTCGTCAAGCTCTAACTCGTCACGTAAAGAGACAGGCTAAAATTTGGATTAGGGTTTTCCCTGACAAGCCACTTACTAAAAAACCTCTACAAACTCGTATGGGTAAAGGTAAGGCAGGAGTTGAAGAGTGGGTTATGAACATTAAACCTGGTCGTATAATATTTGAAATGGCTGGTGTTGACGAAGAGTTGGCTCGTGAAGCTTTAACTTTGGCTCTACACAAACTTCCTTTCAAATCAAAATTTGTAACGCGAGAGAGTGAAAATGAAATATACTGAGTTAAAAGATAAGAGCGTTGCAGAATTAAACGCGTTGCTAAAAGAGAAAAAGGTGCTTTTATTTACATTGAGACAAAAGCTAAAAACTATGCAGTTAAGCAACCCTAATGAGATTAGTGCTGTTCGTAAAGAGATAGCTCAGATCAACACTGCAATTAGTGCAACAAGACAAGGGGCGTAAAATGGCATTAAAAAGAGAAATTCAAGGTGTTGTTTTACAAAAAGCTGGAGATAAGACAGCTACTATTTTGGTAGAAAGACGCGTTATGCACCCAAGATACCATAAATTTGTAAAACGCTTTAAAAAGTATTTAGTTCATGATGAGAAAAATGAGACAAGAGCAGGCGATACAGTTGTTGCAGTTGAGTGCAGACCACTTTCAGCTCGCAAGAATTTTCGCTTAAAAGCTGTATTGGCAAAGGGAGTTGAGTAATGATTCAAAGTTTTACAAGACTTGCAGTTGCTGATAACAGCGGCGCAAAAGAGTTAATGTGTATAAAAGTTCTTGGCGGCAGCAAAAGAAGATACGCTACACTTGGCGATATCATAGTTTGCTCTGTTAAAAAAGCTCTTCCAAATGGTAAGATCAAAAAAGGACAGGTTGTAAAAGCTGTTGTTGTAAGAACTAAAAGAGAGGTTCAAAGAGATAATGGTTCGTTAATCCGCTTTGACGAGAACGCAGCTGTTATACTTGATAGCAAAAAAGAGCCAGTCGGCACTCGTATTTTTGGACCAGTTGGACGTGAAGTTAGATATGCTAACTTTATGAAGATTGTTTCGCTAGCTCCGGAGGTTTTATAATGGCTAATGTAAAATTTAAAGTCAAAAAAGGCGATACTGTAAAGATCATCGCTGGTGACGATAAAGGCAAAACTGGTAAAATTTTAGCAGTTCTTGCAAAAAAAGGTCAGGTTATAGTTGAGGGATGCAAAGTAGCTAAAAAAGCTATCAAACCAAGCGAAAAAACTCCAAATGGTGGTCACGTAAATAAAGAGATGCCAATTGACATATCAAACGTCGCGAAAGTTGAAGGATAAGAGATATGAGTAGATTAAAAGATAAATTTAACGAAACTATCAAGCCAGCTCTCGTAAAAGAATTTGACATCAAAAATCCAATGCTTATCCCTGCGCTCGAGAAGATCGTGATCAGTGTAGGCGCTGGAGACTCTGCGAAAGATCAGAAGGTGCTTCAAAATATGGCTGATACCATTTCACTTATCGCTGGACAAAAAGCAGTTATCACTGATGCTAAAAAATCAGTTGCTGGCTTTAAAGTTCGCGAAGGTTTCCCTGTTGGTATCAAAGTAACTTTGAGAAAAGAGCAAATGTATGCTTTCTTAGATAAGCTAATCAGCGTTGCTCTTCCAAGAGTTAAAGATTTCCGTGGTCTTCCAAAAAATGGCTTTGATGGACGTGGAAACTATAACTTCGGTCTTAGCGAGCAGCTAATGTTTCCAGAGGTTGAGTATGATAAAATTTTACGAACTCATGGTATGAATATTACGATTGCTACTACGGCTAAAAACGATAAAGAGGCATTCAAATTGCTAGAGCTATTTGGTGTGCCGTTTGCAAAAGGAAAGTAAAATGGCAAAGAAATCAATGATAGCAAAAGCTGCACGCAAGCCGAAATTTGCGGTTCGCGGCTATACTAGATGCCAAATTTGCGGTCGTCCGCACTCTGTTTATAAAGATTTTGGAATTTGCCGTGTTTGCCTAAGAAAAATGGCTAACGAAGGCCTAATACCTGGTCTTAAAAAAGCAAGTTGGTAAGGAAGAGAAATGTTGAACGATTTAATATCAGATGGATTAACACGCATTAGAAATGCAAGTATGAGAAGACTTGAGACTGCGAAATTGCTTCATTCTAAGGTTGTTGAGGCTACTCTTTCTATCCTTGCAGCAAAAGGCTATGTAGAGAGCTACAACGTTATCGAAGAAGGTAACAAGAAATTTATAAACGTAGTTTTAAAGTATGATGAGTACGGCAGAAGCGTTATAAACGAGCTTAAAAGGGTTTCAAAACCTGGTCGCCGTGTTTATCAAGGCAAAGACGACATTAAGCGTTTTAAAAATGGTTACGGAACAGTTATCGTTAGCACAAGCAAAGGCGTTATGAGCGGTATTGAGGCAAGTAAAGCTGGCGTTGGCGGCGAGGTTCTTTGCACCGTTTGGTAATAAACTGCGTTAAAAACGCTATTTTAACCTTATAGCTTAAGGTTAAAATTTCTTTTTAGCTAGGTGAAATTTTATATTTCGCCAAAGCTAAATTTAGAAATTCAAATGAAGGTTTCGTCAAATTTGACGATCAAATTTACGGCATTGTGGTGTTTATTCGTAAATGTAGGAACACCCTAGACAAGTAAAGGAAAAAAATGTCACGTATTGGAAAACAGCCTATCGCTATCCCAAGTGGTGTAGACGTTAGCGTTGAAAATAATGTCCTAAAATTTAAAAAGGGCAATCACTTAAAAGAGCTTGACACAAAAGGTCACGTTGATGTCAAGATAGAAAATGGTCATATAGTTTTTGCTCCAAAGGGCGAAGATCGCCAAAGCAGAGCTTACTGGGGAACATATAGAGCACTTGCCAATAACATCGTAACTGGTATCACTCATGGCTTTACTCGCCAGCTTGAGATCAACGGCGTTGGTTATAAAGCAGCTGCAAAAGGTAAAATTTTAGAGCTTTCTCTTGGTTTTTCACACCTTATCAACTATGAGCTACCAGCGGGCGTTGAAGCTAGCGTTGATAAAAACGTTATTACTATCAAAGGTGACGACAAACAAGTAGTAGGTCAAGTGGCTGCTCAAGTTAGAGGATTTAGACCACCTGAGCCATATAAAGGCAAGGGCGTTAAATATCTAGAAGAACGCATCATCCGCAAAGCGGGCAAGACATCTAAGAAGTAAGGAGCGGTAAATGACAGCAAAAGTACTAAAAAGAAAAATCGCTCTTAGAATTAAGAGAAAAAGAAGAATCAGAGGTAAAATTTCTGGTGTTGCAACTTGCCCAAGAGTTTCTATTTTCAAATCAAATAGAACTCTTTATGTTCAAGCGATTGACGATGTTACAGCTACTACACTAGCTGCAGTTGATGGTAGAAAAATAGGCATAAAAGCAAATAAAGAAGGTGCGGTCACTTTAGCTAAAGAATTTGCTAAGGCTTTGAAAGCTAAGAAGATAGATGTTGCAATTTTTGATAGAAATGGTTATTTATACCATGGTGTTATCGCAGCATTTGCTGAAGCTTTAAGAGAAAATGGCATCAAGCTATAACCCAAAGGAAAATCGATGGAAAAATATAATAGAGAAGAATTTGAAGAAGTAATCGTCGATATCGGTCGGGTTACAAAGGTTGTTAAAGGTGGTCGTAGATTTAGATTTACAGCTTTAGTTGTTGTTGGTAATAGAAATGGCCTAGTTGGCTTTGGATATGGCAAAGCGAAAGAGGTGCCAGATGCGATGAGAAAAGCGATTGACGACGCATTTAAAAATATTATCCACGTTAAGATCAAGGGCACAACTATCCCTCACGACGTAGAGGTAAAATACAACGCAAGTAGAATGCTACTTCGCCCAGCTAGCGAAGGTACTGGTGTTATCGCTGGTGGTAGTGCGCGTCCTATTATCGAGCTTGCAGGTATTAAGGATATCCTTACTAAATCACTTGGCTCAAACAATTCAGCAAACGTCGTTCGTGCTACTATAAAAGCACTTAGTTTGCTAAAAAGCTAAGAGAAAGGAGTTAAGATGGCATTAGAAAAATTAACACCTGCTGCAGGTTCAACTCATGCAACTAAAAGAATAGGTCGTGGTCAAGGCAGTGGCAATGGCAAAACTGCTGGCAAAGGTAATAAAGGTCAAAGAGCAAGAAAAGGCTACAATGAAAAAAGAGGTTTTGAGGGCGGACAACAACCACTTCAAAGACGTCTTCCAAAGGTAGGCTTTGCTTCTAAATTTGAAAAACCTTATGTTATCAATGTTGAAAAGATCGCAGCTATAAAAGAGCTTGCGGAAATTTCAATCGCAACAATAGCTAGCGTTCATAAAATTTCAAAGAGCGTTACTAAGATAAAACTAATCGGTGCAAGCGCAAAAGCTCTTGCTTCAAAGATCAAAGACGAGAACGTTAGCGTTAGCGGAACAAAATAATGGATAAAACACTGACCAACAAGATTTTAATCACGTTGGCATTTTTGTTCGCATACAGGATACTGGCTTATGTGCCAGTTCCTGGTGTTAATGTCGACGTAATTAAAGAATTTTTCAATTCAAACAATAGCAACGCCTTGGGTCTATTTAATATGTTTAGTGGTAAGGCCGCTGAGCGTTTAAGTATCATATCTCTAGGCATTATGCCTTACATCACAGCTTCGATCATCATGGAGCTTCTAGCAGCGACATTTCCAAAGTTAGGTCAGATGAAAAAAGAGCGCGACGGTATGCAAAAATATATGCAAATCATACGTTATGCAACCATCGTTATCACTCTTGTACAATCAATCGGCGTCTCTATCGGACTTCAAAGCTTAAGCGGTCGTGGTGGCGAGCAGGCTATTATGATAGATATGAATTTATTTATCGCGATCTCTGCTGTATCTATGCTAACTGGCACTATGCTACTTATGTGGATAGGCGAGCAGATCACACAGCGCGGTATAGGCAATGGTATAAGTCTTATCATCTTTGCGGGCATCGTCTCTGGCATACCTAGTGCGATCGGCGGAACTGTAAATTTGGTAAATACTTCTGAGATGAATTTCCTAACAGTCATCGCTATCTTGGTGATCATTTTAGCGACCATTGGTGCTATTATCTTTGTCGAGATGGGCGAAAGACGTATCCCTATTTCTTACTCAAGAAAAGTGATAATGGAAAATCAAAACAAACGTATAATGAACTATATACCGATCAAAGTAAATTTAAGTGGCGTTATCCCACCGATATTTGCTAGTGCGATTTTGATGTTTCCAAGCACTATTTTGCAGGCTAGTACAAATCCAGTAATCCAAGCCATCAACGACTTTTTAAGTCCAAATGGATATATGTTTAACTTTTTAACATTTTTATTTATCATCTTCTTTGCGTTTTTCTACGCATCGATCGTATTTAATACAAAAGATATAAGTGAAAATTTGAAAAAACAAGGCGGATTTATCCCCGGTGTTAGACCAGGTGAAAGTACTGCTAGCTATCTAAACGAAGTAGCTGGCAGGCTAACTTTGGGCGGTGCTTTATATCTAGGCATCATCTCAACTCTGCCATGGGTGCTTGTAAAAACTATGGGCGTTCCATTCTATTTTGGCGGAACGTCGGTGCTGATCGTGGTTTCTGTCGCTCTTGATACTATGAGGCGTATAGAAGCTCAGTCTTATACAAACAAATACCAAACTCTAAGTGCAGTAGGTCTATAAAATGGCTATCACGCTAAAAAGACCAGCTGAGATAGAGAAAATGAGAGCGGCGAATAAGATCGTCGCTCGAACACTTGATCATGTTTCTACGATTATAAAACCTGGAATTTCACTTCTTGAGATAGATAAAATTTGCGAAGATATGATAAGAGCTGCTGGAGCAAAACCTGCCTTTAAAGGGCTTTACGGCTTTCCAAATGCAGCTTGCATAAGCGTCAATGAAGTGGTGATCCACGGAATTCCAAACGAATACAAACTAAAAGAAGGCGATATCGTTAGTGTTGATATCGGTTCAAATTTAGATGGTTATTTTGGTGACTCGGCTAGGACTTTTGGGGTTGGTAAAATTTCAAAAGATGACGAGGCTTTGATCGCTTGCTCAAAAGACGCGCTTTATTTTGCGATTGATTTTATAAGAGCTGGTATGCATTTTAAAGAGATTAGCTATGAGCTTGAAAATTTTATACTAGGTAGAGGCTATGTGCCTTTGCGCGGATATTGCGGTCATGGCATAGGCAAAAGGCCACACGAAGAGCCAGAAATTCCAAATTATATTGAAGGAAACAACCCAAAAGCTGGCCCAAAGATAAAAGAGGGAATGGTTTTTTGTATAGAGCCGATGATCTGCCAAAAAGATGGTACGCCAGTTTTAGGAAGTGATAACTGGAAAGTAACCTCAAAAGATGGTTTGAGAACTAGCCATTATGAGCACTGCATGGCGATAGTTAATGGCAAAGCTGAAATTTTAAGTCAAGCGTGAAATTTAGAGAAAAATTTAAAGAAAGGAGAATTTGTGGCAAAAGACGATGTCATTGAGATTGATGGAAATGTTGTTGAAGCACTGCCAAATGCAACTTTTAAAGTTGAGCTCGACAACAAACATATAATTTTATGTCATATCGCCGGAAAGATGAGAATGCATTATATAAAGATAATGCCTGGCGACCGCGTAAAAGTAGAACTTACGCCATATAGCCTAGATAAGGGCAGGATCACTTATAGATATAAGTAAATTTGATTTTGTGGCAAATATGCTAAGTAAATTTAAAGCTGGTTTTGGGTAAAATCCAAGCTTTGCGAAAAGCTGTATGAAGAATTATTTTCAAAGTTCCCCACTTATTTTGAAAATAGTTGGTTTAAATTATTTCTTTAGACCTGATGCAGCCCCTAAAAAAGTGGAATAAATTTTTAGGAGACTAAAATGAAAGTTCGTCCTTCTGTAAAGAAGATGTGTGACAAATGTAAAATTGTCAAACGTAGTGGCATAATTCGTGTTATCTGCGAAAATCCAAAACATAAACAAAGACAAGGATAAGGCATGGCACGTATTGCAGGTGTAGATTTACCAAACAAAAAGAGAATAGAGTATGGTTTGACTTATATCTATGGTATAGGTCTTTATAAATCTCGTCAAATCCTTGACGCAGCTGGAATTTCTTACGACAAGAGAGTTTACGAGCTTAGCGAAGACGAAGCAGCAGCTATCCGTAAAGAAATTCAAGAGCATCATATCGTTGAGGGTGATTTGAGAAAACAAGTTGCTATGGATATCAAAGCTCTTATGGATCTTGGAAGTTATAGAGGTCTTCGCCACAGAAAAGGTCTTCCTGTTCGTGGTCAAAAGACTAAAACTAATGCTAGAACTAGAAAAGGCAGACGTAAAACTGTCGGTGCGGCTACTAAGTAAGGCAAGGGTTAAAGGATAATAAATGGCGAAAAGAAAAATTGTTAAGAAAAAAGTAGTTAGAAAAAGCATAGCCAAAGGTATCGTTTATATCAGTGCAACATTTAACAATACTATGGTAACTGTAACTGATGAGATGGGAAATGCTATTGCATGGAGTAGTGCAGGTGGCTTAGGCTTTAAAGGTAGTAAAAAATCAACTCCTTATGCAGCTCAACAAGCCGTAGAAGATGCTTTAAATAAAGCAAAAGAGCACGGCATTAAAGAAGTTGGCATTAAGGTTCAAGGTCCAGGTAGCGGACGTGAAACGGCTGTTAAGAGTGTAGGTGGTGTTGAAGGTATAAAAGTAACTTTCTTCAAAGATATCACACCTTTACCACACAATGGTTGCAGACCGCCAAAACGCCGCCGCGTATAATTAGAGAAAATTAGGAGAAATTATTATGGCTAGATATACAGGACCTGTTGAAAAATTAGAAAGACGTCTTGGTGTGTCTCTTGCGTTAAAAGGCGAAAGAAGACTTGCTGGTAAAAGTGCTTTAGAAAAAAGACCTTATGCACCAGGACAACACGGACAAAGAAGAGCAAAAATAAGCGAATATGGCTTACAACTTCGTGAGAAGCAAAAAGCTAAATTTATGTATGGTGTTTCAGAGAAACAATTTAGAAGATTGTTCCAAGAAGCAGCACGCCGCGAGGGTAACACTGGTGCTCTTTTGGTTCAACTATTAGAGCAGAGATTAGACAATGTTGTTTACAGAATGGGCTTTGCAACGACTCGTCGCTTTGCTCGTCAGCTTGTAACTCACGGACATATTTTAGTAAATGGCAAGAGAGTGGATATCCCATCTTACAGAGTGGAACCAGGCTCTAAAGTAGAAGTTGCTGAGAAATCTAAAAACAATCCACAAATCGTTCGTGCGATCGATCTTACAGCTCAAACTGGCATCGTTGCATGGGTAGATGTGGAAAAAGAGAAAAAATTTGGAATTTTCACTAGAAATCCAGAAAGAGAAGAGGTTATCATTCCTGTTGAGGAAAGATTTATAGTAGAGCTTTATTCGAAATAATAGAGGGTATAAAGATGAGAAAGATTACTACATCAGCTTATATGCCAACTGAAATTGAAGTTAAAAGTGTTAGCGAAAATATTGCTAACATTACAGCATATCCTTTTGAGGCAGGTTATGCTGTTACTTTGGCTCACCCGCTTCGCCGCCTTCTTTACACAAGTACGGTAGGTTTTGCTCCTATTGGTGTAAAGATAAAAGGCGTTAGCCACGAATTTGATAGTATGCGCGGCATGCTTGAAGACGTAGCGTTTTTTATTATAAATTTGAAGAAGATCAGATTTAAGTTAAAAAGCGGCAGTGAGCGTGAAGTTATAGAGTATAGCTTTAAAGGACCAAAAGAGATAACTGGCGCTGACCTAAATAACGACCTAGTTGAGATCGTTAATCCAGATGCATATCTTGCGACTATCAACGAAGATGCTGAGTTAAATTTCTCAGTTATCATCCAAAAAGGTATCGGATATGTTCCTAGTGAAGAGATCAGAGAAGAGATCGAAGACGACTTTATCGCACTTGACGCTTTCTTTACACCAGTTAAAAAAGCAGTTTACGATATACAAAACGTCTTGGTTGAAGATGACCCAGACTACGAGAAAATCGTATTTACGATTACAACAGATGGTCAAGTTGGTCCAGTAGAAGCTTTTAAAAATTGTTTAGAAGCTATGTATCAACAAATGTCAGTATTTAAAGGAATTTTGGATATTGATGTTAGTGCCCCAGTTGCTAGCTCAAGCGCAAGTGGCGAGTTCTCAAAGCTACTTTCTAGTGTAGAAGATCTAAATTTAAGCGCTAGAAGTTTTAACTGCCTTGACAAAGCCGATATAAGGTTTATCGGTGAGCTTGCGTTGATGGACGAAAACGAGCTTAAAGAGCTTAAAAATTTAGGTAAAAAATCTCTTGAAGAGATAAAAGCGGTTATGGAAGAGATAGGCTATCCAGTTGGTGTCGATGTGTTAAAAGATAGCAAAGAGCAACTCAGAAAGAAAATAACCGAGCTAAAATCACAAATGAGTGCAAAAGAATAAAAGGACAATAGATGAGACATAAACACGGATATCGCAAACTTGGTAGAACGTCATCTCATAGATCTGCATTGCTTAAGAATTTAGCGATAGCTATTATCAAAAGCGAAAAGATAGAGACAACTTTACCAAAAGCAAAAGAGCTTAGAAGCTATGTTGAAAAGCTTATCACAAGAGCTAGAAAGGGCGACTCTAACGCTCACAGAGCAGTATTTGCTTCATTGCAAGACAAAGAAACTACAAATAAGCTAGTTACTGAAGTAGCTCCAAAATTTAAAGAGCGCAACGGTGGCTATACAAGGATCATCAAAACTCGTGTTCGCAGAGGCGACGCAGCTGAGATGGCTTATATAGAGCTAGTAGCTGAATAATACCCAGAGAGCCTATCTGGCTCTCTTTTCTTTCTAAATTTATCTTTTTACGTTTTTTTTAAAAAATTTTTGTTTTAAATTTATCCATCTTGGACTGTGGCAAATTTACAAGTCGGAGCATTATAAATTTTATTTCGTGGCTTTTAGATGAGCTGATGTGATGGGTTAAAGTTGGGGCAAGTAAAATTTACAGCACCCATGAAATACAAAAAGTATGTAGATGCTCAGAGCATCAAATTTGAGTTATCAAAAATCTCCAAAATGATGTTGCAAATTTTTAGCTCAAATTTATCCTATTAAATTTCAATACCAAAACACTATAAATCTCTAAATTTAAGGCTGGCTAGGTTTTTAATTTTTACTTTGGCGCTTTTGCAAAAGTCTATAGGATATTTATTTGGAGTGGTTTGTGAGGATTTAAGGTAGTTGTGGCTAAATTTACATGGCAGTTTGTGAAGTTTTAGGGGTGAATGTTAGATAATTTATAATGCTAAATAAAACGCGGGACAAATTATCTTTATGATCTATCTTGATTTTAATTTATTCAAAAAAGCAAATTCTAAATTTTGACAGACTGCAAAAAAGGCTTGACTAACATGGCTACAGTGTTGGAGAAGATGGTGCAAATTTGATCCGAAATAGCCATAATATGATAAAAGAGTTGTATATGATAAATTCAAAACCAAATATATAGACTAGATACAATAAAAACAAACCAAAATATATGAACTAGATGCAATAAAAGTAAAACCGATAGATGCAAATTTCTACAAAGCAAATTCTAAATTATTCAAATTTATCCAGTCTAAATTTACAAGTGAAACTCTACAAATTTCTAAATTTTACTCTGGAAAAGACGATATTTGTTTTAACTATCTTACAAAGGATTTGAGATGATAGGTGGCGTAAATGGAGCTAATGTAAATTTACATAGTGGCTTTCAAAATATTAAGGAGCAAAGCGCTAGCCGCAGTAAGCCTAGTGCGGACGAAAATTCCTTAAATTTATCATCTCAAAAATTAGTCAAAAACGCCAACCAAAGTAGCGAGCAGATAAATTTAAGTCGCATGAGCGAGAGCAAATTTAACAAAGATGATGAGCCACTAAAATTTGCTAAAGACTACTCGCTCACAGGCATGGCCGCTAATGGCAAGATAAGCATCTGAGGCAAACTCATGGGATATGACAAGCAAATGAGCCAAAATGAGATAGATGAGCTTAAAAGCTTTGTTAGTCAGACCGAGGCGCTTGGCTTTGGAAGACTTTACGAATCGATCATCGGATACTATCCAACAAATGTCGATCTCTTCGCGAAAGAGTACACGTCAAAAGATGATAGCGGCACCTTGCTTGGACTTAGACACAAGAGCCACGTGGAGGGCTTTGAGATACTTGATAAGGACCTGAGCGTCGAGGAGTTCAAGGATAGATGGCTGGACTATGCGCTGAGGCAATATCTTGGCGAGAGGGTCGGCGTGGAGAGTATTACGATAGGCAAGAAGGCCATCTCAATGCTAACTAGCACGAACAAGCCACCGATCGAATATGAGACAATGCAAAGTATAAATTTCACTGACGATGAGAGCAGGCAGAGATTTTTAACGCTGATGAAGGCTGGCATGAAGAGCAGCGCGAAATTTAAAGAGGTGATAGAGGGCGTGCTGTCGATTTATAATGTGCAAAACACGGACAAGCTTGACGGCAACAAGGTCTATGCCTCGGTGATCGGCCGAAGCGAGAAGCTAGCGACCTACGATATCAATAAAGATGAGAAATTTGCCTATCTTAAGGAGCTAATGCGCCTTGAAAAAAGCGGCATAGACATACTAAAACTGATGGAGAAAAGCCAAAAAAAGCGAAATTTAGACGTAAAAGTCTAGCTGTTTTTATAAATTTAACCTCCAAAGCCATCTTTTTACTTTCAAGTGATACAATTTTGATTTTAATTATTACATTTTGCTTTTAAATTTGACGGGAGCTCTCATGAAAAAAGTGGTTTGGTTAAATCCTGTTGTAAAAAACATCTACGACTTTGCCGCACTTAAAGAAATTTTGCAAGACAAAGGTTTTAGCGTAGTAGAGTGCGAAAAAGACCACGTTAAAAGCGTAAAAAACGCATACAAAAACGCTCTGGCCCAAAGTGAGCTTATTTACGATAGCCGCTGTCCGAGGGCTGTAAATTTCATCAGGGCAAATTTCAAAGAGCAGGCCGTATTCATCTCAAATTTAAACCCCATTTTAATAGAAAGCGCGCTTGAGCTTAGCTCAAAGCTAAAAGAGGACGAGTGGCTTTACGTGACGACACCTTGCGAGGAGTTGGCAGAGCTTGGCAGAGGGCTAAATTTAGCGCGAACCACATTTTTGACATGGAGAAGCTTTAGGGAGCAAAACGCTATAAATTTAAAGACGCGCAACATCGAGCAAAGTCCGGTACCACCGGGATTTTTCACAAATTTGGGCGTAAAAACACTAAGTCTTAGTAGTAAAGAGAGGATAGAAAACGCCCTTTCATATAAATTTAGCGAGCTTAAAAACTACCAGATCATCGAGCTTTTATACTGCGAAAACGGCTGTCACAACGGAGATGGGCTGTGAGGGAGATATTTAAAAAGAGCATTTTGATCCTAGCGATCTTTGCTATCTGGCAGGTCGTTTGCGAGCTAGAAATTTTCACGCCGTATATCCTGCCAAGTCCGCTAGCTACGCTAAAGACGATGTATAGCATGAGCCTAAGCGGCGAGCTTGCCACGCATACGATCATCAGCTTTAAGCGCATATTTGCAGGATATGCTCTCTCGTTTGCCATAGCGCTCGTGCTTGGCGGTATAGCGGCACTTTTGCCAAAGATCAGCGTTTATTACGAGTGGATACTGGAGTTTTTTAGAAATATCCCTCCGCTTAGTTTGATCGCGATTTTGGTGCTTTGGTTTGGCATAAACGAGACACCAAAGATCATCATTATCATCCTAGCTTCGTTTTTCCCGATGTTTTTAAGTATCCAAAAGGGGCTAACTAGCTGCGATATAAAGCTCATCGAGGTTGGCAAAATTTTTGGCTTTAGCAAATTTGAAATTTTTTACAAGATCATCTTAAAAAGCGCGCTAAAAGATATCTTTGTCGGCATGCGAATAGGCTTTGGCTACGCCATGCGCGCGATCATTGGAGCTGAGATGATAGCGGCTTCAAGCGGGCTGGGCTACTTAATCCTTGACGCAGAGGAGCTCTCACGCGCAGATAGGATATTTGTGGGCATTTTTACGATCGGCATTTGCGGTGTGCTCATAGATAGGCTCTTTTTGCTTTTGATAGCGAAATTTAGCCTTTTGCGAGGTGAGAAATGATAGAAATTTCAAATTTATCCAAGCATTTTTTTATAGGCGAAAAGCGGATCGACGTTTTAAGAGAGCTAAGCTTAAACATAAAAAAAGATAAGATCACCGTCATACTTGGTAGAAGCGGTTGTGGCAAAACTACACTCTTGCGCCTTATCGCTGGTCTTGAGAGCGTAAGTCAGGACGAGATAAAATTTAAAGAGCAAGCAAAGATCGGCTTTGTCTTTCAAGAGCCCCGTCTCATGCCGTTTCTAAACGTCTATGAAAATATCGTTTTTCCTCTTAAAAAGCAGGAGATAGAGGCCGCAAAAATCGATAGTTTGATATCGATGATAGGACTTAGCGACTTTAAATTTGCCACCGTTTCGCAGCTCTCTGGCGGCATGAGCTCGCGCGTTTCGCTTGCTAGAGTGCTTGCGTATGAGGCAAATTTGATCCTTATGGACGAGCCATTTGCCGCGCTTGATGCCTTTACGAGAGCTAGCATGCAGGCTGAAATTTTAAAAATACAAGCTGGCAAAACCATCATTTTTGTCACGCACAACATCGACGAGGCGCTATTTTTGGCTGATGAGATCATCTTGCTTGAAAAAGGCGGGATAAAGTCAAACTACGAGCTATCAAATTTAGCAAGGCCAAGAGATCTGCTAAGCGAGGAGCTAATAGCGATAAAACGCAAAATTTTGAGTGAAATTTAGGTAAATAAAATGATAATTAAAACCAAAATAAAGCAAAAGATTATATAATCTTGAAAATTTTTAAAAGGAGCAAGTATGAGAAAGTTTTTTAAGGTTTTGTGCGCGGCCTCTTTGCTTTGTCTAGTCGCAAATGCAAGCGAGGGCTTAGATAAAATCGGCATGACCTACGTCAAATCGCCGCTAAACGTCCCATCGATTGTCGATAAATTTAAAGGCTTTTACGCGAAGTCTTTTGGCGTGCCAGTCGAGTACTCTGAGATCACCTCGGGTGCCAAGCAAACGCAAGCGCTCGCTTCAAATTCGCTCCAGTTTCTAAACTGCGTGGGCGGCACTTCGGTCATACTTGCAGCGGCAAATAAGGCTGATATAAAGATCATAAGCGCCTATTCAAGGGCACCAGAGGCCTTTGTCATATTTTCTAAAGACCAAAATATCAAGTCGCCAAAAGATCTAAAAGGCAAAAAAATAGCAGGCCCAAAAGGCACGATCTTAAACGAGCTTTTAGTTAGATATCTAGCGCTTGGCGGACTTAGTATAAACGACGTAGAGTTCATCTCTATGGGTATCCCAGCTGCGCAAGCTGCACTTGAAAACGGCAGCGTCGATGCAGCGCTTCTTGCAGGACCAGCGGCCTACAATGCTCAAAAATCAGGCCTAAATGTAGTGACAACTGGCAAAGGCGTCATCACACCAGTCATCGTCACGGCAACAAGCGGAGAGTTTTACAAAAAGCATAAAGACATAGTTGAGAAATTTAAAAAGGCTCAGGACGAAATTTTAGACTACATCAAAGCAAACGAGGATGAGGCGCTTAAATTTACGGCTGAAGAGACTGGGCTTAGTATAGAGGCGGTAAAGAGCATGTATCCTCAGTATGACTTTAGCTCAAAGATCACGGCTGATGATATAAAAGCGCTTGAAGCTACGCAAGAATTTATGCTTGAAAGCAAGATGATAGAGCACAAAATCGATATAAAATCACTTCTACTAAACTAAACTTAAAGGGCAAATTTGCCCTTTTTTCTCACAAAAAACCACCAAAATTTAAAGCCAAAATGCCCCCAGCAAAAGCCTAGAAAACGTTTGTTTGCACTTTATCTGCTATAATAGCTAAAAAATTTAAGGAAAAAATATGATCCCATTTAGTGATGAAGAGCTTTTAAAACCAGTGACTGCGAGTTTGCAAAAGGTGCTGCCTATGCTTGAAAATGACGGCGGCGGCATGGAGCTACTTGGCATAAAAAACGGCAAAATTTACGTAAGACTAACAGGACATTGTCATGGATGCGCAGCTAGCACAACCACGCTAAAATACGGCATCGAAAGGCAACTTCGCATAGACATTCATCCAGAGCTTGAGGTCATAAATGTCCCAATAGGCGAGGAATTTGACATTGATAGATTATAAAAAAATAGGCATAAAATATTTCAAACGCTCTAAATTTAAAGATGCGATCTTTTACTTTTCACTAGCCTACGAAAAGACGCAGGAGAAAAATTTACTATTTTTGATACAAATTTGCTCTCTTGGCGAGGAAAATGCCGAGGAGGCAAAGCTCTTGTTTGACTACTACATGGCGAAGGTAAGAGCCGGCGAAGACGACGAGGGCGTGGAGGAAATTTTAAAAATTTTAGAGTCCAGAGACGAGGAGAGCGAGTATTTTGAAGAGCAAGACGCGATCAGCTACGAGGACTTTAAAAGGGCTGTTTATAAGGACGGCAGCTTTAAAAAGGTCTTTGAAAACATCATGTTCTCAACCAAGGTAATGATCTCAAACAAAGACGATTTTTTGGAATTTTTAGGAAATTTGATAAAAAATGACTTCATCGACATGAGCATGAACTACCTTGAGAGTGCGGCGGTGATGTTTGGCGGCGACGAGCGTATAGATCAGCTTTTTAAAGAGATACAAAAAAGACAAAACGATGAAAATATCAGTAGAAAATAGCTTCATAACAGATGACTCAAACGAGTGCGAGCAGGGTGCATACTTTGTGCAAACTACTGCAAATGCGAAATTTGCAGAGGACGCGGCAAAAAAGGGCGCTAAGATAATCACCCTTGAAGAGTGCAAAAAGCTTTTAAAGATCGATGAAAGCTTAAAAATAGTTGGCATCACAGGGACAAATGGCAAGACCACAACGGCTGCGGCTATCTACGAGACTTTGCGAAATTTAGGTAAAAAATGCGGCCTAAGTGGCACCAGAGGGGCATTTATAGAGGGCGAGCAGATAGATGACAAGGCGCTTACAACAAGTGCCATTTTAAAGACGCTCTCATACCTAAAAGTAGCCAGCGAGCAGGGCTGTGAGTACTTCGTGATGGAGGTTAGCTCGCACGCGATCGCTCAAAAGCGCATAGAGAGCTTGAAATTTGCTCTAAAAATTTTTACAAACCTAACTCAAGACCATCTCGACTACCACAAGAGCATGGAGGAGTATGCTAGGGTTAAGTCGAGCTTCTTTGACGATGAGAGCGTAAAGCTCATAAACATTGATGATGGTGGCGTTAAATTTAACCCAAAAAACGCCTACACATACGCGGTCAAAAAGCCAGCCAGCTTTGCGCCGATAGTTTATGGGCTAAAAGACGGCATAGACGCAGTTATCAAGACGCCAAATGGCGATGTAGAGATAGACTCAAGCCTTCAAGGCGAGTTTAATCTTTACAATCTAATCGCCGCCCTTGGCGCCGTTTGCCTTCTTGAGCGTCCAGACGCAGCCGCACTTTCAAAGGCGATAAGTAAATTTAAAGGCGTGAGTGGTAGGATGGAGGTCGTTAGCACCGATCCGTTAGTCATCGTGGACTTTGCCCATACGCCTGATGGCATCGAAAAGGTGCTAAACTCGCTTAGACATCTAAATTTGATCGCAGTCTTTGGCGCAGGCGGCGATAGAGATAGGACAAAGCGCCCTAAAATGGGAGCAATAGCCCAAAAATACGCAAGAATTTGCATAGTCACAAGTGACAATCCAAGAAGCGAAGAGCCAGAGAGCATAATCGATGAAATTTGCGCTGGCATGAGCCAAAATGAAAATTTGATACGAAACGCCAACCGCAAAGAGGCGATCGCGCTAGCCATTAGCAAGCTAGAGCCTGGTTGGGCGCTTGTCATACTTGGCAAAGGCGACGAGCCATATCAGGAGATAAAGGGCGTCAAGCACCCATTTAGCGACAAAGAAGTAGTGCTTGAAATTTTATCCCACTAGCTTACGAAAGGAAAAACGATGAATATTTTAAATTTAGCCCTTGTGGCTGCTTGTAGTGCGCTGCTACTAGGATGTGCCACCGCTCAAAAAGAGCCGCAAAAGCCACAATCTAGCGCAAACCAAAAGAGCTATCTGGTGAGTAACCTACCACAAAAGATAGAGTATGACGGCCAAATTTATCACCAAAAATACCAAAATGAATTTACGGTGGAGTATTATTTGGAAGATGAGGGCGGCTATGGATGGAGTAAGCTAATCAGCGTTACCTATGCGCCAAGCATCAAAAACATAGATGATTTTATAACAGCGATAAAAAAAACCACAGATCCAAAAAAGGGCAAATTTAAGATAGAAAAGATAGGTAGCGACAGCTCTTACCGTGAGGAAATTTACTATCCAGAGCCAAATAATCCAAAATTTAACAGCTACGAGATAACACTAGATGTTACAAAAACGAGCGAGTGTGGGCTAGTCGGCGTATCTTTTGCTAGAAATTTCAAAACTCTTGACGAGCTAGAAAAGACGCTAAAGGCAGAGAAATTTAACGAGAAATTTTTAGCAAACAGACCAGTGATAGAGTGCAAATAAACTAAACAAGGCAGAAAATGACAATAGAAATTTTAGCTAGTAAGATCCACAGAGCCGTCGTAACAGACGCAAATTTAAACTATGTTGGCTCGATCAGCATCAGCGAGGAGCTTATAAAGGCTGCAAATTTGATAGAAAATCAAAAGGTTGAAATTTTAGACGTAAATAACGGCGAGAGATTTGCCACCTACGTGATAAAGGGCAAAAAAGGCGAAATTTGCCTAAACGGCGCAGCTGCTAGAAAGGTCTGCGTTGGCGACGTGGTCATCATCGTGGCGTATGCTAGTATGAAATTTAAAAAGGCTAAGAAATTTAAGCCAACCATCGTGCACGTAAATAACAAAAACGAGATCATAAAGGAGTAGGCGATGTTTGAGGGATTTGACTTTTCAAAGATGGGGCAGATGCTTGAAGATGTGCAAAAGCAAGCCAAGCAGATGGAAGAAGAGAGCAAGAATAAAGAATTTGGAGCAAAAAGTGGTGGTGGGCTGGTGAGCGTTAGAGCAAACGGCAGCGGCGAGATACTTGATATCAGCATAGATGATAGCTTGCTTGAAGATAAAGAGAGCATGCAAATTTTGCTAATAAGCGCCGTAAATGACGTGCTAAAGTCGGTTGAGGCCGATAAGAAAAACACCGCTTCAAGGATGCTTGGCGGCCTTGCTTCGATGGGGATAAAATGAGACTAAATTATAAATTTGCCCTTGCTTTTTTGCTATCAGCGCTTTGTCTAAACGCCGATCCTAGGCCTACGCAAGAGGACTTTAACGCCTGCTTTGAAAAGAACAAAAACTCGATCGTCTCGGTAAATAAACACTTTGGCGTGGCTATCACTAAAAATTTGATCGCAGTGCCAAAAAGCGAGGGAGCTCCGCTTGGCGAATATGTCAAATTTGACCCATATTTGCAGCTTTTCTTAGTGCGCTCTAGCAAGGAGCTAAGCCCTGTCGTGATGGCTGATGAGACCAACGAGGAGCGCATAAAAAAGAGCACTTGGGTTGGCATCTTAAACGACTCTAATAACACCGTCATGGGTCACATCAAGTCTTTGGGGCAAAATTTAGGCGACTTTGACACGCTAAGTTTTGAGTACAACGCAACTGGCGAGATAAACACGCCTTGTTGCAAGATGATAGGCATAGCTGTTGGAGCTGATAAATTTATACCAAATCGCTATCTAAAGCACTTTGTATCTTACGATGATGTCTATTACGGCGATATCGGCGTGAAATTCTTACAAAAAGAGGATAAATTTTTTGTGGGTCTTGTTGATCCACTGGGCCGCGGTAAGATGATGATGGTAGATGATGAGCTTGTTAGTGTAAATGGCATCAAGCCAAAGAGCCTAAGAGAGTTAAACGAGATGGTGCTTTTTGCTCCAAAGGGCGCAAAACTGGATATCATCGTGAAGCGTGATAGGCAAGAGCTACTCTTTCAAGTCCCAGTAAGCGGGGATGTGAAATTTAACCAAAGCCTAGACATTGACTCTCCTTCAAGCCTTGACCTGCCAAATTTAAATGTCATGCCAAAGTCGCCTGAGAGCTTGCTAGATGATAAAGTTTTGGTGGATTATGGTATCACGGTTGATAAAAATTTAGTAGTTACTAAGGTCGAGCCAAAGTCAAATGCCGACATCTTTGGCATCAAGATCGGCGATAAAATTTTAGGCTACAACAAAGAGAGTGTGAATAGCCGCGAGGAGCTTTTAGAAAAGATTAGCGACCTGCAAAATTTCGTGCTTTTATTTACTAGAAACGACTTTCAGTTCTTTGCAAGAGTGCCAAAATGAGCCTGCTTGAGGACTTCGTAAAATTTCTAAATGCAAATTTGCCAAAGGCGCCGAGCTTTCATCCTTACTACGAGGAGGCGCTTGGCGTTATGCTAAAGGCTGGAGGCAAGCACTTTAGGGCGCTTTTGCTTCTTGGTGTGGTCGAAAATGTGGATAAAAGCCTCACGCAAAAGGCGATGAGAGTGGCTTTGGGGCTTGAGATGATGCATACATACTCGCTCATCCACGATGATCTGCCGTCTATGGATAACGCAAGCCTAAGGCGTGGCACTCCAACGCTTCACGTCACATACGACGAGACGACTGCGATACTTGCAGGAGATGCGCTAAACACGCATGCTTTTTATGAAATTTCACGTGCCAAGTTGCCAGCTGACACGCGTATAAAATGCGTTGAAATTTTAAGCGAGAATGCTGGCGTTAGCGGCATGGTACTAGGTCAGGCGCTTGATTGTTTCTTTGAAAATACAAACAAAGATGACATCAAAAGAGCAAAGGCTAAATTTGGGCTCTCTGGCAAGATGCTAAGCCTTGATGAACTAGTCTTTTTACACATCCACAAAACCGCAAAGCTCATCGCTGCAAGCCTAAAAATGGGCGCTGTGATAGTAAATTTAGACGAAACAGAGTGCGAGAAAATTTATGATATCGGCTTAAAGCTTGGGCTTGCTTTTCAGATACAAGATGATATCATCGATCTTACAAGCGACGAAGCGGCCGCTGGAAAGCCCGTGCATAACGATCTAGCTAAAAACTCATTTACAAATTTACTTGGTCTATCTGGTGCAAAAAAGAAAAAAGATGAGCTTATTTGCGAGATAGAAGAGGCACTAAAACAGATAGATGCAAGCATTGCAAAAATGATCTTAGAGCTTACAGACAAGCACCTAAGATAGTGCGTAAATTTTGTAAATTTATATCACTTTTTAGACATTTTGGGCAAAAATGCAAGGCAAGTTTTAATCACTTTTTTGTATAATCTGACGCAATAAAAGGAGATCATATGCTAAAAAAACAAGCCGATACTATAAGATTTTTGTGCGCTGATATGGTGCAAAACGCTAACAGCGGACACCCAGGTGCTCCTATGGGCCTAGCCGATATCATGGTGGTTTTAAGCAACTTTTTAAAACACAACCCTAAAAATCCAAAATGGCTAAACAGAGATAGGCTCGTTTTTAGCGGTGGTCACGCATCAAGCTTGGTTTATAGCTTCTTACATCTAAGCGGCTACGATCTAAGCCTAGATGAGCTTAAGAAATTTCGCCAACTTGGCTCAAACACCCCAGGACACCCAGAAATTCACACTCCAGGCGTTGAGGTGGCTACTGGCCCACTTGGTCAGGGCGTAGCAAATGCAGTTGGCCTTGCCATGGCAGAAAAATACGCTGCAAACGTGCTAAACGAGCCAGATAATAAAATAATCGATCATAAAATTTACTGCCTTTGCGGCGACGGCGATCTTGAAGAGGGCATAAGCTACGAGGCATGTTCGATCGCAGGAAATTTAAGACTAGACAACCTTGTGCTCATTTATGATTCAAACAACATCACGATAGAGGGCGATACAGCGATCGCATTTAGCGAGGATGTCAAGGCGAGGTTTGAGGCGCAGGGCTGGGAGGTCGCACGCATCGACGGACACGACTTCAACCAGATCGAATTTGCACTTGAACAAGCAAACGAGAAAGAGTCGCCATATCTCATCATCGCAAACACGCACATAGCACGCGGCGCAATGGAGCTTGAGGGCAGCCACCACAGCCACGGCGCACCGCTTGGCGAAGAGATCATCAAAAAGGCAAAGGCCGCAGCTGGCTTTGACCCTGAGAAGAAATTTGCTATCGACGAGGACGTGCTTTTAAGATTTAGAGGTGCAGTTGAAAAGGGCGATCTTGAAGAGGCGATGTGGAACAAAAAGGTTGAGGCGTTAAGCATTGAAGGCAAAAATTTATTAAACTCACTTCTTAATCCAGACTTTAGCAAGATCGAATTTCCAGACTTTAGCGACAAAAAGCTAGCCACAAGAGATACAAACCACGTCATTTTAAACGAGATAGCGAAAAAACTCCCTGGCTTTATCGGCGGTAGCGCTGATCTTGCTCCTTCAAACAAGACCGAGCTAAAGGGCATGGGCGACTTCCCAAATGGCAAAAATATCCACTACGGCATCAGAGAACACGCCATGGCAGCTATCAACAATGGCATCGCCAGATACGGTCTTTTCTTGCCATTTTCAGCGACATTTTTCATCTTTAGCGACTATCTAAAGCCAAGTGCAAGGATAGCAGCGCTAATGGGCATCAAGCACTTTTTCGTCTTCACACACGATAGCATCGGCGTTGGCGAAGATGGTCCGACACATCAGCCTATCGAGCAGCTTAGCACATTTAGAGCGATGCCAAATTTCTACACTTTCCGCCCAGCTGATGGCAACGAAAACGCAGCTAGCTGGCAAGCGGCTCTAAATTTAAACGCTCCAAGTGCATTTGTACTTAGCCGCCAAGGGCTTGACCCACTTGCAAAAGGCGAATTTGGCGAGGTTGGCAACGGCGCATATCTTTTAAGCTCGGCAAAAGATGCAAAGATCACATTTATAGCAAGCGGCAGCGAGGTCTCACTCTGCGTAAAAGCAGCCGCACTTTTAGCTGAGCAAGGTGTGGGTGCAAACATCGTATCAGCGCCTTGTTTTGATCTACTTTGCGAGCAGCCAGCTGAGTATGTTGCTAGAATTTTAGATAAAAATACAACCATCATCGCAGTTGAGGCAGCAACTGGCTATGAGTGGTATAAATTTGCTGACGCAGTTTATGGCATGAACAGCTTTGGCGCCAGCGGCAAGGCAAATGAGCTATTTGATCACTTCGGATTTACTCCGCAAAAGCTTGCAAATTTTGCTAGCGAACTTATATAAAATTTAACTTTGGGGAGTAAAATCCCCAGCTACAATCTAAAATCAAAAAGGCATTTTATGGAAATTTCTCACGTTATCGTTTTGGCCTTGGTGCAAGGCATAAGCGAGTTTTTGCCGATATCAAGCTCGGCTCATCTCATCTTGGTGCCAAAGCTACTTGGCTGGCCAGATCAAGGGCTTGCTTTTGACGTGGCAGTGCATGTTGGTACGCTAAGCGCGATACTTTTTTATTTTAAAGATACGATTTTTAAGCTACTTCACGACTTTTTTGCCTCGATCGCGCAAAGAAAGATGGTGGGTGATAGCTTGCTTGTCTGGTGCGTGGGATTTGCCACTATCCCAGTTGGCATCTTTGGGCTTTTGTTTAACAACGTGATCGAAGAGTACGCAAGAAGCGGCGTTGTGATCGCAGTTACAACGATCATCTTTGGCATCGCACTTTACTTTGCTGATCTTCGCTCAACAAACAAAAGCGAATACGAAATGACCATAAAATTTGCTCTCATCATAGGCTTAGCGCAGGCTGTGGCGCTCATCCCTGGCGTCTCAAGATCAGGCATAACGATGACAGCGGCACTTTTTTTAGGATTTAGCCACAAAGGCAGTGCAAATTTCTCATTTTTACTTTCGATACCTGTCATTATCCTAGCTGGCGGACTTGAGAGCATCAAGCTTATAAAAGATCCAAATGCGCTTCCTTGGAGCGACATCGCCCTTGGCGTCATCATAAGTGCAGTTAGTGCTTATATCTGCGTGAAGCTATTTATGGGGATCATCTCAAGGATCAGGATGCTACCTTTTGTCATCTACCGCTTGATCTTGGGTGCGTTTTTACTCTATCTATTTTTATAAATTTAAGTTGTAAAAGGGCTAGGTTGGATAGACCTAGCCAAAATGATAAATTTGCCAAAAAGCTTGGCAAATTTACTCCTCTTTTTTATCTTTTTTTATGACGTTTAAAAAGTCTTTTGCGGCTTGATAGGCTCTATCGCCAAATTTCTTAGCTTCTGTTTTTATATCCATTTGTTTGATGTCTTCAAGCTTGTCGTTCGCCTTTTTCTCAAACTCCGCGATATCTTGCTTGAGGCCTTCAAGCTTGTCATTGGCGTCAAAATTTAGCTTTAGCTTTTTGCTCTTGTCATTTAGCTCTTGCTTTAGAGCTTCAAATTTATTATTTGCCTCGCTCATAAGCTTAGCAACGCCGTTTGACTTTAGCTCTTCAAGCCTTGAGCTGATCTGCTCTATCGCTTGATCACTTATGCGTTTAAATTTTGCTAGATTTGTGTCAAGCTCGCTATTTATCACGCTTTCGATCTCGCTTTTAGCTACGCCATCAAATTCGTTTTCAAGCTCTTTAAGAAGCGCTATAAACTCTTCATCTACGTTTTTTAAATTTAAAAGCTGTGAGTTTAGCCTTAGCTCGTCTGGAGCAAATTTAGCCTCATCTTTTAGCTTTTCAATAGCTCTTAAAATGCCATCTCTCGTGCCATTTATCGCGCCTTTTATGAGCTCTTTTGCAAATATATGCCCCTCATTTGCTAAATTTCCAGCTGCACTGATGATATTTTTTGAAATTTCAAACATTCGCTCTTTGCTAAACTCCCCGCCTCTTATCGCAGCGTAGGTCATATTTTTAGCTATCGCACCAGCAGTCTCTTCGACATCTTTTGCACCTTCAAGTGTCGTTAGAAAGGCGATTTGAGCGCTCTCTTTTAAGATACCAAGCATCCTTGTTTCTCTGATAATGGCGTTGTTTAAAAGCTCTAAAATTTCCTCTTTTTCGCCAAAATTTCTATCTTTTACGACCTCTTCGGCCGCTTCAAATGAAATTTTTAGCCTATTTTTTATCTCTTCACGCTTTGTCTCGATGGCTCTATTTATCTCATCTCTTTTATCAAATAGCTCATAAAGCTCCTTCTCTTCGCCGCTAACTAGGGCCTGATTTATCCCCTCCATAGCGCTTTTTAGGTTTTTGGCATTTATGAGGCTCTCTTTATCCATCTTGTCGTAAAGCTCGTTCATCTTTTGCTTCAAAAGATCAGGCAGTGTGTTTTCGTCTTTGTCTGAGACGTCCCTAAAAAAGTCGTTGCAAAGAGCCTTTATGCTAGTTAGTAGCCCCTCGCTATCTTTATAATCACGTAAATTTTGCTCAAGTTTATCCATATTTTTACCTTATAAAACGTATTTTGCTTCGTGTTTTAGGGCTGAAAATATCTCCAGTCTCTCTTCTTCGCTCAAAACTAGCACGGTTAGATCATAGCTAGCGTATTTTTTATCCTTGCTAAATTTTGAAAAAACTAGCTTAAATTCTCTATCTTTTACTATCTCTTTTACCTTCTCTTCGGCATTTACGCCAGCGTCAAATATCACTTTATACTCCCAGTGTGTTGGGTAGTCGATTTTTGCCTTTTTATTATTTAGATCGCATATATTCGCCACTTTTGCCTCCTGTTTTGCTCTCTAGCACGATGTTGTCTATCTCCATGCCCTTATCTATGGCTTTTACCATGTCGTAAATGGTAAGAAGTCCAACGCTCACGCCTGTTAGCGCCTCCATCTCAACGCCTGTTTTGCCCTCTATCTTGACACTCACGTAAAGCTTAAAAGCGCAAATTTCAGGCAGCTCCTCGATGTCACAATCCACACCCAAAATGGCTAGTGGATGGCACATAGGTATTAGCTCGCTTGTCTTTTTAGCGCCCATTATCGCAGCGACGACGGCTGTTTGGATGACTGGGCCTTTTTTGCCGGTATTTTCTTTGATCGCCTTAAAAGCATCTTTGCTCATTTTGATGATCCCGCTAGCAGTTGCTACTCTTTTTGTGGGATCTTTTGGGCTTACATCGACCATCTTTGGACGATCTTTTTCATCTAAATGTGTTAGCATTATCTCTCCTTTTTTTGATGGATTATAGCCTATTTAAGCAAATTTAAGTTATCAGCAAATTTAAGCAAAAAAATATCAAAAATCTAAAAATTAAGCTTTGCTCAAAAGGCAAGAGGATTTTTTCATTTCTTAATATAATTATCTAATTTAAATAATTTTTTTAAAAAAATATTTATAATTTAAATTTTTAATGCATAATATGCCTAAAATACGAACTTTTATAGATAATAAATTTTATCAAAAGTATATTTCTATCCGTTAAATTACAAAGTCTATTTATTGTAAATAGCAAAATTTAAAAAAATTTACTGATATTTTTCTTTAAATGCTTAAAAAAGTAAATTAATCGCTAATTTGCTTTTAAGAGTTATGCTTGTATAGTTTTTACAAATTTTAAATTTACGATGAAAGCAACCTAGATAATGAAATTTCTGCTATGTCTTAGCTTATCTTTGATGGCGCTTTTTGCTGAGAGTAAGGGCTGCTTAGTCGATGAAAATAGTCAAAACATCATCTTTGTAAAAGATGGCGAGACAAAAAGCCTAGGGCTAAAGGAGAAAATTTACAAAGATCAAAGATGTGCTTACGATGAGAGCTCTTTTTACGTTGCAAATTTAAACAACGAGATCGTAAAGGTAACTAGCGAGAAGGAATTTTTATTTGCACTGCCAAATGTTGGCTGTAAGGTTTCAAATATCTTGCTGGATAAAGAGAAAATTTACGTCGCTTGCGATATGGCAAATGTCGTAACAACCGCCATTTTTGACAAGAGTTCTAAAAAATTTATATCAAAAAATTTTAACAATGTTTATAAAATTTCTAGCTTTTTACCGCTTGGTGAGGGAGTGTTTTTTACAAGCTTTAATGGCAAGGCATTTTTGCTTGATAGCAAGCTTAATGCAAAAGAGCAAAAAAGCGTTGGCTTTGCGCCCATTAGTGCCTGTAAATTTAGTGATGATGAAATTTTCATAGGCTTTAGAAACGGAGAAATTTTAGATCTTAAAAGTGGAGCTAAAAAGCAAATTTTAAGATCTAAAATTTCAGCTCTTGCTTGCGCGGGAGATGAAGTTTTAGTAGCTAGTGAGGACGGAGTAATCTATAAATTTGACAAAAGCTTTAAGCTAAAGGGTAAAAAAGAGCTTTTTAGCGGCGAGATAAAAGAAATTTTTATAGATAAAAACGTGCTTGTTGGCGTGGATCTAGGTAATAAGACAAAGAGTTTAGAGATAAATTCATTTTAAAAAGGAGAGTAAATGCAAAAGTTATTTTGTGTCGCAAGTGCTGCGTTGCTTGGGCTATCTTTAACTGCTGCTTGTGCTGCTAGTAGTGACCTTGAAAAAGTCATGAAAGAGCGCGGGCTAAGCGAAAAAGATGTCCTTGCAGCTGCTAAGACTTATCAGCCAAGCGGTAAAAAAGATGATTTCATCGTCTTTTCATCTGGCGGGCAGAGTGGTCAAGTGCTAGTTTATGGCGTTCCGTCGATGAGAATTTACAAATACATCGGCGTTTTCACCCCAGAGCCTTGGCAAGGATATGGCTATGACAATGAGTCAAAAGCTGTTTTAAAACAAGGCAACATCAGGGGCAAAGAGATAACTTGGGGCGATACACACCACCCAAATTTCACTGAGAAAAATGGTGAGTATGTTGGTGATTATCTATTTATCAACGACAAGGCAAACCCAAGGATCGCTGTTATAAATTTAAAAGACTTTGAGACAACTCAAATGGTCGTAAACCCTATCATGAAGAGTGAGCATGGCGGTAGCTTCATCACTCCAAACAGTGAGTACGTCATCGAAGCTAGCCAGTACGCAGCTCCACTTGATGATAACTATCACTCAATGGACGACTACGAAGCCGTTTATAGAGGTGCTGTGACATTTTGGAAATTTGACTATCCAAAAGGCAAGATCGACGAGAAAGCATCTTTCTCACTTGAGCTTCCTCCATACTGGCAAGACTTAAGTGACGCTGGTAAGGGCGAGAGCTACGGTTGGGGCTTTACAAACTCAATAAATAGCGAGATGTATACAGGTGGTATCGAAAAAGGTCTTCCTCCATTTGAGGCAGGCGCTAGTAGAAACGACACCGACTTCTTGCACGTTTATAACTGGCAAATTTTAGAAAAACTTGCACAAGACAAGAAAAACTACAAAGTTATAAATGGTCACAGGGTAGTTACGATAGAAGCTGCTGTAAAAGCTGGAGCACTATTTTTGATCCCAGAGTCAAAGAGCCCACACGGTTGTGACGTAAGCCCAGATGGCAGATACATCATCGTTGGCGGTAAGCTTGATACTCACGCATCAGTTTATGACTTTAGAAAGATCAAAGAGCTAATCGACAAAAAAGAGTACGCTGGCACTGACCCATACGGCATACCTATCTTAGATAGAGAAAAGTCAATGCACGGACAAGTCGAACTTGGCCTTGGACCACTGCACACATCATTTGACTCACAAGATGGCATACTTTATACTTCACTTTACGTTGATAGCCAAATCGTAAAATGGGACTACAAAAATTTAAAAGTGCTTGATAAAGTAAATGTTCATTACAACATTGGTCACCTTGACACAATGGAGGGCAAATCAGCAAAACCTAAGGGCAAATACGCAATCGCTCTTGATAAACTTTCAATCGATCGCTTCAACCCAGTTGGCCCACTCCATCCACAAAACCATCAGCTAATAGACATCACTGGTGCAAAAATGGATCTAATCTATGATATGCCTATCCCACTTGGTGAGCCACACGACGTTGTCTCAATCGCTGCTAGCAAGCTAACTCCAGCGCTTACTTACAATATGGGTACAAACTCAAGAACAGGCGAGGCTAGCCCATACGCAACCCTAGCTGGTCAAGAAAGAGTTGAGAGAAACGGCAAAAACGTAACTGTCTATGCGACAATGATCAGAAGCCACATCAACCCAGAGCACATCGAGGTAAATAAAGGCGATAACGTAACTATCCACCTAACAAACCTAGAGCGCGCTCAAGATGAGACTCACGGCTTTGGCATCGACCTTTACAACATCCACGCTTCACTTGAGCCTGGCAAAACTGCTTCAGTAAATTTCGTAGCTGATATGGAAGGCGTCTTCCCATACTACTGCACCGAGTTTTGTTCAGCACTTCACCTAGAGATGATGGGTTATTTACTTGTTAAAGATCCAAATAAAAAATATGAATCTGCAAAAAATAGCAAGCTAAAAACTCTAAGTCCAGAGGCTCTAAAAGCTGAGTACGACAAAGTAATCGCAACTAACAAAGCAACTGATGATGTTATCCAAGAGGTTGTTAAATACCTAAAAGAGAAACATTATGAGAAATATCCAAAAGTAAAAGCTTTGGTTGATGACGCACTTGATCAATACGGCCACATCAAAGAGGTAAAAGCTAAAGCTGACGAAGCTTACAAAAAAGGCGACGTAAATGGCGCTATCCTTTGGGAGTACCAAGTATGGCAATACATGGTTAAAACTGCTGACGTTGGTCTAAGAGCTAAAAACAACCTAGCTAAAGAGATCGCAACTCCGATGAGCCCAGCTGCTGCAAAAGGCGAAGAAGCTTATCTAAAAGGCGGATGTAATGGCTGCCACGTTATCGGTCAAGTAAGCTCAGGTCCAGATCTAACTGGCGTCTTGCTAAGACATGAAAACGGCGAAAAATGGGTAGCAGACTTTATAAAAGACCCTGCTAAATTCTATAACGACGACTACGTTAAAGCGATGATTGATTTCTTTAAACTTAGAATGCCAAATCAGCACATGAGTGACGAAGAGATCAAAAATATCATCCAGTATCTAAAATGGATAGACGAAAACGCAGGTATGTAGTTTTAAGGGGCATTTTTGCCCCTTTTAAATTTTAAAATTTAACTTTTGCTAGGCTAAATTTTAAAATTTAAAGGAGAGATTATGAGTAAATATAAAATTTATACCATTGTTGCACTTATCATCATGAGCGTTTGTTTTACTCTGCCAGTTCTTGGCTGGCACGGAGCAAAAGATCGTATAGCTAATGGCGACGAGCTACCATCTTATGCTTACACCATCTACGATCTTTATAGCTCATTTCAGTATAAAAACCACCTTTTACCAAAAGAGGTAGCAAGTGATCTTCATAAGATGATCGAGCAAAAAGCAGAGATCGGCACGCCATCACTCCCTATCTGGTACGTATCTCTTGAAGCGCCAAACTATCCAAAGGCAGCCTTTCCAGATGGCATACCTGTATATTTTCACGTAGATGGATATAGTGGCGACGTGCACGAGATGAATACGATAAACCACTACATCGGCATGTATCCTATGGAGCATGGCGGCAATGTCGAGCGAGCGATCGCACCTTACTATCTACTTATCGCCACACTTTGCATGCTTGCATTTTTATACTATGACGGTAAATTTAACTCGCTTCTCATGGTGCCAACCATCATCGCACCAGTGCTATTTATGAGCGCATTTGTGGGCTGGCTATACTGGTATGGACACAATATGCAAGAGTGGGGCGCCTTTAAGATCAAGCCATTTATGCCAACGGTCTTAGGCGATGGTAGCGTGGCGCACTTTACAACGCACTCTTATCCAACTATCGGCTTTTGGGTGATGATGGTGATGAGCGTGCTTTGCATACTTGCGGTATTTTCAAAGAAAAAAGAGCTAAATGCGTAAATTCTCTAAATTTGTCCTTGTTTTTTTGCCACTTTTTGGCTTTGCAAATGTCCTTCAAGATGCGATAAATAACGCTAGCCCTGGCGATGTGATAAAGCTAGGAGATGCCGTTTATGAAGGGGGCATAACGATAAATAAGCCTCTTACTATCATCGGCGAGGGCAAAAATGCCCACATAAAAGGGGAGGGCAAGGGCAGCGTTATAAAGATCATCGCTTCAAACGTGACACTTAAAAATTTAAAGATAAGTGGCAGTGGCAACGACCTTGGTGAACTTGACGCTGGCATAGGCTGTGACAAGGCAAATAACGTTGAAATTTCTAAAAACGACATAAGCGATGTGCTTTTTGGGATTGACTTTAAAGAGTGCAGTAGCTCAAAGATCACTGAAAACAACATCACCTCAAAAAAGGGCGCTAGCCTTGGCTTTAGAGGTGACGCGGTGAGACTTTGGTATAGCCATGAAAATTTGATCGAGCACAACAATATCCGTGACAGTCGTGACATGGTCGCATGGTACGCAAGCCACAATAAATTTCTAAGCAACAAAGCAGTTGGCAGCAGATATTCACTGCATTTTATGTATGCTAATCAAAATTTAGTCGAAAATAACGAATTTATCGGCAACGCTGTTGGTATGTTTTTTATGTATTCAGCTAGTTCAAATATAAAAAATAACCTAGTTATGGATAGCGACGGCGCCTTTGGCATCGGCATCGGACTAAAGGACGTGTCTGACTTTACGATAGAAAACAACACTCTTGTCTATAACGCGCGTGGCATCTTGCTTGATAACTCGCCGTTTCAGCCAGGATCAACTATAAATTTTATAGGCAATAAAATTTTACACAACGTAGTTGGCGTCTATTTTCACGCCACGCAAGGCACAAGTATCTTTGAAAACAACGACTTTATCGGCAACATGGACATCGTCGTAAACGACACCCCAGGCGAAAAGATGCTACTAAATAGATGGAGCAAAAACTATTATGACGAGTATGAGAGCTTTGATAGAGATAAAGATGGCTACGGCGACACGCCATTTTTGCACCTCTCATACATCGATCAGCTCTGGCAGTACTATCCAAATTTGCAGTTTTTCTATGGCTCAAGCGTCTTTAGCGTCTTAAATTTCTTAGCTAAACTCGCTCCATTTTCTGAGCCGATAAAGCTACTTGAAGATAGTTCGCCTAGGATAAAACCGCTTGATGTTTCAAATTTCAACGCTTTAAAGGCGAAACGTGGATAGAAGAAATTTTATGATAATAGGCTCAGCCGCAGCAGTGGCTGGATACGCCATAGGCAAGTTTTTGCCAAAAAGTAGTGGCGACAAACTCTATCTTAGACCGCCAGGTGCTGTTGATGACTTTGATGATCTTTGCGTAAAATGCGGTCAGTGCGTGCAAGTCTGCCCATATCACAGCATAAATTTACTTGATATAGAAGATGGCTACTCAAGTGGCTCAGCTCACATCGACGCCAAAGAGCGAGGATGCTACTTGTGCGACCTTTTCCCATGTGTGCTAGCCTGTCCTAGCGGTGCGCTCGATCACGCGACAAAGGTTGTGGGCGATGTCAAAATGGGCGTTGCAGTTTTAAGTGACACGGCTGCCTGTTTGAGCGTTAAAAGAGAAAATTTAAGCGAAACTGGCATTAAACATCTGCTTGATCGCAAAGCCTATAACGACAGAGAAGAGGCGTTAAAAGATAAGATAAAAGGCAAGATCGGTCAAATTTGCGATCTTTGCGTCACGCTTTGTCCAGTTGGCGATAGCGCGATAGCAATGAGCGAGGCAAATTTGCCGCTTATAAAAAATGGCTGTGTTGGTTGTGGGGTTTGTGCTGAGGTCTGCCCAGCAAAGATCATAAATATCGCCCCAAAGATGAGTTATGATGAAATTTACAAGGAGAAAAAATGAGAGTAATAATACCTTTAATAGCTGCTGCGTTGCTATTTGTCGGCTGTGAAAAGAGCGAGGACAAAGCGCAAGAGGCTGCTAGCGAGCAAGGTGCAAAAGTAGCGACAAGTGCTAGTATAAAGGTCGAAAAAAGTGAAAATAATGAGAGTGCAAATAAGCAAAATGAATTTATAAAATACGACATGCACGGCGAAAAAAGCGTTAAATTTGGTCTTGAAGATAACAACGTAAGCCGCCAGATCGGGGCGCTTGCCATGGTAAAAAGCCCGCTTCAAAGTATAAATTTAAGGCTTATAAAGGGCAGACTTAGCAAGAACTTCATCACAAAGTGCTCAGCCTGCCACGACGACTATGCAAATGGCATAATCGGACCATCTCTTTTAACAAAGAGCGAGGATGAAATTTTCAAGATGATAAACGCCTACAAGAGCAAGGAAAAGGTAAATGTTTTGATGCGTGATCTTATTAAAAAGATGGATGAGAGTGAGGTTAGAAATTTAGCCAAAGAGATAAGCGATTTTAATGCGCAGTTTAGGAGCAAACAATGAAAATCGGAAAAATCATAACGATCATTTTAGCGGTGCTGATATGTGGCATCATGGTGTTTATGCTAAGCCAAACTCCGCCTAAAAAGGAGAAAGCAGAAGCTAGTGTTCAGCCAAAAGTGGAGCAAAATTTCACAAAGCAGCAGTCAAAGTCTAGCGAAGAATTTGCCAGCGAAGATGAGCTAAAAAAGGTAAAAGAGCTAAGCCTAAGCGTGGCTAAGACGCAAAATGAAGGCGTTAGCAGGCAATACCTAACCTCTTGCGCACCATGTCACGGCGCAAATGGCAAGGGCGTCGTAGCGCCTGATATCACTCATCTAAGCAAAGAGGATCTGCTAAAAAAACTGGCTGATTATAAGGCTGGCAAGGTGCAAAACACGCTTATGAAGGGCTTGCTGACAAATGTTAGCGACAGCGATCTAAACAACCTTGCTGATGAAATTTCTAAATTTAAAAAGTAAAAATGGATAAATATAACGTTCGTGCGACCGTTAGAAATGTAAGCTTTCTAAGCACGCTAATAACGACTACAAAAGATGGCAAAAAGCGCCCAAGCATACGTTTTTGGCGAATTTTTACTATCGTATTAGTGCATCTTTTATTTGTGCTCTCTTATAGGGTCGATGTGCAAATTTTAGAGGGCGACATCAGCGCTTCAAGGATACTTGGCTTTCACCTAGCAGATGCATTTATGAGCTTGCAAGTCTTTTTGGCAACGCATGAAATTCATGTAAATTTACTAATTGGCTCGCTTAGTATCCTAACCTTTTACATCATTTTTGGCGGTAGGGGCTTTTGCTCGTGGGTTTGCCCGTATTCACTCATAAGCGAGATAGCTGAGAAAATTCATGAAAATTTACGCGCCAAAAAGATAGTAAAGCCGAGAGTTTTTGATACAAAGTGGCGATACGCTTTTACTATTTTGTTTTTGGCTCTTAGCTTTGCTAGCTCAAGTCTTGTCTTTGAAATTTTTAACGTCGTTGGGATATTTTCAAGATTTATCATCTATGGCTACTTTCACGCTATCTGGCTAGTTGTAGCTATGCTTGTGGTTGAGATTTTCTTCTCACGCAGGGCTTGGTGCAGATATGTCTGCCCTATTGGAGCGACCTATTCGCTACTAGCTAAGCCAAATGCGATAAAGGTCAGCTGGGATAAAGAAAAGTGTGACCACTGCTTAGTTTGCACCGATGTTTGCCTAGTGCCACACGTGCTTTTTATGACAAAAAAGGGCGCAAAAACTGACGATAGTAAAAAGCTCTTTAGGATAGCTGGGGCTGACTGCACGCTTTGTGGCAGGTGTATCGACGTTTGCCACCAAGATGCGCTTAAATTTGACAACGGCTTTAAGAAACTCATATAAGGAAATTTTTTGATAGATATAAAAGAAGTAACGAAAATTTTTGGCTCGCAAAAGATACTTGATAGCGTCAGTCTAAATGTAAAAGCTGGCGAAAAGATAGCGATACTTGGGCAAAATGGAGCTGGCAAAAGCTCGCTCATGCGTATCATCTTGGGCGAGTTTGTGCCAAATAGCGGAAGTGTCGCGATAAATGGCGTAAATACCCTAAAAGATAGAAAAGAGGCGCTGAAATTTATCTCATTTGTGCCCCAAACCCCGCCACCGCTTAAATTTAGCCTGCGTGAGCTTTGCGAATTTGTCTGCAAAAGCTCAAATGTCAAATTTGAAGAGATAGAGAAATTTAGCAAGCTTTTAGAGCTTGATCTGCATGCAAATTTAAACAAGTCCTTTTACAAACTCTCTGGCGGTATGAAGCAAAAGATGCTAATAGCCATCGCATTTGCCAAAGATAGCGAAATCTTGATGTTTGACGAGCCAACGGCAAATTTAGATGTAAAAGCAAGGGAGTCTTTTAAAAATTTACTTGACAACTTCACGCAAAAAAAGACGCTAGTTTTCATCTCGCACCGCATAGATGAGATCGCTCATTTGCTCGATAGATGCGTCTATATGGACCTTGGCAAGATCATCAAAGAAGAAAATTTAAGGAGCAAGAGTGAATAACCTTTTTTTAATAGCAAAGCTAGACGTCAAAGAGTCGTTTCGCTCAAGGTGGTTTGCGATCTATGCGCTTCTTTTTTCTGCTTTGATGATAGGATTTTTATTTAGCGGAGTGACCGACTCGCGCGTGCTAGGCTTTTCTGGACTAACAAGGGCGCTACTTTTGTTTATACAAATTTGTGTCATCATCGTGCCGATATTTATCCTTATCTCAACCGTTAGAAGCATAAATCAAGACAGGGATACAAACCTGCTTGAATACGTGCTAAGCTTCCCGCTAAGCCTTAAAGAGTACTACTTTGGCAAGGCGCTTGGGCGGACATTTGTCGTTTTTGTGCCGCTTTTGTTCTCGCTTTTGCTTTGCGTGGTGGTTGGCTTTATAAAGGGCGTGTCGATACCTTGGGGCGTGCTGGTGCTCTACTTTGGTCTGCTTTTTAGCCTAAGTATCGTCTTTTTATCGCTTGGCTTTTTCATCTCAAGCCTTATAAAAAACCAAGAAACTGGCCAAGGCGTGGCGTTTTTGCTCTGGCTTATCATGCTAGCTTTTATCGACTTAGCGCTCATTGGGCTGCTTATGCGAAGCTCTGTCGATGAGTACGTCATCTACTCTATCGCGATGTTAAATCCGATTGAGCTTTTTAGGATAGCCGCACTTAGCCTTTTTGACCCAAATTTAGCAGTCATAGGTACTGCATCTTACTTTATATTAGGCACATTTTCAAAAACGACCTTCGTAGCTTATGCGATCATCTATCCTTTGGTGCTTGGCGTGATCTTACTAGTTTGCGGCTATTTGGGCTTTAGCAAGAGAGATCTTGTTTGATTGTTTTTTGTTAAATAAGAGTTGGTTTTAAATTTAGACGAGGCTTGTATTATTCCACTTGTCCAACAAGAAACCTCCTTTTTGTAATGACCCCCTTTCCCCCAAAGGGGGTTTATCTCTCTCAAGGAAATTTATGAAAAAATCCATTTTATTTTTAGCCTTTGCCGTTTTATCTCTAAGTGCAAACTGGGATGAAAATATGCAAAACTGCATCAACAAAAGTGACGCAAAAGCTTGCGAGAGCTTTACTAAAAAGCTTTCAAGCGAGTGCGAGAACAAAGACAAAACCTCTTGCTTTTTATATGCTGATATGCTAGGGCGAGGTCTTGGCGTGGAGAAAGATCTGGTTAGATCTTATGAGATATTTAAGTCGCTTTGAGAAAATGGCAGCAGCGAAGCTTGCTACGAGCTAGCTACAAAATATCTGCAAGGAAACGGCGTAGAGCAGAGCTTTGATCTATCTGCAAATGCCCTTGATAAAGCTTGCAAAATGGGCAGCAAACGAGCCTGCAACGTCTTAGAACTCGTACCTAAGAATTAAAATTTATCTGAAATTTATATGTATGACGAAGCAAATTTTAAAATTCCACTCACTCGCAAGAATTGACTACTAAAATTTGGCTTCGCTTATCGCTTAGCTCAAATTTTAG
>NZ_CABPUX010000002.1:5303-21045 GCF_902460715.1 Campylobacter concisus | reverse complement strand
TCGCAAGAATTGACTACTAAAATTTGGCTTCGCTTACAGCTTAGCTCAAATTTTAGAGCCGAAATTACTCGTTCATGAAATTTTAAAATTTGTCCGAGTTTTTAAGCGCATTTAGCGAGATACCTTTTTACGTCGCTAAATTAAACATTACAAACCATGTTTAATAGTAATAAAAATGAAATTTCAAATGTGATTTTTGCTTTCACACAAAGCATATATTTTTACCTTTCTAAAAGAGAAATTTCTTTAGAAAATGCCTAAATATCGTGATTTACTTTAGTATTACTCAGAATTTCTTTTTTATTAACTAAAAATTTCATTAAAATTTATATTTAAATAATAACATTTCATCGTCCTAAACGGACCCTCCTTTTTGTAGCGGTTAAGACTTTGCTTCCCCCTTTTCTGGCTTTTCCGCTTACACAAAGAGGAGTTGTTTCTTTTAAATATACAAAGTCTTATTTCATACCCTTCATTTTTTGCATAGTAGGTGTATAATTTCAAAAAAAAATAAGGAATTTGCATTGCTAAAAGTAGAAGTGATATATAAATTTTGTCTTGTTTGCGCTCTTGCTTGTGGGATCTGTCTGCTTGCATTTACTGGGCTAAATTTCGCCATGGGTGATTATAGTGAGTGGATGATGAGCGCGCACAAATTTGCAGGAGCTTTGATCGTTTGTGCTGTGATCTTGCACCTTTTTAACCGCAGAAGAAAGCTAGTAAAGCTCATAAATGAGATGATCGATGTCGCCACGCACCGCAAAAATCCAACGATCTGCAACATGGACCGCATCATCGCCTCGCTTGAGCCTTACACTATCAGTGAAATTTCACGCATGCTTGGCTTTGACGAGACTGAGTTTTGCAAGAGTTTGCGCGAAAATGATGTTAAATTTAATAGTCCCAGCCAGACTTTGCGTCAGATCGCACGCATGAACGATGAGAAGATATTTTTCGTACTCGTTCTCATCGTCGAAGCCAAATTTGGTAAGAGATTTTGCGGCGCGGTAAGCTGCAGCGTCGGGAGAAAATTTTAGTACTCGCTATGCTCCTGCCACCTTCGCTCCTCAAGGTCGATGTGATACAAAAAGATCCTGATGATCTCTTCGTCGATTTTTGGGTCTTTGTTTAGCTCACGAAGCGCCTTTCGCTGCTCATTTAGGATCTCAAAATAGGTCTGCCTGACCTCGTCGCTGATCTCGAAATTTTCATTTGAAAGCTCGAAATTCCAAACTTCTTTGAGTTTTTGGAACAAGAAATTCTCCTCATTGCAAAATTTCTCGCTTTGAAATTTAAGCGAAGCCTCGGCAAGTGCCTTTTTTATCTTGATCCTTGCAAGCTCATTTGGCATGTGGTCGTTAAAGTCTGGAAATTTGACACTTTTTATAAGTAGCGGCAGAGTTAGTCCCTGAACTACGAGCGTTAGCAAGATAACGACAAATGTTATAAACAAGATGAGATCTCTATGCGGAAACGGCTCGCTACCAGCCATGGCGGGGATAGAGAGTGCCGTAGCTAGCGAGACTACGCCCCTCATGCCCGCCCAACCGACGATCAATGGTGCGGCTTTGCCAGGGTTGCGATCGTCCGCCACGCTGATAAAGCGCTTCATAAACATCGTGATATAAACAGCGCCATAAGAGGCCATGAGGCGGATAACGATGAGCACGGCAGTGACCAAAACGCCGTAAGAGACCGCCTCAAAGAGCGAGACGCCGCTACGCTTTAGCCCTGCTAAAATTTCAGGCAGATCAAGGCCGATCATGGTAAAGGCAAGGCCGTTTAGTAAGAAAATAAGGTTGTACCAAACGGGGAAAGCGTGGATCCTTGTTGAAGCGGTTAAAATTTCGTTTCGTTTTGTCGAGAGGTAAAGTCCGCCGCAAACTACCGCCAAAACGCCGCTCGCGCCAAGCTCCTCAGCTAAAATATACATAACATAAGGCGTCGTGATCGTCATGATCGTATCGCTGTTCTCATCGGTTGGCAAGGTCTTATGCAAAAAGTAGGCTACTAATGCCACCACAAGACCGACCAAAACACCGCCAGCCACCATCCAGACAAAGCTTGCAGCCGCCTTGTACCAGATAAACTGCCCAGTTGTCACTGCCACTGCGGCAAAGCGAAAGATGATGAGCGATGATGCGTCATTTAAAAGGCTCTCGCCTTCTAAAATAGCGCTGATCCTGCGCGGGGCTTTGACAAATTTAAGGATAGCTGCCGTGCTCACCGCGTCTGGTGGCGAGACGATGGCGCCAAGCATGAAGCCAAGGGCGAGCGAGAAGCCAGGGATCACTAAATTTGCTATCAAAGCAACTGCTGCTGCGCTTATGAAAACCACGATAAAGGCGAAACTGCCGATCGTACGGCGCCATTTATAGAGCTCTTTTAGTGAGTTTGCCCACGCAGCCTCATAAAGAAGTGGCGGTAAAAATATGATGAAAATAAGCTCTGGATCGATCCTGATGGTGGGTAAATTTGGCACAAAGCTAATGGCAAGACCGCCCAAAACTAAAAGCACCGGATAGGCTACTTTTAGGCTGTTTGAGACCATCACCAAAGCGATGATGATAGCTAGCAGTGCAAAAAATAGCATTAGGTGTTCGATCATTTTGATCCTTTAAATTTCTTTTTGTATTGGGGCAATAGAATAAATTTTGTCAAATTTATGGCGGGCAGAGAGAGATTCGAACTCTCGGTGAGTTGCCCCACACACGCGTTCCAGGCGTGCTCCTTAAACCGCTCGGACATCTACCCAAGAAGAAGGTGATTATATCTTCATTTGCTTAATGCTTGGCTTTTAGAGCTTTAACCCCAAGATAACGACATCTTTATACTCGCCATCCATTAGGCAAACGCCAGGCAGTTCGCCCCATTTTTTAAAGCCAAATTTCAAAAACAGCCCAAGGCTCGCTTCGTTTTTGCTAAAGATTAGTGCGATGATGTTTTTTAAATTTAGCCCTCTAGCTTCATTTAGGCTGTGGGCTAAAAGCTGCTTGCCGATGCCCTTTTTAAGGGCTTTTTTAGCGACATAGATGCTTATCTCTACGCTTATATCGTAAGCGATCTTGGGACTAAAGTCACTTAGCGAGCAGTAGCCTAAAATTTCATCATTTTCTTTGTAGATAAAGATAGGGCGCGAGCCGCCGTGGGCGTTAAACCAAGGCTCTCGCTCCTTTGTGCTAACTGGCCGCATATCAGCAGTCGCAGTTCTTTCTAAGATGTATTCGTTATAAATTTGCGTGATCGCTTCAAGGTCGCTTAAATTTGCTCGCTCGATTAAGCCTAACCTTTTTTGGCTGCTTGATATACTGGCTCAAGCTTTGCTGCGACCTCTTTTAGATCCTTGATCCTGCTCTCGTTTGATGGGTGAGTGCTTAAGATTTCAGGTATTTTACCGACATTCATCTTGCTCATCTTGACCCAAACTTCGACCGCCTCTTTTGGATCATATCCAGCTCTTGCCATTAGCTCAGTGCCGATACGATCGGCCTCGGTCTCGTGTGAGCGAGAAAATGGCATTGAGATGGTGTATTGCGTGGCTAAGCCTAATGCACTTGCTCCAAGATCGCCAAGACCAGCAACAGTTGCTACCGCAAGGATGCCAATGCCTGTTAGCTGGTCAGTGCTAGCTTGCTCTCTGCCGTGCTCTCTAAGTGCGTGGGCGATCTCGTGACCCATGACCGCTGCTAGCTGTGCATCTGTCAAATTTAGCTTTTTAATAATACCGCTATAAACGACGATCCTGCCGCCTGGCATGCACCAAGCATTTAGCGTATCTTCGTTGATGACATTTACTTGCCACTTCCATTTTAAGGCGTCCTCTCTAAAAACGCCAGTTTGCGCGATCAGCCTTTTTGCGATATCTTGAACCCTTTTTGTGAGGATCGGATCGACATTTAGCTCGCCCTTGCTTCTAGCAGCTGTGAGCGTCTTGACATAAGCTTGAGCCGAGCTTTGCTCCATCGCTTCAGAAGATACTAGCATGAACTGCTTGCGATCTGCGCCCACGACGCCTGACTTTGTGACGCTCGTGCAGCCTGTGATAAGCATGCTAGCTGTTAATAACGTAAGTAAAATTTTTTTCATTTTCATCCTTTTTGGATTAAAATTTGGCGTATTATAGCCTGAGTTGGATATGCATTGTTAAACGAGGGGTGAAATTTAAATTTAGGGCTGGTTTTATTTTTTACAAATTTTAAAACTTCATTCACTCGCAAGAATTGACTACTAAAATTACTCGCTCATGAAATTTTAAAATTTGTTATAAACTCCTTTGGCATAAAACGCATGCGGTACGATAGTGCTATCGCATGTCACTTCTAACGTGCGAGGGGTTTTTACTTCGACTTCGTCTCGTAACTGCGAGCAGACGGGGGATTTAAAAAGGGGGATAATGGGACGGCTTTGCTTCGCTAGCTCGCAACTGCAAGCAGACCGTAATTCAAGTCCTCTTGTCACCCTTTTGAATAAAAAGAAATTTACAAATTTAATCAAGCTATTCTTACAAATTTTAAAATTCCATTCACTCGCAAGAATTGACTACTAAAATTTGGCTTCGCTTACAGCTTAGCTCAAATTTTAGAGCCGAAATTACTCGTTCATGAAATTTTAAAATTTGCTTGACACTTATTTGACTTGATAAAACAAATTTGCAAATTTTAAAACTTTACTCACTCGCCTTAGCAGACTACTAAATTTAGGTCTCGTAACCACTCGCCACTAAATTTAGAGCCGTGATATGCTCGCTTGTAAATTTTAAAATTTGCCTGACACTTGCCTGACGATAAAGCGCATGTTGTGTGTTGCTTGATTTATGTCCGCATAAATTAAAAATTTAAATGATTTAACCCCTACGCTTTATAGTCTATATTTCTCTCAAATTCTCTCAAACGCTTATTGACCGATCTTAGCTCCGTTATCGTCGTCCAGTTATCGATAAAGACGCTAAAACTCTCTCTGACCTGCGAGAAAGCGTTGCTAGCTTGGATCAAAACACCAAGCGTGATGACACCGCTAAATAGGCCATTTCCCATGATGATGTAAGGCACGATGACTAAAATTTGCGAAAACGAGATGAGCCAAAGATTGAAGTAGCCGTAGTGCAAAAATAGCTTGTAGTAGTTTAGCTTCACCCCTGTAAAAAGCTCTAGCATGACGTTTGGCTGGCAAAATTTGAGCTTATCATCCTCGCCATAAACTAGCTCTTTTCTAAAGGCCGCCTCTGCTTTTTGGTTGTTATACTCAAGGTGTGGTAGCTTTATGCCTACAAACCACGATACGATGAGGCCTCCGATGCTAATTAGCAGTGCGATATAAACTAGCGAGCCATTGATATCTTTGATGTAAGGTAGGCTCACGCTCTTGCTTAGCTCCCAAAGCACCGGTATAAAGGCGATGAGCGTCATAAATGCCTTTAAAACCTGCACGCCAAGGCTCTCCATGATCTTAGCAAAGCGGTAGACATCCTCTTGGATACGCTGCGAGCTACCCTCGATGTCATTTTGGCAGTTTCGCCAAAATTTGAGGTATTTAAAGGTCATCGCCTCCCTCCAGCGAAAGACCCAGTGGCTCGCAAAGAACGATATCACCGTGTAGGTCACGACGTAAGGCATGGCGATCTTTATGAAATTTAATATCTCGCGCCAAAACTCATCTACTTTGTGATCTTTTGAGTTTTGCACGATGTCGTAGAAATTTTTATACCACTCGTTGATGCGGACGTTTAGGTGCGTTTGATAGACAAGCAGCAAGATGATAAATATCGCTCCGCCGTAAGCCCAAAGCGCCCATTTTTTGTCTTTGAAGAATGATGAAAACATAAAGTGCCTTTTGTAAATTTTGGCAATTATAGCAGGCAAGGTTTAAGCATTTATATAAAATTTAAACCCAAACTATATCATTTTGCAAATTTTAACGTAAAGGAAAATGATGAAGAAATTTGCATTTTTAGCTCTTAGTCTTTGTGCGACATTGGCGCTTGCGGCCGATATGAAGGTCTATAAAAGCCCAACTTGTGGTTGTTGTGGCAACTGGGCCAATGCTATGCAAAAGGCTGGCTTTAGCGAAGAGACCATAAAAGTAGATGACATGGTCAAGGTCAAAAAAGAATTTCATGTGCCACTAGAGCTTTCAAGCTGCCACACAGCTATCGTTGATGGCTACGTTATCGAGGGTCACGTGCCAGCTGATGAGGTCAAGCGCCTGCTTGAGCTTAAACCAAAAGATGTCGTTGGTATCGCAGTGCCTGGCATGCCCATGGAGAGTCAGGGTATGGAGCAAGGCGGCAAAGCCGAGCAATATGACGTCATACTCTTTAAAAAAGATGGCTCGCAAGAGGTCTTTGCTACTTATATCGGCTCTAAAAAGCTAAAATAACTTCAAATTTTGACTTAGCTCGTCTTTTGATGGGCTAAGTTAAAAAGAAATTCCCTTGCTAATGGCGATAATGCAGAGCAAAAAGGCTATTGGCACATAGATAAATTTACCTACAAAATACCAAAATGAGCCGTAAGTTTTATTTGCTCCTGAATTTACCTCGTCTAAAATTTCTTCTTTTTTAATGATCCAAAACCAAGATATTGCGCCGATGACTGCGCCGATTGGGATGATGTAGATAGAGACAAAGTCCATCCAAGGCCCCCAGCTACTAATAGGTTCCATAAACGCTCCAACCCCAAAACAAACTACACAAAGCAGCGCAAGCACCCAAAATCTGCTAAGGCGCGGGAATTTATGCATAAGCGACTCAGCCACGACCTCAAACATATTTTGAAGTGAGGTGATACCGCCAAAGATGACTGCGGTAAATAGTATGATCGCAAAAATTTGACCGCCGATCATATTTTGTAAAATTTTAGGAAGCGTTACGAAAAGTAGCTTTGGACCCTCAGCTGGATCCATAGCGTAGGCAAAGACCGCTGGGATCATGACAAGTGCTGCAACAAGCGCTGCAAGCGTATCAAAAAATGCCGTAGTTTTGGCGCTTTCTACGATGTCTTCATCCTTTGAAAGGTATGCTCCATAAACTATCATGCCAGAACCCGTGATAGAGAGAGAAAAAAAGGCTTGACCCATCGCAGTGACCCACACCATCGGATCTTCAAGCTTGCTAAAATCAGGGATAAATAGAAATTTATATCCCTCAAGTGCGTTTGGAAGCATCGCGACATTTATAGCCAAAATGGCAAATAGCACGAAAAATAGCGGCATCATTATTTTATTAGTCTTTTCGATGCTTTTTGCTCCAAAAAATAGCGTAAGAAGCGTGCCAATAATGACTATGAAGTGATAGGGCAAGACTGAGTACTCATGAAGCGCAAATGAGTTAAACCAAACATTTGTATCAACACTCATAAATGAGCCAGTAAGCGCCTGAGTAAGGGCCTTTAGCACGTAAGCGATGATGACAGCGTAGCCGATGGCTATGCAAAGTGAGCCAGCAAGTGGAAGCCAGCCGATGATACTGCCGATGACGCCTAAATTTCTACTTTTCCAAGCAAATTTATATGATCCTAGCGTACCAGTCTTTGCTCGCCTGCCGATCGCATACTCAGCGCTTAAGCCAACGTAAGAAAAAAGTGCCACAAAAAAGATGTAGATGAGTAAAAATGCTCCACCACCATTTGTGCCAAGCTTGTAAGGAAAGCCCCAAACATTTGCCATACCAACGGCTGAACCAACTGAGGCTAGTATAAACGCCCAGCGTGATGAAAAATTCTTTTTGCTCATTGTAAAATCCATAAATTTAGTGATGAAAATAATGTTACCAAAATATGATTTAAGAACTTTTTATAAATCTTAAATTTAAGAAACGTTGTTACTTTTGGGCGTGGCTAATTTGACCGCTAAATATAAATTCGCTATAATCAGCCAAAATTTTTAACTCTTAAGGATCATAATTGTACCCCAGTAGCGATAACTCGCTTTTAATGGTAATACTTGCCATTATATTCATTTTACTAAACGCATTTTTTGTTTTGTCGGAATTTTCCCTTGTCAAGGTTCGCAAGTCTAGGCTTGAAGAGCTTATCAAAGAGAAAAAGCCAAACGCCCAGCTTGCCTTTGAGATGTCAAACAAGCTTGATACCTATCTTAGCGCCACTCAGCTTGGCATCACGCTAAGCTCACTCGCCCTTGGTTGGATCGGTGAGCCAGCAGTCGCAAGGCTCATAGAAGCCCCACTTAAAAATGTTTTTAATCTTAGCGATATCTTAGTTCATACAGTCGGCTTTGCGATCGCATTTACTCTTATCACGCTGCTTCACGTCGTTATGGGCGAGCTTGTACCAAAGTCAGTCGCCATAGCCAAATCAGAATCAGCAGTGCTTAAAATCGCTCGTCCGCTTCACTTTTTCTGGATACTTTTCTCGCCTATCATAAAGCTTTTTGATATCCTAGCTACATCTGGACTTAAAATTTTAGGTATCCAGCCAGCAAAAGAGAATGAGCTAGCGCACTCTGAAGAGGAGATCAAGATCATCGTTGGCGAGAGCTTAAAGGGTGGCGTACTTGATAGTTTTGAGACTGAGCTTATCAAAAATGCAGTTGATTTTAGTGACACGGTCGCAAAAGAGGTTATGACGCCAAGACGTGACATGATCTGTATAAACAAACAAAAGAGCTTTGAAGAGAATTTACAAGTCGTTTTTGAGTCAAAATATACTCGCTATCCTTATATAGACGGCTCAAAAGATATCATTTTGGGCATGATACACATTAGAGATATCTTACAGCTACACTTTAGCGAGGATAAAGAGAAGAGTTTTGACGCTATCGTGCGTAAATTTGTCATCGTGCCTGAGAGCCTTTCTATATCAAAGGTGCTTGTGATGATGAATAAGGAGCAAATTTCAGCGGCACTTGTCGTTGATGAGTACGGCGGCACGGCTGGACTTCTTACGATGGAGGACATCATGGAGGAGGTGCTTGGCGACTTTAACGACGAGCACGACGAGGTTGATCAACACTACAAAAAGATAAATGAAAACATCTATGAATTCCAAGGCAGATACGATCTAGAGAGCGTTGAGGAGCTTCTTGGCATAAGCTTTGATGAAGAGACCGATCAAGTCACTATCGGCGGATATGTCTTTAACCTTATCGGTCGTTTGCCAGTAGTTGGGGATAAGATCGAGGATGAAAACTGCTACTACGAAGTGAGAAAGATGGATGGAGCTAGCATCTCACGTGTAAAAGTTAGAAAAAAGATAAAAGAAGAAGAGGAGCCTGCTCAGGCTTAGTTTATAAATTTAATGGCTTTTTGAGCCATTAAATTTAACCTCACATAATAAAAAATAGGGAAAATTTAAGTGGCATCGCGCTTTTTAAAAACTCTAAGCCATCAAATTTAGCTTTTAAAACCACAAAATTTAAAGTGGTACTACCTTTTTAAATAGATCTCTAAAACGTTAGCACCGCTTTTTTGTAAATTTGGTTATAAATTTTAAAATGGCTTGCTAGTTTTAAATTTATTAGCTTCTTGCAAAAGTAGCCGAGTAATATTGCTTGTGATATTTAAATTTACTAAAGTTTATTAGCCTTGGCGGGGAGATTTGATGTCACGAAATTTCGTCATTATCGCGCTTATCTAGGCTGCAACAAGAGAGCCAAATTTCTTTTGTTAAATTTTAAAATGCCTCTTAATAGCTCTTTTATAGCTAAATTTGCTTATCTATTTTTATGTGTAAATTTATCTTGATAAAAGCGTGCTAGATCTTTGCCGTGCTTTAATGCTAGCTCGTAGTAGGGCGCGTCTTGGTCCTCGCCTATCATCTCATATATCTTTTTGCGAAGCTCTGGCAAAAGGCGAAGATCGCTATAGTCTATATTCTTTTTATACGCTGACAAACCTTGTAAGAGCAGGGCATTTGAGTAGTTTATGCCGCCAGTTTTAGTGCCAGTAATGTTAAATTCATTCTCATATTGCGCGCGAGTTAAGCCAGTTGGTATGCTAAGCTCTCCCCTCTCTAGGCAAATTTTATCATTGCTACTGATGAGATACTCTGGAAATTCTAGCTCTTTGTAGTTGATATCTTCGTGATCATAATAGACCCACTTTATAGCGTCTTTATTTTTGCGGTTGAAACTGCTTTTGTAGATGAAGCTTCCTGGGATGATAAATTCACGGCTTTTTAGCACTGGCGTATCTGCTATATCTTTATAAACAGCAACCAAGTAGCAGTCACTAAAAAAATCAAGCGGCCAAAGAAGCCCCTCATTCGCTCGCTTTACAAAACGGTTCATGATATCAGCTAAGATCTTGCCAAAGAAAAATTTCTTGTAGTAGTCATTATAGACGTAAAATATGTCGCCTTCTTTGAGCTTTGTCTTATCTGGCATTTTATAAATTTAGCTCTTCCAGATGTTTTTATTTAGCTCCAGATCGCGCATGATCTGCGAAAAGTCACTGATGCTAGAGATGTAGTTTTGCACGCTCTCGTTGCTGTTTATTGGCTTTTTAAGATCAGGCTCAAAGCTATCCTTTCTAAGGTCGATCGCGATGAAAATTTCATTTTTTAAAAACACTGCCGAGAGTGGGGCATTAAATTTAGTTCTTAGAGTGGTTAAATTTTCCATCAGCTTTGGCGTCAGAGCATATCTTGCAGCGATCTGATCGGTCGTGTAGGTCTTAAAAAGCTCATTAAATTTAGGATTATCCATCGTCGCTAGCTCGCCCTCGCTTCTTAGATCAGATGTTCGCTTCTTATCACAGACATAGATCGTGGCGTTTAGCTCTTTTTTAAACTCAGCCTTTAGCAAAATTCCTTGAAATTTTACCGTTGTAGTGGTGCGTTTCTCACCTTTTACCTCTTTTGCTGCATAAAAATCGCAAAGCTTAAACTGCGTGTTATCGATCTGTCCGTAGATCATATCTTCTGCGTAGTGTCTATTTACATCGGCGTCATAAATTTTTAAAAAATCGTTCAAACTTAGTCCGCCATTTGCGCTGAAATTTAGACCATAGTTTTTTACGATGACGCCAACTACTTTTTGTTTAAATTTTGCTATAAGCTCGTTTTTTAGCCCATTTATCGTCTTGCCAAGATAAAAAACTCCGCCGATTAGCAAAAAGAAAAATAAATTTCCAAGGTGCAGTGATGCCAAAAAACCACTTATAACTATGATGCCAAGAAAGCCATAAACGATCATTTTAAAGGCTTTTTGCCCCATAGCAAGACGCTCTTTTTCAAGCTCGTCAAGGTCGCTTAGATCGATGCCCTTTAGTTCGTCTGCTTGCATTTTTTATGCCTTATTTTTTAAAAAGATCACCGACGTTTGGAGCAACTGCTTCATTTTCAGGGATATCAAAAAACACATCTTTGTGAAAGCCAAACATTGAAGCTACTATGTTTGAAGGAAACATCTGCGTGGCGTTGTTGTAAATTTCAACAGCTGAGTTGTAAGCACGTCTGGCAGCTGAAATTTGCTCTTCAATCTCGTTTAAAGTGCTTTGAATTTGAAGTAAATTTTGATTTGCTTTTAGATCAGGATAGTTTTCTACGCTCACTCTTAAGCCATTTAACAAGCCTGAAATTTTGTTATTTAGCTCAAATTTCTCCTCATTTGTTGATGCACTTCTAGCACTCTCTCTAAGGGCAGTGATGTTTTCTAGCAAGCCCTTTTCATGCACCATGTACTCTTTTGCAGTGGCTACTAAATTTGGTATGAGGTCATATCTTCTTTTTAGCTGCGCGTCAATACCAGCCTCCACGCTTTTTACTTGGTTTTGCTTTGCAACAAGTGAGTTGTAAAGGCTGATGAAAAAGACAAAAATGACTGCGATAACAAGTATCACGATGACTAACGAATTCATAACTTTTCCTTTGAAATTTAAGTTTGTTGTAGTTTATCCAAAGTTGCTTAAGAGTATTTAAACACCGAGGTTGGGTGATTAAATTTAATATTATAATTTAATCTTAAATTTTACATATAATTTATATAATTAAAAATTGTTTTTTACGAGGAGGATAAATGAGAACGGTAAACGTAAAAGATATAAAAGAGACTGTTGCAAAGCTTTGCAAACAAGCCTGTTACGTCGTTACACCAGATCTAAAGGCTGCTTTTACAAAAGCTCAAACCACTGAGAGCTCATCTCTAGGTAAAGATATCTTGGGTAAAATTTTGCAAAATGCCAAGCTAGCAGAAGAGGGCGTTGCGCCTATTTGTCAAGATACAGGTATGACGGTTGTCTTTGTAGAGATCGGTCAAGACGTGCATATAGAAGGCGGATATATCGAAGATGCGATAAATGAGGGCGTTGCGAAGGGCTATACTGAGGGCTATCTTAGAAAATCAGTCGTTGCTGAGCCGCTTTTTGAGAGAAAAAACACTACAAACAACACCCCAGCCGTCATCCACACTAGGATCGTCCCAGGCGATAAGCTAAAGATAAAAGTCGCTCCAAAGGGCTTTGGTAGTGAGAACAAATCAATACTAAAAATGCTTGTGCCAGCTGATGGCATAGAGGGCGTTAAAAAGGTATTTTTAGAGGCTGTAAAATACGCTGGACCAAACGCTTGCCCTCCAATGACGATAGGCGTTGGCATAGGTGGCACTATGGATAAAGCAGCACTTCTAGCTAAACAAGCTGCAGTTCGTCCAGTAGATAGCAAAAACGCCGATGCAAGATATGCAAAACTTGAAGATGAGCTTCTTGAACTTGCTAGTAAAACAGGCGTCGGTCCTCAAGGACTTGGCGGCGATACAACTGCTATAAAAGTAAATGTCGAGTGGTATCCAACTCACATCGCAGGCCTACCAGTAGCCATAAATATCAACTGCCACGCTGCACGCCACGCAGACGCCGAGCTTTAAGGAGATAACATGTCAGAAGTCAAAAGAATAACAGCACCATTTGATAAAGAGGTGGTAAAAAGCCTAAAAGCAGGCGACAATGTCCTAATCTCAGGCACTATCATCGCAGCTCGTGACGCCGCTCACAAGGCGCTAACAGAGGCTCTAGCACGTGGCGAGAAGCTACCAGTTGAGCTAAAGGGCGAGACTATCTACTATGTCGGACCAACACCAGCTAAGCCAAACCAAGCTATCGGCGCAGCAGGCCCAACAACAAGCGGTAGAATGGACAAATACACACCAACTATGATCAATGAAGTTGGCATAAATGGCATGATCGGTAAAGGCTATCGAAACGACGCCGTAGTCGAGGCTATGAAAAAATCATGCTGTGTTTATATGGTCGCTATCGGCGGTATTGGAGCGGTCATTAGCCAAAGTATCAAAAAATACGAAGTCTTGGCATATCCAGAGCTAGGACCAGAGGCAGTTGCAAGACTCACAGTAGAGGACTTCCCAGCGATAGTCGCTATCGACTGCGAGGGCAATAACTTCTACGAAGTCGGTCAAGCGCCTTATAAAAAGATCTAAATTTGATCCGCTAGCAGCCTAAGCTAGCGGAATTTCTCCCAAAATGAAAACTTTTTGCAACGATCAAGCAAAGCCACTACTTAAATTTTTTACGAGCACCAAAAGTGAGATTAGAAATTTAAGGCTAAAGCAAATTCTGAACGAGGGCTTTATCTCAAAGCCACAAGGGATATTTTTAAAAAGCGCCATAAGAAAAAGGCAGAAATTTGAAGAAAATAAGACGCAAAATGAGTGGTCGCTAAATGAGATAGTGGTCTTTGAAAGCGAGTATGAGAGCCCTGAAGAGTATTTTAGCGATGTGGGGTCGTTTGTTGTGAAATTAGCTGATAAATTTAGAACAAGTGGCATTAGCGAGGAGTTGGTCTTTGCGGTTTCGTTTCAGGCGCTGCAGTTTATCACGCTGGATAGGGACGAGTTTAAATTTATCTACGAGGACTACGACGAGAGCACAAACTCCGCTCACATTAAAATTTACGCCAAAAGAGAAAACGACGAAATTTTACTATATAAAGATAGGATAGGGGGCTACAAAACTGAGGCGCTGATCGTTTACGAGGTGGCTAGTAGTAGCCAAGACACATAGTTTCAGTTAGTTTTATGCGCTTTTCAAAGGGCGCTGGCGAGAAAAATTTGCACTTTTCGATGTAAATCCTATACGAGTAGTTAAGCTCGAAATCATCATAAAATTTCTTTAAATTTAAAAATTTGATACCGCAAATTTCATGAAATTCAAAAAGCTCATAAATTTTAGAGCCATTTTTGGCGACAAGGTGCGAAGGGGCAAGCGAGGTAAATGAGCAAAAAACGCCAGTTGGCACAAGACCATTTAATGGCGTGCAAGCCTCTAGTGCGCTTTTAAATTTCTCTGGGACGCTCTTTTTTCTAAGAAAAACGATGCGTGAGTTTTCAAATTTAGCGCTGATCGCATTTTTCCAAAAAAGATAGGCATTTGATGAGATACCGGCGTTTTTGGCAAGCTGAGCACCAAGCACGTAGTCATCTAAAAATTCGTTTGGTGCAAGGGTTATTTGCATCTTTGTCCTTTTGAAATTTTGCTCATTATAGCCTTTGGTGCCTAAAAATTTAGAAATTTATAGTAGGATTTTGCCAAAATTTAAAGGAGAAGATATGAAAAAACAAATTTCAACAAAAAACGCTCCACAAGCGATCGGACCATACTCTCAGGCGATTAGCGCGAATGGATTTTTATTTATCTCAGGTCAGCTTGGCGTCACACCAGCAGGTGAGTTTGCAGGCAGCAATGTAGAGGCTCAAGTGCATCAGTCACTTACAAATTTGCAAAACATTTTGGCTGAGGCTGGACTTAGTTTTGATAATGTCGTAAAGACTACGATCTTTTTAGCAGATATGGCAGATTTTGCTAAAGTAAATGTCACATACGCTAAATTTTTCAAAGAGCCATATCCAGCTAGAAGCACGGTAGCTGTGAAGACTTTGCCAAAAGATGCACTTGTAGAAATTGAGGTTATCGCAGCACAATAATGTCACAACTGTACCCAAGTACAATATACAAAGAGGATTAAAATGTCTTAAAATTACGTAAAATTTATTTTACGATAAGGATAGACATGCAAACTCAAGTAGGAGTAATCAAACAAATCTCAGGCTTAGTGGTAGCTGTAGATCAAAGTGGCGTTAGCCGCGTTTTAAAAGTTGGCGACGCTTTATATCTTGGGGAGGTTGTAAAGACCTCTTCAGCTTCTTCTAAAGCCGTAGTTTCAATGGACAATGGCAAAGATGTCACCATCTTGGGTGATGAGTCGTTAAAGCTTGACGAAAATGTAGCCGCAGGAGAAAAACCAAATACCGTAGCAGATGTTAGTGACTTGCAAAAAGCGTTGTTAAACGGCGAGGATCTAACAAAACTAGAGGAGACTGCCGCTGGTGGTAACGCAGCCGCAGCTGGTGGTGGAGATGGCGTTAGCCTTGGTGCAGCGTCGTTTGATGAGGGTGGTCACTACTCAAATATCAATGAAAATTTCCGCTCTATAGGTGATCTAAACAGCGCAAGAGGTGCTGAGAGGATAGGCGGCGTAAGCGGCGCAGCCGATAATGCTGGTGGTGAGGCAGCAACAATTAATCCAGATCTTACAAGAATTCCAAACAAACCATCTAAGATAGAATTCCCAGAAGATAAAAACCATGATGGCAAAATTTCTGATGATGAAAACACCAATGGTGACAATGACCATGGTAAGACAACTGTAGATGTTACAGTTCCAACAGATGGCAGTGTAAAACCAGGTGATAAAGTAATCATTAAAGATGAGAATGGAAATAAAGTAGGTGAGAAAGAGATCACTAAAGAAGATCTTGATAATGGTGGTAAGGTAAG
>NZ_CABPUX010000002.1:0-4615 GCF_902460715.1 Campylobacter concisus | reverse complement strand
CAATGACCATGGTAAGACAACTGTAGATGTTACAGTTCCAACAGATGGCAGTGTAAAACCAGGTGATAAAGTAATCATTAAAGATGAGAATGGAAATAAAGTAGGTGAGAAAGAGATCACTAAAGAAGATCTTGATAATGGTGGTAAGGTAAGCATCCCTGATGTTCCAGTTAAACCTGGTAATAACCCAGTAGTTGCTGAGATAGTTAATCCTAATAATCCATCTAACCCAAGCGAGCCAGCTATTGGTAATATAGATGAAGATCATGAAGTAAATATTGATCTCACTCCAAAGGCTGACGGCACAGTTGATGTAGTGCCTCACGACAATGACGCAACAAAGGTTGAAATTTCATACACAGATAATGGTGGCAACACGCAAACTATAACCGTGGTCAAAAACCCAAGCGCTGGCTGGGTCGTAGATAGCACTCCTGGCAAGACGACAGCTCCAACAGGTGCTTTCAAACTTGATCCACATAGTGGTAAGGTCACTATCAGCGACGATGCGACAAAAGACAACACTCCAGTGATCGCAAAGGCTACTGATGGCGCTGGCAACACAGCCACAGGCGAGACTACTGCTCCAGATAAATTTACTATCAAATTTAATGATGATGCAGATGGCAACGGCACTATCACAAGAGGCGAGAACTATGCTGAGGATGGCGCAAAAGCTACTGCAACTATCAGCATACCAAACCTTGCAAAGGACGGCAGCAAGATACATGTCATAGGCACTGGCATAAATGACTATTATACAGTTCATAAAGATGCTAGTGGCAACGTTACAAGCGTTATAGATACAAAAGGCAACAATGTATTTGACGGCGATAATGGCATAAAGGTTGGCTATAACTATAACCACTACCAAACAGCCCTCGGAAATGCAGCTAGTATCACAGCTGAGCTAGAAGGCACAACCCTTAAAGCTACTTCAAGTGTTAAATTTGAAAATGTTGGTAAGGCTGAAGTTAAATTTGTTGAGCTTGATGAGCATGGCAATGTTCTAAATGAAAAATCAGATCAAATAACAAATCAAAATAGAAATACAGCTATGCTAGATGGTGATATCAACCACACCACAGCACGCATCTCACTACCTGAGAATGTACAAGATGGCGATGTAGTAACTGTAAAATATGGATATGGACCAGATGCAGCCTCTCTTGCAAAAACAGGTGGCACAGATACGACTGCTTATAAGTATTTCTTAGTTCATAAAGTAGCTGATGGCTCTATGACGGTTGATCAGATCACTTCAGCTGATGATAAGACACCTATAAAAGCTGGTCTTACATCTACAAATGGTGTTGGCGAGAAATTTGGTATAGATATCCATGATATGCCAACAACTACCTATAATCTTACGCACTCGCGTGGTATAGAAGTGACCGTAAAAGGTGATGACCGTGCAGAGCAGTCTAACGGAAATACATGGATATTTAGAGATAGCATGGAGGCTCCGAAGGTTGAATTTATAGAAGGCAACAAAATTTATGATCCAAGCATTTCAGGAAGTGGCTCAGGCGCACTAAATGCTGGTATAAGCGTAGCTGACGCTATAAAAGACGGTGATATCAACCACACTACAGCTCGCATAACATTGCCAAAAGTGTTCTCAGACGGCGATAAACTAACAGTTGCTGTAACTGACTACAACAAAATTTATGCTGACACTGGTGTAAAACAATACCCAGCAAATAACCCAGAGCCAACATTTGTTAAGGCATTTATCATTCACAAAGCGGCTGACGGCACCGTGACTTTTGACGAGGTCGATGCAGCTGGCAATGTCACACATGCAGGCATCCCAGCGCTAAATAACAACGCTATCGAAATAACTGGCGTGCCACTATATAATATGTATGAAAATGGCGTTTTGAAGTCAGATTATGTCCATGCAACTGGTGTTGATGCTACTATCACAGACCACCTTAATCTAAATGGTAACGATAGTGGAAGCAATTTAAGTTTTGCATTCTTAGCGAACGTAAATGTTGTCACTATCACAGAGGTGATCGATGATGTTGCAGGTGGTGTAGATCACGGCAATATCAAAGATAATGACGTAGTAGTAAATGGCGTAACTAAAAAAGGGCTAACAAACGACAGTACTCCGACATTTAACGGCAAGGCGGACCCTAACTCAGTAGTGGAGCTATATGATGGCACGACTAAGATAGGTAGCACAACAACTGATAAATTTGGCAACTGGTCTATCACTCCGGCCACTCCACTTGGTGAAGGTGCTCATAGTATCACAGCTTCATCTCCAGCTTCAAATGCGATCAAGGCCTCTGACCCAGCTACTATAACAGTAGATACAGGCACTAAGGTTACATTTGATAGCGTTACAGATGATGTTGCAGGTGGCGTTGTAAATGGTAATGTTAAGGGCAATGATGTGACAGTCGATGGCAAAACACTAAAAGGCCTAACAAACGATAACACACCAACTCTATCAGGCAAGGCAGAGGCTGGCTCAACTGTAGAGATCTTTGATGGTACAAACAAGATCGGTCAAGTAGAGGCAAAAGCTGATGGTTCTTGGAAATTTGAAGTGAGCACTCCACTTAGCGACGGCGAGCATGAGCTTAAGGTAAAAACTACTGACAAAGCTGGCAACACAGCCGAGGCTGCCCCAGTAACCATAACTGTTGATACGAAAATAGTGGATGCAAGAGTTGAATTTATCGAGGATAAAAACAATGATGGTAAATTTAGCTGGAATGAAAATCTTACCAATGAACATCCTGGACGCTTATCTTGGAAGGCGATCATCCCACAAGACGGCTCTGTAAAAGCTGGCGATATATTCCACTATAAATGGGATGAAACTGGTTGGCATGAGCGCCCAGTATCTCAAGCTGAAATAGATAGAGGCTATATGGGTGAGATGAAAAACAACCAAGGTCAGGCAAACGGCAAAATAGGTGTTTTTGGTATAGGCTCTAACGGTGACTCTTATGTTGCAGAGGCTTATTTTAGTGATGCTGCTGGAAATATAGGTAAAAAAGGGCAAGATGAAATAGTATTTGACTTTACTGGCGCACCTCGCACAAAATTGGATGCTAGCGCTATTTATGGAAATGGTGATGAAACTTTCTTGCTTTTAGATCATGGAAGAAAGAGCGATCAAAAAATCACTGAAGCAGCTAAGGGGAAAACTGTAGAAATAGATGTTAAAACATTTACTCACGGCTCGGAAGTTAAATTAGACAATGGTGATGATATCGTAACTGTCAACAATAAACATGGCTGGGGCTGGATAAATGAAGACTCGAAGCTAGATTTAGGTAGAGGCAATAATACACTAAATGTAGGTACAAATATCGATAAATCAACAGTTATAGCAGGAAATGGCGATGATGTAGTAACTGTTGGAAAATGGCAACATACTAACGATAGCTATATAACAAATCACTCTAACATAAATTTGGGTGATGGTAACAACAAATTAACGGTTGGCACAAACATAGATAGCTCTAAAGTCGCAACTGGTAGTGGAGATGATGTTGTAGAAGTTGGTGGCTATATATTAAATGCTAGTGGAAAAATAGCCGGAACCAATGAAGAGTATGGTGTAAATTTAGGTAATGGTGACAATAAACTAACCGTTGAAAATTATATTAAAGGAAGTATAGTTACAACTGGCGATGGGGATGATAGAGTAAATGTTGGTAACTACGTAACAAACTCTACTATAAACTTAGGTGACGGAGATAATGCTTTAACTGTTGAGTCGTGGATAAATGGTGACACTAAGATTATCTCAGGAAAAGGTTCTGATACTATTAACATTGATGATGATTTCGATAAGTCTACCCTCTTAACTGGCGCTGGCAGTGATAAGGTTACTATTGGCGGAGATGTAAAAAATAAATCATCATTGATAGATTTAGGTGCTGGCGATGATACTATAGCCGTTGGTAATATTGAAAATGGTAAAATCGATGGCGGAGATGGCTATGACAAATTAGCTATTACCAACCCAGGCAGATCTATAAATTTAGATAGCATCGCAGATCATGCACATAACTTTGAGGAGCTTAATATCTCTAACAAGAGCCAAAATACTACTTTAAGCGTAAAACTAAGTGATGTCATAAGCTTAACAGATGGTGACAATACGCTAAAAATAACAGCTGATGCTGGAGATAAAGTAGAATTTAAAGATACTGGCTGGCAAAAGGGTGCATCAACTGACGGCTATACCGCATATACAAATGATACTAGCGGAACAACTGTTACTGTTGAGATCAAGGACGAAGTAACACAGCCTATGTAATCATAGATGTAAATTTGCTATCAAAGTGGTGGCATTAAATCAAACGGAGAGCAAGGAAGCTCTCCAAATTTATGTATCAGAAATAAAATTTAAATTTGTAAAATATTTTGCAATTATTTCAACTATCTTTAAGCATCCCTCATATATAATTCCAGCTCACGAAACGAGAAACCACCTTTAACTTCAACGTTAATAAAGCCTTTTTCTTATCGTTGTTCTTTTAACTTACAATTGTTAAACTATTAGTCAATCTTTGAAATCTAAACAAGTGATCGATTGAGCCAGTCTATTATGATTAAATAATAGATTAGACAAACTAATATA
>NZ_CABPUX010000001.1:1093211-1173022 GCF_902460715.1 Campylobacter concisus | reverse complement strand
ATTAGTTTGTCTAATCTATTATTTAATCATAATAGACTGGCTCAATCGATCACTTGTTTAGATTTCAAAGATTGACTAATAGTTTAACAATTGTAAGTTAAAAGAACAACGATAAGAAAAAGGCTTTATTAACGTTGAAGTTAAAGGTGGTTTCTCGTTTCGTGAGCTGGAATTATATATGAGGGATGCTTAAATGCAGATTAAAAAATAGCAGCTTTTTGAAAAAAATCAAAAGCTTAAAATTTGATCAAATTTAACTATTTTCTTTTATAGATGCAAAGCCGCTTTCTTTTTCTATAATAATAATTGTTTGATTACCACGTTTGTCAGTTATTGTTATACTGCAATCTTTTTTTAGAAGTCTATCATAAGGACGTTTCGCTCCGCCAGAGGTAGTACTTGCTACTCTCATAGGACGACCCATTTCATCAAAAATTATAGTTTGCATTCCACTACAACCATCTTTAAAATCAACTGATGTTATACCAAATCTTTTTCCTAAATTTAATTCTTTATTCCACTTTTTACAAGTAGCTTCTGTTACTATTCCACTACTCCAGCCTCCGCTAAGAAGTTTCCCACTTTTATAGATATCATTCGCAACTTCATTTTCTGAATTTATATTTCCATTTAAACTTTTATCAAAAAAGACACTATATTTCCACGTAACAACTCCCGGCTTATCTATAGAGCATTTTTGCAAACTAGTATTATTAAAAGCTACTCCCCATCTCATTCTAAACCATCTCACAGGATTATCACTAACAAAATTTTCATACTTATCATCCTGCATGGCGAGGTGTTGAGTGTATCTTATATGAGTTAGAATCTGATTTGCAGCTTCTCTTGAGGCATTTCTATTTAGTTTTGGGATCATAATGGCAGCTAAAATTCCAACAACAACAATAACAAAAACAAGCTCTATCATCGTAAAAGCTCTTTTTTTCATAGCTTATCGTTCCTTGATATTGAAATTTGCAACTACTTTTCCCATTTTTTCTATACTAAATTTTGACTTCTCATCTAAATCGGCACTTGCTAATAAATTTTTAGAGTAGCTTTTTGTTTTTATCCCATAAAATTTAAGCCTTAGTGCAAGCCTTGCATCTTCAGTCGTTATGTCCTGCACTCCAGCCTCTTTTAGCTTATCTGCCAGCTCTTTTGCTACATCAAATTTATAAGTGAGATGTTTTGTAGGATCGCTTAAAAAGAGGTAAAAAATTTGATTAAAGATGATCGCTGACCAGTTAAATATCAAAAAGAGCATCACTAAGCTAGTGCAAATTTTATGACCTTTTCTAAATTTTGGCAGTCTCACGCGATATGAGTTGAAAAAAACTCTTACCATAAGTGGCGTTGCGATCACGCAAAATGGCAAGAACTGCTCAAGCTCCAGCCTTTGGCGCACAGAGACTATCATACAAAAGCAAAATGAGCAAATGGCGACAAACCACAAAAGATCCTTCTTCTCCTTAACCCAAATTCTATAAATCGTATATACAAAAAAGATAAAGACGAATGGCGAAAATACAGCGGCAAATATGCCAAAGGTATCGATAAAGTGCCCGCTTGGCCTGCCATTTGTTTCAAAGCCAAAAAAGTAAAGTGTCAGCAAAAATAAAATGGCACTGAGCCAAGCAAGTGGCGGCTTTCTTTTATAAAGTGCAAATATAAAAAATCCTGCATAAAATATCAAAAAATCGCCATCTATGAAAAAGGCTAGGCAGAAAAAGAGACTAAATAAAATTTTCTTTTTAATATGAAAAAGATATATGCACAAAAGCGCTAGAGTGATGCAAATTCCAGCGTTATTTATGATAAGGGCTGAAGCTATCGTGCCAGGAAGCAGCACAAAAAGTAGGACGGCTATGATCCTGTCAAACTCGAGCTTAATGTAAAATTTACTCACCTTATACATCAAAACCACGCTTGCGATGTGAAAAAAGATCATCACACCTCGCACAGCAAGGTCATTTTGACCAAAAAAATGGGCGCTTAGTTTTAAAATATAGCCAAGAAGGCTGTGCTTTTGAAAGAAAATTTCAGCCTCGTTGTAGCTTATACTAAGAGAATTTGCCGCATAAAGCAGAAAAACAAAATCAATCAAACATATCAAAAATACGCTAAAAGCGATGTGTCTGCTAGCAAATTCTCTAACTCTTTCTAACAAATTTAGCCCTTAAATATGTATATCCCAGAAAAACTCAACCCAGTCATGAGCCTCTTTTACCTTAAATTCAGGCAAAAGCAGAGCCTTTTCTTTATAAAATACAGTCGCTATCTTTATATCTAAATTTGGATAGCGTTTAAGCAGTTCTCTTTTTATCTCGACCATGCTCTCGCCGCTATCGATGATATCATCAACAAGCAAAATTTTAGTGTATTTGCTAAGATCTGGCACGTTAAAAATTTGTATCGTATCAAGCTTGTTTGTATCCTCGTAGTGGATAGAATTTAATGTAAATAAATTTCTATTTTCAAGCGCAACAGCTAGCGAGTGACCAAGCGTTAGACCACCCCTTGCCACAGCTAGTATCACCTCTGGATCAAACTCATCTTTTATCTGTTTTGCCATCTTTTTAGCATCAACGGCAAATTCATCGTAGCTATAAAATATCATCTTTCATCCTTATCAATGCACTAAAAATACGATAAAACTAATGAGCGCTAGCACAACTACGCCTAAATTTATATCGCTAAATTCTCTCTTTATGAGCTTAACTATGACGTATGACATAAAGCCAAATGCAAGACCGTTTGTGATCGAGTAAGTAAGCGGGATGAGCACAACTATGAAAAATGTCGCAACGGCGATGGCTGGATCTTTGAAATTTATGCTAGCAAGCTCAGCAAACATAAGCACGCCAACCATTACAAGGATCGGATAGATGGCGTTACCAGGGATCGCTTTAAAAAGTGGCAACATAAATAATGTAAGTATAAATAAAAGTCCGCAAAATACAGCCGTTAGACCAGTCCTACCGCCCTCTTCTACGCCGCTTGCACTCTCTACAAACGATGTGGTCGTACTTACACCTACAAGTGAGCCGGCTGCAGTAGCAACAGCGTCAGCTTCAAGAGTTTTTTCAAGTTTTATGACGCCATCTTTTTTGTTTTCGTCAAATATCCCTGCCCTCGTGCCAACGCCAGCTAGCGTGCCTATCGAGTCAAAAAGATCGGTCACAAAAAATGTGATGACAACTGGTAGCAAGGCTAGGCTAAAGGCACCTTTTATATCAAGCTCTAAAAATATCGGTGAGATAGAGGCTGGAGTTGAGAAAATTTCTTTTGGATGAGGAGCGATGCCAAGCACCCAAGCTATCACTGAAGTAGCAAGCACAGCTAGGATAAATGCGCCCTTTATCTTCCATGCCCAAAAGCAAACAACCAAAAATAACCCCAAAACGCCAAGAAGCACGTTTGGATCTTTGAAATTTCCTATGCCAACTAAAACCGCATCGTTATTTACGATAAAGCCCATTTGCTGAAATGCCACAAAGCTGATAAATGTGCCTATACCAGCGCTTATCGCTCTTCTTAGATCAAGCGGGATCGACCTGATAATCCACATCCTAAAATTTGTAAAAGATAAGACAACAAATATCACGCCACTTAAGAAAACAACGCCAAGAGCCGTTTGCCAAGGCACTTTCATGCCAATGCAAAGACCAAATGTAAAATAAGCATTAAGCCCCATGCCAACGCTCATCGCAACTGGTGTGTTCGCCCAAAGACCATTTAATACAGTAGAAAATATGGTAATTAGCGCAGTTGCAGTGATTAATGCCTCATAAGGCATGCCAGTTTTGCTCATAATGATCGCATTTACCGGCACAATATACATCATCGCTAAAAATGTCGTAAGTCCCGCTCCAAATTCCTGCTTCACACTCGTTTTGTTTTGTGCTAAGTCAAAAAATTTCACCCCAAGCTCCTTTAGTAAATTTTAAGTTCGTTATATAAGCTATCACGCTCAACCGGCGTAAAACCAGATGTTTTTATGAGATCGCAAAATGTCTTTAGTGTGACGCCATTTGCGCTGTTTGCACCGGCTGCACTTTGTATGCTCTCTTTTTCTATCGTGCCATCAAGATCATCAGCGCCAAATTCCTGAGCGATCATCGCTAAATTTAAGGTCGATGTAGCCCAGTATGCCTTTATGTGTGGGACATTATCAAGCACTAGCCTCGAAATCGCCATAGTCTTTAAAATTTCAGCCGATCCTAGAAATTTGACATCTTTTAAGTAGTTATTTTCTCTTTGATAGACAAGTGGGATAAATGCATTAAATCCGCCAGTTTCATCTTGCAAGTCCCTGATCCTTAGCATGTGATCGATCCTATTTTCGCGGCTTTCTATGTGACCAAAGAGCATTGTAGCGTTGCTTTGTCTGCCTTTATCGTGCCACATTTTATGGATCTTTAGCCAGTTCTTGCTACTTACTTTGCCTTTACAAATTTTAGCCCTGACCTCTTCATCAAAAATTTCAGCCCCGCCGCCTGGCATGCTATCGACGCCATATTCGAGCATCTTTTCTATCACCTCATCGTAGCTTAAGCCGTAATGCCTTGACAAAAAGTCGATCTCAGCCGCCGTCATCGCCTTTACATGAAGCTCTGGATGAGCTGCCTTTATCTTTTTAAAAATTTCTAAGTACCACTGCCAGCCGCTAGTTGCGTTGTGGGCGGAGACGATGTGTATCTCTTTTGCGCCGTGGCTAACGCTCTCATCAACGATCTTTAAAATTTCTTCGTGGCTCATTAGGTATGGATTTGGATTTTTTCTGTGGGCTGAAAATGCGCAAAATTTACAGATGTCAGCACAGATATTTGTTGGATTGATATGGCGATTTACATTAAAAAAGACCTTGTTGCCGTGCAGTTTTCTACGCTTTTTATCGGCAAATTTAGCCAAGGTAAAAAGATCAAGCTCATAAAGCGAAAAAGCCTCTTGCTTGCTTAATCTCTCGCCACTTTCTAGTTTTTGTAATAGATTCATTATTTGTATCGTCCTAAAGCTGAACTTAAGGCTTCATTATAAGCAAATAAAGCTTTGTTTTTGCAAAAATTATGTAACATTTGCCAAGATATTTTTAACAATGGAAACACTAAATGCTAGCTGATAAAAGTGCCAAAAATAGCAATAATTATTCAAAGATCAAAGAGAAATTTCTTGATTTTAAGGCAAATTTGCCAAAACATTTTCAAAAAAATCAAGGCAGAAATTTCACAAATTTCTTAGCCAAAGAGTATGATGATTTTATAAAATCTTATTTAAATGAAACTATGCGAGAATTTTTTGATGAGTTTGTGCCACAAAACGACAGCTTTGCTTTTAGCGTTCTAGCCACTGGCAAATACGCTCAAACGCTGCTTAGCGCAAATAGCGAGCTTGAAATTTTACTAGTTTATAAAAATTTAAAGGGCTATAATATAAAAAATTTCTTAAAAGAATTTTCTGAAATTTTAGATAGCTCTGGCATGAAATTTGTGATAAAAGTTGCCGAAGTGGATGAAATTTTTATAAATTTCAAAGATGACCTTAAATTTAAAAGCGAAACCTCGCAACTTCGCTACATCTGCGGCTCAAAAAGCCTCTACCGCCTAGTAAAAAGCGAGATCATAAAGATAAAAGAATTTGATAAAAAAGCCTTTTTAAACTACCATTTAAAGGCATTTTTGCCATTTTCTAGCATAAGCTACTTGGTGCAAGAGCCAAATTTAAAAAGTGGCTTTGGCGGGATCGATGAAATTTACCGCTTAAACTGCATACTAAACTGCCTTGATAGCGATATTTCAGTTAGATCACAAGCCCTTAAGGTGATGAATGAAAAAGAGATCGCTAGCTTTAACCTAAACGTGGATTTTTTACTAAGCTTGCTAAGTGCTTTAAATTTAACTCAAAACACCGATACTTTCAGTGCTTCAAGTGTCGAGATCACGACAAATTTCATGCAGACAAAGTCCAAAAAGCTTCAAGACAACGAGAGCGTCATCAGCCAAAAGATGCTAAGCTCGATGAATAACGTAGCCATTTATTCAAGATTTATCGCAGCTTCGCTTTGCAGGCCATTTTTCAAAAGCGAGCTAAGCTTCGAGCAGAGAAAATTTGCTAGGCTAAAAAATGGCTTTTACGAGATAAATGGCGTCATCTACGTGCCACTTCACAAAAAGCCAGCACTCATCGAGGATCTCATAAATGAGCTTTTAGAACTAAAAGATGTGGATTATAAATTTGATATAAGCGCGATCTTTTATATCAAGCGAGCCATCATCACAAAAGATGGCTTAGAGCGCGCTATCAGCGAGTTTAAGAAGATATTTTTAAGAGAAAATTCCTACGCCATCTTAAAATCCTTGCTAGATGCGCAGATGATACAAATTTTGATAAAACCGATGGAGCACATCTCCCAGCTAGCAGAATATGACGGCTATAACGAATTTACGGTTGATGAGCATAGTATCTTAAGTGTCAAATTTCTTGAAAATATAAAAGATAAATTTATAAAAAATCTCTACACTGAGCTTTGCTTGGAGGGCAAAACGATGCTAAAGATCGTGACGCTTATGCATGACGTTGGCAAAGGACTTGGCGGAAAAGATCACGCAAATATCGGTGCAAACATCTTTAGAGCCTACGCGAACAAGCTAAATTTAAGCCAAAAAGCTATCAACATCGGCGTCATCTTGATAAAATACCACACCCTAATGAGCAACGTCTCAAACAGAGAGGACATCTACTCACAGCGCGTCATCTTCGCCTTTATCTCAAAGCTTGGCGACAAGCAGGTTTTAAAGCTACTTTACATCCTTAGCTACTGCGTGATAAACGCCACTAATGAGAGGCTTTATAACGCCTACACAGCAAAGCTTTTAAGAGAGCTTTATGAAATTTCTCTTAGCGCATTTAGCGATGAAAATTTACTCGATGAAGCAACAAGGCGAGTAAAAAAAGAGCAGTCTATAAAAAGAAATAGCGAGTTTTTGGCGCTTGAGCCAAAGCTGCAAGAGAAAATTTTTAAGATCACATCAAATTTGGTCTTTACAAAATATAGCGCGAGCGAGATCATAAATTTAAGCAAAGTGGCTGATAGCTTAAACGAAACCGAAATTTTCATAAACAATACTAAAAATTTGAGCATTCAAATTTATACAAACAAAAGCCTAAATTTAAGCGCTCTGCTCTATGAATTTGCCAAATTTGACCTTGCATATATGGAGATATTTGAGCTATTTGAGAAGAAATTTTATATCAGGCTTGACTTTAACCAAAATGTAAAAAATCATGAGCTTGAAAATACTAAAATTTTAGCCCTAAAATCCCTAGATAGCGAGGTTTTAAGAGAGCCTTTGAAACCAAATATTAACAAAGATGAGATAAACTTCGAGCTAAATCACTCAAAAGATTACGCCAAACTTAGCATAAACGCAAAAGATCAGCGTGGGCTAATGGCTTATGTGATGAGTGTTTTTGACAGGCTTCATTTTCAAGTCACGAGCGCTAGAATTCAGACGGTTAAAAATAGAACGAGAAATCTCTTTTTGATCGAGAAAAACGAGCGACTTGAGAGTAAAGGCGAAGAGATATTAAATTTATTAATAAGCGAGTAAAACATGTGTGGAATCGTAGGATACATCGGAGATAAAGAGAAAAAAGAGGTCATTTTAAGCGGTCTAAAAGAGCTTGAGTATCGTGGATACGACAGCGCTGGCATGGCTGTGATGAGTGATGGCAAGATCGACTTTTTCAAAGCTGTTGGCAAGCTTGAAAATTTAGCCCTAAAGACAAAGGACTTTACATCAGAGGGCTTTGGCGTGGCGATAGGTCACACACGCTGGGCAACTCATGGCAAACCAACTGAGATAAATGCTCACCCGCACCTTGGCGAGCACTCATTTGTCGTTCACAACGGCATCATCGAAAACTACAAAGAGCTTAAAGATGAGCTTGAGGCAAAGGGCGTGAAATTTGTCAGCCAAACCGACACCGAAGTGATCGTACATCTTTTTGAAGAAATTTTAAAAGAGAAAAAAGACCCATTTAAAGCTTATGAGGCGACTATCGCAAAGCTAAGAGGCGCTTATGCGACGCTACTTATCACCAAAACTGCACCTGATAAGATATTTTTCGCAAAAGATGCCGCTCCTATGGCGATAGGCAAAAGCGACAAAAAAGAGCTATATTTTGCCTCATCAGATGCCCCACTTATCGGCAACGCAACAGAAGTAGCATATCTTGATGATAACAACTACGGCTACGTGAGCTTAGATGAGATAGCTGTTTTTAAACACGGCAAAAAGGCTAGCATAACATTTAACGCACTGCCAAAAGATAAGAGCTATGCCCAAAAAGAGGGTTATACATTTTTTATGGAGAAAGAAATTTACGAGCAAGGCGCAGTCGTGTCTGAAACCATCATGGGCAGGGTCAAAAACCACAAAGTTACCCTTGAAAATTTAGACGATGAATACCTAAAAGGCATCGATGATGTCGTGCTTTGTGCGTGCGGTACGAGCTACCATGCAGCGCTTGTTGCAAGCTATCTTTTTGAAAGGCTTGCCAAAGTTAGAACAAAGGTCGAAGTGGCAAGCGAATTTAGATATAGAAAGCCTTATCTAAACAAAAACTCGCTCTTCATCGTCATCTCGCAAAGTGGCGAGACAGCTGATACTCTTGAGGCGCTTAGGATCGCAAAAGAGGCTGGGCTAAAGACACTTGCTATTTGCAATGTCGATAACTCATCTATCGTTAGACTAGCTGATAATACGCTTCTAACTCGCGCTGGCATCGAAAAAGGCGTGGCAAGCACAAAGGCCTTTGCAACGCAAATCATCGTGCTTTGGATGCTTGTGCTTCAAATGGCATCAGCAAAGGGATCTATCAGCAAGAAAGAGCTTGATCACGAGATCAAAACGCTTCTTCATATCCCACAAATTTTAAATATAGATAACTCTTTGCAAGAGAAGCTTCACCGCCTAAGCAAGCACTATTTGCACGGTCATGGCTTCTTCTTTATCGGTAGAGATATCTTCTATCCGCTGGCACTTGAAGGTGCGTTAAAACTTAAAGAAATTTCATATCTTCACGCCGAGGGCTATCCATCAGGCGAGATGAAGCACGGCCCTATCGCGCTTGCAGATGAGAAGCTATTTACGATCGCTTTAATGCCTCAAAACTTACTATATGAAAAGACAAAAAGTAACGTCGAAGAGCTTGCTGCAAGAGATGCATATATCCTAGCGATCAGCCCACTTGAGTTTGAACTAAGCGATGACTACGTAAAAACAAGCGTTCAAGATCACTATATGAGCGAATTTTTCGAGATGATGCTAGTGCTTCAGCTACTTGCACTTGAAATTTCCGTTAGACTTGGCAACAATGTCGATATGCCAAGAAACCTCGCAAAAAGCGTAACTGTCGAATAATTTATGTGGCTGGCATCTTGCTGGCCGCTTAAATTTTACTTTTATATTTTTCTTTTAAAATTTAAGTTTTCACAAAATATTATTTTCTTATAATATTTGCACTTCTAATTACATTAAAAAGGATCTTCATGAAAAAGAGATTTTTAGCATCTAAGGTCTTTAGCAGCATTGCCGCTCTTTGTTTATTTGCTGGATGCGCTAGCAGCAATAGTGGTGTAACTGGTGCCGCAGCAGGAGATACAGCCAAAAATGCCAACACGAAAATCGAGCGTTGCAGCCAAACGCTAGGAACATTGTCTTTTTACGAGGATCAAAGTAGCTCATGGTACTCATATCTAACTAGAGATTATCAGCTTGGCTCAACAGTGCCGGTGCTAAGGATCTTAGCTCAGCAAACAGGCTGCTTCGTCATCGTCGAGCGTGGCAGAAGTATGGATAATATGATGCAAGAGCGCGCACTTGAAGCTAGTGGCGAGCTAAGAAAAGGCTCTAAATTTCACAAAGGTCAAGTCGTAGCGGCTGATTATACTATGCAGCCAGAGATCACATTTAGCAAAGAAGATACTGGCGGTATCAGCGGACTTGTAGGCGCTGTCTTTGGTAATGTTGCTGGCAAGGTAAGCGGAGGCTTTTCAAAGAGCGAAACACAAACATCTTTGCTTCTCATAGACAACCGCTCAGGCGTACAGATCGCTGGTGCAGTCGGCAGTGATAGCAACTTTGACTTCTTTGGCATGGGCTCAAATTCATTTTCACGTGTGAGCGCTGGACTTGGTGGCTACACAAAGACACCAGAGGGCAGGATGATCGTAAATGCCTTTATGGACGCGATGAACCAACTTATAGTCGCGCTAAAAGACTATAAAGTCCAAAATGTAAAAGGTGGTCTTGGCAAAGGCGGAAATATAAAAATAGGAGACTAAGATGAAATTTATAGCCATTTTGTTTTGTACATTTACGATGCTGCTAGCTGCAAACTATACTAAAAAGATAGAGATCGGGCTTTGCAAACTTATAAACGAAAGAGAAATGGCTAAATTTTATGGCGACACGAGAAACTATGACGCCCTTAGCAAAAAGATAGACGGATATAAATTTCGTTTTGGATTGAAAGATTTTGATGAGGATAGTTGCCGCATGAGTGGCTACTATCCTATTGATCCAAACTATGCACCATATCCTCCTAACTACCACCAATACTATCAAAATGAGTACGAAAGATTTGATAGATTTCAGCGTGGTTACCGTGGAGGCTACTACGATGGTGACGACTATGATGATGGTTTTGAGCGCGGTTATAGACGTGGCTACAATGACGCTAGAAGAGAGTATAGAAGACCTTATAGATAGGCACAAAAGCCATAATCTTTAAAGAAATTTGATGCAAAACCTGTGGATATGGCAACATCCCAACTACCCAAATTTTTCTTTCAACAAAAGTGTGATAGACACCCTTGCAAATAAACTAGAGCAAGATCACGAAATTTTAAAAGAGATAACAAGTAATATTAGTAGAAACGATATTTTAAAGGCGCAAATTAACGCCATAGAAGATGGGATATTTTACTCATCTCTCATAGTGGGCGAGAGGCTAAAAAGATCGAGCATTCGCTCATCGATAAAAAAGAGACTAGATGAAAATTTTGACTGACTAGCCGACACTCATGCGACTAGACACAGTGATAATCTAGTCTCGCTAATGCTTGATGCAAATTTAAACAAAGCTCCTATGAACTTCGAGCGGCTACATGGCTGGCACAATGCCTTGTTTGAATATAGCCATAGCAAAATTTACAAGATAAAAAGAGCTAAATTTAGAGAAGATGAGATGAGCGTCGTCTCAGGCTCACAAGAGAATGTGCAGATCCACTACGAAGCCTTGCCAGCAGAGCGCGTAGAGGATGAGGAATTTTTTAAATTTTATCAATAAAAGCTCCGAAAACGCCTATGTAAAAAGCGCCTTAGCGCACCTTTGGTTTGTGATCATCCATCCTTATGACGACGGCAACGGACGCATGGCAAGGGCTTTGGCGCACTACTGCTTGGCTGGTGAGAGCATTGAGCCATTTTATATCTCCAGCGTTATTTATGCAAATAAAAAAGATTATTATGAAATTTTAGAGCAGACAACAAAGCTTGAAAATAATTTAAACTTTGACTTTACGGCATGTATAAAGTGGCATTTAGAGGCGGTAAATAGCGCCATAAAACAAGCTATAAGCTCATTAAAAAGATAAAATTTCTATCATATTTAAGAGCCAAAGCCCTTAAATTTTATCTTTACTTAGGATTTTTACGAGCTGCTCTTTGATCTCGTCATCAAATTCGCTAACACTTATCACACCCCTGCTCTCGCACATCTTAGCGTCATTTACTTCGCAGTAGCCACTCAGCGCGTTTTTGTATCCGCCCCTTATGCAGGCCTCTCTATCCTCTAAAAATCCAGCCCCGCCAAGGATGAGCATGCCAAGGTCAAAGCCGATCTTAAATTTCGCACTCGCTGAGCTTTTTATCCAGCTTAAAAATATCTCATCATATCTTAGCCCAAGCGCTCCAACGCCATCTGGCACGACCAAGATATCCACGCCATAAAGGCTCTCAGCGTAAATTTCAGGATGAAGCCTGACGCCAAATTCATCGACTATCTCAGGCTTTAGGGCGTAGGTTTTGATGTTAAAACCTTCAAATTTATGCAAAAAATCATAAATTTTGGCAAAGCTTAACAAATTTATCTTGTCAAACATCAAAATGCCAACTTTCATGTTAGCTCCTTTTAATGAAGTGCCTCATTTAGCTTGATCGCCCTTTTGCTCGCGCTTGCAGTGATCTGACCTGTTTGGCTATTTTGTCTAAAATGAAGCCCGTTTAGCCCGCCAAGCTCAAGCGCTTTGTAAATTTCAGCTTCAAATTTAAACTCTGGATTTAGCTTAGCTAGCTTTTCGCGCTCGCTTGCCGAGATATAGACCTTTGTGCCCTCAAGCACCGCTATGCCAGCATCCACGATGCAGTTATCGCCAAGTGGCACGCCAGTAACTGAGTTTGCGCCAAGTAAGCAGTGTTTGCCGATACTTACAGGGTTGCCGTTCGTGCCGCTTAGCACGCCAAGTATGCTTGCACCCCCGCCAACGTCACTGCCCTCGCCCACGACGACAGAGCTGCTGACCCTGCCTTCAACCATCACGCCACCAGTTGTGCCTGCATTAAAGTTGATGTAAGCAGCTCCTGGCATGACGACCGTGCCAGGATGCACAGCTGCGCCCATGCGAACCTTGGCAGCGTCTAAAATTCTCGTGTTATCAGCTGGGATGATGTGACTTAGAAATCTTGGGAATTTATCCACGCTCACGATCGCTGGATACTCGCCAAACATCTTTAGAGAAATTTCATTTTCTCTTAGCCACTCAAGCTCGATCGGGATGTTTTGACTAGTCCATGCGACATTTGGTAGCACTCCAAAGGCTCCATCAAGTACGATCGTCCTAGGTGCGACCTTGCCAAGTGAGATCAAGTAGAGCTTGAGATAGACGGCCTCCACGCTAAGTGGCTTTGCGTCATCGAACAAAAATACAAGCTTAAATTTATTCTCATTTAGCTCAAGATCATCCTCAAATGCCATCTTCACAGCGTGTAAATTCTCTACGTTTTTATGCAATTTTATATCTTTTTCAAAGACACTAAAGAGTTTGCTAACCTTTTTTGTTACCTTTGGCGTGAGATCTGCGACAAACTCGGATGCGCTAAAATCAACCTCAACATCACACTTTTGCAAGGCGTAGATAAAAGCAGCTGCGCTTAAAAAGCTCTCTTTATAATTTACAACGCCAAAACTTGCTTGCAAAATTTTATCGCTATTTTTTTGTCCGCGATCGACTCTTGCGATGCCAAAAGCAACTGGATCTTTGTAGCCATCTTTTTTTCTAAATTCTTCAAAAAATTCCTTAAATTCGTTTGCGTCTTTAAACTCTTTAGACATCTATTCTCCTTTAAATTTTTTCTTAGTCTAGCCAAAAATGGCTAAAAATTTTATGATTTTAAAGCATTTGAGCTTTGATAAATTTATAAATTATAATAATGATTAATCTTATCATAAAGAAAATAGAAATAAAATGCCTCTAATTTTACAAGGAGACAAAATGTCAAATTTAGCTACCAAACCAAAATTTGCCCTAGCTGCGTTGATCGGCCTCGTCGCTGGCGTAGTTTCAGCTTTTGTCAAATGGGGTGCAGAAGTGCCGCTTCCGCCAAGAAGCCCTATGGATATGTTTAACGTAGCTTGTGAGCCAGAAAGTGCCATCAGAGCAGCTGATGCGATCGACTGCTCGAGAAATTTCTTAAACCCGCCTTATGTATTTTTAAGAGATTATGTCGATATCACCGATCCAAACGCTGCTATCTACGAGTTTGCAGGGCATGCCTTTAACTACGTGATGCTAACGCACATTATCTTCTCCGTCGTCTTTGCCGTTGGCTACTGCGTCGTGGCTGAGAAATATCCAAAGATCACGATGTGGCAAGGCGTGATGGCTGGTATCTTAGCAACTATCGCAGTTCATGGCATCTCACTGCCGCTTCTTGGCCTCACTCCGCCACTTTGGACACTTCCTTGGTATGAGTATGTCTCTGAGTTTGTAGGTCACATGGTCTGGTTTTGGTCGATAGAGATCATCCGCCACGACCTAAGAGCTAGGATCACAAAAGAAAAAGATCCGAGCGACTGCTGCTGCAACGCATAACTTGTAAATTTGCTGTTTTGGGCGCAAAACCTAAAAACAGCAAATTTAATAATTTAAAAGGCTTTGTTAAAGTAAAAGATTGTTTTTAAGCTTTATTTTGCTAAAATAGCTACATTAAAAACAGCAATAGAGTCAGTAAAATGGTAACTTCAAAAGCAGAGCTTGAAATAGTAAAACAAATTTTTAACACTCTAAGTAATGATGACAAAAAATCCTTTCTAAAATCTATCAAAAACAAAGAAAAATCAGAGTCAAATTTGACTCCCTCAAAAGAGATAAAAGAGTGTCCGCATTGTAAATCAACTCATTTTAAAAAGAACGGCACAAGAAGCAATGGCAAACAAAGCTTTCTTTGCCTTGATTGCAATAAGTCTTTTGTAAGCTCAAACAACACTATCTTATATGGTGTTAAAAAGGATTTATCGGTATGGCAAAAATATATCCATTGTATGATAGAAAAATACTCGCTTAGGAAAACCGCTGAAATTTGCAATATCTCACTGCCTACTGCCTTTGCTTGGCGACATAAAATTCTTGACGCTTTGCAAGAAATACAAGATAGCATAAAGTTTGACGGCATAGTAGAAGCCGGTGAAACATTTATGTCTATTTCATATAAAGGCAATCATAAATCCTTTAATTTTCCATGCTTAGTAAAAAAAAGAGGCGCTGCAAACGCAAAGCGTGGGTTATCTAAGGAACTCGTTTGCATACCTTGTATTGTAAATTCAAACGCTAAGCCAGTAGACAATATAGCAAATCTTGGCAAACCAGACGTAAAAGCCTTAAATAGTTTTATAAATGGTAAATTAAAGCGTAATAGCATATTTGTAACTGATAGCCTACGCTTAAACTTAAAGCTCTTAAGCGAAATGGTGTTAAGTCATATTAGAATGTATAGAAACAGGTATAAACTAGGTGCATTTAATATCCAGACAATCAATAAAAATATGTTAATCCACGGCCTTAAAAGCGTATCTACGAAGTATCTAAATAACTACCTTATCTATCACAATTTTGTAAATTTTGCAAAAGAAAGCAGAAAAGATAAAGAACAAATACTTTTCAAGCATATACTAAATACAGATTGTATTAGTAAAAGTATAAGTGTGGCAAACAGACCAGCTTTGCCATTGATGGTGGAGTAAGTATTAAAAAAGGATAAACTATGAATAAAGAAGTATATATTTTAATTAAGAACTTGGCTGACAAATATGTAAATGATTTGAAATCGCAAGTTGATGCTCGTGTTGTAGAAATGGAACTAGATGATACTTCGCATTATCTGATATATCGAGTTTTAGGTATTTCAGATGGAGAAGGAAAATTGATCGATTTATACCAAAATAAAGGTCGTTTTTTATATAAATATGCGGGAGCATTTTTGGAAGAAGCGGCGTTTATCTGTTTTAAATACAAATACTCAAAAGCAAAAAAAGTAAAAATTATAAACACCCAAGGCAGTAAACCAAAAACATTTGAAATTGATTGTTTGATTGAAACAAATGCGCACGAAATTAAATGGCGCGATGCTACTACTGACGGTGACCATATTACAAAAGAGCATACTCGTGTCCAAGTTATAAAAGCAAAGGGATATATACCAATAAGAGTTATGTTTTACTATCCACAAAGAACACAGGCTAAGAAAATACAAGAAACATTAGAGACACTATATAAGGGAATAGGTGGGAAGTATTATGTAGGAGACTCTGCTTGGGCATATATTAAAGAATATACTGACATTGATTTAATGGAAATTTTAGAAAAAATTGCAGAGTTAAGGAAATAAGTAATGTTGTATAACGATGATTGTATAAATATATTAAGAAAAATGGACAAATGTTGTATTGATATGATTTATCTTGACCCACCATTTTTTACCCAAAAAAAACAAAAGCTTTCCAATTCAAATGGAAAAAGATATGAGTTTTCTGATAGTTGGGAGTCAAGACATACTTATCTTGAATATATGCGTATTAGATTATTAGAAATGAAGCGTGTTTTAAAGGAAACAGGCAATTTATTTCTACATTGTGATACCTACGCTTCACACTACTTAAAAGTTTTATTAGATGAAATATTTCACGAAAAAAATTTTAGAAGCGAAATAATTTGGACATACAAAAGGTGGTCTAATTCCCAAAAAGGGTTAATCCCCAATCATCAAACAATTCTGTTTTACTCAAAAAGTGATAAATTTAATTTTAATACTCTATATTGTAACTATTCTGCTACCACAAATATAGACCAAATACTTCAAGAGAGAGAGAGAAATGAGCTTGGAAAAGTCGTTTATAAAAGAGATAAAAATGGCGACATCATAAATTCTAAAGAAAAAAAAGGTGTTCCAATGTCTGATGTTTGGGATATTCCTTTTTTGAATCCAAAAGCAAAAGAGCGAACCGGCTATCCAACACAAAAGCCGATTGAATTATTGGAACGAATTATAAAGATTGGTTCAAATGAAAATGATTTAATTCTTGATCCGTTTTGTGGAAGCGGTACTACGCTAGTGAGCGCAAAGCTTCTAAATAGAAACTATATAGGAATTGATATAAATAGCAAGGCTATCGCATTAACAAAACAAAGACTAGATACTCCGACTAAAACAAATTCTATTCTGTTAAAAAAAGGAATCGATGCATATCAAACAAAGACAGAAAAAGAGCTATCTATACTAAAACAGTTTGATTGTGATATTGTTCAAAGAAACAATGGTATTGATGCTTTTTTAAAAAAACACTACTTGGATGCACCAGTTGCAATAAAAATACAAAAAGATAGCGAAAGCTTACAAGAAGCAATAGTTTTATTAAACGAAGCGTGTAGAAAAAAAAAGTGCAGCTTTACAATTTTAATAACAGATGAAACAAATATTTTGACGGAATCAATCCCATCTAATATGATAATCATTCCACAATATCAAACACATTTTGAAATGAGAATTAAATAGATAATGTAACATGTATTCATTTTAATAAATGGAATCTATTTTTTAATGCTTATATTTTTGCTTGACAATCCTATATTTTAATAGAGCCATTTAAAAAACTTCAGCGCTTCTAAGCTCACAGCCAAAAGGCTTATAAATTTCAAATTTATCTAGCTCTTAATGCATAAATTTAAAAACTTAAGCGTTTAGCACTCTTCACTAAGTTCTAATTTTTCTAAACAAAGTGGCTTTTTACCCTCAAAGATCACCCCAATGCCATAAGGCTCGCAGATATCAAGCTCGCCCTCAGCAAATCTCATCAGCCACTGCTTGTCATGCGCATAAAAGGTGCATTGCGGCGAGCTAAATGGCAGTTCGGAAACTGGCGCGTCAAGCAAGCTAAGCTCGTCCTTGCTCAAAAAGCGCCCTCGCCTAAGTTCATCTTTTAAAAAGACAAGCGACTCTTTTATGTATTGGTCGATATCTTGAGCGATGCGTTCTGCCAGCAAAGTAGTCTCATCATCTACGTCTGCCATGTCTGTGCTAACGAGGCAAAACGCTACCTGCCCAAAAATTGCACTTTTTAGCCCAGTCTCCGCATACCAGATAAAGCCATCATCTGTTGCAACTTTTTTAAGTTCGCCAAATTTCAAAGTCATTTTTCATTCTCATTTTTTGTAGTTTTGCTACTCTTGTAAAAAGAGCCAAATTTAAGCAAATTTGTAGTGAGCTAAAATTTATCATCTAAAATGGAGATAGCTTGTAAATTTGCCCTTTTAGCATAAAGCAAAAGCTAAATTTACAAGCAATTTTTCAGTTTTTCTCGCTACTTAGAAGCAAAATTTCTCATCAGTGCCATTTTGCTTGCGCATAGCTTTGAAGTTAGCAAGATTGTCTTTGTCTAAAAAATAATCTTTCTCCTTTTTATTGCGCGCTTCTAGCTTTTCTATGCCTTTTGCAAGGGCTGCTTTTCTATCTTCGTGAGGCGAGCTAAATTCTGGCGAAAACATCGCTTCATAGGCATTTTTCTTAGTCCATTCAAGCGCTTTATCAGCGATCTCTTGTTGCTTTTTGATATCGCAAAATGCATAAGGATTGACCACGTCGCCAACAAGCTTCATAAACGCCCCTATCGCAGCCACCACGTCAGTAAATTTCTCGCTCTCCATGTCTATAACGCCTCTTAGCAAGATCGCGCGGTTTTTTGCCGCATAAAACCAAAATACCGCATCATCGCGAAGTCCAAGATCATAAGCGCGAGCTGAGAGGACAAAAAGAGTTATCGGAGAGACCATTTGTGGGGCGTCTTGCACGATCTTTTCAGCCTTTTTAAAGTCGTCTTCTTTGCCACTTTTTAAAAGCTCATCTATCTTGTCATAGACCTTGACATACTCCACCTTGCCTGCATTTGCTGAGTAGTAAGGCGTGACGTAGATGTCGATACTTCTTACTTTGCCGTCATTTGCAAAGCCACATACCGCTCCAAAAAGTAGCACCGTAAGCAGTGATAAAATTTTCATTTTAGCTCCTTGATTTAAAATTTTTATTATTTTAACTAAAAGCAGTTGAAAAGATTAGGATAAATTTAAGAGATAAACTCTGTTTTTTTGACAAATACAAGGAGCAAAATTGCATAAAACTTTCTAACGAGCAGTTTTATTAATTTCTCTTCTTAGTCTATCTTCTTCTTTCTCTTTTTTTAAAATCATTTCTGCTTTTGCACGCATTTCCATCCTTCTTTTTATTGCTTTTAATCTAGCAAATCTATTAAATTTACTTTTATATTTAAATGAAAAGTAGAAGTGCGGTGCCAAGAGCAAGATTACAACTATCAATGGAATATAGTCGTTAATAGTAGGGCTATATCTATCAAATATTTTAAATATGCAAATTGCAAGCACGCCAAGGGCAAGAAACCAGAATGAATATGTTGAATTTAACGCCCATACGATATCTTTTATACGCCACTTTATTTTTAATATTTTATTTTGAAGATAAAGCTCTATCAGTAATATGATGGGCGAGAGAAAAAACAAAATAAGCATCTTAACTACTGGAGTCGAGATTATTACTGATTGACCTACCCTATCTGTTCGAATACGTGGCATAAAAAACCCTTTACATATCGTAATTTATAAAAAGTTGAATTATAACAAAAAACTCAAGAATTAATTGTTTTTAAACGACTAAAATAAATCATGTAAAGTCCGCAAATTTAAAGCGGACTTTGAAGATTAATTTTTAAAACTATGAATTGGAGCTGGGATTTGTCCGCCACGAGCGATAAAGTCGGCACTTGAGGCTTTATTTATCTTCATCACAGGCGCTCTGCCTAAAAGGCCGCCAAACTCGATCATATCGCCCTCACGTCCAAGAGGTATGATACGAACGGCCGTTGTTTTTTGATTTATCACGCCGATAGCCGCCTCATCAGCGATCATCGCAGCTATACTCTCGCTTGGCGTATCCGCAGGTATGGCGATCATATCAAGTCCAACCGAGCATATCGCAGTCATCGCCTCAAGCTTTTCTAAATTTAATGATCCTGCGCGCACCGCAGCTATCATGCCCTCGTCCTCTGAGACTGGGATAAATGCACCGCTTAAGCCGCCAACTTGGTTGCATGCCATGACGCCACCTTTTTTGACCGCGTCGTTTAAGAGAGCTAGTGCAGCAGTCGTGCCGTGCGTACCGACAGCCTCAAGCCCCATCTCCTCAAGCACGCGAGCCACTGAGTCTCCCACAGCTGGCGTTGGAGCAAGAGAGAGATCGACGATACCAAATTTAACCCCAAGGCGCTCGCTCGCCATTTGACCGACTAACTGACCGATACGTGTGATCTTAAACGCCGTCTTTTTCACAGTCTCAGCCACCACGTCAAAGCTCTCGCCACGCACCTTTTCAAGCGCTCTTTTTACCACTCCTGGGCCTGAAACGCCGACATTTATCACCACGTCAGCCTCGCCCACGCCGTGAAATGCACCAGCCATGAAAGGATTGTCCTCGACTGCATTTGCAAAGACAACAAGCTTCGCACAGCCCATCTCTGAAGCTGCTGCCGTCTCTTTTATGATGCGCCCCATATCACGCACTGCGCTCATATTTATGCCACTTTTTGTTGAGCCGACATTGACACTTGAGCACACTTTTGCAGTTTGTGCGAGCGCTTGCGGGATAGAATTTATCAAAATTTCATCGCCCTTTTGATAGCCCTTTTGCACTAGAGCCGAAAAACCACCTATAAAATCAATACCAACCTCAATAGCCGCCCTATCAAGCGTCTTTGCGATCATCACGTAGTCTTTTGCGTCCGTTGCGGCGCCGATTATCGAGATAGGCGTCACGCTCACTCTTTTATTGACGATTGGTATGCCTAGCTCGGCAGAAATTTCGTTGCCCACTCTAACTAGGTCTTTGGCTTTAGTGGTGATTTTTGCGTAAATTTTATCGCAGGCTTTATTGATGTCAGGGTCGATGCAGTCAAGCAAACTAATGCCCATCGTGATCGTTCTGATGTCAAAATTTTGCTCCTCGATCATCGAGATAGTTTCGGTTACATTTTTGATATCCATCTTTTGTCCTTAAATTTTGTGCATCGCATCAAAGATGGCTGAGCTTTGGATATTTATCTTTACTTTTAGGCTCTCTCCAAGCTTATCTAGCTCCGCTCTTAAGGCTGTAAAGTCCTTATTTTCATCGCTTGAAACCACCGCCATCATCGTGAAAAAGTCGCTCAAAATAGTCTGACTTATATCATCTATGTTTAGCCCTAGCTCGCTAAGCTTTGCTGAGACACCAGCAACGATGCCAACTCTATCTTTTCCGACTACGGTTACGATCGCTTTCATCTTTTCTCCTATTAAATTTTAAATTTATTTTTTAAAGTGCATTTTGGCTCCAAAATTTAAACTAAGCACCAAGCAAAGCTAAATTTTGGTAGCCAAATTTAAACTGGCAAATTTTAAAATTTGCTCTAAATTTTATCTTTTGTAAATTTACTTCGAGCAAGCACTCTTGCCGTCATTTACCGGCTGTATCGCTGAGTTATCAGCCCCACCGCCGTTATTTATATTTTCTATCATCTCCCAAAGCCTTGCAGCTGCGCTCTCATAGCGTTTTGCAGTGACTGAGTTTGGCTCATAGAAGCTAACTGGCTTGCCATTATCGCCGCCCACTCTAACAGCTGGCTCGATAGGAATTTCAGCTAAAATTTGAGTGTTGTAAGCCTTTGCCACCTCTTCAGTCGTGCCTTTGCCAAATATGTCATACTCTTTGCCATTATCTGGGCAGATGAAGCCGCTCATGTTTTCGATGACGCCAGCGATTGGGATGTGAAGCTTCTCAAACATATCAAGCGCACGCTTGCTATCATCAAGTGCTACTACTTGTGGCGTTGTGACGCAGACACCTGCTGTTACTGGCACGCTTTGAGCTAGAGTTAGTTGCGCGTCGCCCGTTCCTGGAGGCATATCGAGAAACAATACATCAAGCTCGCTCCAAAGCACGTCCCTTAACAGCTGCTCGATCGCTTTCATTATCATCGAGCCACGCCAGATAAGGCTCATGCCCTCTTCCATCAAAACGCCCATACTCATCATCTCCACACCATGGCTAAGTATCGGTTTTAGCTTGTTGCCAACGACTTGTGGCTGGGTATTTACTTCGCCAAGCATTCTTGGGATATTTGGTCCATAGATATCAGCGTCTAGAATTCCCACTTTTTTGCCTAGTTTTGCCATTGAGATGGCTAAATTTAGCGTTGTGGTTGATTTACCAACGCCACCTTTGCCAGAGCTTACCATTACGAAATTTTTAACTTGAGGTGCGATATTTTTGCCACTTTGAGTGTTACTTTTCTCCTCAGGCATCTTTGGCTGGATCAAATTTAGCACGTACTCGTTTGAGCCCATGACACGTTTGATGTCCGTTTTTAGCTCGTTTGCCACCTCTGGGCTTGAGCTAACGATCTCGACTTCGATTAAGATTTTCTCGCCGATCTCCACGTTTTTTACAAAGCCAAAGTTAACTATATCCTTTTCAAACCCCGGATATATGACGCCTTTTAGTCTATTTAAGACCTCTTCTTTATTTAACATTTTTCTCCTTTTTCTAGATCTTTTGAAATTTTATATGCACAAAATTTTGGTCCGCACATCGAACAAAAATGAGCGCTCTTAAACGCATCTTCTGGCAAGCTCTCATCGTGAAGCTCTCTAGCCTTTTTTGGATCAAAGCTAAGCTCAAACTGCTTGTTCCAGTCAAACGTATATCTCGCATCACTCATCGCATGGTCTTTTTCGATAGCTCCTGCCTTGCCAAGTGCGACGTCTGCGGCATGAGCTGCTATCTTGTGAGCTACGATGCCCTCTCTTACGTCATTTTCATTTGGCAAGCCAAGGTGCTCTTTTTGCGTCACGTAGCAAAGCATGCTAGCGCCGTGATATGCTGCCATCGTACCACCAATCGCTGAAGTGATATGATCATACCCCGCGCCGATATCGCTAACAAGCGGCCCAAGCACGTAAAATGGGGCATCATGGCAGAGCTCTTGTTCGATTTTCATATTATACTCAATTTGATTTAATGGCACATGACCAGGGCCTTCTATCATCACTTGTACATCTTTTTCCCACGCACGAAGTGTAAGCTCTCCAAGCACCTTTAGCTCACTAAGCTGTGCCTCGTCTGTTGCGTCGTAAAGGCAGCCTGGACGAAGTCCGTCGCCAAGCGAGAGCGAGACGTCATATTTTGCGCAAATTTCTAAAATTTGATCAAAAATCTCATAAAATGGATTTTGCCTATTTAGCTTTGACATGTAGCTAGCGCTCAAGCTGCCGCCACGGCTTACTATGCCCATTTTGCGCTTTTTAACAAGTGGCAAAAACTCACGCAAAAAGCCAGCGTGTATCGTAAAGTAACTAACCCCTTGCCTTGCTTGCTTCTCTAGCACGCTTAAAATTAGCTCATTTGTGATATTTGTAACCTCTTTTGCCTCTTTTAAAATTTCATACATCGGCACCGTTCCAACTGGTACGCTTGAATGCTCAATAATAGCGCTTCTAATGGCGTCTAAATCGCCGTCCGTGCTTAGATCCATAACCGTATCAGCGCCAAATTCTAAGCAAATTTCAAGCTTTCTAAGCTCCGCGCAAATGTCACTACTTAGGCTTGAGTTGCCGATATTTGCATTGATTTTCGTCTTTAGCTTTCTGCCTATGCCCATAGGCTTTAAATTTGTGTGATTTACGTTTGCTGGGATGATGATGCTACCTTTTGCCACCTCATCCATCACTAAATTTTCGCTCACTCCCTCGATCTTTGCCACATAGCTCATCTGCTTTGTGAGCTCACCTCGCCTAGCATAGTGCATCTGCGTCTTTGTCATGACTAGCCTTTTTTTAAAATTTAAAGGCTCATTTTAGTCCTTTTTTGTTTTGATCTAACTAAATGCTAGCCTTAAATTTATTTCTATAAAAAGAAATATTTAGCTTTTAGGTGTATAATTCCGTAACAATCTTCAAAGGAGCTACCTTGCTTGATATCTCACTTATAATGCTAGGAGCAGGAAATTCCAGCCGTTTTGAGCTACCTGTAAAGAAGCAATGGCTTCGCATCGGCAGCGACCCACTTTGGCTATTTGCCACTAAAAATTTGAGTAACTTTTACACATTTAAGGAGATCATCGTCGTTAGTAAAGAGTGCAAATATATGTCTAAATTTGCTCCAAATTATAAATTTGTTGATGGCGGCGAGACAAGACAAGATAGCCTAAAAAACGCACTTGAGCTAGTAAGTAGCGAATTTGTCTTAGTTAGCGACATCGCGCGCCCTTGCATATCAAGCGAGCTCTTTCACAAGATCATCGAGGCGGCCGCTCAGGCTGACTGCGTAGTGCCTGCGCTAAAGATCGCTGACACTGCCTATCTTGGCGAAAACGCAATAGACAGAGAAAAGGTAAAACTTATCCAAACGCCGCAGCTCTCGCGCACAGCACTTCTTAAAAAGGCTCTTAGTAGCGGCGAAATTTACACAGATGATAGCTCGGCTATGAGAGCCATTGGCGCAAGCGTTTGGCACATTTTGGGCGATGAGATGGCTAGAAAGATCACTTTTAAAGAGGATCTTGCCAAAATTTCAGCCCTAAAAGCACCAGAAAACGAGCTCTTTGTAGGTAACGGCTTTGATGTGCATGAGTTTGAAAAGGGGCGTCCGCTTGTGCTTTGTGGCGAAAAGATCGACTATGAGTTTGGGCTAAAGGCACACAGCGACGGCGACGTGGCACTTCATGCGCTAACTGACGCTATTTTAGGAGCTGCTGGACTTGGCGATATAGGCGAACTCTTTCCTGATACGGACGCTAAATTTAAAGATATTAGCTCTATTTATCTATTGCAAGAAGCCTATAAAAGGGTGCAAAGCGTGGGCTTTGTGCTAACAAACGCTGATATCACGATAATGGCGCAAAAGCCAAAACTCTCAAAGCTAAAATCAAAAATGGAGGCAAACATCGCGCAGGCTCTAAATTTAAGCCAGAGCCGCATAAATGTCAAGGCGACAACGACTGAGGGGCTTGGCTTTGTGGGCAGATGCGAAGGGATCGCTGTCATGGCAAGCGCTAGCCTTAAATTTTACAACTGGACACAAATATGAAAATTTTAATAGTAGAAAACGAAATTTACCTAGCTGGCTCGATGGCTAGCAAACTAGCTGACTTTGGCTATGACTGCGAGATCGCAAAGAGCGTCAAAGAGGCTTTGAAATTTGAAAATTTTGACGTAGTGTTACTTTCTACCACACTCCCAGGGCAGGACTTCTACCCAGTCATAGAGAAATTTAAAAGCTCTATCATCATCTTACTCATCGCCTACATCAACAGCGATACCGTGCTAAAGCCGATACAAGCGGGCGCGGTGGACTACATACAAAAGCCATTTATGATAGAAGAGCTTGTTAGAAAGATAAGGCATTTTGAAGAGTTTAGAGGCTTTAAAAACGAGATAAAAAACTACGAAAACTATATAAATTTCGCCCTAAAAGACTACGAGATACCTTGCTTTGAAGCTAAAAAGATCAAATTTCCACTTCTTTTAAAATCAAGCAAAAATGGCTACAGCGATAAATTTATCTTTAACTATGTAAAGGCAAACAAAACGCCATTTTTGTTTTTAGGCAAAGCCTGTTTTAGCGAGCTTGAAAAAGCACTTGCTCAAAGTGGCGACGAGCTAATATACATCACAAATCTCGAAGAGCTAAAAGAGGATGAAAAAGAGAAAATTTTAGAGCTTTGCAAAAAGAAAAAAGTGGCTATCCAAACTAGCGATTTTGCGCAAAGTGCGCCATTTGAGGAGCTTGAACTCTCCGTCCGAGATAAAAACTTTGACATCGGCGAGATCGTCACGATCGATGAATATATAAAATATATCATCGTTAATTATCAAGATAAATTCCCCGACACCGAGCTAAGCAAAAAGCTTGGAATTTCTAGAAAATCACTTTGGGAAAAGAGAAAGAAATATGACGTCAGCAAGAAAAAATAGTGAAATTTCTATAAACACCGAAGTTTATGGCGCCTTAGAGCTTATCAAAAACAAAATTCTCTCAAATTTTAGCGCCCTGATGGACGACGAGCAGATCAAAGAGGTGGCAAAAAAGGGCTACTTTAACGGCGAGCCTATGCCCTACTCTTTTGGCTTTGCGCCATTTGGCGAGGTCAATCAAAATATCGCTAGCAAGCTGCATGCTGGACAAAGAGTAAATTTAAATATGGACGGCAAGATCGTTGGGCACATCGACGTGGCAAAGGTCTTTAAATTTGACGAGAGCATGCGAACTAAAAATATATTTTTAGCAAATGAGTCAAACAGCGAAATGTCACTAAATTTAGGCAAATACGGCATAAGCGGCGAGTTTGAGCTATATGATGAGAGCCTCCAAATAAGCAAAGATGCACTAAATGAGCTGATAAAAGAGAGTGGCGCTAAGAAGATAACGGCTGTCTTTTTAACGGCTGATCCATTTAACCGCGCGCATGAACGCCTAGTTAGGATGACTATCGATAAGGCCGATCTCGTGGTCGTTTTTCTAATAAGAACGCGCGAAGAGAGGCACATCGACTACGAGATCAGAAAGCAAGTGCTTGACTTTTTTAACCAAAACTATCTGCCGACAAAAAAGGTCTTTGTCTTTGCGCTGAAAAACACGACCCTTTTTAGCTCGCACGCCAACCCAACGCTTGAGTGCATCGCGGCTTCAAGACTTGGCGCAAACAAGCTAGTCATCGGGCAAAACCACTCAGGAATTGGCATGTTTTTTGACCACAACGAAGTTCATACGATACTTGACATCTACAAAAACGATCTAAATTTAGACGTGATCGTCCTGCCAGAGCTCGTTTATTGCAACAAGTGTAAGACGCTAGTTAGCACCAAAAGCTGCCCACACGGACAGCACCACCAGATCAAATACCACCCAGACGTGATCAAAGAGCTGCTATTTAACGGCATCATGCCACCAGCCATACTAGTAAGACCTGAAATTTCAGCGCTCATCTTAAGCAAGCTCTATGTAAATCGCTTTAAAGATATACAAAAGCTCTGCGACGATCTCTTTGTAAATTCTGGGCTGCTTGAAAACAAGACCGACCGCGACTTTTACGAGGAGCTCATGAAGCTCTACCAGACATCATCACTCACTTAAGGAAATTTATGCAAAAGCTATTTTTGACATTTTTTGGATTTGGACTTTTACCAAAGGCACCTGGCACTTGGGGCTCGGTGGCTGGAGCTGTGGCGGCTTATTTTGTGCTATATTTTTTCTCATCTACCACGCTTTTGCTAGCTAGCATTTTGTTATTTTTGGTGAGCATCAGCGTCATTGATGATTTTGAAAAAAAGGTAAATTCACACGACGAGAGCTTTATCGTGATCGACGAAGTTGCTGGCGTTTGGCTTGCTATCGCCATTAGTGGAGCGACGATCTCGCAGCTAGTTCTCTCACTCGTGCTTTTTAGAGTGCTTGATATCAAAAAGCCTTCGATCATTGGCAGGATAGACCGCAACGTAAAGGGCGGACTTGGCGTCATGGGTGATGATATGGTTGCTGGATTTTTCGCTGGCATTATTAGCGCGATGATATATGGCGTGGTTATGAAATTTGGCGTAGTTTTGCCGTAAGCTGAGCTAGCTATCTTGCTGGCTCTTTTAAATTTAACCCTCCCTGCTTTTTATTTTAGACCTCTTTTGAGATGAGAACTTTGTCGCTAGAATTTTTCTCGCCCTTGCCAACAAATTTATCTTTGTCGTGATTTTTTCTAAAGACGATCATATTATAAAGTGAAAATTTTAGCTCTCCAAAAAGGCTTAAATTTTTTGCATTTTCAGGGGTTATCTCATTGCCATTTTTGTCACGTCCTTTGCCACCTAAAAACAGCAAATAAACAAGCGGAGTCATGAAGTTAAATCTTAAAAGTAACGCCCAAAAGCAGTTTAAAAAGCCGTGATTATATTTAATGCAAACGTAAAAACCAAAAACGGCGTAAATGGCTATTATAAAAAGCATAGTGTAAAAAATATAAGTTAGCCCATCATCGTTTGAAACGTCAAAATACTCACATACTGCACAAAAGATAGCTATAAAGATGGGAAATATCACGAGCGGAAAGATGAGATGCAGTCCAACTAGATCAAATTTACTCAGATAAACTTTTATATTTCGCCTGCCAGCAAAGATCATCAACAAAATAGCTAGCACTACCGGCAAAAAGACCAAACTAGCATTGAGATCATTGATGTCCAAGTTGCGCTCCTATTTTACTTTGTAAATTTGATTTTTGCTAACGATATTTTGTGCTCTTAAATTTAAAAAAAGCTAAATTTACCTGCGGTTTTTGCGGTTTTCTATGCCTATCCTCTCACTGTCTTCGATCTCTGCAACATAGCTTGGATTTTTCTTTTTAGCCTCTTTGTCTAAAAAGCTAATAAGCTTTGCATCGGCATTTTGGTGAGAGCAGATGAGGATTATAAAATTTATGTAGTTGCTAGCTTCTTTTGGAGCGACCTGATTTTTTTTCGCTGGTATTATAAATTTCTCTCCAAAAATTTGTATAAGCTCGAAAAGCTCGTTTTTGCTTAGAGTTTTATCGCTAGCAAGCTCTTCAAGCTTTTCGATCGTGATCTCTTCTTCACCCTCAGCTTCTAGTCCTCTTGCTAAGACTTGATGATCTTTGTTCTTTAGCAAAAGATAGATTAACGCGCAAATGGCAACTATAAGCAAAAAGACAAAAAAGACTATCAAGCCTTTAAGAAGCATCTATAGCCTTGTGCAAAGAGAGCGTTTCGTAAATGCAAGAACACTCATCGCTATCATCACTACGATGCTTATCCAGACGAAATCAGGTACTGGAAGCGGATCTCCAGCTGCGTATGAGTGCATGCCAGCTAGATAGAAATTTACCCCAAAATAGGTCATTATGATCGACCAATAAGCAAAAAATGATGCAACAGCAAATGCGTATTGATTATTAAGCTTTGGTATAAATCTCATGTGAAGCACCGCCGCATAGACGAGGATCGAAACTAGCGCCCAAGTCTCCTTGCTATCCCAACCCCAGTATCTACCCCAGCTCTCATTTGCCCAGACGCCGCCTAAAAAGTTTCCAAGCGTAAGTAAGCTAAGACCAAGGATCATCGCCATCTCATTTATGCGCGTTGCTTCAGTGATATTGCGCGCGATCTCTGCATTTGGCTTTTTCTTGTTTTGCAAGATGATAAGCAGCAAAGTAAATCCACCAAGCAACGCACAAAGGCCTAAAAATCCATAACTTGCAGTTATAATAGAGACGTGGATAGTTAGCCAGTAGCTCTGAAGCACAGGCACAAGCGTCGTGATCTGCGGATCCATCCAGCTAAGGTGCGCGACAAACAGCGTAACGCCAGCCAATATAGATGTAAGCGCAAGTGCGATCGGACTGCGTTTTGCAAAGATGATACCAGATAGACCAAGCGCCCAAGCGATATAGACCATCGACTCGTAGGCATTACTCCAAGGGGCGTGCTCAGCGATGTACCAGCGAAGACCAAGTCCAGCTGTGTGCGCAAGAAAAGCTAGTAAATTTATAATATATACAGCTTTAACTATGCCATTTATCTGCACTTTTGGCGCTAGCATCTTGACAAAAACAAATAGCAAAAGTGCAAGTCCAGCCAAAAGATATATCGGTGTCAAGCGGTCAAATACTTGAAATTTATTAAATAAAATTTCTATATCTATCTTTTTCTCACTTGGCATGACTGCGGCACCGTATTTGTGCTGATAGGCTGAAATTTTCTCAAGTGCCGCATCCGCCTTACTCCAGTCATTATCCTTTGAGGCTGCATCAACAGCTGAGAAATACTCTCTCATCATGCCAACTACTAGCTCAGCCTCTTTTGGCGAGAAGTACATCATCGCGCTAGCTGGCGAATACCAAGAATTTGACGGATCGTCTTGTTTTGGGAAAATTTTAAAAATTTCACCGATAAATATCATATAAAATACATTTAGTCTCTCGTCGATCTTTATCACATCTTTGTCAAATGTATTGCGTGAACCTGGGTGTTTGCGGTTTGCTATTTCAGCAAATTTTGTTAGTTTATACTCGCTTCCACCATCTTTTGTCGCTTTAAAAAATTCATCAAAGCTTGCGTATCTTGCATTCTCATCAACGCCTAGCTCTTTTTTTAGCTCTTTACTCTGACCAAGCGCGATGATCTTCTCATTTCGCCAAAAATCAGGCGTTACCATTATAGAAAGCATCGCTTGGTTTGAATTTAGACTACCTATGCTCTCGCCTCTGTGAATTTTGTTTAAAACCTCTTTGCTAAGCGTATCAAATGGCTTCATTCTGCCATCTGGACTTTGCACGATGAGTCTAGCAAGCTTGTCTGCATGCTCTTTGCTGATATGTGGCAAGAAGTCCTCAGCCTTTAGCGAGCTAAAATTTAAGCCCAAAAGTAAGACCGCTATGAGTGCAGCAACTTTTTTACCGACTTTTGTTGATTCATTATCTATGAGTTTTGCTAGCTTTCTAAAGCGGCTGTTAGGGTTTATGACATTTAACAAGAAGCCAAGACCTAGCAAAAAGTAGCCGATATATGTCGGGATCTTGCCTGGGTCTTTATTGACAGAGAGGATCGTGCCTTTCTCGTCAGTATCGTATGAGCTTTGGAAAAATCTATATCCATCATAATCAAGCACGTGGTTCATATAAATTCTATAATCAAACCCAGGATCATTCGTGCCGTCTTTTACCACAACCTCACTTGAGTAGCTCATAGGCGAATTTGAGCCAGGATATCTTTTTAGCTCAAAGTCTTTTAAGTAGAGGCTAAATGGGAGTTTTATCTGCTGAGCTCCCCATGAGGCGTTAAATTTCTGTCCAGCCACGGCAATACGTGAAGGCTCCATTAGGTTGTAAAATACATGCATCTCTTTACTCTCACCTTTGTAGTTTAGCTCAGCTATCAACGCATTAAACTCGCTATCCTTTGAGCTAACTAGCTTTCTTGAAGCGTGCGCTGAAACTAGCCTTGGGGCAAAATTTATATTTGAGATAGTATATAAGCTACCTGTGCCAAATTCATTCACGCTGCCAGCTTTTAGCTCAGTTTTAGAGCTGTCCGCCATAGTAAATTTTGAAAGATCGGCATTTGAAGTAACTGTGAAATTTCCATCACTTAGCCTAAAAAGAACGTATTTTTTATTTTCATCTGGTTTGGCATTAAAGATAAAGCTGATATCTCCAACCCTTGCCTCTTCTTCTTCAAGTAAAAATATCTCTTCGCTTTCGCTCTCGTTTGAGACAACAAACTCAACGACAGGCTTCCCGCTATCATCATTTACAAATTTATAGCTTGCATTTGGCACAAATTCTTTAAATTTTAAACTGGCCTCGCCGTCTGCTGTTTTTAACTTTAGATCAAAGCCCTTCTTTACATCAGCAAGTCCCAAAGGCATAGCTGAGCTGATCTCTTCGCCTTTGTCGTTAAGCGCTGTTAAATTTATATATGAAACCTTCGTACTAACGACGTTTGAAGCGGTGTTTTCACGTATATGCATATCAGCTTCAAAGCCAAGGTATCTTGTGATACCAGCGCCGATTAAGATGACGATAAAACCTAAGTGAAAGATGAGTGATGGGAGTTTTTTAGGATCGATTAGGTTGTATCTAAAGATATTGAAGGCTAAATTTATACCAAGCAGTAGTTGGATAAGCGCAAACCAGCCAGCACCATAAACATAGTACCAAGCTGCTTCAGTGCTGGTTTTGCTCTCTATTATTGTGGCGGCTCCACTAGCTATGGCAAAGATTATCATCAAAACGATAGCTGAGCCCATACTTAAAAATAATGTTTTTGGATTTAACATCTGCTTCCTTTTATTTATATTGTGGCAAAGCTACCGAAGTGAAATTTATCTTAAATAACTGCCCTGCTTTGTTTCGGTTGAAACTGGTTTATTTTCGTTTGTATCTTGATCTGCAAGCGCATCCTTGCCTTTTAGATAAGCAAGTATTGCACCTAGATCATTATTTGAGACGATCTTAGCTTGGTTTTGCATCACATTTTTACCGCTACCACCAAAGCTTGAGTCGCTTCTATAAGAGATGATGCTATCTTCTATATCTTTAGCATCCATGTTTTTAAGTGGTGTTGAGCCAAATGGTCTTTTGTCTGCGCTTTCGCCATGGCAGCTAGCGCATTGTTTCTCATAAAGCTCTTTTCCTAAAGAGACGCTATATCTACCTTTTCTATCAACGCCAAATTTTAAAATTCTATTGTCTTTATAGCGTCTTGGATCTTCATCGACATAGACATTTACTTTTTCATTTCTGTCATTAGCCTGCTTTTTTGCCATTTCGGCAAGCTCTTTACCAAACTCTCCACGAGCTTCTATATAATAAACCTGAGAAGCTGCAAAGGCATTTGCCACCAAAAAACACGCCAAAAAAGAAATTTTGATATTTTTCATAAGTTTCCTTGAAATTTTGCTCTAAATTTAAAAATCCCGGATCAGATTGCTCCGACCCGGGATTATATCATAAGTTGATTAACGAGCTATGAATTAGAATGAGTATTTAGCTTCAAATCTGAACTGATCTTCTTTCTTTTTGTCTTGATCAGCAAATTTTGAAGTCTTGAACGCATAGTATGAACTAAATTCTAGCTTTTTGCTATATTGATAAGCAAATCTTGGAGTGATCTCTTCAACTTTTTCTTTACCATTTTTGCCAACAGCTGCAGCATGTTTAATATGACCTTTTATGTAATCTGCACCAACTGTAAATTTATCAAATGTATATCCAGCTGTAGCATATACCAAATTAGCTTTACCATCAGCCCAAGTTGGATCAAGTGTAAGCTCACCTACATCTATCAGACCACCTTTATCTTCAAAAACGAAAGATGTTACGCCTTTATCTTGAACTTTCCAACCCATATAGCCTAATCTTGCGTCAAGGCCAAATAGTGAAGCTGTAAGTTCGCCAGCATAGAAGCTACCGTCATTGTAGTTTGCAACGCCATTAGATGCATCTATACTTTTAGAGAGGTGTGATTTTGCGCTTACATCTGCTGTACTATTAACATAGTTGATTCTACCACCTAAGCTAACATCGTCGTTTATAGCAAAGTTTGCAGTTACGTCAGCAGCAAGAAGATCGGCTAGGTTTGTTAAGCTTGCATACCATAGTTGGAAATCTATTGGGCTATATGAACCAGCAATACCTGCTGCATATAGATTACCAAAATCATAAACTTTTACTCTGTTTATATCTTTACCATTTGCATCTTTAGCCGCGTATAAATCACCATCACTTTCTATATCGTCACCTTCAATAGCATCAAAAGCTAAACCAGTTAAAGTAAGACCTTCAATGTCTTGGTTTACCACTCTTACACCAGTACCAATAGCATCATTAGTAAAGTATGAACCGATCTCTTGTTTACCAGCTGTTATAGTAGTACCACCGATCTTATAGCCAAGATAGAATTGGTGAACACCAAAAGTTCCAGTTGTGTTTGTTTTATCTGTACCAGCACCAGCATTATCTCCTGAGCCATCAGTAGCATTGTATCTTAAACCAACAACGCCAAAGAAGTTGTCATCGATAGCAGCTTTAAAATTTGTGATCATTTTAAAGTTATGACCAGCTTTATTTCTATCTTCTGCTGGTGTTGCATAAGCATCGGCGCTCTTATCTCTAGTATTTGTATATCTATATCTTGCAAATCCTGAAAGATCTACGTTTTTTATAGCTTCTTCAAGTGGAGTAGCACTTGCTACACTTGAGAATGCGCCTAAAGCAACCAAAGCGGCTAAACTAATTTTTGTTAGTTTCATTTTTTCTCCTTTTAAGGTTTTTGTGTCGACGATTATAATCAATAAATTTTAAGATGAAGCTTAAAAAATCATAAAATTTTGCATTTTTGTTACCGATCGTTTACCGATTTTGACCAAAAAGAGGTATATTTTGATAATTTAACTTTTACAAATGAGACTTTTAAAAAGGGGATAAAAAGAAAAAGGGGCCGTTGCTTTGCCCCTTAAAAGGAGTTCTAGTTTTGATTGCTGATGAAATTATATATGCTAGCAGTAAATCAACGGTAATCTAAAAAGAAATTTTCTCCTCTTTTGGTACTTCGATATTTGTTTTTATATTTTTTCTTTTAACGACTACTTCATTTTGTGGTTTTCTTATGCCATTAAATGCACCTCTGGAACCACCCTCTTTTATAAGAAGCATGTCTATGAGCTTGTCTGCGTAAAAAGTCGCATAGACAAGATCGCCTTTATCGTAATAATATCTGTTTGCACAAAAATTTGCTTTGTTTAGTTTGTGATTTTTCACATCGCTGGCTACTATCTCGTAGCAGTATTTTGAATCTTTATAGCTAACATCTTTTATGAAGCCTTTAATCGAGCTTTTTGCAGGCGCAGTTTTGGTAGCTTGCCTTGGTTGCTTGCGAACTGGTGGATTATCATCAAAAAATGAACATCCCAAAAACATAGTGGCTACTGCTAGAGGAAGTAAAATTTTAGCTTTCATCTTTTCTCCTTAATATAAAGAGCAAAGTATAGCTTTTAAGATTAAATAAAATTTGCAAGTTTTAAAATTTGAGTTCCGTGCTTACATTAATATATAAATTTCTTGGGAGAGACCCCAAGAAATTTAGGCTGATACGTTTAAAACATTACCGCCAAGCTCGGCGATCTTTTTATCAAGCGTCTCAAGGGTCTTTTCGATAGTCTTTTGTGAAATTTCAGGAAGCTCTCCGCCCCAAATTTTCTTTGCGTCCTCAAAGCCCTTTGCCACGCCCTCTCTACCAGCTTTTAGCTTCTCTACATCATCACCTGCGCCATTTAGCACAAAGCTGGCTATCCTATCAGCTGTATTTGCGATACCAAAAAAGCCATTTTCACTAACTAGCTCGCTCGCCTCATCGCTACTTAGCTCTCCTAGAGCTTTGCCGTTGTAGCCGATGCCTGCTAGATCAAGTCCAGCTAAAATGTCTGATAAATTTTCAGGCATACTAAAGCTTAGACCGCCTTGAGCTAGTAAATTTGAACTAGCATTTTGAGTAATATCTTTTTGATACTGCAAAAAGTAGCTATTTGATATCTCTTTTGCACTTAAATTTGAAATCTCAGGCTGCTTTTTAGAAACCTCTTTTTCATCTTTATGAAGCGAAATTTCTGATTTTACATTTTCTTTTACGCTTGATGTGTTGTATGAGCTTACGATTTGACTGATTTGCATATTTAGCTCCTATAAGTTTATAAAAACTATATCGCCAAAAGGTGGAATTTATTTAGGATAAAGCGGGAGAGCTCCCGCTGTGATTATTTGCCAAGTGTTGCGTTTAGCATCCAGATGGCTTTTTCAAATTTAGCTATTTGATCTTGTGCGTACATCTGAGTTGTTGTGTCACCCTCTGCAAGCTCATCAAGCTTTTTAAACTCGCCCAAAAGGTGCTTGTAATCAGCCAAAACGATCTCTAAAACTTCAGTTGGTGTGTAGCTCTCTTTTGGCTCGTGTTTGATGTGAGCGACTTTTGCTAACTCCTCAGCCTTGACGATAGGCCTACCACCAAGCATAAGAGCTCTCTCAGCTGCGTCATCAAAAATCTCACTCATATCTTCGTAAGCTTTCTCTGTGTATTCGTGGACGCTAAAAAATTGAATGCCTTTTACATTCCAGTGAAGATCGTGAAATTTGATATAAAGTGCATTTGCATCAGCCTGAATTGTGTTTAACTGTAAAATAACTTTTGACATTTTGTCTCCTTCTTTATTGTTTAAATGTGGTGAAATTATATTGACTTAGAGTTAATCACTGGTTAATCAAATAATAAAATTTATTATTTAGTATAAATTTTGACTACAAAATAAATTTATCTTGTAGTCAAATGTAGAATTTAGAAATTTGTCTATTTTTTATAAGGTGTAGTTTTATAGCCTTGCTCGATCAAACTACTCATGCCACCATCTAAATTTATAATCTTAAGATCTGTGCTATCTATCGCTGCAGCTGCTGCTGTGCTTCTTCTGCCGCTTCTACAAACAAGAGCGATAGGCTTTTTGATATCAACCGCTTTTGAAAGCTCATCTAAAAATGCACTCTTATTGCTTGGATCAAAAGTGATGGTCTTCGCACCAGCTATGATGCCAGTCTCTTGCCATTCAGATGGGGTTCTAATATCAACGATCTGATCATACTTTTTGATCTCATCTGGACTTATATTAACAGTTTTAACATCAGCTGACAACATGCAACAAACGGCTCCTAAAAGTAAAATTTTTTTCATCTACTCTCCTTAAATAAATTTTTGAAATGTTAGCATGGATTATTAAATATATAAAATTTTTGTTGATAAATTTTATTGATAGTGAGGTCATACAAATAATTCATTAAAAAATAAATTTATTTATATGTCAAACACAACTACTTATAAAAATAGGAATTCTAAATATAAATGATTTAAAGCACTCTATACAAGATTTTTATGAGATAGTATTTAAAGCAGGAGTGGTGTCCCCAGCGAGGTTCGAACTCACGACCTCAGAATTAGGAATTCTGCGCTCTATCCAGCTGAGCTATGAGGACAAATTTACAAGATAGTTTAAATTTTTATCCAAGTAGTTAAATTTTAAAGGGCAGATCGCTCTGCCCTATTTTGGCTAATTAGCCATTTCTCTTTTTAATAATCTCTTCACTTACGTTTTTAGGAACTTCTTCGTAGTGATCAAATTCCATAGAGTAAGTCGCACGACCTTGAGTCATTGAGCGAAGATCTGTTGAGTAGCCAAACATTTGAGCAAGTGGACAATAAGCTGCAATGATTTTTATACCATTTCTATCATCCATTGAATTTACTTGGCCACGGCGCTTATTGAGGTCACCGATAACATCACCCATATACTCTTCTGGAGTCTCAACTTCAACTTTCATCATAGGCTCAAGAATAACCGCACCTGCTTTTCTAGCGCCCTCTTTAAAGCCCATAGAAGCAGCAAGTTTAAATGCCATTTCAGATGAGTCAACTTCATGGTAGCTACCATCAAAAAGTGTAACCTTAACATCTTCAACTGGGTATCCTGCAAGAACACCGCTTTGAAGCGCTTCTTTACAACCTTTTTCAACAGCTGGGATATACTCTTTTGGAACAACACCACCTTTGATGTCGTTAACAAATTCAAATCCACTAGCAGCTGGAAGTGGCTCGATACGTAAGAATACGTGACCGTATTGACCACGACCACCTGATTGTTTAGCATACTTATACTCTTGCTCAACTGCCTTACGGATAGTCTCGCGGTAAGCAACTTGTGGTTGACCAACTTCAGCATCAACTTTAAATTCGCGAAGCATACGATCAACAATGATCTCTAGGTGAAGCTCGCCCATACCACTAATGATAGTTTGTCCGCTCTCTTCATCTGTACTAACTCTAAAGCTTGGATCTTCTTGGGCTAGTTTTTGAAGAGCGATCGCCATTTTTTCTTGATCTGCTTTTGTTTTTGGCTCAACCGCAACACTGATAACTGGCTCTGGGAAGTCCATTCTCTCAAGGATAACTTTATCTTTTTCACTTGCAAGAGTATCGCCAGTTAGGGTATTTTTTAGACCAACAACGGCGCCGATTTCACCAGCGAAAAGTTCTGTAATCTCTTCACGTTTATTTGAGTGCATTTTTAGTAAGCGGCCAATTCTCTCTTTGCAGTCTTGAACTGTGTTGTAAGCGTAGCTACCGCTTTCAAGGCTTCCTCTATAAACACGGATAAATGTTAGCTGTCCAACAAATGGGTCAGTCATAATCTTAAACGCAAGTGCGGCAAATTCGCCATCATCTGTACTTTCAACAGTCACTTCAGTGCCATCTTCATAAACACCATTTATCGCTGCAATCTCATCTGGAGCTGGTAGATAATCAACTACCGCGTCAAGTAGAGGTTGGATACCTTTGTTTTTAAATGCAGTTCCGCAAAGCATAGGTGTAATAGTCATTCTTAAGCAGCCTGCTTTTATACCTTTTTTGATCTCTTCTTCAGTTAGTTCTTCGCCTGCAAAGAATTTCTCCATCAAGCTATCGTCTGTTTCAGAAACAGCTTCGATTAGTTTTGCGCGGTATTCTTCAGCTTTATCTTTAACTTCAGCTGGAATTTCTTCTTCTACATAGTCAGTTGGCTTTTTCTCGTCATTCCAAACGTATGCTTTCATTCTTACAAGATCAACCACACCTTTAAAGTTATCCTCTGCGCCGATAGGAATTTGGATAGGCACTGGATTTGCTTTTAATCTTTCTCTGATCTGCTCTTCAACTCTAAAGAAATTTGCACCAATTCTATCCATTTTATTAACAAAAACAATTCTTGGTACGTGATATTTATTTGCTTGTCTCCAAACAGTTTCAGACTGTGGCTGAACACCACCAACAGAACAAAATACAGCAACAGCACCGTCAAGAACACGCATAGAACGCTCAACTTCAATAGTAAAGTCAACGTGTCCCGGAGTGTCGATTAGGTTTATTTGATAACCCTTCCAAAACGCTGTAGTTGCAGCTGATGTAATAGTAATACCACGCTCTTTTTCTTGCTCCATCCAGTCCATAGTAGCAGCGCCATCATGAACCTCACCTATCTTATGGCTCATACCAGTAAAGAACAAAATTCTCTCACTAGTAGTTGTCTTTCCAGCATCAATGTGAGCCGCAATACCGATATTTCTTACCTTATGTAAAGGCGTTTTTCTCTCTGCCATACTAATTCTTTCTTACCAGCGGTAGTGAGCAAATGCTTTATTAGCCTCTGCCATCTTGTAAGTATCTTCCTTCTTCTTGAAAGATGCACCTTTTGAATTTGCCGCATCTAAAAGCTCATTTGCTAGTTTATCAACCATTGTTCTTTCGCTTCTTTTTCTAGCAAAAGTTATAAGCCAGCGGATAGCAAGAGCTTGTTGGCGAGCTGGGCGAACCTCAACTGGTACTTGATAAGTAGCACCACCAACACGGCGTGATTTAACTTCTAAAATAGGTTTTACATTTTCGATAGCGTCGTTAAAAACGTCGATGCCTTTAACCTCAGCATTTTTCTTTTCGATAGCCTTAATAGCACCATACATTATCTCTGTAGCGACGCTTTTTTTGCCATCATACATAAGAGAATTAATAAATTTAGTGATTATTTTATTTCCGTAAATCGGATCAGGTAAAACTTCCCTTACAGGAGCTTTTCTTCTTCTCATTTTGATTTTTCCTTCAAATTTTTATGAAATTTTACTCAAACGTTTGCAAATTTAAGCAACGTCTGCGAACCTAATTTTTTACTTTTTTGGAGCAGCAGCGCCAGCTTTAGGGCGTTTTGCACCATATTTAGAACGAGAAACTGTTCTTTTTGCAACACCAGCAGTATCAAGTGCACCACGAACGATGTGATATTTAACACCTGGTAAGTCTTTAACCCTACCGCCGCGAACTAAAACGATACTGTGTTCTTGTAGGTTGTGACCTTCACCGCCGATATAGCTGATGACTTCAAAACCGCTTGTAAGCCTAACTTTGGCAACTTTCCTCAAAGCTGAGTTTGGTTTTTTAGGAGTTGTAGTATAAACCCTAGTGCAAACTCCTCTTCTTTGAGGGCACTCTTTTAACGCTGGAGATTTTGACTTAACAGTCACTTTCTTGCGTTCATTTCTGACCAATTGATTTATGGTTGGCACAATAATTCCTTTCAACTAAATTTATTAAAAAGACCTAATTTTATTTAAAAAAAGCTTAAATAACGGTTAATAAGTTAGACTTATTCATACGTTCCTTTTTTTATAAAACCTCTGTCATCTTTTAAAATTTCACCCTTTGCAACGACAAATTTAATCTCAAATTTCTCATCGATTAGCAAAATATCTGCATCGTAATTTTCTTTTATCTCGCCTTTTTTATTTTGTAAGGCCACACTTTTTGCCACGTTTGTCGTAAAATATGGCAACGCCTCTTCGATACTAAAGCCATCTTTTACGAAATTTATAAACTCTTCATATAAGCTCTTAACGCTAGCGATGCCAATTTTTAGTAAATTTCCGTCACTATCATAGCTAGAGTAGCTACCAAAGCCGTCTGAGCTAATGGTGATCTTATTTGTCGGTAAATTTTCTTTTTTGACGCGCTTTACAGCTTCAAGTGGCGTAAGTCCTGGCATGCAGGTAAAGTCGATATAACCGCCATCTTTTATAAATTTAAAGCTTTGTTTAAAAAGCTCCTCGTTTCTATTTACGTGCGTTGGCTGAAATAGCGTGATTGGCATGTCGTACTCATTTAGTACTTCATAGATCAAATTTAAGCCCTTTTTGCCATCCCCCATGTGAAGCGTGGTGTGGCCTGACTTTGAGCTGATCATACCGGCCACCCTGCCAGCCGAGACTATGTGAGCTAGCTCATCTTTACTCACGCTTGATGAGCGGTGATCGCTTATGGCTAGCTTGGTGCCAATTATCGGACCGACAAAGACGATATCTTTTTCGATCTCGCCAGTTATGGTTGGCGTTTTGGAGCTGTATGCGCCTGTGTGGGCGTAGCATGTGATGCCCTCGTCGTTTAATGCGTGTGCTTTTGCCACTAAATTTTCAACGCTTCTTGTCGTGCTGTCAGTTCCAAGTAGGCCAACTGCTGTCGTTATGCCAGCTTCTATTAAATTTGATAACATGATCTCAGGCACCCTAGTTTTAAAGCCGCCCTCTCCGCCGCCTCCAGTGATATGCACGTGCTTATCAATAAGACCTGGTATAGCTGTGAAATTTGGGGCATCGATCACCTTTACATTTGGCAAATTTGGCTCTATATTTTCAGCTATGCAGACGATCTTGCCATTACATATAAATATATCTTTTTTACCAAGAAATTTTGGCGAGTAAATTTTGGCATTTTTTATAAGTATCATTTGGCATCCTTGTTTATCTTAGCTATGCCGATGCCAGTAAGTGCTAAAATGATTGCAAAGACAACACCCATGTAGTTTAGTATCGCCCAAGGCAAGTACTCTACCGTTGGCACTCCAAGTGTAGCTGTCATATATGCGCCTGCTGCTGACCAAGGGATGAGCGGAACGATAACGGTGCCAGAGTCTTCAAGTGTTCTTGATAGGTTTTTGGCTGCTAAATTTTTCTCTTTATAGAAGTCCTTAAACATCTCACCAGGGATAAGGATAGAAAGATATGAGCTACCTGTGACAAATGCGACAGTTAGGCATGATCCGATAGTCGAGATGATGACGCCTGCTGCTGATTTGACCTTTGCCATGATAGTGTGAAGCACCTTTGTAAGCATGCCGGTTTTTGAGATGATGCCAGCAAAGCCCATAGCGCAGATGACTAGGATGGTGGTTGAATTTACCGAGCTCACGCCGCCTCTGTTTAGAAGCTTGGTGATATCTTTTGAAAACTCCATATTAATGCCGCTCATCGTGACATTAAAGCCAGTCATCACTGAGATAAAGCCATTTTTAAGGCTAAAACCTTGAACGATCACACCAAGAAGCACTGAAAATAGCGAAGCGATGATCATTACAGGTATCGTTGGCCACTTTAGCACCGAGCCAGCCAAGACAAAAAGCACAGGCAAAAGCAAGATGATATTCCAGTGAAAAATTTTATCAAGCTGACCTTGAAGTGCCAAAACCGACTCTGAAACATTTGCGCCACTGCTTGCCGCCTCGCTACCAAAGAATAGATAAGCTGCTATCGCAACGATAGTTGCTGGGATAGTTGTATAAAACATATGTCTGATGTGCTCATAAAGTTCTGAGCCAGCTGCTATCGGAGCTAGATTTGTCGTATCTGAGAGCGGAGAAAGCTTATCGCCAAAGTATGCTCCTGCAACTACCGCGCCAGCAGTTGCCGCTAAATTTACATCAAGACCTTGAGCTATGCCCATAATAGCGACGCCAACTGTGCCAGCAGAACCCCAAGATGTGCCAGTTACGGTTGAGATGATAGCTGCGATGACAAAAGCAGTTAGGACTAGATACTGCGGGCTTATAAGATCCACGCCGTAGTAGATGATCATAGGGATAGTGCCTGAAAATACCCATGAACCAATAAGCAGACCGACTGCCCAAAGTATCATAAGCGCTGGCAATGAGCTTGAAATTTTCTCTATCACCCCTTCTTGAAGCTCACTCCAACTATATCCTAGTCTCCAAGCGATGCCACCAGCCACGAGGGCTGCTATCAAAATGATCGGCTCAACCTTTAGTTTCATGTAACCAACGCCAAGCGCAAGACCTACGATCATAACCAAAATAGGCGTAAGGGCTAGCAGAAACGAAGGCTCTTTTTTTATAGAGTTCATCATGTGTCCTTTAAATTTGAGATATTTTTTGAATTTAAAGGCTACAAACTTAAATTGTTATAAAAAAATAAAATAAATTTAAAATTTAAATAAAATGTGTGAAAATTTAGCACATCTGATATGTGCTAAATTTAGATCAATCTTGTTTGATAGCGTATTTACCGCTACCAGTCGAGATGATGCAAAGTGACATAGCGATATAAAGATATATAAGCTCTGCTTTAAAGCCATTTACATTAGTTAGCTCAAGTAAATTTGACAAGCCAAAATACGAATACAAAATGACAAGACTAGAGCCAAAAACTAGGAGCGCGCCAAGCCTTGAGTAAAAACCAACGGCGATCATTATAGGGGCTAAAACCTCGCTAAGATAGGCGAAATACGCCAGAAAACTAGGTAGTCCAGCATCAACTAAAATGCTCTTTACACCGCCAACTCCGTGTAAAATTTTGCCAAAGCCGTGCATAAAAAGGCAAATTCCAAGGCCTAAGCGCAGAAACAAAAGTCCAAGATCGACATTTTTCATAATATCTCCGTTACATATTTTTAGTTATAGATTTTATTTAATATTGATTAATGGCTTGTAAATTTTGAAATTTTGTAAATTTAAGTGGGTAAATTTATAAGAGGATTAAGCCCCAGAGGTGGGGCTTAATATATTAGTTTTCTTTGATCTTTATCTTTTTATCTTTATAAAAACCAGTACCAACTGGGATCATACGTCCAAGGATGACGTTCTCTTTTAGATCTTCAAGATAGTCAAATTTAGCAGCGATTGACGCTTCTGTTAAGACCTTAGTTGTCTCTTGGAATGACGCAGCAGAGATCACACTATCACTTCCGATAGCCGCTCTTGTAACACCGAGAAGGATCGGCTCAGCGATAGCTGGCTCGCCACCCATTTTCATGATACGCTCGTTCTCTTCTTTAAATTTGTTTCTTGAAACCATGTCGCCAACGATGAAATTTGTATTTCCACTATCGACGATTTTGACTTGGCGAAGCATTTGAGAGACGATGATCTCGATATGCTTATCAGCGATCGCAACACCTTGGCGGCGATAAACTTGCTGAATTTCACTGATCAAATAGTAGTGAAGCGCCTTTTCGCCAAGAATTCTTAAGATATCGTGGCTTGAGATAAGTCCGTCTGTTAGCTTCTCGCCAGCATGGACAAATTCGCCGTCTCTTACTTGGATCTGGCGGCTCTTTTCTATCAAATACTCAGCTGTCGTGCCATCTTCTGCTTGGATGATGATGCGCTCTTTTGAGCGAAGTGGCTTGTCAAATCTAACAACACCGTCGATCTCTGCAACGATAGCTGTATTTTTAGGACGTCTTGCTTCAAATAGCTCACTAACTCTTGGAAGACCACCGGTGATATCTTTTGACTTAGCAACAGCTTTTGGAGTCTTAGCCAAAATGTCGGCCTGAGCTACTTCATCGCCACTTGAAACAAAGATCGCAGTTTTTGGATCAAGTGGATACTTGATCAAATGTCCGCTCTTTGTAGTGATAATGATCGCTGGTTTTACGCCACTTGGCAAATACTCATTGATGACAAGACGTCTTTGACCAGTTGCCTCATCAGCTTGCTCAGTCGCACTATATCCTGGCTCGACATCTTCAAAGCTAACCACACCAGCCTCTTCTGCGATAGTTGGAGTTGAGTATGGATCCCACTCAGCGATTATTAGCTTGTCATCTTTTTCAGGTAGTGAGACTACTATCGCTCTTTCTACCGCATCATTGTCTGATACTTGGATGATAGAATTTCTTGGGATGTAGTGGCGAACTGCCTCACGTCCATCCTTGTCAGAAACGACAACAAAGAAGCCTTTTTCAGTTACTTTGTGACCTTTTTTGATATCTTTTAGTCTATCAAGGAAGTCACCTTTTAGTATGAAAAATTTAACCACACCATTTGCATCTGCTGTGATCTTTCTAGTTACCGGATCGCCATCTGAAATTTTAAGCTCACTAGCATAAGGGATACGATTTGGAATGTTCCAACCCTCTTTGATGATCTCAACAATACTCTCATTCTCTTTTACCTTATCGCCATTTACGTAAGGGATATACATCTTGCCTTCGATCTTGCCGCTAACGCCAGCTAGTTCGTTTGGCTTAGCAAGGTCGTTTCTTCTGATGGTATATTTTATCTCTTCTTTTTTGCCTTTGATAACGATATTTACATCTTCGTGAGCATATTCGATCTCGATTTTACCATCGATTGTTGATTTTATCTTTGGCTCAACAAGTAGCACAGCTGCACTTCTTCTGTTTGCAACGATTTTCTTGCCGTTGTTCTCGTATGTACTAAGGTTGTAATACCTAATAAAGCCCTCTTTTTGAGCAATGACTTGACGATCTTGCTGCTCAGTAGAAGCCGTACCACCGATGTGAAATGTTCTTAGAGTTAGCTGAGTACCTGGCTCACCGATTGATTGAGCTGAGATGATACCAACAGCCTCGCCCGGTTTTACAAGTTTGCCCTCTCCCAAATTTAAGCCGTAGCATTTTGCGCAAACGCCCTTTGGTGCCTTGCACGTGATAGGCGTTCTAATGCTTACTGATTTTATGCCAGCTTCTGTTATTGCCTTAGCTTTCTCCTCATCAAGTAAAGTACCTTCGCTAAATAAAATTTCATTTGTTATAGGATCGATCACATCATCTGCTAAAACACGGCCTAATACTCTCTCTTCAAGGCTTTCGATTAGCTCGCCGCTCTCTGTGATATCTGTGATCTCAACGCCCTCGTGCGTACCGCAGTCATGCATTGTGACTTTAACGTTTTGAGCAACGTCGATTAGTTTTCTTGTTAGGTAACCAGCGTTGGCAGTTTTTAGCGCGGTATCTGCAAGACCCTTTCTAGCTCCGTGGGTTGAGTTAAAGTACTCCATTATGTTTAGACCCTCACGGAAGTTTGAAATGATCGGTGTTTCGATGATCGAGCCATCTGGTTTTGCCATAAGACCACGCATACCAGCTAGCTGACGAATTTGCGCTGCACTACCTCTCGCACCAGAGTCAGCCATCATATAAATTGAGTTAAATCCACCCTTATCACTTTGAATAAGCTTCATCATCTCACTTGCAACGCTGTTATTTGTATCTGTCCAGATATCGATGATCTTATTGTATCTCTCACTATCTGTTAAAAGACCAGCGCCATATTGCTTTTGAATTTCACGAACTTTTTTCTTGGCTTCGTCGATATACTTTTGCTTGCTATCTGGCACGATGATGTCTGCGATAGAGATAGAAATTCCCGCTTTTGTAGCATATCTAAAGCCTAAATTTTTAAGCTTATCAAGGAAGTCAGCCGTTACTTCAAGGCCTCCATTTCTATAAACATAATCAACCAAATTTGCAATGTCTTTTTTCTTCATGATCTTATTCCACATATTATCAGGGACAAAATCAGGTAGTATCGCTCTTAAGATCAAGCGACCAGCCGTTGTGAAGATGATCTTATTATCAACCATTGTCTTAATTTTTGCGTGAAGGCCAAGTGTATTAGCCTCTTCAGCGATCATTACTTCATCAACGCTTGAGAAAATTTTGTTTGCACCTTTTTCGTCATTTCTCTCTAAGCTTAGATAATAAATTCCCAAAACCATATCTTGTGAAGGAACTGTGATAGCCTTACCACTTGCAGGAAGCAAGATGTTCATTGAGCTAAGCATCAAAATTTTGCACTCAGCGATAGCCTCTTGAGATAGTGGCACGTGAACAGCCATTTGGTCGCCGTCAAAGTCAGCGTTGAACGCCGCACAAACTAACGGGTGAAGCTGGATCGCCTTGCCCTCAACAAGCACTGGGTGAAACGCCTGGATAGAAAGCTTGTGAAGTGTCGGAGCACGGTTTAGCATAACTGGATAGTCTTTAACGACCTCTTCTAGGCACTCCCAAACCTCATTTGTCTTATCTTCTATCATCTTTTTAGCTTGCTTAACAGTTGTCGCATAGCCTTTTTCTTCAAGGCGAGCAAGCAAATGTGGCTTAAATAGCTCTAACGCCATCTTCTTTGGAAGACCGCACTGATCCATCTTTAGCTTTGGACCAACGACGATAACAGAACGTCCAGAGAAATCAACACGCTTACCTAGCAAATTCTGACGGAAGCGGCCTTGCTTACCTTTGATTATCTCACTTAGTGATTTTAGTGGGCGTTTATTTGCACCTTTTACCGCATTTGCTCTACGGCCATTGTCAAATAGCGCATCAACAGCCTCTTGAAGCATTCTCTTTTCGTTTCTTATAATGATCTCAGGTGCGTCAAGCTCAAGTAGGCGTTTTAGACGGCTATTTCTATTTATTACACGGCGATATAGATCATTTACGTCCGAAACAGCAAATTTACCACCATCAAGATTAACAAGTGGTCTAAGATCAGGCGGAAGAACTGGTAAATTTGTTATCATCATCCACTCTGGGCGGTTGCCTGAATTTAAAAAGCTCTCGATAACCTTTAGACGTTTTACGATAGTCTTTTTCTTAGCCTCAGAATTTGTAGCCTCCATCTCTTCTTGTAGCTGATTTAAAATTTGAGTTAGATCAAGCTCAGCTAGCATATCATAGATGACCTCACCACCCATTCTAGCACTAAAACCAGTTTCTTCATATCTTGAAGCTAGGCTTTGATATTGCTCCTCGTTTAAAACGTCATATTTTTCAACTTTTTTAGAATTTTCATTGTCATAATAAGCCTCACCAGCGTTATCAACAATGTATGCCTCATAGTAAAGTACGCGCTCAAGATCTTTCATCTTAATACCAAGAAGCGCACCTATACGACTTGGCAAGAAATTTACATACCAGATATGAGCCACTGGAGTTACAAGCTCGATGTGACCCATGCGAGAACGACGAACTTTAGATGTTGTTACTTCAACGCCGCACTTTTCGCACTTGATACCTTTGTAGCGCATCTTTTTATATTTACCGCAAAGGCACTCATAGTCGCGGATCGGTCCAAAAATTTTGGCACAAAACAAGCCATCACGCTCAGGTTTTAGCGTGCGGTAGTTGATAGTTTCTGGTTTTTTAACCTCGCCATAGCTCCAAGATTTTATCTTCTCAGGACTTGCTAAACGAAGTTGAAAAGCTTCAAAATCACGAGGTCTATGCTCTTCTTTTATCTCAACTGGTTTTAAATTAGTTAGTTTCATTTGTCTCATCCTCATCATATACTTCCACATCAAGAGCTAGTGATTTTAGCTCGTTTGTTAGAACAAAGAACGTCTCAGGGATACCAGTCTCAGGAACGTTTTCACCTCTTGTTAAAGCTTTGTAAGCAGAAAGTCTTCCCTCAACATCATCTGATTTTACAGTTAGCATCTCTCTTAGTGTATGAGCAGCACCATAAGCCTCAAGTGCCCAAACCTCCATCTCACCAAACCTTTGACCGCCAAATAGCGCCTTACCACCGACAGGTTGTTGTGTAACAAGACTGTATGGTCCAGTACTTCTTGCGTGAACTTTTTCATCAACCAAGTGGTGAAGTTTTAGCATATACATACAACCAACATTAACGCGTTCTCTTATCTTTGAGCCTGTGCGTCCGTCATATAGCTCAGTTTTACCGTCGCTATCTATCTTTGCCATCTCAAATAGTTTTGCGAATTCGTCAGCTTTAACGCCTTCAAAAATCGGAGTTGCAAATCTTACGCCATTGCTCCAATCTTTTGCATACTCAAGAAGCTTCTCATCACTCATCTTACCAAGAGCTTTTTTAGCGTCCATTAGCTTAGCAACGCTTGCGATCTCTATCATCTTAGCTCTTAGCTCTTTTATCCACTCGCCTTTTTTGGTCTCAAAAATTTCATTGATCTGCTCACCTAAGCGGTAACCAACAAGACCAAGGTGGCTCTCTAAAATTTGACCGATGTTCATACGGCTTGGAACGCCTAGTGGGTTTAGCACGATATCAACGATCTGACCGCTTGGAAGATACGGCATATCTACTTCTCTAACTATATTTGAAACGATACCTTTGTTTCCGTGACGTCCAGCCATCTTATCGCCAACTTTTAGTTTGCGTTTTGTAGCTATATAAACTTTTACAAGTTTTACAACGCCGCTTGGTAAAATGTCATCTTTTTCTAAAATTTCTATCTTAGCGTCGTGCTCTTCTTTAAGCTTTTTCTTCTCATTTTGGAAGTAATTTTTTAGCTCATCATATTTCTTTTGGATATCTTTTGAAAAGCTCTTTACGATAGCATTTAGGGTAAATCTATTGATATTCTCAAAGTCGGCTTTGTTGATCTTTGAGCCTTTTTTATACTCTTTTTTATTTACCTCTTGATCGCTAGCTAGTGGGTTTTTAGAAAGAAGTGCTGTAACTTTTAGCATCTCTTCGCGGTCTAGCATAAGCAGTCTATCGTGGTGCTCTTTTTCTAAAAGTGTCTTCTCTTCTTCGTAAGCCTTGTTTGTTCTGCTATCTTTTTCATAGCCTTTTTTAGTGAAAATTTTAACATCAACAACCACGCCTTCCATTGAAGCTGAAGCATAGAGCGATTTATTTACAACATGGCCTGCTTTTTCACCAAAGATAGCACGAAGTAATCTTTCTTCTGGGGTTGGTTTAACTTCGCCTTTTGGAGATACTTTACCAACAAGGATCATGCCAGGCTTGATCTCTGTACCGATTTTAACGATACCACTTTCATCAAGGTGCATAAGCTCCTCTTCTTTGACGTTTGGTATATCCTTTGTTATCTCTTCAACGCCGTCTTTTAGCTCACGAGCCTCGATCTCTTTTTCGTAGATATGAACGCTCGTAAAGGCATCTTCACGTATCATTTTTTCACTAATAACGATCGCATCCTCGTAGTTGTAACCATTCCAAGGCATAAATGCGATTAGTGCGTTTTTACCGATAGCTAGCTCGCCTTTTTCCATACTTGGACCATCAGCTATGATTTGATTAGCAACAATCTCATCACCTTTTTTAACAATCGGGTGTTGTGAAAATGTCGTATTTTGGTTTGTTCTTAAATTTTTCTCTAAAGAGTAGTGATCGATATATGGACCAGCTTCATCTTCACCAAGGATAAAGATATTTTTATTATCAACCTTTTCAACCACGCCTCCACGTTTTGCTTTTACACTCTCCCAAGCATCTCTTGCGATAACACTCTCCATACCTGTTCCAACGATAGGAGCAGTTGATCGAAGTAGTGGCACTGCTTGACGCTGCATGTTTGATCCCATAAGCGCACGGTTGGCGTCATCGTGCTCTAGGAATGGGATAAGCGAAGCTGCAACACCGGCTATCATACCAGAGCAAAGGTCGATCAGGGTAACATCTTCTCTACGAGCAAGCATCATCTCGCCCTCTTTTCTAACCTCGATCAAATCCTCAACGATATGTCCGTTTTCATCAAGCTTGGTTGACGCTGGAGCGATAACATTGCCCTCTTCTTGTGTCGCTGTTAGATAGACTATCTCATCTGTCACCTTGCCATCAACGACCTTTTTATAAGGTGCCTCAACAAAGCCAAGCTCATTTACTTTTGCATAAGTTGAAAGGGTGTTAATAAGACCGATATTTTGACCTTCCGGGGTCTCAACTGGACAAATTCTGCCGTAGTGAGTTGGGTGAACGTCACGCACCTCAAATCCAGCACGCTCTTTTACCAAGCCACCCTCGCCAAGCGCAGATAGACGGCGCTTATGAGTAACCTCACTAAGTGGGTTTGTCTGATCCATAAACTGGCTTAACTGACCGCCTGTGAAAAATTCCATGATTGTTGCTGTAATCATTTTTGGATTAATAAGATCATAAGGCATGATCTCGTCAGTATTGTTGCTCAGGCTTGTAAATTTATCACGGATAGCCTTTTGCATCTTAACAAAACCAAGGTGAAGCTCACTGGCAAGTAGCTCACCGATGGATCTTATACGGCGGTTACCAAGGTGGTCACGGTCATCAATATGACCTTGTCCGTTTTTAACTTTTATAAGATATTTTGCAGTTTTGATGATATCTTCGCTAGTTAGCACAGTAACATACTCTGGCACGTCAAGCGAGAGCTTATGGTTCATCTTCATACGACCAACTTTTGTTAGGTCATATCTTTCAGGGTTAAACAATATATCATTTACAAAGCTTTTTGCAGCCTCTTTAACTACCGGCTCACCAGGTCTCATGACCTTGTAAATTCTAATCGCAGCAAGGTCATTTTCATCATCTACGCCCTCAGTTTGTTTTAAAACCTTAAGCATGTCGTTGTCGGCGATAAATGAATTTATTATAGCGTCATCAACTCCGGCTGCAGAGTTATTTATAATGTCGATACTTTCATGCTCAGCTAAAATTTTTGCAAGTTTGTTCTCATCAAGAGCAGATAGTGTGTCATATAAAATTTCGCCACTTTCTGTGTTTATCACAGGGTTTGCCAAGTATCTACCTATAAGTGCTTCGATCGGATACTCGACAAATTTAACGCCATCTTCGATTAATTTATCAGCTTTTTTCTTTGTTAGACGCTTGCCAGCTTGGTGAAGAACCTCTCCATCTTCATTTTTTATATCATATTCAACTCTTCCTAGATAATCCTCTGGATTGAAAAGAGTTAAAAATTTATTATTTTTAATAACCAAATTTTGTATCGGATAAAATAGCTTAATAATGTCTTGTTTTTTATATCCTAATGCCCTAAACAAGATAGTTACAGGCACTTTTCTGCGCTTATTTATCCTAACATATAAAATATCTTTTGTATCATATTCAAAGTGCAACCAAGAGCCACGATCTGGGATTATTTGAGCTGTATAAATAAGTTTATTTGCAACAGTCGCACTCTCCTCTTGCTTAAAGATAACGCCAGGGCTTCTATGAAGTTGGTTTACAACAACACGCTCAACGCCATTTATAATAAATGAAATTCTATCTGTCATCAATGGAATTTCACGTATAAAAATTTCTTGCTCTTTTATATCTTTAACGCCGACTTTATCACCAGTCTTATCATCTTTTTCGTGAACGATAAGGCGTATTTTCATCTTTAAATTTACAGAGTATGTAAGACCTCTTTCTATACACTCTCTGATTGTATATTTTGGTTTTCCAATCTCTGAGCTAACATATTCTAAAGTCAAACGATTTTGCGGATCATGTATAGGGAAAATCGACTTAAAAACTTTTTCGATACCGCTTTCTGTCTGATTGTTATTTAGATTTAAAAAATTATCAAAGCTCTTTTTTTGTAGTTGTAGTAGGTTCGGAACGTCTATCTCTTTAACGACATTAGAGAAGTCAACCCTAAGACGATTTCCTGAGTATAAGCTATTTAACATTGCATCTACCTCGTGGTAATTTTGAAAGAAAAGTATAGCCTTTTACAAGGCATCTAAAATTTAAAAAAGAGAGAGCCTCTGCCCTCTCTTGAAATATTAAGCCTAAATAATAAAAAATTATTTAAGTTCAACCTTAGCACCAGCCTCTTCAAGCTCTTTTTTAGCTGCTTCAGCTTCGTCTTTGCTAACGCCTTCTTTAAGAACAGATGGAGTTCCTTCAACTGCGTCTTTAGCCTCTTTAAGTCCAAGACCAGTAAGTGCTCTAACAACCTTAATAACGTTGATTTTCTTATCACCAGAATCAACAAGAACAATGTTAAATTCTGTTTTTTCCTCAGCAGCAGCTGCACCACCAGCAGCAACTGCACCACCAGCTACCATTACAGGAGCTGCGCTAACACCAAATTTCTCTTCAAACTCTTTTACAAGTTCGCTAAGTTCAAGTACAGAAAGATTAGATATAAACTCTAATACGTCTTCTTTTGTAATTGCCATTTTTTATCCTTATTATTTTTTAAATTTAATTAAGCTGATTGTTCTTTTTTCTCTTTAAGCGCATTCAAACCAATTGTGAAATTTTGAATTGGCGCATTCCAAACTTGCAAAAGCATCGCAATAAGCTCATCACGGCTAGGCATTTTAGATAGAGCTTTAACTTTATCAACGCTTGCAACTTCGCCATCAATATAAGCTGTTTTAATTTTGAAAAGATCAGAATTTGACTCTTCAAATTTTGCGGCTACTTTAGTTACTGCTAATTGATCTTCACTCCAAAGATAGATATTTGTATCTTTGAGTTCCATTCCGACTTTATCAGAATTTTTAAGAGCAATATTTGCAAGAGTATTTTTAATAACTTGAACTTTTACATTTTGTTCTTTTGCAGAATTTCTTAAAACTTCAAGTTTTTTAACTGAAAGACCACGATAGTCACAAACTACAATAGCTTCAGCAGTTTTAAATTCACTCTCTAATTTTGCAACAACTTCAGTTTTTTCGTTACGTGTCACTTTTTCTCCTTTCCGACCGGTAATTTCAAGCAGAGCGGGTCGAATCAATTAAGCCCAATGGCCTCGGCTATCTCCAATCTAAGATATAAATTTCTCTAAATTCTTATTTTAAGTCCATAACTTCTTGAGTATCAAGAGTTACAGAAGGGCTCATTGTTAAAGACAATGAAGCATTTTTTACATATCTACCTTTTGCAGTCGCAGGTTTATGTTTATTAATAGCTTTAATAAATGTTGAAATATTTTCATTTAATTGCTCTTTAGTAAAATTGACCTTGCCAAGACCTGCATGTATATTTCCTTGCTTATCAACACGGAAATTTACTTGACCACTTTTTGCATTATTAACAGCTTGTGCAACATCCATTGTAACTGTTCCAGTTTTTGGATTTGGCATTAAACCTTTAGGTCCTAAAATTCTACCAACTTTACCTACAAGACCCATTAAATTTGGAGTAGCTATAAGAACATCAAAGTTCATTATACCCTTTTGGATATCCTCAACTAGATCATCAGCACCAACTATGTCAGCACCAGCAGCTTTTGCCTCATCAGCTTTAGCATCTTTTGCTATAACTGCAACTCTTACAATTTTGCCTGTACCAGCTGGTAAAACAACAGAACCACGAACCATTTGATCAGCATGTCTTGGATCAACGTTTAATTTTAACGCAATCTCAACTGTCTCATTAAATTTAGCAGAAGCTAGAGTTTTAACTGTATCGATAGCCTCGCTAAGGTTATAAATTTTATCTTGCTCTACTTTTTTGAGCAATTCTTGAAATCTCTTACTAGTTTTTCCCATAAATTTCTCCGCATATAAATTGCTTCCGTCTTTTGAAAATCAACCTGACGGTAAAGGTTTTAGTCTACTACTTCGACACCCATTGAACGAGCTGAACCAGCAATAATCTTAGCTGCTTGCTCTTTATCATTTGTATTTAAATCAACAAGTTTTTTCTCAACAATTTCTAAAACTTGAGCTTTTGTTAATTTACCTACTTTATTTTTTAAAGGATTATCTGTTCCTTTTGTTATACCCGCAGCCTTTTTAATAAGGTCTGTAGCAGGTGGCTGCTTTGTGATAAATGTAAAACTTTTATCAGCATAAACTGTTATAACGACCGGGATATTAAATCCAACCATATCTTTTGTTTTTTCATTAAAGGCTTTACAAAATTCCATAATATTAACGCCCTTTTGTCCTAATGCTGGACCAACTGGCGGGCTAGGATTTGCTTTTGTTGCGGCAATTTGTAATTTTATTTCACCTATAACTTTTTTAGCCATTTCTTGCTCCTTAAATTATCTTCTCAACTTGTGAATACAAAATATCAACAGGGGTACTTCTACCAAAAATAGAAACATTGAGTCTAAGCTTGCCATGTATCATATCGTATTCTTCAACGATACCTGTAAAGTTAGCAAAAGGACCTTCTGTTATGCGAACGCTTTCACCATCCTCAAAAAATATTTTAGGTTTTGGTGCCGCTCTTTTTTGAACTTTCTCCAAGATAGTATTTATGTCTTTTTCAGTCAATGGTGTAGGCTTTTTGGCCTCACCGATAAAACGTCCAACCTTTGGCAAAGACTGAATCTTATGCCAAAGAGCTGTATCAAGATCTAAACATGCAAAAGCATATCCAGGATAAAGAGTTCTTTCATTAATTTTTTGCTTACCGTTTTTTATCTCTATTACGTCTTCTGTAGGAACGATAACTTCTTTTAGTTGATCTTCGATACCGTGATCTCTAACTAAATTTTCAATTCCCCTTTTTACTGCCATTTCGCTACCAGCGTAAGTTTGTATAGCATACCATTTGTGTGACATTATTTTTTCCCCATTCTATATAACTTTAGAAAGAACAAAGGACATAATAACATCAACAAGAGCTAAAAAAAGTGAAACAACAGCGACCACGATAAAAACTGCAATAAAAGCATTTCTAATTTGTTCTTTAGTAGGAAAGATAACTTTCATTATTTCCAATTTAGATAGCTTTATATAATTTATAAATTTTTCCATAATCTTAACCTTAATTGTGGCAGGGCAAGAGGGATTCGAACCCCCAACCATTGGATTTGGAATCCAGCGCTCTACCGTTGGAGCTATTGCCCTAATAGCTACTTATTCTTAATTAGCTTTTTAACTTAACTTCTTTATGAACAGTATGTTTTTTTAATCTTGGGCAATATTTTTTGAGCTCAACCTTATCTGTAGTGGTTTTGCTGTTTTTCGTAGTAGTATAATTGATATCACCACACTCAGAGCATTTTAAACCGATTTTAATTCTCATATATATTCCTTATAGAAAGCCAAAGGGTTTCCCCTTTGGCATAATTTTATAAATTAACCAAGTATTTTTGAAACAACACCTGAACCAACAGTTCTACCACCTTCACGGATAGCAAAACGAGTACCTTCTTCAAGTGCAACTGGAGCGATAAGCTCAACAGAAATTCTTACGTTATCACCTGGCATAACCATCTCTGTACCTTCTGGCAATGTAATAGAACCAGTAACGTCAGTTGTTCTTACATAGAATTGTGGTCTATAGTTGTTAAAGAAAGGAGTATGGCGACCGCCCTCTTCTTTAGTTAGAATATAAACCTCACCCTCAAATTTTGTATGAGGAGTAATTGACTTAGGTTTGCAAAGAACCATACCACGTTCAACGTCTTCTTTTTTAGTACCACGAAGAAGAACACCAACGTTATCGCCAGCTTCACCTTGGTCCATCTCTTTTCTAAACATCTCAACACCAGTAACTGTTGTTGTTTGTGTAGGTTTGATACCAACGATTTCTATTGTGTCGCCAACTTTTACAACACCTTTCTCAATTCTACCTGTTACAACTGTACCACGACCTGAAATTGAGAAAACGTCTTCGATTGGCATAAGAAGATCTTTATCTGTAGCACGAACTGGAGTTGGGATATAGCTATCAACCGCATCCATTAGTTCCATAATTTTTGCTGACCATTCGCCATCTTGTCCAGCTTTTGCCTCTTCAAGAGCTTTAAGTGCTGAACCAGAAACTATTGGAGTATCATCACCTGGGAAGTTATACTCGTTAAGCAGTTCGCGAATTTCCATTTCAACTAGTTCAAGCAACTCAGCGTCATCAACCATATCTGCTTTGTTCATGAAAACAACAATATAAGGAACACCAACTTGGCGAGATAGCAAGATGTGCTCTCTTGTTTGTGGCATTGGGCCGTCTGCTGCAGAAACAACTAGAATAGCACCGTCCATTTGAGCAGCACCAGTAATCATGTTTTTTACATAGTCGGCGTGGCCTGGGCAGTCAACGTGAGCATAGTGACGTTTTTCTGTCTCATACTCAATGTGTGAAGTAGCAATTGTAATACCACGCTCTTTCTCTTCTGGAGCATTATCAATATTATCATAATCTTTTAGCTCAGCAAGACCTTTGCGTGAGAGAACAGCAGATATTGCAGCTGTTAAAGTAGTTTTACCATGGTCAACGTGACCGATAGTGCCTATGTTTACGTGTGGCTTGTTGCGTGAAAATTTTTCTTTAGCCATCTTTTCCTCCGTTATGATATGTGTCTTTATCTAATTCAAATTCGTATAGTAATATAAAATCATATAAACCAGTGGAGCTCATAGCGGGACTTGAACCCGCGACCTCTTCCTTACCAAGGAAGTGCTCTACCTCTGAGCCATATGAGCGAAAAACGCTTGGCTGAGATGATTTTAATCAACATACAAACAACTAAAAATTCATGAAAATAAAGATGGAATAACTGTGTTTAGTAAAATCTAGATACAGCTCCCAGTTTACTTTCCCAAATTTTGGAGCGGGAAACGGGGCTCGAACCCGCGACCCTCAGCTTGGAAGGCTGATGCTCTAGCCAACTGAGCTACTCCCGCATAACAATGGTGGTGAGACGTGGATTCGAACCACGGAAGACATAGTCAGCAGATTTACAGTCTGCCCTCGTTGGCCGCTTGAGTATCTCACCTTAAACATTAATAAGTTATTTTGGTATTTTCTGGTCAAACACTGTTACAAAATGGAGCTGGTGAACGGACTTGAACCGCCGACCCACTGCTTACAAGGCAGTAGCTCTACCAACTGAGCTACACCAGCACCTGTTTTGTGAAGTGGCAATTATAGCCCAAAATAAAATAAAAGTCAAGGAGATTTTGAAAAATATTTTATCTAATTTTTTACAATCAAAAATCTATAGAATTTAAAAAAAAATTTCAAAAATAGCCCACTAATCTGAGCCACTTTTACCAAAAACAAAGATAAATTTTACTTATACAAAATTTCATATTTTCATAGTTTTATTTTTTTTAAAAGCTAAAATTTCTATAATTACGAAAAATTACAAAGGATTTAATATGCAATTTTTACCTTGGGCGGTAATATTACTGCTAATTTATGTGATCTACTTCTTAATGATCCGCTATGAAAAAAAGATAGCGACGCTAAGCAAAATGATCGAGCAAAACAGTGATGGTATCAAAGAAAATAGAGACCTTATAGGTCAAAACAGATCACTAATCGAGAAAAATAAACACAACATTGAGAAAAATACTAAAGATATTACAACAAATGTTGAAAAAATAGACATTGACTTGGAAGATTAATTCTTCCAAAATTTCTCTTCTTTTTCCTTTTTTATCAAATTTTCATAAGTTTGCATTCTTATATTCACTGGCTCTAAATTTATGCCATCTTTTTTTATCTTAAAATATTTCCCGTCCATCAAGCAATACTCTGGAACCAAGTCGTAGCGCTTCGAAAGCGGCAAAACTCTAAAGCTTAGATTATCCAGTATCAAAGGCTCTTTGTGTAAATTTTCCCAAACAGCTAGCACCATATGATATTTTTTTGTATTTTTTTCCTGAACTACTAGAAGGCATTTTTGATTATCCACGCCAAGATCTTTTAGGCTATCGCGCTTTGATATCGCGTACTCTTCGCAGTCTCCGCCACCTCGCCTTAAAAACTCACCCCTAGTGCTCCATACATCGACATTTGTATTGTAAAAATCATCATATCTTGGCATCAAAGAATTTAAGTATGAATTTATGAGCTCTAGCTTTCTGATAAAGCTTTCATGTTCTATTTTTTTCATAAAATTTGCATAGTGATTTAGGATATTTTTGCAAATTTGATTTTTACATTGAGATATATTTTTTGGAGAAATTTCAAAATTATTTGCAAAAAGAAAAGAAGCAAAAAAGAAAAGAAGCAAAATTTTACGCATACAGCTGCTTCATCAAAAGCACAAGACCTATTCTATCTTTCACATTTAGCTTGCTGTAAATCGACGTAGTGTGCGCCTTTACCGTCCTTAAAGTAATGCCTGTTTGCTCTGAAATTTCGTTATTTGTTAGACCTTGGTAGATTAAGTTTGCGATCTCTTTTTCACGTGAGCTAAGCTCACTTAGATCAGACTTTTTCTCTAAAGTTTCACTTTCATTATTTATATATGAGCCAGTTAGCTCTCCGATCATGGCTTGGATAAATTCTGGATAAAGCCAAACTTTGCCATTTAAAATAGTCTCAAAGGCATCTTCAAAGTGTGTTTTTCTCATGTGTGAGTTTGCATATCCTTTGACACCAAGAGCCAGCAGATGTTTGCCTTCACTAAATTTTGGTTCGTTTGCAAGGATTAGACATTTTATATTTGGAAAACTTTCATGAATGGTTTTAATATTTTCATCAAGGCTATCTTTAAAAGCATTTGTGTCGATACCAACGATATCAACCTCGTCGTTTAAATTTGCAAAAAAATCCTTTTTATTGTGAGTAAATTTCACATCGTCATCTGAAAAGTACCCTCGCCAAAGATTATTAAGCGAACCATTTTGAGTAAAAAAAACCACATTCATAACCATATTTCCTTATATCACATATGGGTTTGCTCGTAAATTTTTGACTCATTTACGAAAACGATCAAGTAGCGCTCCTTGCCACTATTTGCCTCAAATTTATAACTAAAAGTGGATAAAAATTTCTCAACCACTTCTTTTTTCTCTTTTAAAAAGATACTCATCTCAAAACAACCATTTGATATAGCGTATCTATATGGCACACTAAGAGATAGTAAATTTAGATCAAAGTCCAAGCTATCGCTGCTTTCATCGTAGCCACTAATTGATATTTTGATGCTCTTTATAAGCTCATCTTTGATCTCTACACCAGATAAATTTATGCAATTTTCACTTTTTAAATTTATCATCTCATCAAAGCTTTTTTCACAGTCTTTAAAGAGAAATTTAACGACTCCTCTTCCGATTAGATCGCATATTTTGCCATCATTTACAATGACAAATTCATCAGCCAGCTTTGCTCTTGAAATTTGATATTCGCTAAAATTTCGCTCAAAGCTAGCTGACTTTTGCATTATCGCTCCGTTAAAGCGTTTTGTTTTGCTTTTAAGATAGGTTTTAACAGATAGTCAAGTATCGTCTTTTTACCAGTGATGATATCAGCTGAAACTATCATGCCAACCTTGATCCTAAGTGGCTTTTTTTCTGTTCCAAGATAGTTTTTCTCAGTTTCTATCCTAACTAGATAGTAGCTCTCGCCTGTTTTTTCATTTGTCTCGGTATCGGCACTGATCTGCGTTACTTTGCCTTTTAAGCCGCCATAAATACTAAAATCATACGCCGTAAATTTAACCATCGTATCAAGTCCAGGTCTTAAAAATGCAACGTCAGCTGGCTTAACCTTTACCTCAGCGATGAGCTTATCTTCTATTGGGACGATCTCAGCGATGTTTTCACCAGGTTTGATAACGCCTGAGACAGTATGCACCATCATCTTACTAACGATACCATTTACCGGAGATCTCACATAAGTTCTTTCGACCCTATCGCTTAGGCTGATTTGCGACTCGTTTATCCTTGCGATCTCAGCAGAAACTTCATTTAGCTCTTTTTTTGCATTGTTTTTAAATGCCAGCTTTGCCTCTTCTATCTTATTTTTTGCCTCTTTTATGGTTGATTCGACCCTTGGCACGGCAAGCACAGATGCGTCAAGCTCGCCCTTTAGGTCATTTACACGTCTTTGAAGCTGGATATACTCGACCTCACTAACAAGACCTTTTTTAAAGATAGGCTCCATGATAGCTTTTTCTTTTAAGACAAGGTTGTAGCTATTTTGAGTTTGAGAAATTTTATTTCTAAGCTCATTTAGCTCACTTTGGCGTTGATGGATCTGCTCTGTTAGAATTCCTATTTGCTCATTTAGGTGATCGATGTTTGAGTTATGCAAGCTTATCTCGTATCTTATAGCCTTGCTATTGTTCGCATCTCTTGTTTCGTTATAGTCAAATTCTTTATCATTTGCCTCAGCATCAAGCCTCATAAATTTAGCCTGAAGCTCATCAAGTCTTAGCTTTGACTCGCCGTAGCTACTTGTAAAGTTTTTATTATCAAGTCTGATTAAAATTTGATCTTTTTTAACCTCGTCGCCCTCTTTTACAAAAATTTGATCCACGATACCACCCTCAAGGTTTTGTATCGCTTGGTTTTTGCCTGATGGGATGATCTTGCCGCTACCTCTTGTTATCTCATCTATCTGCGCCCATGAAGCCCAGATAAGAAGCCAAAATACAGTTATACTAACTGCATAAAGTATCTTTTTTGAGGTTGATGGAGCTTTTGCCAAAACTGCTTCTGAGAGGCTTGACATAAATTTCAAGTCATAAGCATCGTAGTTTTTTGCTTGGATGTTTGACTTGATGCCATCTACGCTATTTAAAATTTGATCTCCAGCGCTCTCTTGATCTTTTATGTCGCTTTTTTGAACTGACTTTTCGTCTGGCTTTAAATTTTCATTTTGTTGATTTTTTATATCTTCTTGCATAATCACTTCCCACTAAGTCTAGCTAAAACTTCGTCTCTTGGACCATCTAGTAAAATTTTGCCGTTATCCATCACTATGAGCCTATCAACAAGATCGAGCATCGATGTTCTGTGAGTTACTAAGATCATAGTTTTATTTACGGTATTTACCTTTAAATTTGCTTTTAGCTTGCTCTCAACTGTATTGTCTAGCGAATTTGTAGGCTCATCAAGCAAGATGATAGGACTATCAAGCAAAAATGCCCTAGCCACAGCTATACTTTGACGCTGACCGCCGCTAATGCCATCACCTCTTTCAAATACTGGCATATCAAATCCAAGTGGGTGAGCATTGACATATTCATCTACGCCACTTACCTTAGCCGCCTTAATGATCTGCATATCATCGACATAAGGAGCTTTTTGAACGATATTTTCCCTAACCGTTCCTTTAAATAGCACAACATCTTGTGGCACGTAGCCGATATTTCTTCTAAGGTCAGCTGGGTCTATCTGGTTGATATCTATACCATCAATTAGTACCGAGCCTTCGGTCGGTGCGTAAAGGCCTAGGATTATCTTTTGCAGTGTTGTCTTACCAGAGCCATTTCTACCTATGATGCCTACTTTTTCGCCCGGCTGAATGACAAAATTTATCCTATCAAGTGAGCCTTTTGTAGTATCTGGATATGTAAAGCTAACGTTTTTAAACTCTATCTTGCCCTCAAAAGAATTTCTTCTAACAAATTTCTTGCCCTCAGGTCTTTCAACTGGCATCTGCATGATCTTGCTAAGGCTTTGATAAGCTGTCTTTGTCTGCTCAAAATTTGCAGCTAGTGAGGCTACTTGACCCATAGGAGCGATCGCACGAGAGCTAAGCATAACAGCAGCGATCAAACCACCCATTGTAAGGTGCGTATCTTGTATCATATAAACGCCAAGAACGATGATAGCGATAGTGTTTAACTGCACCAAAAATGAAGTCACGGTTGTGATCGAAGTAGTGATGATCTTTGACTTGATACTTCTGTTTGCTATCTCGCCAGTCGCCTCTTCCCAGTTCCACTGCACGTGACCGCTAGCACCAAGAGTTTTAATGGTCTCCAAGCTGCTAAGGCTCTCTATCAAAATTCCATTTTTCATAGCTGAAGCCTCAAACGTGCTTTTGATCGCATTTTGAAGTGGGTCTTTTATAAAAAATGTGTAGCACAAAATAGCTATCATGATAACGATAGGCACAAGCACAAGGTAGCTTCCTATAAAGTAGGTAACTATCAAGAAGATTAACGCAAATGGTAGATCCACAATGGCAGCAAGTGACGCAGATGAGAAGAAATTTCTAACTGTGTCAAATTCTTTCAAGTTGCTAGCAAATGAACCAACTGACTTTGGCTTATTGCTAAATTTCATATCCATTACGCGCTCAAACAAGATAGAGCTCATAATGATATCGCTCTTCTTACCTGCGATCTCAAGAAAATATGAACGGACAAATTTTAAAAATAGATCGATGCCATAAACGACGCTCACGCCAAGCGCTAGAACCCAAAGTGTCTCAACTGCATTATTTGGCACAACGCGGTCATAGACGTTCATCGTAAAGAGCGGGCTTGCAAGGACAAATAAGTTTATGATAAAGCTTGCTATCACGACGTCAAAGTAAATTTTCTTAGAGCGCTTTAAAGTGCCCCAAAACCAGTGGTCATTACCAGCGTCAATAAGCTTTGTCGAGCTTGTATCTTCTGGGACAAATTCACGTTTTAGGTAGTAAGCGTAGCCTAGATACTCATCTTTTAGCTTGCTTGTTTCTATCGTGCTAGTGCCAGTTGAAAGATCAGGCGTGATGATGTTTGCCATCTTTTTGTCTTCGCTGAAAGATTGCAAGATACACGCTTTTTTGCCTCTAAGCATCAAGATACAAGGCAAAACTAAAGGCGAAATTTGATCAAGGTCTTTTCTGACAAGCGTCGATGCAAAGCCAGCACGTGAAGCTGCACGAGAAAATAAAGACTTCGAGCTCTTTAGTGAAAAAAGCTCGATCTCTTCGCCATCTTTTACAGGCAGACCGATAGTCAAAGCATCGGCACTATATGGGTTGTTATGAAGTTTGGTAAAGATCACCAAACATTGAAGCAGTTCGTCTTTTATCTTATCGCTATGCATCTATCATCCAATATTTTTGATTTCATCTATGTAAATTCCTTGCATATTTTTAATGCCAAGCTCAATTAGCTTACTCTTTTGCTCTTCGCTCTCAACACCGATCGCAATCAAAATGATATCTTTTGAGCTTAAAACAACATCTAGTGATTGTTTTGTGTTTGCTCCTGATTTATCACTTAAAAAGTCGATTAAGACGCTTGACTGGATCTTTACGTAGTCTGGATTAAATTCTTTTAGCTTCTCAATGCCTTTTGCATTAAGATCAAAGTGGTCAAATCCAAAACCAAAGCCGAGTTCTTTTAATTTTTTAGTAAGTCTAACTATACTTTCGATACTAATATCGTCTTTGTTTGGAATTTCTATATAGTTTTTATATTTTGAAATTTGAGCGATTTTCTTAAGTGTGGCTTCAAGTTTTGAGAAATTTTCATCCGAGCTTAATATCTCTTTACCCAAATTTATCGCCAAGCTTCCTTGAGGCAAGATATTTTCAGGCAAAATTCTAGCGATTCTATTTAGGATATGAAGATCGAGCATCGCACCTAAATTTAGCTCATTTACCATTGGCATAAAGTATGATGCCATACGCCATTTGCCCTCGCTATCAACGAGCCTTAGATAAAGTTCGTACTGCTCAAAGCTTGAGTCAAAACCAACTACTTTTTGAGCTGCAAATTTAAATTTATCCTCTTTTATAGAGTCAAAGATAAGCTCTTTATATTTCTCTTTGCCGATGACTAGGGTGTTTTGATTTGCATTAAATTCTTTGCAAGTAAAGCAGCCAGCCAGTCTTGTACTAGCCAAAGTAACGTCAGCTGATGTAAGTAGCGTCCTCATATCAGTGCTTGGCGTATACTCGACAATAGCAGCATTGACTGGGCATTCGCTATCATTTATAGAGAAATTTGCATAGAGTTTTTTAAACTCAGCCATGATCTTATCGTCTAAAGCTGAGAAATTTGACGAGTTTTTACCGTAAGAAAGCAAGATAAAATCGTTGTCATTTAACCTTGCGACAATCGCATTTTGGTCATTTTCGGTTGATTTTTCTTGTAAAATTTGAGCTATTTTTATGATGACACTTTGCCATTTTTCAAAGCCAAGAACGCCTTTTAACCCAGCTAGATCTTTAAAGCTAACAAGCGAAGCAACACCGCTTGAATACTCTTCACTTGCTAGATACTCACTAAATTTAGTTTGAAAAAATCTTCTATTGTAAGTGCCGCTCATAGAGTCTTTATATAAAAGTTCTTGATACTTACTAAGTGTAGCCGCCTCTCTTTCAAATATGTCTTGAACCTTGCTAACCATCGAGTTCATGGCGAGCACCATCTTTTTAAGGTCGGTTGTGAATGGAATTCTCTTTTGGATGATAAATTTATTATCAAGTATCGCTTCAGCTTGATCTTGCACCTTAACAAGCGGTCTAAATATCGCCTTAAGAGCAAAAAACGCCACGACAAGAGCGATGATGATCATTAAAGCTAGAAAGTTAAAAATATTTTTTGAGTTTGAGTAAAGCTCATTGTAAGCAAGTGCTGTGCTGCCTTGAACATAGAGTGTGCCAAATTTAGCCCAGCCAGTCATGATCTCGCTAGTTGCAACAGGAGCTTCAAATTTAGCAATCTTATAAAACCACTCAGGGATATCTTTAACGATAGTTTGTTGAGAATTTTCTATGAGCACCTTACCATCGACGTCTTCAAGTTTAATGAGCTTGTATCTGCCGCTATCAAACATAGAATTTATCATCGTTTGAGCCAAAGACATATCCTCAGGATCAACTATAGGCTTAAGGGCAAGTCCAAGTGAATTTGCTGTGTGCCTTGCGTTTTCACCGAGCTGGTCGTTGATGTATCCATTTAGGCTCTTAAAATTTAAGTAGCCAACAGCCATAAAAATCACGATGCCAAAAGCTATCACAGCGATCATAATCTGTTTAAATAGCGTCATAAATCCTCTTTTCCTATCCTATCTATTAGTTCCATCCACTTAGGATTTTGTTTTTGATTTCCACCTGGTATTGCCTGACCAAGACCTTCTTGTTTTGCCAAGTATAGCGAATCACCGTTGAAACTATAAACTGGCACAAGGTCTGTTCTTTGAGTTGCGATTTTTATTTTACCATTTATGTTGTCTAAAATTAATGGAATAGACTTTGGTGTATCATAATATGCCAAAACCATATGTGCTTGGTTGTATCTTAAGGCTTTAACGTATGTGAAGTATAATTTTTGAGTTGGAATTCCAAGTTGCTTTAGTGTGAAATATTTTGCGATAACGTAGTCTTCGCAGTCACCAGCGCCTTTTCCTACAAATTCCATTCTGGTAGCCCAGTAATCTTTTTTATGCCAAAGTTGCATATCATCAACCCACCTAAAAGAGTTAAAAAAATCATTTACTTTTATTAATTTCTCTTGTTCGGTTGCATCTTGCAATGAAGTCATTAAAGAATTTAATGCCGATGCCCTTCTTCTTGCATCTTCTCCATAAATTTTAGCCACCTTTGCTATCGTTGTTTGTTTTATAAAATCCCCGACAGCATTTAATGCTAATAACGAAAAAAGGACGCTTAAAATAAGCGTCCAGAATTTTGCTTTGACCCTCATGGTCATCACTTTTTAAATTTTTATCTTAAGTCGTTTTGAATACTGCAAGCGCCTTGAATATATCTCTTAGCAAAGCCTGGCTCAAAACTATCTGAAACCATACCCATGTTATCTAGCAATCTATATTTTGCATAAGATAGTGCAGTCTCAGTTGTAGCTATCTCTTTTAAAGCTGTGTTGTACTCGTTTTCTGCATCAAGTAGGTTGATAAGGTCGCGGCGACCGATTCTAAACTCATCTTGGTATGCATCAAGAGTAGCTTTTGCATACTCAACGTGTTGATTAAGATATCCCATTTTCTCTTGGTTAAGAACATAGTTTTGCCATGAGAATTCTAAAGATTCTTTAAGCTCTCTTACAAGGTTATCCATAGTTTGTTGCTCTTGTTGAACAGCAAGTTGGCTCTTCTCTTTATCTAACTTATCGTTACCTTTGTTGTAAAGGTTATAGTTTAGTCTTAAAAGAGCGTCAAATGTTTGCTCTTCATAATCATCATATAAAACATTTGAGTGATCATAGGCACCTGACACAACAAGATCTAGTTTTGGTAAGAATGGTGCATTTTTCTCTTTTACAACAGATTCTGCCATAGCGATGTTTGATCTTTGAACTAGAAGTGTTGGGTTGCAAAGAACAGCTTTATCATAAACAGCCTCTTTAGTGCTTGGTAATGGCAGGTTAAATTCAGGCATTACTAGGTTTTTAGCAGCAACTTTTCTTCCATATAGTTTTTCAAATGTAGAAAGTGCGTCTTCATAGTTATTTTTAGCAGCTATATAGTTTGATTGAGCCAAAGTATAGCGTGATCCAGCTTGTCTCTCTTCAGAAGCTACGCCGTAACCTGATCTTGCTCTATCTTTGATTTGGCTATAAATTTCTTCATGGCTTTTTACGTTTTCTTCTTCAATGTCAAGAATTCTCTTTGTTTGAAGAACTTGTAGATAAGCATTTGCAGCGCTTAGTGTTAGTCTATCTGCAGCTTGAGCTACTGTGTAAGCAGCTGAGTCAAGTCTTGCGCTTTGAGAGTTGATTCTGTTTTTATCAGCGCCACCATTATAAAGGTTTTCAACTAAAGTTAAAGATGCGCCAGATACTCTGCCGTCGCCTCTTCTTGTTGAGATACCATCATCAAGACGTTTTCTCTCATATCCTACTCTAGCAGCTGCATCAAGTGTTGGATAGTAAGCATTTTTAGCTATTTTTAGATCTTTGCCTACTTGTAAGTAGTTAAATTCTGTAGCTTTTAAGCTTGGGTTTTCATTTAAAATAGTTTTTACAACTTGATCCAAAGTTAATACACTATCATCAGCTTGTGCTGTAGCTGCTGCTTTAGGCTCTGCTGATATAGTTTGCTCTATATTAGATTTTTTAGCTGACTGAGCATTTGTTACAGGTGACTTAGCTCTCATTAAAGCATCTTTATAACCTGACTCATTTTGAACTTTAGCTAACAACTCATTAGCTTCATTTTCAGAAACTGGAGTTGTATCAACATATAAAAACTTTCTTCCACCAACTTCATAAACGCCAGTAGTTAGTCTGCTATCTGATATTTTGCTGTTTACTTTGCTAACAGCACTATCGATTCTAGCAGCGCTATCATCTTGAGCGAATGAAGCTAGAAAAATCCTATAAGGGACATCTTGAGCAGACAGCAACGTTGCTGCGGCCAAAGCACTAATTGCTAACATCTTTTTCATAACTAGATCCTTTTACCTTTTTATTGTCAAGCTTTGGCTCGACTTTTAGTGCGAATTATACACCAAGAAATATTAAACGTATTTTAAATACCTTATGACAAAAAAATAATTTTTATATCGTCTTAGAAAATCGCCTTAAATTCTCTGGAATTTTCTTAAGATACTCATCAAAACACATTGCAATATTTCGTATTATCAGCGTTCCTGTCTCATTTACGCTGATTTTATCTGTCGTAACATCGACAAATTCACTTAAATTCTTTAGCTCTTCAAGCTCATTTTTGAAATGTTCAAAGAAATTTATATGAAATTCATCCTCGACTGCCTTGATATTAAGCCCAAAATTACTCATCAAACTCATGATCACACTTTTTCTAAGCAAGTCTTCATCACTTAGATAAATTCCCTTTGCGTATGGCAACTTTCCACTATCGATCGCTTTTTCATACTCATCCATATCTTTATGATTTTGTGCGTAGTGTCTTTTACACTCACCGATACTTGTGATGCCTATGCCGATAAGATCAGCGCCACCCTTTGTCGTGTATCCTTGAAAATTTCTATGCAAAGTGCCGTTTGCCAAAGCACCAAAAAGCTCATCATTTGGCTTTGCAAAGTGATCCATTCCTATCATTTTGTAGCCATTTTTAATTAAAAATTCAGCTGTAAATTTTAAAATTTCAAGCTTCACTTCTGGATTTGGCAGGGTTGTCTCATCAAATTTACGCATTGACTTTTTTATCCACGGCACGTGAGCGTAGTTAAATACTGCAAGCCTATCTGGATCAAGTGTAAGAGCAAGTTCAAGCGTCTTTTTAAAGCTCTCCAGACTTTGATATGGTAGGCCGTAGATAAGGTCCATATTGATTGATTTTATGCCCTTTTCTCTAGCCATTTTTACGGCATTTTGAGTGATCTCATAAGGCTGAATTCTATGAATTTCTTTTTGCACTTTCTCATCAAAGTCCTGTACGCCGTAGCTTATGCGGTTAAAGCCATGAGATATGAGCACATCAAGCTGCTCGTTTGTCAAAAATCTCGGGTCTATCTCGCAGCTTATCTCAGCCTCTTTTGAGAAATTTTTAAATTTAGCCTTGATAAGTTTGATGATCTCATCAAGCTGAGCGGCATTATAAAATGTCGGTGTGCCGCCACCAAAGTGCATCTGCAAGACCTCGGTGCTTGTATCTAGGTGGCGAGCTAAAATTTCAAGCTCTTTTTCTATATATCTTATATATCTCTCTTTGCGGTCCTCTTTGCTCGTGTAGATGACGTTACAGCCACAAAAGTAGCAAGCACTCCTGCAAAATGGCAAGTGCAAATAAAGCGAAAGCGGCCTTTTTTTATCGCGGTTTTCAAGCTCTTTTACGTAAGCATCATAGCTAAATTTGTCACTAAACTCCGGTGCTGTCGGATAGCTCGTATATCTTGGCCCTGGCCTTGAATACTTCACATACGCACTAAAATCAATCATCTGCCCTGCTCCTTGCCATTTGGATCATCTCTTTTATATCTACAAATAAATTTGGATGCTCTTTTTTGATATTTTTTACCAGCTTATCAAGGTCGATGTTAAACTGCCTGCTCTTTTTATCGTGAGCGATCTTTTTGATCTCATCCATCGCAACCACCCAAACATCGCTAAAATCAACTGGGATATTTTGCCAGATCGTCTTTTCAAGCCTTAGGTCAAAATTCTCTTTTTGCGACTCTTTTAAAGCCTCTATCAAAGCTGAGAGCGATTGTACAGAAATGACCGTGTGTAAATTTTGATTTTCATCAATGCCAAACCACGGCTCTTTCGAGTCCCAAGAGCCACTTTTTAAATTTAAAATGTGCTCGTTTGGATTTTTCGTTGAAACTATCTCAAAGACCGTTTTTTCAGGCTCGCTTAACCCAAGGTTATTACCGATCTCATCTATCTCATCATATATATTTTTCTCTTCACTCATCTTCTTCTCTCATCTAACCAGACCATCACGCCCTTTTGTGCATGAAGTCTATTTTCCGCCTCGCTAAAAATTTCATCCGCGTGCATCTCAAAGACCGCCTCGCTCACCTCGTAGCCTCTGTAAGCTGGCAAGCAGTGCAAAAATATCGCATCTTTTTTAGCTAGGCTCATCAAATTTTCATCCACGCAGTATCCAGCAAAGTCTTTTAGCCTCTTTTCTTTCTCAGCCTCTTGCCCCATCGATACCCAAGTATCCGTAGTCACCACATCGGCACCATCTACCGCCTCTTTTATATCATTTGTGATAAAAATTTTCGCACCTGAAATTTTTGCGTTTTCATTGGCCATTTTTAAAATTTCAGCATCCACCTCGTAGCCTTTTGGCGTGGCGACCCTTAGCTCAAGGCCAAGCTTGCTTGCTAGCATGAGCCACGAGTGAGTCATGTTGTTGCCATCCCCTACGTACGCGACCTTCTCGCCTGCGCTAAATTCAAGCATAGTTAGATAGTCTGCCATGAGTTGCACTGGGTGAAATTTATCACTTAGCCCATTTATCACTGGCATGCTTGAAAATTTAGCAAATTCTTCTAGCGTCTCGTGCTTATCGACCCTTAGCATAGCCATATCGCACATCCTGCTTATCACTCTAGCAGTGTCACGTATAGGCTCGCCGCGGCCTATTTGTATATCATTTTTGCTTAAAAATAGCGCATATCCGCCAAGCTCATGCATGCCTACATCAAAGCTCACTCTAGTTCTAGTTGAGCTTTTTTCAAATATCATCGCAAGCTTTTGATCTTTAAGATATGGCTTAAATTCTCTAGCCTTCGCCTCTTTTTTGATCTTGCGGGCTAAATTTATCATCTGCTCGATTTCATCTTTGCTAAAGTCATTTAGCGTCAAAAAGTGCCTCATCTTAGCCCCTTAAAATTTTAGCCGCTTCTTTTGCGTGATAGGTGATGATCAAATTTGCACCTGCTCTTTTAAAGCCGATTAATGTCTCCATCATGACGCGATCATAGTCGATGATGCCAGCTTTTGCGCCAGCTTTTAGCAGTGCGTACTCGCCGCTTACGTTATAGACGCAGATAGGCAGAAGTGTCAAATTTCTAAGCTCTCTAACGATGTCAAGATAGGCAAGCGCTGGCTTTACCATCAAGATATCAGCGCCTTGCGCCTCGTCCTGCAAGCTCTCATTTATAGCTTCTAGGCGGTTTGCGCTGTCCATTTGGTAGCTCTTTCTATCGCCAAAGCTTGGTGCGCTTTGTGCCACATCGCGAAATGGTCCGTAGTAAGCTGAGGCAAATTTAGTTGAGTATGCCATCACTGGCAAATTCTCAAAGCCATTGTTATCAAGTGTCTCTCTTAGCGTTGCGATGATGCCATCCATCATGCCGCTTGGTGCGATCATGTCGGCGCCATTTTGAGCGTGTATCAAGGCTTGCTTGGCTGAAATTTCAAGCGTTGCATCGTTGTCGATGGTGTTATGCACGTGGTCGATTATGCCGCAGTGACCGTGGTCTGTGTATTCGCAAAAGCAAAGATCAGTGACGACTACTAAATTTGGAAATTTATCTTTTATGGCACGAAGCGCAGTTGCGATGATGCCGTCGTTACTTAGTGCATCGCTGCCAACGCTATCTTTTAGGCTTGGTATGCCAAATAAAATGATCGATTTTATGCCTAAATTTACTATCTCTTCGCACTCTTTTAAAATTTCATCGATACTCATTTGATAGACGCCCGGCATCGAAGCGATCTCGTTTTTAACGCCTTTGCCCTCGACCACAAAGAGCGGATAGATGAAGTCATTTACGCTAAGGCTAGTCTCTCTTACCATGTCTCTTAAAGCTGGATTTATTCTTAATCTTCTAAAACGTTTAAACATATTTTTGCCTTTTCTTTGTTAAAATGCGTGATTTTTAGCTAGTTTAGCACAGTTGGAGTAAATTTAAAATGAAAATAGAAATTTCAAACGCCGCAAATCTACCCTCAAGATTTGGCACTTATAAGGTTCAAGCCTTCAAAGAAGGGGCAAAAGAGCACCTTGTGATCTACAAAGAGCCTCTAAGCGAAGTGGTAAATATTAGAATTCACTCTGAGTGCCTAACTGGCGATGCGATCGGAAGCCTAAAGTGCGACTGTCGCGACCAGCTCGAAGCGAGCCTAAAATATATCGAAGAAAATGGTGGCATGGTCATCTACCTGCGTCAAGAGGGCAGAAATATCGGGCTTTTAAACAAGATAAATGCCTACAACCTCCAAGATAAGGGCTTTGACACCATTGAAGCCAATCACCAGCTAGGTTTTAAGGCTGATGAGAGGACATACGAAGTGGTCGATTTTATCCTAAATCACTACGGCATAAAAGAGGTAAATTTACTCACAAATAACCCATTAAAACTTCACGGACTAAGCTCAGTAAAGATCGTAAAACGCGTGCCTATCGTCATAAAACCAAATAAATTTAACGAAGGCTACTTAAAGGTCAAAAAAGAGCAAATGGGGCACATCTTGTGATGAAAGATGAGCTTTGCTTGCCAGCAGAATTTGACGAAAAAGTAAAGGCTTACGCTCAAATTTTTGCTAAATTTAACAAAGTTCATAGCTTAAGCAACTATAAAGATATAAGCGAGCAGGTGCTTGATAGCATAAAGCCGCTTGAAATTTTTGACCTAAGTGCCAAAACGGCGATCGATGTTGGTAGTGGAGCTGGCTTTCCAGCGATATTTTTAGCGCTTGCGATGCCGCGCACTAAGTGGTACCTTTTTGAGCCGATAGCTAAAAAGTCATCATTTCTAAGCTACGCTAAGATCGAGCTTGGCTTGCAAAATTTAGAAGTTCATAGCCAAAAGATCGAGCTTGCAGATAAATTTACAGCTGATCTCATCACTTCAAGGGCGCTTAGCAAGACAAAAGAGCTTATAAAAATTTGCAAGGGATTTTATGATGAGAGCACTAAGTTTCTCATCTACAAGGGCTCTAGCGTCATGGATGAAATTTCAGGCATAGATGCGCAAATTTATAATGAAAAAAACAGAAACTACATATTTTTTAATCTCAAAAATCAAGGGGAGATACGTTGAAATACTTGCTTTTTGTAGCGATTTTGGTTGCGATTTACATCATATTTTTTAAAAATAGAAAAAAAAGCGACAAGATAAGCAGCAGCAACTTCGAAGAGTGCAGCAAATGCGGTGTCTTTAGCGACATCGATCAAATGGTGCTAAGGGACGGAAAATACATCTGCAAAGAGTGCATAAAGGGTGAGAGATGAAAATTTTGGGTGATGAGCTGATAAAATTTGAACCGCTATTTCTTTGTAAAAGCGAAGATGAAATTTCAAGCGGTAGGCAAAATCTCTTTAAATTTGATAGAAATTTGATAGAAAAAGCGCTAGAAGCTGGAGCAAACTTTAGCATCATTGCAAATGACATAAACGAAGCCATCATCGCAAACGCCGCTGGAGCAAAATTTATTATTGCCGATATTACGCTGGCAAAAGATCTGGCAAAAGTTGCGCAAAACTACCTATTTGACGCACTTATCGCTGTTTTGATAGAGAGTGAAGCAAGCCTTTTCGAGCTTGCGAAATTTGAGATCGACGCAGCGATCTTGCCAAATGCTATAAAATAAGGACAAAAATGGAAATTTTCAAAACCGCTTTTTTAATGGTTGCTTTAATGTTAGTTTTTATCGCTGTTGGCGGCTATGTGGGCGGCGAACAAGGCATGATGATCGCCTTTTTGATGGCAGCTGGCATGAACCTATTTTCTTATTTTTTCAGCGACAAGCTCGTGCTAAAAAGATATAACGCCATCCCAGTCGATGAGAACAACGCTCACGGCCTTTACGAGATCGTCTCACGCCTCACACAAAAGGCGAATTTGCCGATGCCAAAAATTTACATCATCCCAGAAGAGGTACCAAATGCCTTTGCCACAGGTCGCAACCCAAGTCACGCAGCCGTTGCAGTAACCGAGGGGCTTTTAAAAATTTTAAATGAAAACGAGATCGAGGGCGTGCTAGCTCACGAGCTAAGCCACGTAAGGCACTACGACATCCTAACTGGCTCAGTTGCTGCCATACTAGCTGGGGCTATCGCGATGGTCGCAAATTTTGCCAAGATAGGCACCCTCGCTGGTCAAAATCAAAACTCGCAGCGAAACGCCAACCCAGTAATTATGCTAATCATCGCCGTTGTGATGCCTCTAGCTGCCACGGTCATCCAAATGGCGATCTCAAGGGAGCGCGAGTATAAGGCGGACAAAGGCGCAGCCTATCTAACGGGACACCCAGAGTGGCTAGCTAGCGCGCTAACAAAACTTGAAAACTACTCAAATTCTTACGTCATGCAAAACGCAAGCGAACAAAGCGCACATATGTTTATCGTAAATCCATTTGGCTCGCTAACTAGCAAGCTTAGCGTGCTTTTTAGAACGCACCCAAGCACTAGTGACAGGATCGCCGAGCTTCAAAGACTAGAGCAAGAGATAAAAAGAGGTATGTAAAAATTTAGCCCTTAGTAAATTTGGGCTAAATTTTTTGTTTTTTGGTTTAAATTTTAAATAAAGATAGACAAATTTTAAAATTTCATGAACGAGTAATTTTGGCTCTAATTTTAGTGGCAAGTGAAGCCAAATTTTAGTGTCAATTCTTGCGAGTGAGTGAAAGTTTAAAATTTGAAAAGATAGCTTGATTAAATTTATAGATTTCTTTTATTCAAAAGGGAGACAAGGGGACTTGAATTACGGTCTGCTTGCAGTTGCGAGCTAGCGAAGCAAAGCCGTCCCTTTATCTCCCTTTAGATCCCACGTCTGCTTGCAGTTACGAGGCGAAGCCCGAGTAAAAACCCTCGCACGTTAGAGGGGCATGCAACAGTGCTGACGCACTGCATGTGTTTAAAAACTCTAGTAAATTTTAAAATTTATGAGCGAGCATATCACGGCTCTAAATTTAGTGCTAAATGAAGTGTAGCCTAAATTTAGTAGTCTGCTAAGGCGAGTGAGTAAGATTTTAAAATTTGTAAATTTGCTTTGTTAAATCAAGTGATCGTCAGGCAAATTTTAAAATTTCATGAACGAGTAATTTCGGCTCTAAAATTTGAGCTAAGCGATAAGCGAAGCCAAATTTTAGTAGTCAATTCTTGCGAGTGAGTGAAAGTTTAAAATTTGCAAAGCAACCTAATTAAATTTAAATGTTTATTTCTTTGTTAAGGGGGAAGAGGCTTGAATTATGGTCTGCTTGCAGTTACGAGTTTGCGAAGTAAAAGAGCTCCCTTCCCCCTTAACAATCCCCCAACCCCGACAACGTTATAAGTGGCATGCAACAGTGCTGACGCACTGCATGCGGTTTTGTTAAAATTTACAAATACAGTTTGGCTAAAAACTAAATTGACAAGCCAAAAACTGAATTAACCACAAATTTCACTGAAGTCTCTTGCAGTCTTCATCTTTTATAGTGTATTCAAAGATTAGTTCGCCGTTTTCTGAGTAGAAAATTTCATCCAGGCTAACGCCGATACTTAGCATATTTAAAATTTCTTTGTCCTTGCAAGCAGTTCTTAAATTCTCTTTTTTTATAGCCTCGATAAATTCCAAAAGCTCTTTTTCTTCAAGCCTTTTGATCTCTTGCTTTCTTGCGTGTTTGACGGCGTATCTGTAGATGAGCGTGTCGCCAACGTTTAAGATATCGTTAAGCGTTAGCGTCGGCGTGCAGATAAATGGGAGCTTTTTTTTGTAGTATGTTGCGTGATTTTTCGCTGCCATATCTGGCGTATGAGCCAGAGCAAGCGAGCAAAAAACCAGAGCAAAAAGGGCTACTCGCAACTACTCTTATCCAGCTTCAAATCAAAAAGATGTCTACCCTCAAAGCCATAGCTACCACTTAGCGTGATGCCGCGATTTAGCGCAGCTCTTGCCATGCCTGAGTTGCAAAGCGCCTCTTTTCCATTTTGATAAAATTCATCTTTTAAAGCCGAAATTTGAGCCTTGTTATAGCCTTTTAGTTTCTTTGTCTTGGTCTCATTTAAGACAAACTCGCCATGTATGTTTAGCCCGTCGCTGCTTACATCTTTTAGCGTGATCATCTCATCGACCCTGCTTGGTAAATTTGGCTTTGCGGTTTGAACGACAAAGGCTGGGATCTGCTTTGTATCAAGCTGATTTAGTATCTGCTCATAAACTTTAAACTCACTCTCTTGCACACCAAAAGCAAGGCTTACAAGAGCTAATAAAACGATCTTTTTCACATATTACCTTTATATAAATTTTCTAGTGATATTTGGCGAGAGTTTGACCAAGATGTCGTAGTTTATCGTGCCAAAAAAGTTAGCCCAGACATTTGCGTCCTCAAAGACACAGACCCACTCGCCACTATCTTTGCAGCTAAAGCTATCCATAGAAATTTTGCCAAGTATCAGCTCGCCGTTTGCAAGCCTTAGCTCACCAAGTCCATTGTATCTTAGCAGTCCGTCGCCATATCCAAGATCATAAGTAGCGACGTTTATATCATCTTTTGCTATAAATTTAGCCCCATATCCCACGCTTTGACCACTTTTTAAGACCCGTCTGCTAACGCGCTTTGCCCAAAGTGAAAGCACTGGCTTTAAATTTAAAGAGCCATTAAACTGAGCATATCCATACTGGGCGATGCCCACGCGCACCATCTCGTCTTTTATCTCGCTCGTCCTTTCAAGGGCGGCTGAGTTGTGAGAGTGAAAGATCGGTTTTTTTATACCAAACTCATCACAAAGAGCTAAAATTTTCGCTTTTGCGGCGCTAAAGTTTTCTCTTTGCACGAAATAATCAGCATTTAGCTCATCACTTGCGCGAAAGTGCGTATAAGCGCCAAGAAGCTCTAAATTTCTTCTAGCTAAAATTTCAAATGCATAATCAAGCTCGCTTATATCAAGCCCATTTCTATGCATGCCAGTGTCGATGGCGAGGTTGATTTTTGTATTTTCTTTTATCTTTAAAAGTGCGTCTATGTCGTTTATGGCGTAGGTAAATTTAGCGCTCTCATCGCCTGTTGGGATGTGTGAGAGGATCAAGATATTTTCAAAGATATCAGCGATCTCATTGGCTTCAAATTCGCTCTTTACAGCGCAGTTTTTTATGCCAAATTTTTTAGCCTCGCTAGCAATGAGCCTTACGCCGTGCCCATAAGCGTTATCTTTTAGCACGACGATCACTTTTTCTTTTCCGCCAGCTTTGTCACAAATTTTAGTTAGATTGTGGATATAGGCTGCTTTGTTTAAGCGTATCTCAGACATTGAAATTCACATCATAAGCTTTATAAACGTCAGGCAAGAGCTTTCTTACGTTGTAGTCAAATGCATAAAATTTAGCGTAAATTTCTTTTAGATCAGCCTCTTTGACCTTGGTAAAGTCAAAGACGTCAGTGCCATTTTTCTTTGGCACTTGGCGGTCTAGCTCAGCAAAAAATGCAGACCTCGCCTCTAAAATTTTCTCTATCTTCTCTTTTACTTCTTGAGATTTTTCCACTTCTACTCCTCTATAAAAATTTTCATCTCATCGCCATAAAGCTTGACATAAAGGGTCTTTTGACCTGCAAATTTATGCGTATCAGCAGCATAATCCTCATAAAAACTCACACGAAATAGCTTGTCGTTTTTAAGGTTTGGATAAGGCGTGATGAGAAAATTTGAAAAAGCGATATGTTTTTTCTCTTTTTTAGAAAAGATTGCTCGTTTCATATTTTTAAAATTTTCTAAGCTCATGCCGTCATATCGCTCAAAATCTTTATCATAAAATTTCAAATAGCTATTAATGTCGCTCTCGCTCCAAGTCTTCTTCCAGTTAAGAATTCCAGAGATGATCACCGCTATGTCGTTCGCGCTTGCTTCTGGGCGCTTGTCCTCATAGATAAAAGCGAGCGTTTTTTTATGGTCTATAACTTCGTCAAATTTCATCAAGATGTCATTTTGCATAGCCACGCAGCCTTTTGTCTTTAGCTCATCTGTCCTTTGACCATCGAGCGGATAGCCATGTATCCAGATGCCGCTGCCATTACGTTTTGCAAGTTTATCAAGTAAATTTGGATATGAAAGAGAAAAGGCAATAGGTCCAAGATATCTATCATTTGGCGTAAATCTACGTGTGAGCTGATAGACGCCAACTGGCGTTTTTAGGTCGCCCTCAAGCAGTTTGTCGCCATTTTTGCCAACAATGACGCTTGAGCTAAAGAGTTTTTTTGTAACTCCGTCTTTATAAGAGATGACCTCAAGCTCTTTGTCAGTCTTATCAACCACGCTTAGAAGTATCTCGTTGTCGTAGTATCCGTATCTAACGTCCTTGTCTTTGAGCTTGTTCAGCCAGTAGTCCTTACTTAAAATGTTCTTTTCAATGGCTTCTATGACAGCAGATGGGCCATTTTTTAAGTAAATTTCTTCGTAATTTTGGGCAAAAAGACAAGGCGCTAACGCGATGAAGAAAAATAGTATCTTTTTCAAGTGAAGTGTCCCAAAAAGTAAAATTTAGTGCGTAATTATAACCTAAAAAATTTCAATTTTTAAATTTTAAAGGGAATTTTAGTTTCTTTATATGTATAATCTGAAAACCATTATTAATTTACCATAAAGGAAAAATATGAAAAAACTTGTTTTTGGTGCTATGCTAGCAGCTTCTACTCTTATGGCGGCAGATATAAGCCTAGAAAATGTCAGAGCAAGAGACACAAAGCCCGGTACAAACAACAGCGCTATTTTCATGAATATCAAAAATGCTTCAAATGCCGATGTAAAGCTAGTTGGCGTTCATTCAAGTGTTTGTAAAAGCACTGAAATTCACACTCACAAGATGGAAAATGGCATGATGGCTATGGTTCAGGTTGAAGACGCTGTTATCCCAAAAAATGGCGAGACAAAGCTAGCACCTGGCGGTCTTCACATCATGCTTATGGATCTAAATAAGCCCATAAAAGATGGCGACAAGGTTGATTTGGAGCTTAAATTTAGCAACGGCGAAAGCATCAAGCTTGATAATATCGGAGTAACTAAAAACTTTAAATAATGAAAAAAATTCTAATCATTTTTTCACTCATCTTTATCGTAGCAGGCGCTTTTTGGATGGGTCATAAATTTATGGTCAGCAAAGAGGATCCGCCTGAATTTGCCGATGTAAATACATCACTTGATCCTTTAAAATGCGATCTAAACAAAGATGCTTGCGAGGTGAAATTTAATGGCGTTAAGCTAAAGATAGACATCTCGCCAAGACCGATCTTTGCGATGAGGCCGTTTAGCTTTAAGATCATTAATGGCAAAAATTTAGGGCTAAAAGATCCAAACCTTGTAATCGATGGCATAAATATGAACATGGGTTCTATAAAGGCAAGGCTTGATCAAAGAGGCGATAATCTAATAGCCCAAGTCGTGCTAAGTGCTTGCGTGGTCGATCTTATGAGGTATAGGTTTAAGCTGCTTGATGGCGAAAAAGAGACTGGATTTTTTGTCGATCTTGATCTAAAAATGTAAGGGCAAATGATGAAAAAGACACTTTGGGGCTTAATAATAATCTTAATATGCGCTGGTCTTGCGATGCTTTTTATAAAGCCAAACAAGTATGATTTTAAGGCGCTTTCAGAGCATGGCGAAGTGAGCCTTAAAAACTATAACGGCAAGTATAAAGCGATATATTTTGGTTATCTTTACTGCCCCGATGTCTGCCCTACTACGCTCTCTCTTGTGGGCGATGAGCTAAATAAGCTAAAAAGAGACGACTTTGAGCTACTTTTCATCACTCTTGATCCTGATCGTGACACGCCTGAAAATTTAACCCTAATGGCAAAAAATTTCTACAAAGATGCAGACGGGCTAAAGATGAACGATCTGCCAAAAGTTGCTAAAAACTACGGCGTAAAATACCAAAAAATGCATCTTAAAAACTCTGCTATGGGCTACTCTGTCGCTCACAGCTCTGCTATCTATCTGCTAGATAAAGAGGGGAATTTCTACGGCGAAATTTCAAATTTAACTAACGAAAATATCAGAGAAAATCTTTTAAATTTAATAAAAGATAGACCTTAAATTTATCTTTTAGATCAAAATTTCTTATTTTTAAAGAAAAATTTTTTAAACAGCTATACAATTCTTTTTAAACTAGCCGATATTGCGACAATGTAAATCATATGTAAAGGAATTCGTGTGAAGTCAATCACCAATAAAATAGCACTAATGCTAATAGTTGCTCTATGTATATCGTTTGTGGCTATGTCGGCTACTAGTTACTACACTGCCCAAAACAAAACGATCGAGCTAGTCACGCAAACACAGCGCCAAATTCTAAAAGATGTTAAAAATGCAATGAATACATTTTTTAATAACAATCTTCATATCGTGGATAGCATGTCCTCCATCTTGTCTAAGCTAGACGAAAACCGCAACGGCATCGACGCCATCCTAGCTCAAGGCAAATCGATGTCAAATAAAGAGGTTGGGCTTGTTTATGCTGGCTATAATGACGGTGCGATGTACCGCTCAAATGGCAAAAATGAAACCCCAAAAGATGGCTATGATCCAAGAGCTAGAGACTGGTATAAACTAGCTAAAGAAAAAAATGGCATTACCTTTACCGATCCTTACGTATCTGCATCTTTGCAACAAATGGTGATAAGCTTCGTTGCTCCTATAAAAGACATCGGTGTAACAGCGACAAATGTTAGCATCGAAGAGCTAAGCAAAGAGATCATGAGTATCAGCAAGACTGATTATAGTTATGCTTACGTAATAGATAAAGATGGCAAGATCATCATCCACCCTGACAAAGATCTAGTCGGTAAAGACAATCCAACCACAAGCAAGCTAGTCGCTAGATATAAAAATAAAGAATTTAATGAAAATGGACTAATTGCCTATAAAAACACAAAGGGCGAGGATAGATATGCTGACTTCATAGAGCTAAACGATCGTGGCTGGCTGGCTATCTCTGCTATGCAAAAAGATGTATTTACGTCAAATACTATGCCCCTCCTAAAGATCCAACTAATCCTAGCAGTGCTATTTATCGTTATCCTCTCAGCATTTGTCTATTTCTTACTTAAAAAGTCTCTTAACCCTATAAAAACTATCCAGTCTAAGCTTGATGATCTATTTAAATTTGTAACTTACGAAGCAAAAGCACCAAGCAAGCTAGAGGTAAGATCAAATGATGAATTTGGTGAGATGAGTAAAGCTATAAATGAAAACATCGATAAAGTCGTAGCTGGCATCAAAAAAGATAGCACTATGATAGATGAGCTAAATAAGG